>CAWFCU010000002.1:0-129335 GCA_963814445.1 uncultured Chitinophagaceae bacterium
TAAGCAATAGTTCCCCGGAGCCTAACAGGCATTCACTCATTGATTTTAATACAGCAGGATTTGATTATTATGGAGGTTTCCTGGAAGCATGTCCTTATGGTGGCCGCTATTCAGTAAAACTTGGTAATGATAATGTAGGCAATGAGGCAGAAGGCATATCATATACCTTTCAGATCCCTGTTACTGAAGATACATTCAGCCTTACGTATTATTATGCAGTGGTGTTTGAAGATCCTGCCCATGATCTTTTTCAGCAACCCCGTTTTTTTGTATCAGCATATGATGTGGAAACCGGAAGGGTTATAGATTGTGCTTCCTATGACTATGTATCAAATGGCACTATACCCGGCTTCCAGGTATCAGCAAGGTCAAGCAATGTTTTGTATAAAGAATGGACACCGGCATCAATTGATTTTGCAGGTTATGCCGGCAGAACAGTACGCCTTGAATTTAAAACTGCAGATTGTACATTGGGAGGGCATTTTGGTTACGCATATCTTGATGTAGGTACAGGCTGCGGAGGAGTGATGGCATTAGGTGCATTGTGTGAGGGTGCCGATAGTGTTGTGCTTACAGCGCCTTATGGCTTTGCATCCTATACATGGCACAACCAGGATTATTCTTCTGTTATTGGTACCTCACGGTTGGTTACCATGCGGCCTCCACCGCCATCAAGTGCAAGATTTCATGTGGATATGGTGCCCTATCCCGGCTATGGATGCCGTGATACGGCACATGCAGAAGTAACTATTTTACCCATTCCAGATACACCATCCACCACAGATATTTATTATTGCCAGGGGGATTTTCCTACACCGCTTAAAGCATTGCCCTGGCCTGCCCATGAATTAATATGGTACACTGTAGCAAATGCTGGCATTGGCACTACCCGTGCGCCAACACCTTCTACATCTGTTGCCGGCACATTGGATTATTGGGTGAGCCAGCGTTCGCTTGTGGGTGGCTGTGAGGGAGCAAGAAAAAAAATGTCGGTCATTATTTCACCATCGCCAAATATTTCGTTTACAATAAACGATGACGACCAGTGCCTCATCGGAAACAATTTTATTTTCAACAATACTTCAACCGGCACGCTACCTGTTTCTATATACGAATGGGATTTTGATACCGGGGATAAGCCCAGGGGCAATCGGTAAATCATACTTATACAGGCCCGGGCAGGTACCAGGTTATTTTAAAAATTACTAATCCGCCGGGATGTATAAAGAGTGCATCGCAATATGTATCGGTAATTGATAAGCCTGTTGCTGCATTTAGTAACCCATCTGTAATGTGTGAAAATGAAACACCAATATTATTACAGGATAACTCAACGGTGCCCGGCAATTTGAGCACCATCACTAATTGGTGGTGGCAGATAGGAAGTAATATCGTTACAACAAAAACACCAGCTTCATTTATAAATAATGCAGGACATTGCCCGTTAAGTTAGTGGTTACTACAACAGATGGTTGCCGTTCTGATACTGCATCCAAGGTTTTAAGTGTCAGGTATTCTCCATTACCAAAATTCACCACCACTGCCACCTGCAATAATGAAATAATACGTTTTACTGATCTTTCAACCATGCCTGCTGCGTCAACAGACCATGTGGTAAGATGGAAATGGACTTACAACAGCAACCCGTTATCAACAAGCCAGCATCCTCAAACTCTTTTACCGGCTGGTACACACCATATTATTTTAGAAGCGGAAAGCGACCAGGGTTGTCATTTAAAAACAGCAGATAGTTTTATCGTGGTTTATCCAAAGCCTTCCATATCATTAAATCTTTCTGACTCCTGTGTATTCAGGAATATTACATATAGCGCAAGTACTAATACCAGCGTGCCTGTTAGTAAATGGTTGTGGGATCTTGGTTATGGTCTTGGTGAAGGCAATGCCAGGTTTACCCGTAGGTTCAATAGCGAGGACTATCATGTAATAACATTGATAGGGCAATCGGACCATGAATGTAAAGACACTATTATAAGGCCGTTCACTATTTATTACAACAGGTCAAGAGCGCAGAGAGATACTGTTGCTGCAAAAGATGAACCGGTACAATTGCTCACAAGCAATGATATAAATATGCTGTGGTATAAATGGACACCTTTCACCGGGCTTAACAGCGATGTGATTACAAACCCTGTTGCTACCTACGATCTTGACCAGGTGTATGAATTAAATACACTCACTAAGCAAGGATGCTATAGCCGCAGCAAAATTTTGGTACGCCGATATAAAGGACCGGAGTTGTATGTAGCTGGTGCATTTACACCAAATGGAGATGGAACAAACGATGTGTTGCATGTATTTCCTGTAGGGATCAGTTCATTTGACTATTTCGTTATTTATAACCGTGCCGGGCAGTTGTTATTTAAAACCACCAATTACTATGTTGGCTGGGATGGTACATATAAAGGTGCGTTCGTTGACCCCGGTAATTATGTATGGGTGGCAAGGGCAATAGATTACAAAGGCAATGTGATGCTGAGAAAAGGGAATGTGGTTTTGCTGCGATAATTTTTCATACTTTCTTCTTTATAAAAAACACAACTTGTATAGTTGTGTTTTTTGTTGCACCATGCTGCTGAATTAAGTAGCTTTATCGCACAAATAATTTTCATGAAAAAAATATTTTACCTGCTGCTTGTTGCTATAAACATAGTTTCGGTTGCTGATGCACAAAAACACAAACGCAGTTCTGTTAAAAGAAGCCACATTCCTGAATGGAGCCTTCAGGGAAATATCTACGAAGTAAATGTTCGTCAATATACTAAAGAAGGAACCTTCAATGCTTTTGCAAAGCATCTTCCACGGTTGAAAAAAATGGGCGTGCAAACTATCTGGTTCATGCCCATCAATCCTATCAGC
Source organism: uncultured Chitinophagaceae bacterium (assembly GCA_963814445.1). Classification (GTDB taxonomy): domain Bacteria; phylum Bacteroidota; class Bacteroidia; order Chitinophagales; family Chitinophagaceae; genus Ferruginibacter. Next base: position 2,878 of record CAWFCU010000002.1, read on the forward strand.
AAACTTGACCGCAAAGGAACAATGGGCAGTTATTATGCAGTGGCAGATTACACTTCTCCCAATCCTGAATTTGGAACATTGAAAGACTGGAAAAACACAGTGAGTAAAATTCATGCACTGGGTATGAAAGTAATTATTGATTGGGTTCCCAATCATACAGGAGCCGATCATCCATGGGTTACAAAGCATCCTGAATTTTTTATAAAAGACAGTGCAGGCAAACCAGCAGTGCCATTCGACTGGACAGACACAAGGCAACTTGATTACAAGAATATCGAAATGCAGGACAGTATGATCGCTGCCATGAAATACTGGATTGTAAAGACTGGCATTGATGGTTACCGCCAGGATGTGGCATGGAATGTTCCGGAAAGTTTCTGGAAGAAGTGCATTAATAAATTGAATTTTCTAAAACGGGATATGTACTGGCTGGCAGAAGGCGATAAAGATTATTTACACCGCAGTGGTTTTGATGCCACCTATCCATGGGAGATGTTTCACATGATGGAAAAAATAGCCGCAGGAACAAGGCCTGCATTTGGTTTGGACAGCGTAAGAAATAAATATGACACTGTTTATCCTTCCTATGCACAAATATTGTACTTCACCAGCAACCATGATGAAAATTCCTGGAACAAAGCAGACTATGCAACATTTCCCGGAGCCGTGCATGCACCCTTTGCCGTGTTTACACAAACCATGCATAAAAGCGTTCCGCTTATTTACAGCGGCCAGGAAGAACCTGTATTAAGGCCATTGCAATTTTTTGAAAAAGACCCGATCGTTTTTAAGGAATACAAAAGAGCAAAATTTTATACAACGCTTCTTGCATTGAGAAAAAGAAATGCAGCGCTGGCATCAAATGCTTCTTTCACAAAAGTGGCAGTAGGTGATGAAAATGCTTTGTATGCTTATACAAGAGAGAAGGATGGAAAGAAAATTTTTGTGATACTCAATTTATCTGCAACAGAACAAGCAATAACAGTAAATGAAAAATCATTGTGGGGATTGCCATACAATGTATTTATGGGTAGTAAAAAAAAACTCACTAATAAAGAATGGAAAATTGAACCGTGGGGTTATGTGATTTATGAATACACAAGTAAATAACCCAATAAAAAGTAAAGCTGATTTTGGCAACAGTACGCATAATGTCATTTATCAGTATAAATACTCTTTACATGGCAGTAAAAAAACTTGCCTTAGTAAAAACACGTTTACATTTTGTTTAACGATATTTCATTTTCACAATCCTGGCATTCAGCATAACCAGGCTGTGGATATTTTTTTTTGCTTCGGCATGAAATTTGGCAATTTCAGAAAGTTCCATTTATCACTTTATTGTAAACCATGCCGGAATTAATATTTCCTGCAATTTAATTAACTGTTATGCCCCTGAAAAACTCAAGAAGGGATTTCTTAAAAAGATTCTCTGTAAAAAAATCACCTCAACAATTATCAACCGCAAATAAAGCTGAAGAAACAATAACCAAAGAGGATCCTCTCTTTAAAAAGTATTCCCGTAAAAAGCCAGGGCGTAAAAGTGATGAAACCAATGGCACTGCTTTACGTGTAGGCAATGTTACCAGTGGGCTGGCATTATATACAGGCAGCTTTGCCGATTGGGAAAAAAAGCATTTGGTGAACAGGTTAACGGCAGGTTTTAGAAAAAATGATTTGACGTTGCTCAACGGGCTATCCCCATCGCAGGCAGTTGACCTGCTGGTGCCCACGCAGGCTAATATACCAGCACTGGCGCCTCCTATTAATAATTATCAAAACAGCCAGGCAGATGCAGCAGGTGTGGCTTACGGACAAAGCTGGGCCAACAGTGCATTGCAATGGAATGTAACCAATCATCCTGAAACTGGCTATGCCCGTATTTACAGTTCATTAAAAAACTGGCAGGCCGGCGCTTACATAAAAAGCAATACTTCCATCACAGAAAAAATCGTTTTGTTCTGGTATCATTTTATCCCGGTGCAGTTGTTCCAGTTAGAGCAGCAGAGTGATGCTGGTATTAATGCAGGCCGCATTATGTATAATTATTTAACGCTGCTGCGTAATAATTGCCTAGGTAATTTTAAAACCATGATCAGGCAGATATGTACCGATCCTGCCATGATGAATTACCTGAGCAACCAGAAAAATACGGCTGCTGAACCCAATGAAAATTTTGCCCGTGAATTATTAGAATTGTTTACGCTTGGCAAAGGGCCCGAAAGCCAATACACAGAAAGCGATGTGGCAGAAGCGGCAAAAGTGTTAACAGGCTGGTACACCGAAAATTTTGAACAGCTTACAACAGTTACCACTTTTATACCCGACAGGCATTCGCAGGAAAACAAAACCTTTTCTCCATTTTTTAATAACACAGTTATCAATAACAGGCCGGGTACACAAGGTGCATTAGAACTTGATGACCTTATAAACATGATCTTTAGCAAGCAGCAGGTGGTGGCCAAATATATTTGTCGCAGGCTGTACCGCTTTTTTGTTTATTATGATATAGATGCCAATATTGAAGCCAATGTGATTGCACCACTTGCGCAAACATTTATCAACAGTAACTGGGAAATAAGGCCCGTGCTGCAGCAGTTGTTTAAAAGCCAGCATTTTTTTGATCCGGTAAACAAGGGTGTAATCATAAAAAGTCCACTGGATTTATATGTAGGGTTTTACAGGGTGTTTAATATGGACATAAGCCCAGCCGATAGTACAAACTATGAAGCGCTTTATAATGCATATGGAACCGCCTCTTATTATTGCGAAATAACAGAGCAGCATTTAATGAACCCGCCAACAGTATCGGGCTGGCGGCCCTATTACCAGGAGCCTGCGTTTCACCAGGCATGGATAACCAGCGACTCGGTGCAAAGAAGGTACAGCTACTTAGAAGGTTTGTTGTGGGGATACTTTTATGAAATTGAATGGCGTGTTGATCATGTGGCGTGGGCAAGGCAAAGCAGCGCTCCCGGCAATCCCAACACATTGGTGGCAGACACTATTAAATTTTTATTGCCTGTTGATCTGTCGCTTGAAAAAAGAAACCAGATAAAAACACAAACACTGCTCAGTGGCCAGCAATCTGATAATTATTGGACCAGTTTGTGGAACCAGTATAATAGCAATCTCAACGACCAGGGTTTACAGGAGCAGGTGATCAACCGGTTAAGAAATTTGTACTTTACCATTGTAAGGCTGGCTGAGTTTCAACTGGCTTGATAAAAAAATTATGTGTTCTGTTTTCCAATATCAATAAACATCACTTTATGAAACGTAATGAATTTGTAAAACTATCGGTGCTTACCGGCGCTGCCACTATGCTTGGTAAAACAATGGTGCATGCAACCAATTTGCTCGACAGCCCTTTTTTGCAGCAGGTGGCACTCGGCTTCAATAGTTGCAACAGGGTGCTGGTCATCATTCAGCTTACCGGCGGTAATGATGGGTTGAATTGTATCATACCCATTGACAGCTATCATCACTGGCAGCAGCAAGACCCAATATTGTTCCGCCGCAGGCACAAATTTTATCGCTTAATAATAATCCTACCACAGGCATGCACCCATCAATGCCGGAGTTAAGAGATTTATATAACGAAAACAAAGTAACGGTAGTGCAGGGCGTTAGTTACAGCAACCCTAACTTTTCACATTTCCGTGCCACTGATATTATGCAGAGTGGCAGTAACAGTACACAAGTATTAACAACTGGATGGATGGGCCGTTATCTTTTGCAGGATAACCCCGGTTTTCCTTCAGGCTATCCCAACGTTGATATGCCTGACCCGTTGGCTATACAGATCGGCAGTTCGCTACCGCTTACTTTGCAGGGCAGTTCTATTAACGTAGGCTACAACGTTAGTAATCCGCAGGATCTCATCAATATTATAAATGAGACAACTGATACGGCACCCAATAATGATTATGGCAGGGAACTGTCTTTTATAAGATTGATGAAAGACCAGAGCAATGCTTATGCCACCACCATACGGGATGCTTATAATGCCTCCACCACACTCTCCACACAATATGCTGATGAAGACCTTGCCAACCAGTTAAAGATTGTAGCCCGGTTAGTAAAAGGGGGATTAAGAACACCTGTATATATTGTGAACCATCCTGATTCATTTGATACGCATGACGGGCAGGTGGTAGCTGGTAATTATAACCAGGGAAGGCACCCTGTAGCAATGGCAAAACTCAGCAAGGCAATAGCCGCTTTTCAAAACGACCTTGAACTGATGGAGGTGGATGATAAAGTATGCGGTATGACGTTTAGTGAATTTGGAAGAAATATAAAAGGCAATGGTTCTTTTGGAACCGATCATGGTGTGGCGGCGCCGGTTATTTTCTTTGGCACCAAAGTACGTGGCGGTATGGTGGGTACTTCGCCGGTACTGCCTGCCAATCCCACTGCTGATGATCATGTGCCAATGCAGTATGATTACCGGCAGTTGTACAGCAGTGTATTGCAAAAATGGCTTTGTATGTCGGCAGCAGATACCAATACAACATTGCTGGATACTTACAACACACTGCCCATCTTTAATACTGATATCGTGTTACCCATACAGTTAGTAAGCTTTACGGCAGTGTGGCAAAATAATAATCCGTTGCTCAACTGGCAGGTGGCTTCCACTTTGGGTATTGATGTGTTTGAAATACAGTGGAGCCGCAATGGCCAGGATTTTACAACCATCAGCAGCGTTGTTATTGACGGGCAAAAAAACATTACCAGTTTGTACATCCCAATGCAGGCGCTATAAATTATTACCGCATTGTTACCATAGAAAAGAATGGAGAAAGGTCAATAAGCAAAGTTTTGCGTTTGGCAAAAGCAAATAATGGCGAAGGACAGGTGGTGGTGATAAATCCCAATCCTGTGCAGGCCGGCAGCCCTGTGATAAGATTGAATTTGCTGGATTCAGAAAGTGGTGAAATGACGGTGAATGTATTTAGCGATACAGGTGTACTGGTTTACAATTTGGTAAAATGCTCCAGAATGAAAACACAGTTACACTTAACATCAATAAGGCAATGCCTGCTGGTGTATATATGATTTCGGTAGGGCTGCCAAGTGGTTATAAAAAAACACATAAAGTGCTGCTGGTACCATAATGATTTAATAATTCAGAAGTAATAATATTGATCTTATATATAAAAACGGTCGGCGATTTTATCGCCGACCGTTATATTCTAAATCCGTTTCAATCTGTCCAAATCCGCTTCATCAGCGTTCCCATCCTTCGTTTAAATACGTTCTGCTGCCATCAAAATTCTCCAGCTCCTTACTCACTGCATTTAAAAAAGTAGCACCCAATGCACCATCAATAATTCTATGGTCATAGCTCAATGAAATATACATCATGTGGCGGATGGCAATACTGTCGCCCTGAGGTGTTTCAATCACCATCGGCCTTTTCTTAATAGCACCCACAGCCATTATTGCCACCTGTGGTTGGTTAATGATCGGTGTACCCATGATACTTCCAAACGAACCAACATTCGTTAAGGTGAATGTTCCACCTGTTGTATCATCTGGTTTTAGTTTTCCTGTTCTTGCAGCATTCGCAAGTCCGTTTACTTTTTTAGTAAGTCCGGTCAAATTTAACTGGTCTGCATTTTTAATAACCGGCACAATTAAATTACCAGAGGGCAGGGCAGTGGCCATACCAATATTCAGGTCTTTTTTTACGATCAGTTTATCGCCATCAATAGAACTGCTGAGCCATGGATATTTTTTTATGCACTTTACAATCGCTTCAATAAACAACGGCGTATAAGTAATTTTTTCACCTTCTCTTTTTTCAAAATCTTTCTTTACTCTTTCTCTCCACAACACCATGCTGGTAACATCACATTCAGCAAAACTGGTTACATGCGGACTGGTATGCACACTGTCAACCATGTGTTTGGCGATCATCTTCCGCATCCTGTCCATTTCAATTATCTCCACATTGCCGGTATAAGTTTGTACCGCAGTTGAAACAGGTTCAGGCTGGCTTGGTGCAGCTACTGTTACCGATTGTGTTACTACAGGTGTCTGTTTGTTGTACTGAAGGTTGTTGACGTATGCTGGCCATTGCTGCCGGCCCTTCTTCCATTAGCCACATAAGCCAGTATATCTTTTTTGCTCACTCTTCCATCCTGTCCGGTACCCGGGATTTTTTCCAGTTCCGCCATGGTAATACCTTCCTGTTGTGCAATATTCAATACCAATGGAGAATAAAAACGAATAGCAGGTGCAGGCCCTGCACTCGCCGCAGTTGTTGGCTGGTAAGGAATGGTTTCCACCACGCTGGCTTCTTCATACACCGGGGCAGGAGCAGCAGGTTGTGCAGGAGCCGCCGTTACAGCAGCATCAGCGCCCACTCTTATCCTGGCTATCACGGCGCCAATCGGCACCACATCATTTTCTTTGTATAAAATTTCTTCTATCACACCGGCGGCAGTAGAAGGCACTTCGCTGTCAACTTTATCGGTGGCAATGTCCAATACGGTCTCATCTTCCTTAATGGTATCACCGGGTTTTTTATGCCACTTTAAAACGGTGGCTTCCATAATACTTTCGCCCAGCTTGGGCATTACCAGGTCAACTAATGGCATATCAAAATAAGTTTGAATTAATAAAAAGAGAGAACCTTTCAGCAGGTACTTCTCATTTGGCGCAATCGGTGCCAAAGGTAGGTATTTGGCGGTAATGGAAAAAGAGGGTAAAAAGGGTGTGGTTATTTTTATGGGCTGGGTTTTTCATTCCGCTCCGGGTCTCTCAATATCAAAATAGCTCCACTAACAATTAAAGGATTCTCAGGCGGGTTTCCTGTGCAGTGGCAATGTGCGGCAGCGAACCCGCCGCATACAGAACAGGATATTTGCAATAGATAAATAAACATATTTTTAACTTAGCTATTATAGATTTGAACAGCTTTCCTGAACAGCGATGAGTCCCACGGCCATGCTGCAATGCTTTTCGTGGAGACTCGTCTGAGAAGCCTTAAATTTACAGGAGACCCGAGCAGAAAAAAAGACATCAAACATAAATATGAAAATGATTACAATTGACAACTATTTAGACAGTCATTACATACACCGAAGTAATTGGTTAAGAGCTGCTGTTTTGGGAGCAAATGATGGAATAATATCTATTTCAAGTCTTGCAATAGGTGTTGCGGCTGCAAGTTCAACAAGAGAGCCTATTATTTTAGCAACAGTCGCAGGACTTGTCGCAGGTGCATTATCAATGGCTGCTGGTGAATATGTTTCTGTAAGTTCCCAAACAGACACAGAAAAAGCAGACATTGAAAGAGAAAAGCAAGAACTTAAAGAAATGCCAAAAGAAGAGTTGAATATATTAGCTCAAATCTATGAGAAGAGAGGTCTAAAAAAAGAAACAGCAATGCAAGTGGCAATTGAATTGACTGAAAAAGATGCTTTGGCAACACATATTAGAGATGAATTAGGTATAAACGAGATTAGCCAGGCAAATCCAATACAAGCAGCAATAGCTTCGGGAGCTTCATTTACAGTTGGAGGTATATTACCTCTTTTAGTAGTGCTTTTTGCACCAGTAAAAGTTATGGAGTATTGGCTATATGGTTTCACGATAATTTTTCTAATTATTTTAGGAACAATTTCGGCAAAGACAGGAGGCTCAAGTGTAAGAAAAGCTATTGTACGTATTACAATTTGGGGTACACTTGCAATGGGGTTATCCGCATTAGTTGGGTATATCTTTGGTGTTAAAGTATAATTTGAGTTTGGAAAGTAATAGGCAACTTAAATAAAAACTACGTCCCACATAAACTACAGAGGTTTCATTTATTTTATTCCTTTTCGACAAGCTCAGACTGACAGTATAAGTATAATAAGGCTTGGCTTATACTCTTATAACCAGCCTGAATAATAAAAGCGCTATAAATAATTTTGATATCATGCTTGCGCCATAAAAGTTGCCAATTTGAGCCTGTCGAAAACGGTATGATTGTAAAAACCACTTTGTAAACATCTCTACATAAAGAAACAGCCCTCACGAGGAGAGCTGTCTTTTACTAATTATCTGCAATTACATTTTGCAACACCCTGGTTTAGGGCTGCATTTTGTTTTATCACAAATTTCCTTACAGCATTGTTCTGTTTTCACAGCTTTCTTGCTTTTTTTGGATCTTGATTTGTTTTTGTCCGCTGCAAACGAGCTTACCGTTAAGGCTCCAACAAGAGCCAATAAAAATAATTTTTTCATATCTTTTTTTGATTTGAATAAATGAATGATTTTAAGTCATCAGGAAAAAGATATGTTTTTGGGAGGTTTCCATGCCTTTGAATAAAACTCACCTAATAAAATTTGCTGATAAAAAGGGAAACTATTTTTTAGTTGAATGGGATATGCTGTTATTAAAAGAGGAGAACTGATAATGGCTGTGTAAGCAGGCGGACAGTTTACACAAATTTTTGTACAGTCCTCAGTTTTTGATGAACACTTCTTTGGGATTGCCTTTTTAGGTTTGCCCGTTTTGCAACAGGCAGATTTTTGTACAACCACCTTGCACATTTTTAAAGCTTCTGCCACGTCAAAAAAATAAATGCCGAGGCAAAATAATAATATGGTGGCTTTAAATTTCAAAATATAATGAGTAATTAAATGTAGCAAAAAGATGTTTCCTGCCCCTTTTGAAAAAGGGAAATGGCAATAAGAGAAGATAAATGGCAATATGGTTATTACCATCGGGCTGCTTTTTACAAATTAAAAGTTCTAATGTGATCTCCGGCAAGCTCAGATTGACAGTATAATAATGCAGCCATTGAGCAGGATTTTTTTGCCTTAGATAGTATATTTACAATTCACAATTAAAAATAAACAATGGCACATGCAATTAACTGGTTTGAAATTCCAGCAAAAAATTTCGAAAGGGCAAAAAAGTTTTACGAAACTGTATTAGGTATTACAATGATATTGCCATTACCCGAAATGAAGTATGCTATGTTTCCTGCTGATATGCAAAACGGAGAAATTGGCGGTGGCCTGGTAGAAGAGCATGGATATGAACCATCTCAAACCGGATCGCTTATCTATCTTAATGGAGGAGATGACTTGTCAGTTCCTCTTTCAAGAGTTGAAGCGGCAGGTGGTAAAATTATAGCCGCAAAAACCTCCATTGGCGCCAATGGTTTTATGGGCCAGTTTACTGATACAGAAGGAAACAGGGTTGCATTGCATTCAATGAAATAATTACTTTCCTGTTATGGTAAGCCGCTGGTTGGTTGCCACATTAACAGTAGTTCCATTTTGCAAATGCACACTTCTCACCGAACGGATGGAGTTTACCGCCGGGTAATTCGGTTTGCCGGGGCTGATATATACATCGGTGTTAGCATCAGGCACAGCGCCACAACTCCAGTTGCTTATTGTTTCCCAGGCTGTGCTTGTAGTGCCAAGCCAGTTGCTGGCAAATTGTAAAGTAAAAGTGTTGCTGTATGTATTGCCATTTACAAAGCAGCGGTATTTATATCCATACAAAGAAGTAGCTGGTGCCGTAAGTGTAAGGGCACTGGTGGTTACAGTACTGTAAGGAGTTACATTGGTAAGATTAGTAAAATTGCCGCTGCCATTATCAACCTGCCATTGATAAGTGCTGCCGGTAACATTGCTGGTAAAACTGGTGTTGCTGCCGGGACAAATGCCATTGCCGGGAGCAACATAATAAGCAAGGTTACCAGCATGGCCATAAGGTACACTGCCATATTGCATGTATAATTTTTCATTCCACACAATCGGAAATCCCATGTAACCATCATTCACAGCTGTGTTATAAATTCCATTTGGGTTTGCAAGCAGTTGAATAGCACTTCCATCAAAACTGCCTACTTGATATTTGTTTTGTGCATTCAGATACCTGATGTATAATTTATCTCCATACACAACAGGTTGGTCAGTGTAACCACCGGCATCAGGGTTTGCAATCACATTTATAGTTCCGCTGTTTGGTTTGTATTGTGCAATATGTCTTTTAGCATCAGTTGTTTGATAAAGAATATAAAGCCCGTTGTTATAAATAACAGGCCGCCACCAGTAACCATAAGTGGTTGCATCAGGATTGGTTACAAGGCTTACAGAAGTGCCACCAAATTTAGCCAGCCTGTACACATTATTGATATCGTAATACTGGAAGAAAAGCGTATCGTTATATACTATCGACATGCCATCAGTAATAGTGGCGCCGCCAATATTGCTGGCGGAGTTTTGTGGGTTGGCAATAAGTGTTGGATTGTTGCTGCCATCATATTGCATCAATTGATATTGATTGGTGTTGCTGTAATAAACAAAATAGAGCTTGTTGTGGTACAACGTTGGAAAAACAGGCTGTACGCCCCTGTTAGGTGTGGCGTCAGGATTGGGCAATATTGTCCACTGTGTACCATCAAAAGAGGCTAACTGTTTTGGCCCGGCGGCAGTAACATACCTGCCTACAATTTTATTGTTGAATACTGTAGAGTAATTATTATAAAAACCAACGGTGCTGTTATCAGGATTGGCAATAAGTGTAATGCCAGTGCCATTAAACCTTCCAAACTGTGTTACGCCTGCTATGTTCTGATAAGCCACATATAAGTTGTTATTCAATATCCTTGGTGAACCAATAAAACCAGAAGGGGAAGCATCAGGATTGGGATACAGCGTAATATAAGTGCCATCAAAAGATGCCAGTTGTTGTGGCCCTGCTGCACTTTTGTAAATGAAAAAAAGTTTATTGTCGAACACTGTTTGAATACTTTGAAAGTAAACGCCCTGCCCGTTATCTGGATTAGGAATAAGTTGAAGGCTGTTTCCCCCGGTATATACAGCCAATTGCTGCTTTATTTGTGCCAGGTCGGAAGTTCCTGTATTGTTATATTCCAGTACCAGCGAATTGTTGAAAACAGTTGGTGTGCCTGAGTAACCATATAATGCACCGCTTCCTGTCCATGCAAAAATGTCGGGGACAGTTGGGTTAGGCACCACCGTAATCTGGGCATCAGTTTTTAAAATATAATTACAGGCAAATACCAGTAAAAGCAGTTTGATACTTGTTGGTGTTTTCACTTTGCAAAACTTTTATTTTTCTCAAATAATACTCTAAGCTATACTGCTCTTATTCGTAAAAAAATACTGAATATGAAGTAGTAACCAATAACCAACAACTATTTCTTAAACTAAGACAAGAATGTTCCCATTGCCTCTGACTAACTTTGTGGTCTAAATTTTTTTATTATGGAATTAGGAGTAGGAATGTTTGGCGACTTGCATATTGACAAAACCGGAAAAATACAACCGGCAGGGCAACGCCTGCAGGAATTGATAGAAGAAATAAAACTGATGGATGAGTTGGGATTAGACTTCTATGGTATTGGTGAACATCACCGGCCAGACTATGCGGTATCTGCACCCGAAATAGTTTTGGCGGCAGCCGCCACAGTTACAAAGAACATAAAGCTGGGAAGTGCAGTATCTGTTTTGAGTTCATCTGACCCCGTAAAATTGTATCAAAGTTTTGCAACGCTTGACCTCATCTCAAATGGCAGGGCAGAACTGGTGGCAGGCAGGGGAAGTTTTACTGAATCATTTCCTTTGTATGGTAACAGCCTGGCTGATTATGATGAATTGTTTGAAGAAAAACTTGGCCTGCTTACTTAAAATAAATAAAGAAGATCGTATTACATGGAAGGGAAAATTCAGGCCGGCATTACACGACCAGGAAATATTGCCCAGAGCAGTAAATAATCATTTGAATATATGGGTGGCTGTTGGCGGCACACCTGAATCTGTTGTAAGGGCAGCGAAACATGGTTTGCCGGTGATATTTGCCATTATTGGTGGCAGGCCGGTACAGTTTAAACCTTTGTTCGATTATTATAAAGAACTGTACCAGCATTACGGCCACGATATGAAAAAATTCCAGGTAGGAGTACACATGCATTCTTTTTTTGGAGATGAGAGTAAACAAACTGCGGATGATTATTATCCTTTATATAGCTCACAGATGGATAGGGTAGGGCGCTCAAGAGGATGGCCGCCTTATCAAAAGAACCAGTTTGATTTTGGAAGAAGCAAAGAAGGAGCATTAATCATTGGTGATGCAAATGAAGCCATTGATAAAATTTTGCAAATGCATGAATTGTTTGGCCTCACCCGTTTTTCTGCACACATGGATGTGGGCGGCCCATCTCATAGCTCGTTGATGAAATCAATAGAAGTGTATGGAACTAAAATAGCTCCTAAAGTAAGAGAAGCGTTGAAGAAGTAAGTTAGCTGATAGCTATGCCAGTTTCTGAATAAATAATGTGCTATGCTATTAAATGCGGATAATAAAAAATTACTTGTCCCGTAGGGACTGGATATTGGTAGAATGGAAGGAGAACATTTAACAAGTTCCGTAGGAACGAAAGATGATTATATATTTCGCCCCTATGGGGCTTTTTGAAAATTATTTATTTATCTCTACCAACCTTATAGCCCTACGGGCTTATTTAAACATTGCTGCTGGAAAGTTTAATAACATAACACGTTAAATAAAAACATCTAACCCAATTTCGGTATTGCATTTGTCATCATGATTGTCCATATTTGGAAATAATTTAAACACATGCTGATGAAGAGCTTTTTTATAAGTTTTGTATTGTGCATTTTAACGCTAAGTATCCATGCACAAATTGAAATGGCTGAAACCGCTAATTGGGAAAAGATAGGAGAAGTAAAAAGCCTTGGCACCACATTGGCAAAACTTGAATATAAAAGTACTGATGCCGATACGGTTTATTTTTTGTTGATGAAAGATTTTAAAAAACAACAGGAAGTAAATTATTTCTCCATAAAATTTAAAGGCACCGGCGGTGCATGTTCCCAATTTTATCAATTGCTGAAATCGTTTTTTACGGATGATAACAGGAAGAATAAAGAATACATGCAAACATTTAAATTGGGAGCTGAAGGCGTAAACCTGCAGCATTGCACATTGATTGGCAGGCACGGCGTGAGGCTTACCACAAGGGATGGTTATATTAATTTGACAGAAAAAGATATTGATAAACTTTTTGGGAAACGATAGTTTTTAACGCCCAACCACATCCAATTTAAAAGCAGGATTTACTTTTACCGAAGAACCGGTTTGTTGTCTCAATCGCCTGCATATAGCATTGCTTTTTATCACTGGATAGTTTACCAATCCTGTTGGAATAGTTACGTCAGTGGTGGCTGTTGGTATTGAACCACAACTCCAGTTAGTTGGGTTTTCCCATGCCGTATCACTACTGCCAGTCCAGTTATTTTGTTTTATCAAACAGGAAGACCCACCAATGTTTGATTGTATATATGCTTTTGGTATGGTACCAAACCCATTGGCTAAATTAATGCCGATGCCAGACCGTAAATGGCAATAACTCATAACGGTACCTTTAAACCCGGCCGGGGCAGAAGGATTAGTGACAGTAGCAGCACTGCAACTACCGCAGGCGGAATTAGTTTCTACTGTAGAGCAATCATCAATTGCTCCACAGGTTACACCAGCGCCGGTATTCCATCCACACCAATGTGTATGGCGGGAACCCATGTTGTGCCCGGTTTCATGTGTTATCACTTCCACATCCCACGAATAGGTGGGCACATTACTAAAATTTCCCCGGACATTAGAATAACCGTAAGCAACATTTCGATTGCAAATGCCACTCGTAAGCAGGTAAGCCCTGCCGCCATTGTTAGTGGTGCCGCCATCAATCAACATACACAGGTCACCATTAAAATTATTGCCCAATGCATTCCACTTGTTGCGGATGGCAGTAAGCCCGGTAGAAGAACTGGTGGTGGTAAATGTGTCGGGTGTTGTCCATACAAATACTTCTGATAGTTCAACAACGATACCATCATTAAGATACATTGTTGCCACCTGGTTAAATAAACCAGAGAGATAGTTTATTGTATTGGTAAAGTTGTTTTCAAAATTGTGGTTGTAAAGTTTGTAATCAGCTTCCCAGTATATTCTTACCTTATTGCAAACTTCCTGTGCAAGTGGTTCAAAAATTGGGCGGCTGTTGCTCTCTGTTGTAGCGGAAGTTTCATCGGTGCCACATTCAAAACCAAGCGCTGCAATCATGTTTTCGCTATTGTACAATATATACTTTTCGCCACCTGTTTTACCAAGGTTGTAGTTGCCATTTTCATTGGAAAAAAGGCACATGATCTCACCATTGTCAAATATACTAAGGCTTGCTATTGATGCCGGGTGGTTTTTTACATAACCCCTGTAATGTAATGCTTCTGCTGTAGCTGTTTTTTCCGGGGTGCCTTTGCCTGTTAGTTTACCTGCCGAAAAACCTTCACTGCTTATATCTTCCTGCACCAGTTCAAGCTCAAAAGTTTCATCGTTGTATGGCAACAAAATGGAAATGTTCAAAGCTTTGCTTTGATAGAGCGCTTTACTTTCATCTCTTATTAGTGTGAGCATTTGTTGGGCAGTAAGTATTTTTTTTATGCCGGCGGGAACCGGGTCACTTGATTTTTCAAATAAAGAAACAACCGTAGCCGGCTTCATTACCTGTCTTTTTTTTGTAACATAATTATACAGGAAAGAGTTGCCTGGTTGCTGGGCAGAAGCTATCTCAGCCATCATCAGCATTGTTGTAATAAAGATAACCCGGGTTGCTAAGTACATTAGGTATTGAATTATTTTGGATGCGATGATAAGTAGTTTTTTTGATTTGAAGGAAGTATTTGTAGTATAGTTATAAACAGGTTTGTGAGTAACATTAATATACGCTTGTGGAGCTATTATCCCGGGCTTTTCAACTCTCTGAACAATATCTTATTTATATATACGTTGTGGCTGTGTTAAATCCAGTTTTATGGAACAAACAAGTCCGCCCCCTTCATCTTCTATATTAAAATATAATCCTCAGTTATACGGGTTGCGTTTTATCGCTATCTTTTTTGTGCTATGCTATCACTGGATACCCTCACTTCATCATAGTAAACTCGTAGGTTCTTTCAGTTGGCTAATCAATTTTTTCTTTGTACTCAGCAGTTATCTTATTACAAGAATACTTATTTCTGCAAAGGAAAAAGGTGCAGCCGCAGGTGCAACAAAGGGCAGGGTGATGTGGGTATTTTTGATCAGGCGTACCATAAGGATATTTCCTCCCTATTATCTTTATTTACTGCTCTTGCTTGTAATTCCCCGTGTGGGTAGTGAAGTGGCAAGCAGCCCTGGTTGGTATTTTTCGTACCTGGCAAATTATCACATATTTCAACTGCAGGAATTCAGCAGCGTAACAGCGCATATATGGACACTGGCTGTAGAAGAACAGTTTTATTTTATCTGGCCATTTATAATACTTTTTGTTCCGCAACGGAACCTTTTAAAAATATTCCTGTTTATTATCGTAGCATCAGTAGCTGTAAGGGCAGCTTTTTATCAACCATTGGTCGGTATTTCAATGAAGATACTTACACAGTATTGTGCCGATGCTTTTGCTGTAGGCTCCATTATGGCCTATAAATATACTTTGGCAACAGAAAAGGAAAAACTTGCCATAACAAAGTGGTTTAAAATGGGCATGTATATATCCATACCTGTTTCTTTGTTTTTCGTTTTTTCAGAATCCGATTATATGGCTTTTATATTCAGCAGGTTGCTTTTTTCAGTTGTTTCTTATGCTGTAATAGAAGGAGCAGTTAAGTTGTACCAGAATTTTTTCGGCAAATTTCTTCAGCATAAAGCGGTGGTTTATATTGGACGGATCAGCTATGGAATTTACCTCTACCATTTATTGGTGCCAATTGTATTCTGGAGATCTTATAGTTATGTAAAGCATTTTTTCAAATCTCACTATACAGACTTTTTTGAACGCCATAGTAGTGCCATTGGTAAGTTTGAAATCGTAATAGCATCACAGGTTGGATGTTTTGTAATTTATTCTGTGGTGGTAATAATTACTGCTTCTTTATCGGCAAAGTATATTGAAGGCCCAATTAACAAATTTAAAATAGGGTACACTGCCAGTCCTGTAAAATATCATTTCATGCAAATCTTTCGTCTGAATAAAAATGTTTACGTAAAAAAGTATTAATAAAAAACAGCCGCTAACAAGCGGCTGTTTCGTTTTTCATAGAAAGAGGAAGAAGTGATATGTTGGTTAATTTTCCTGTTTGGTGAATATTTCTTTTTTCATTTTTTCCCAAAAACCATCAAAGGTCTGGTGGTTCTCCGTTTTCCATTTTTGACTGAAGGATCTTATTTTTTCTTCCCTGTCACTTTTAGTTAGGTTGAAAAAAGCAGTGATGGTTTCCTTATCATTCTGCAAAGCAGTATTGTTGTATAGTTCTTTCAGTTCCTGCTCCCGGCGTATATTACTGTGGGCCATTTCTTTTTCTAATTCCTCTCTAAGCATTACCCGTTCATCATAAGTTCCGGCAGGTAATAATGTTTTTGCAATTACAGGCATCAGTTCTATCAGCAGTAAAATAGCAACCAGCAGGTAATATCTTATTTGCAATGCGCTGTTTTCTTTTACCAGGTTATTCAGCGATTCTATTTGTGTTAAAAAACCATCATTAAAATTTTGTGCATACGCCTGTTGTTCCTGTTGTGTTTTGTAAGCAATTTCTTTCAGTGCTGCATCCAGCGTATCAATTTTTGGTTGATCAATACTTAACAGTTGTTTGTATGCTGCATCTAATTTTTCATACTCATTTCTTTTAGCCAAGGCAATTTTTTCAATGCCCACTTTTCGGGTGCCACCACTGCCATCGGCTTCCGCTAAAAAATCCGCTCTTGCTTTTGATACGGCTTCATTTTTTAACTGCAGTTCATTTAGCAATGTTGTTTTCTGGGTAAGCAATTCTGTTTTCTTGTTTTTGTATAATGAATCCAGCACATAGCTGTTGTTTATTTTTTTCTTTTCATTATCTAACGCTGTTTGCAGTTTGATCTCTTTTTTAAACATATACAACAACGCAGGTTGTGCCATAAAAGTGCCGATGGTTACCGCCAGCATTCCCCTGAACAGCAGCGGCCAGAGGCGGTTTTTATTTTGTTTGCTGATACCTTTTATTAAAGCCCTGTCAATAGTGAGAATGATAAAACCCATGAAGAACCCAAGTGGGTACGCCATCCAGCTATCATTAGTTACTGTGCCGAAGAAGTAGGTCCATGCAAGGGTGGCAAAGGCCCAGGTGGCAAGCACCGTCATGCCGATTATTTTATACCGGTTACGGTCAACCACAGCATCGGCGATCAATTCTTTTTCGGCTGTTGACAACCACCACAAAAACTCCGTGAATTGCGAAGGGGCATGCTGCTCTCTTTGGGAAATAGCAATGTTCTTTTCCATTATGTAAGGCGAATTTGATTAGTAAAACTGAATCAATAGTGGAGTTGCCGTGGTTTAAGTTGAAGTGTGTGCAAAATAGGCAAAGCTTTTTATTGCAAAGTGAAAAAAATGTTTTTTATTGCCGGTTGATAATACATTAACAGTTCTTTAAATCCCCCTTTTAAACTATGATAGCCCGTGCCCCTCTAAACTTGTATATTTGCGCCGCCTCTGGATAAACTTATAAAAACAAAACATGAAGAGAATTATTACAAGCTTATTATTACTGGCTACTGTACTCCTCAGTTATGCACAACCCAAACCGGGCATGGGTAACAGCGACCCGGATGCTAAAAAAGTGCTGGATGCTGTGAGTGCAAAATTTAAAACCTTTAAGGCAGTAAGTGCAAAGTTTTCTTTGAGTATAGAAAATTCAGCAGGTAAAGCGATGGCCAATAAATCCGGTACAGTGCAAATGAAAGGTGCCAAATACCGCATCAGTGTTACAGGCCAGGAAATTTTTTGCGATGGCTCCAATGTTTCAACGTATGATAAATCTGCCAACGAGGTAACCATTACCAAGGTTGACCCTACATCAAATGCTATTACGCCACAAAAAATATTTACCAATTTTTACGACCAGGATTTTCTGTACAAACTGAATGATGATAAAGTTGTAAAAGGAAAAACGATACAGGAGATCGAACTGACACCTGTTGATAAAGCAAAAACATTTTTTAAAGTGTTGTTATTTGTTGATAAAGCAAGCAGCACTGTTACCGGCGCTAAGTTGTTTGAAAAAGCAGGCAACCGCTATACCTATAAAGTAAGCAACATGAATGGTAAGGCAAACATCAGCGATTCACAATTTGTGTTTGATGCAAAAAAGTATCCAGGTGCTGAAGTAGTGGATCTGAGATAACGTTCCTCGTTTCTCGTTGGCCGTTGTTCGTTGACAGTTTATACTTTGGTTGAAAACTCCAAATTTGAATATGAATAATTTATTAAAAGAGCGAAGCATTTGCTTCGCTCTTTTATTTTGTAACCAGCAGAAAGTTCTTTTTTGATATTCATTGGCGCCTGCCGGCAGGCAGGTCGCACACTTTTACTTTTGTGCTTATGTCATCTTTACTTCCCCAACCAAAAACACACTGCCACAAACCAATATCAAATCTTTTGTTGAGGCGTTTTGTTTTGCATTATCAATAGCTTCATTCACATCATCAAATACATTTCCAGTCAATGAATAGGCTGCAGCTTTTTGTTGCAGTTCTGCCGCTGGCAATGCCCTTGGTATATGTGCATTGGTAAAATAGTAAGTTGCATCTGTTGGCAAAAGCGCCAGCACTTTATCAATTTCTTTATCTTTTACCATGCCGGTAACAATATGAAGCTTCTCAAACTGGTCCACTGATAACTGATAACTGCCACAATAAATGTTTTACGCCGTCTTCATTATGTGCCACATCCAGTACAATGATTGGCTTTTCTGCAATTACATCCCAGCGGCCATGCAGCCCTGTTAGTTTCTTTACGTTTGCCAGTGCATATTTTTCTGCTTCTTCGCTGATAGTTAAAACCCTGTTGCAGTAAAACACCTTCAGCACATAAAACCGTCCGAAGGTTTTTTATTTGGTATAATCCATTCAGGTCAAGTGTAAAATTTTCTGAATCATTATTTGCAACGCTTGTTACATCACAATTCAATTGGTAAGTAGAGGATGTGATATTTGAAACTGTATATCCATCCTGCGGAAAATAAATAGTTGCATTTGTTTCTTTTGCTTTGTTGACGAAGATTGGTTTTGTTTCATCAATATATTCACCAATCACCACAGGAACATTTGCTTTGATGATACCAGCTTTTTCAAAAGCAATTTTTTCCAGGGTATCTCCCAAAATATTCATATGGTCGTAACCAATATTGGTAATGATGGAGAGGATAGGAGTAATGATATTGGTGCTGTCTAACCTTCCGCCAAGCCCGGTTTCAATTACAGCAATATCTACTTTTTCTTTTGCAAAATAATCAAAGGCCATGGCAACAGTCAGTTCAAAAAAAGAAGGTTCAATTCTTTCTGTCAATTGTTTTGTTCTCTCTACAAAGTCAACAACAAAATCTTCACTCACCTCCCGATCCATCGACCGTTAATTTTTATCCTTTCCCTGAAATCTTTTAAATGTGGTGAAGTGTATAATCCTGTTTTATAACCTGCCTGTTGCAAAATGGCCGCCAGCATGTGGCTGGTGCTGCCTTTGCCATTGGTGCCGGCAATATGTATGCTCTTAAATTTATTTTGTGGGTTGCCTACTGCATTGCATAACTCAATGGTATTGTGCAGGTCTTTTTTGTAAGCAGCGCTGCCAATGCGGCTGAACATTGGCAATTGGGAATATAAATAATCAATTGTTTCCTGGTAGGTCATGTTGCAAATATAAATCCCGGCACTTTTAAAAATGCCGGGATGATTGTTAGAATGAATTATTTATTTATTGCACCTTAAAATTAAAAGTAATGGTTACTGTTGATTCATGATCCGCTGGATCAAATTTTATGCTTGAAAGTTTGTTCCTTATATCATTAGCATATTTGCTCTCAGTAGTTGTAGAACCTTTAGGATCTATTCTTATAAAAGTTCCTTTTCCTTCCGGTGATACTTTGATAATTGCATTAATGGTAGCCTTAGGCAAATCGCCCACAAAAATGTAATGATTAATTATTTTCCTATCACCTTTGATCTCTTAAACCGCCTCCTGTTTTTCCTCCAGGATTATTGCCATAACTGTCCGGCTTACCATCAGGACTCCTGCATCACCTTTACCACCGGGTTTATTTCCCTGGCTGGTATAGCCATTATCTTCGGTTGCTCCATTACCATTTCCTTTTACGCCACCATAAGTTGCTTTAGGCTTTTGTGGTTTGGGTGGGGCAGGAGTTGTTACAGGCGCCGGGTTTTTGTTTTTACAGGCTTTATAACATTCTCTTTTGGCGCTTCATTTTTCTTACTGTCATTCTTTTCAATTTTTGTTACGGCTGCTGCATCATCATCTGCATTGTCATCTGTTTCAATATCTTTTGCTGGTTCATCATCAGATTGGGCGGTTGCAACATTATTTTGCTGTGCTGGTTGCTGTGCTGGCGCCATATCTCCTTTTATCAATGGCTGTACTTCGCCAAAGCCTTCTTCATTATTGCCGAGGTTTACTTCAATCAGGTCTTCCACAATGGGTGGTGGTGGGAGTGTATCCGGCCAGGTTATCACCCAGGAAATAAGCAGCAGGGCGCCACAAATAATGCTGTGTATATCGATGCCTTCTGATTTTTTTCTGTTTCAAAATTTGATTGCATAGTAGTGCTGTAGTACATCGTAAAGATATTTGATAAAAATGAAAAGATGTAATACTATGCCAAAATACATAATGGCTGTTAAAGCTTTAACAAATGTTTGTTATGTTATTTCAAATCCCCGGCAGCAATTTCCCATTGGTTTACCGGCTGTTCAAAACTGAATGAGCCTGGTATGCTGTTGTATTCTTTTATAAAACTAAAGCCGGCACGGGCCAGTGTCTTATTTGGTGCCGGGTTCAGGGCATAAGGTTCACAGTATATCTTTTTTAATTGCAGATTTTTAAAAAACCACGGCAGCGACATTTTAATAAATGATACGCCAAACCCTGCTCTTCTTTCAGCGGCATACCATATATGCAGGTGCATATAAGCTTCTTCTCCAAAAGTTATTTTGTTCACATTACAATGTCCGACAGGTTTGCCATTCAATTCCCAAATGGTAGAATAAGATTTTTTTTGATCGTATGGTATTTGTAATTGCTCAGTAAGCATGGGAACCCATTCTTCTTTTAAAGGCATTTTAGTAAGGTCGATACCCATGGCGATAAGATAGTCATCTTCTGCCGTTATCCAGTAGTTAGCGATGAGTTCAATATCACTCTTCTGCCGTTATCCAGTAGTTAGCGATGAGTTCAATATCACTTTGCTTTATTTCCCTTACTGATAAATGCTGTTCTTTCATTTGTTATTTTTTAAAAAAAATATCATAGCCAAAGCGGATAATTGTGCCGGCAACCACTAACAAAAAGAATATCCTGATAAATGTATTGCCTCTTGCAATAGCCAGCCTTGCACCAAGAAAGGAACCAGCAAAATTAAAAACTGCCATTGGTATGGCATAGTGATAAAGGATATGCCCACTTCCACCAAAATAAATAATAGAACCAACATTGGTGGCAAGGTTTACAAATTTGGCATGGGCGCTTGCTTTTAAAAAATCAAAACCCAATGCCCCAATAAAGAAGAATACTAAAAAACTTCCTGCACCGGGACCAATAAAGCCATCATAAAAACCAATGGCAAGAGCAAATAAAGCACCATACAACAATTCATGTTTTGGATGAAGGTCTTTTGCAACAGCGGTGCCGAAATTCTTTTTTGTATAAGTATAAATGGCTACAGCAATCAACACACAAAATATTATTGGCTTCATAAACCGGTTGCTGATAATGGTAACGGTGTATGAACCTGTGATAGCTGCAATCAATGCAATGCCGCACATTATCAATACCAGTTTCCATTGCAGTTTTACTCTTTTTGCATATTGATAGGATGCAATGGAAGTGCCGTAGAAAGAAGGAATTTTTGTAGTACCCAGTAAAGTGGCAACAGGATAGTTGGGAAGTGTAACCAATATAGCCGGTGTTTGCACCAAGCCCCCACCGCCAACAATGGCATCAATAAAACCGGCAGCAAATGCAGCAATGCAAAGAATGATAATTTCGCTGCTCATTATTTATTATAATTTCTTTCGCCAAATAATAAACTGCCAATGCGTACCATGTTGCTGCCTTCTTCGATGGCGATTTTGTAATCGCTGCTCATGCCCATGGATAAAGTAATGGTGAATGGTGAAGGTTGATAGGTTTAAGGAGTTTGAAGTTTAGTAAAAGTATTTATCAAAAAGTGTTTTTAGTTTTTTAATTCACTTCTTACTAAATTCATATCATTACTAAAACTTGCCATTCCCATCAGGCCTTTTATTTGCACATTTTCAATTTGGTTATTTGCACATTTGCAATTTCCTCTTCATCAAAACCAAACTTTGTTTCTTCTGTTGCAATATGTACTTGCAAGCAAACAATCAATAATCCGGTTATTCTTTACTGCCTGTTTATTTATTTCTTTTAATAAACTTTCACTATCCACTCCATGAATAAGATGAACAAAGGGGGCAATGTATTTTACTTTATTGCTTTGCAGGTGGCCGATAAAATGCCAGCGGATATCTTTTGGTAATAGAGCTTCTTTATCAACCAATTCCTGTACATAGTTTTCTCCAAAATCTCTTTGTCCCAGATCATATAACGCTTGAATATCTTCAACAGGTTTTGTTTTGCAAACGGCAACCAAGTGTGGCTTTGCCATTTAATTCAGTAATTATTTCTTTATATTTTTCTTTATTGATGCTCATATTTTCTACCTGGCTGCTAAGGTAAGCAATGAGCAGTTAAAGTTCATTGCTGAAAGCATATCGCAAAGCAATTTAATCATAAAAAATGTGCAAACAGCTTTTCATTCATTTGCACTTTTGCATATTTTCAATATTTGCACATTATTTTAAAATACTCCTGCTGATCACAATCCGCTGCACTTCACTGGTTCCTTCATATATCTGTGTAATCTTTGCATCCCTCATCATTCTTTCTACATGGTATTCTTTTACAAAACCATAGCCACCGTGTATCTGCACTGCTTCAGTTGCAGTCCACATAGCAGTTTCACTGGCAAATACTTTTGCCATGCTGCTGCTTAATGTATAATCAATATGCTGATCTTTTTCCTAGGCTGCTTTTAAACAAAGCAATCTGGCACATTCAATTCTTGTTGCCATATCAGCCAGTTTAAATTGTATGGCCTGGTGGTGCATGATCTCTTTACCAAATGCTTTGCTTTCTTTACTGTAAGCCAATGACCTTTCATAAGCACCGCTGGCAATACCCAATGCCTGCGATGCAATGCCAATTCTTCCACCTGCCAGTGTCTTCATGGCAAACTTAAAACCAAAGCCATCTGCACCAATCCGGTTTTCTTTTGGCACTTTTACATCGTTGAATAAAATAGTATGCGTATCACTTCCACGGATACCCAGTTTATTTTCTTTGGCACCAACTACTACACCCGGCCAGTTTTTTTCTACAATAAATGCATTAATACCATGACTGCCTTTGCTTACATCTGTTTGTGCAATCACTAAATAAACAGAGGCACTGTTGCCATTGGTGATCCAGTTCTTTGTTCCATTCAATAAATAATGATCGCCTTTATCTTCTGCAGTTGTTCGTTGTGAAGTGGCATCGCTGCCGGCTTCCGGTTCACTTAATAAAAAAGCGCCGATGTATAATTCGCCATTCTTTTTTGCCCTGTGCCAGTGGAGTTAAATATTTTTGTTTTTGTTCTTCATTGCCATATTCCTGCAGGCCATAGCAAACAAGGCTGTTGTTTACACTCATACAAACACTTACACTGGCATCTACTTTACTTATCTCTTCCATTGCCAGTACATAGCTGATGGTATCCATACCGCTGCCGCCATATTCCGGCTTTACCATCATGCCCATAAAACCCAGGTCGGCTAATTTTTCAATTTGTTCTTTTGGAAATTTTTGCAGTTCATCTCTTTCAATTACGCCGGGCAGGCATTCATTCACAGCAAAATCCCTTGCTGCTTTTTGTATCATCAGATGTTCTTCGGTAAGTTGAAAATCCATAGCATACTTTTTTAAGTATGAGTGCAAAAATAGGGGTTTATACTAATGGTTGTTAGTTTTTGCTTAACAAAGCGTAACAACATTTTATACAATCACTCACTACATTTGTTTTTCAAACAAAAATTATGGCAGGAGAAAAATCACCACATATTTTAAACAGTTCATCCAACCTGCTTGGGTTTTGCTTAGTAGTATTAACTTCTATTAAAATTTCAAAGTTTACTGCGGCAACTTTTATAGACGAAATAACTGGCATGGCTGCAATGATGCTGATGATAAGCTGTATTCTTTCTTTTCTTTCTATCCGAACTAAGAATGAAACCCGTTCTGAAAAATTAGAGAATATGGCAGGTATATTTTTTTTAATAGGGCTGATAAGTTTGGCTATAACAATTGTTATAGTATCGTTTAATTTATTTGCATAATAAAAATTGTAGGTTGAAACAATAAAAATTAGTAGCATTACAGTCTAAAACTCTTACTTATGATTCCTGTACTAACAAAAAAAATCTCATTGATCTTATCGCTCATTTTATTTGGCTTTATTTCAGCCGCACAAAGGCACTCCTCTTTTTTTGTTGAAGCAAAAGGAGGATTGTCATTTCCGGTTGGTGGATTTGCCAATAAGAATTTTACCGGGACTTCTCTTTCTAATGCTGACGGGCTCGCTAAAACAGGCTTTGCGGCAGGTGCAACAGGCGGCTATCAATTTAAAAAATCATTTGCTGCCATTCTTTCTTTTGGCTACAGCAGTAATAAGCAAGACCCTGACATCTTATTTAAAGAGATTTTTAAGTAGTGGTACTTCAACTTCTATCACAACGCATGCATGGAATGTGTTTAAAATAATGGGCGGAGGACAAATTGATGTGCCTTTCTCTACTACATCTCCATTTTCTTTCAGGGCTACTGTGCAAGCAGGTATTTGCAAAACAGCTATTCCAGGGTTTAGTTATATTACTTCAACCGGTTCTGGCATCAACCAACAGGTAAGCAGTGCATCATCTAATAGAAGTTAATTTGCCTTGGGCATTTTGCTATAGTGCAGATGCAGGGATAAAATATAAATTAAAACAAAAATTTTACCTGCTTTCTGAATGCAGTTACTTCAACGGCAAACCTGTATACAAATTCTCGTATTCGCAAGTAACCTACCTCAATGGCGTTATTAGTACAAACGTTATTAACGTAGAAAAGAAAGTAAGCCTTTCTTCTATATTGATAAAGGTAGGAATTGGGTTTAAATTTTAAGCAGAAATATATTTAGTCATTAAAGTTTGCTTTTAAATACTTTATTCACTCACTACCAAATAATAATTCTTCTTTCCTTTTTGCACCAATAAATATTTGCCATTCAACAAACCAGCAGTTTGCACTGAATGTTCAATCGCATCTACTTTTATTTTATTGATGCTAACACCGCCGCCCTGTACCATTTTTTTTGCTTCGCCTTTGCTGGGAAAGATGTTTGTATCGGCTAAAAAACTAACTATGTCAATCCCGTTATCTAAAACTGATTTTGCAATAGTTACTGTTGGTACACCATCCAGTACCTGCAGCAATTGTTCTTCATTCAATTGCTTTAAAATTTCTGCGGTATCGTTATTAAATAATATCTGCGATGCATTTACAGCAAAATCATAATCTTCCCGGCTGTGTACAAAACAGGTTACTTCTTCTGCCAGTTTTTTCTGCAGCAATCGTTGGTGTTCATTGCCTTTGTGTGCAGCAAGCAACGCATCTATTTCTTCTTTAGGCAAAAAGGTAAATATCTTAATATACTTTTCTGCATCTGCATCCGTAGTGTTTAACCAAAATTGGTAAAACTGGTAAGGAGATGTTTTGTTTGCATCCAGCCACACATTTCCTTTTTCACTTTTGCCAAACTTGCCACCATCTGCTTTTGTAATTAACGGGCAGGTAAAGGCAAAAGCTTCGCCACCACCTTTTCTTCTTATCAGTTCGGTGCCGGTTACAATATTGCCCCATTGATCGCTGCCACCCATTTGCAGTTTGCAGTTTTTATTTTTATTGAGGTAATAAAAATCGTAGCCCTGCACCAATTGGTAAGTAAATTCTGTAAAGCTCATGCCGCGTTTCTCCTTCCAATCTTTTCTTCACACTGTCTTTACTCATCATGTAGTTAACAGTAATGTGCTTGCCTACATCCCGGATGAAATCAAGAAAAGTAAAATTTTTAAACCAATCGTAGTTGTTGGCCATTTCAGCAGCATTGGGTTTACCACTGCTGAAGTCTAAATATTTTTCTAATTGTTTTTTTACACAACTCAAATTGTGGTTGAGTGTTTCTTCACTTAATAAATTTCTTTCTTCACTTTTGCCACTTGGGTCGCCTACCATACCGGTGGCGCCGCCTACAAGGGCAATAGGTTTATGTCCGCATCTTTGCAAATGTTTCAATAAAATAATGGGAACCAGATTGCCTATGTGCAGGCTGTCGGCAGTAGGGTCAAAGCCGATATAGCCGGTAATCATTTCTTTATTCAGTTGTTCTTCGGTGCCGGGCATAATATCCTGTATCATTCCACGCCATTGCAGTTCTGCTATTAAATTTTTCATTTTGTAAAACTATAATTTTTGCAAATGTAAGTAAGGATTGAGGTTTGTTTGGCACGCTGAGGTGCAGAGGTCGCAGAGGGTATGGTTTATAGTTTAATAAGAAGTAAGGTTTACAGTTAATATAGGGAATGTGGGTGCCAACTAATAACCGTCAATCGGCAATAAGCAAAAGGGCAATAAGCAATAAAAGACCCGGTGTTTATCGGGAAGATATTGTTGCAAGGCGATAGGCTTTCAGTACACGATAATGAAAACATAATCCGCTGTTAATGCAGCATTTCAGAAAACCGGAGAGTCTTTTTAGCGTTAAACAGCTATTGTGGAAATGCTCCCCATTTTCTAAGCGCCCAATACCGTTACATTTGTGTTCCATTTACTGGAAAAAGGCACAATTTAGTTGGAGAAAATGCGTTTTAGCAAGTTAATATTATCCAATTCCAATTTAAAACAACACCAGAGAAAACAAATTATGAACCGTAAACTCACTGCTTTCCTGTTGGGCTTAGCGTTGATTCCTGCTATTGTTTCCGCCCAATTCAGAAAGTATTCCAACGAATTTTTAAATATCGGTGCCGGTGCAAGAGGGCTTGCTATGGGCAGTGCCCAGGTGGCTTCAGTAGCAAGATGGAACTGCAGGCTACTGGAACCCGGCAGGGCTGGCAGGTGTAAAGGATAACCCTTCTGTAAGCCTGATGCATGCACAGTATTTTGCCGGCATAGGCAGCTATCAATATTATGAGTGTGGCGGTGCCTGTGCAGGATAACAAACGCACACTTGGTATTTCATCTACTCCGTTTTGCAGTGGATGATATTCCCAATACTTTATTTTTGGTAAAGCCTGATGGAAGTATTGATTATGGTAGTGTTACCAGTTTTTCTTCGGCTGATTATGCTTTGCTGCTGTCTTTTGCACAAACAATAAAGGAAACTGAAGATGAGAGCCATGAGCTTTGGTGTAAATGCAAAGATCATCCGCAGGGTAGTGGGCAAGTTTGCCGGTGCCTGGGGGTTTGGTATTGATGCAGGTTTTCAAATGCGTAAAGGCAACTGGCGTTTTGGTGCTGTGGCAAAAGATATTACCACCACTTTCAATGCATGGTCTTTTAAGTTTACCGAAAAGAAAAAGAAGTATTGTACCTTACCAACAATGATATTCCTACAAAATCAACAGAATTACTGCACCACGTTTGGTAATTGGTGGTGGATATAATTTTGAAATAAGCGAAAGAGTAAACCTGCTGGCAGAAGCCAATCTGAATTTAACTTTTGATGGCAAAAGAAATACATTGCTCAGCAGCAGTGCTGTAAGTGCTGACCCAAGCGTGGGGCTTGAAGCAAGTATCAGCGATGTGTTTTATGTAAGGGCAGGTGTTACCAATTTTCAAAAGGCATTTAGCGATGGAGACACATTGAACCAGAAGAAAGTATGGATATACCAGCCAAGCCTTGGCGCTGGTTTTAAACTTGGCAATGTAACGCTTGATTATTCTTATTCAAACCTTGCCAACCAGAGCAACCCTTTATACTCACATGTGTTTTCATTAAGGGTTAACCTGGTAAAAAAACAAAACTAAATTAAACCATCTCGTCATTAATGACGAAACAACAATATCATACAATGAGAAAGATATTAATCATCATTTTTACCCTTGCAACTGTAGCCGCAAAAGCACAACCGCTTAATAATAGCTGGATTGATTACAGCAAAACCTATTACAAATTTAAGGTTGTTAAAACAGGTTTGTACCGTATCAATCAAGCATCACTTGCATCTTTGGGTTTGAACAATACCCCTGCAGAATATTTTCAACTGTGGCGCAATGGAAAAGAAGTAAGATTGTATACCTCTGTGGCAACAGGCCCATTTCAGTGGTACTGATTATATAGAATTTTGGGGCAAATCAAATGATGGTGTGCCAGACAACCAACTATACCTGAAACCAGGTTATCAATTGTGCGATAGCTTTAGTCTTCATACTGATACAGCATCTTATTTTCTTACAGTAAATCCATTTGCTGGCAATCTACGATATGACAATGCAGCCAATAATGTAGCCTTTAATACATTGCCGGAAGAAAATTATTTTATGCGTACAGTTGCCAAGCCTTACAGGCAGGCAATACAACCGTGGTTATGCAGTGCAGGTGGGTGAACTGGTGTATTCATCATCTTATGATATAAGCGAAGGATGGACAAGTGGTGATATTGCAGCCGGTGAGCCTTTTGCATTATACTGAATTGTTCCAGGGGCTTAATGTGTACACAGCAGGGCCTGCCAATAGTTTATCGTTTACAGATAGCAGCAGGTGGTAATGCTTTAAATACGAGAAAGATAAGGATCAAAATGTTCAACAACCTGTTGGCAACTATAACCTGTAATTATTTTGATACACTAAAAAGGAGTTTTGATAACCTGCCACTTTCATATTTGCAAAGCCCGGATTTTGTACCAGTATCAGTAGCTGACTCTTCAGTAAATCCTTTTGACAGGATAGTGGTGGCAAACATTGCATTTACTTATCCTGCAACATTTAATTTTAACGGGCTAAGAATTTTTACTTTGAATTGCAGCCAACAACTACAGGAAATTACCTGGAAATTGAAAATTTTAATAATGGTACATCTGTTCCCGTATTGTATAGCATGAACGATGGCACCCGCTATGCAGGTGATCTGAATGTGGCTGGCAAAGTACGGTTTGTATTACCAGCTTCACTGATGCAGTGCGTAAATTTATTTTAGTAAGCGAAGAAGCATCCAACATAAATACTGTCAACTGCTATCACAGCCAAAAACTTCATCAATTATAATCAGACAGATAACCAGGGTGATTATTTAATTATCAGCAACCCTGTTTTATATAATGATGGCAATGGTAATAATTATGTAGATCAATACCGCCAATACAGGATCAACTGCAGCCGGTGGTAGCTTTTAATGCCAAAGTGGTTGATATAGATGAACTGTACGACCAGTTTTCATTTGGTATTACACAGCATCCTGGTGCTATCCGTGATTTTATCAGTTTTGCTTACAGGCAGTTTGCTACAAGGCCAGAATATGTATTTATTATTGGCCGTGGGGTTACTTCTATTGAATACAAGCAAAATGAGAACAACCCGGACATGAAGAAGATTGAAATGGTGCCTACTTTTGGCTGGCCTGCATCAGATGTGCTGTTGGCCTGTGAACCCGGCACCAATGTGCCATTAATTCCAATTGGAAGGATATCTGCCATTAATGGCACAGAGATAAAACATTACCTGAATAAAGTAAAAGAATATGAACAGGTACAGACAACACCATAGCTGCAGCATTGCAGATAAAGAATGGATGAAAAGTGTCATCCATGTGGTGGGTGGTGCGGATGCAGCAGGAAGATAATGATTTTGGAAATTACTTGAACAGTTATGCTACTATAATAAAAGATACTGCTTATGGCGCTTACGTGGAAACATTCAGAAAAACATCATCGGCTGCAGTAGAGCAGGCAAGTGGCGAAAGGATACAGCAACTCATTAACCAGGGTGTTGGTTTAATTGGTTATTTCGGCCACTCCACTGCCAACACATTGGCGTTTAACTTAACCAGCCCTGATATTTTTAATAACCAGGGCAAATATCCTTTCTTTAATATCAGTGGTTGCAGTGCCGGTAATTTTTTCACCTTCGATCCATTAAGGGCATCGGGTGGTTTATCTATTTCAGAAAAATATGTACTGGCAGACAGAAGGGGAAGTATTGGCTTTCTTGGTTCTACACACTTAGGTATTCCTCCTTTCCTTAATTTTTACAACCTGCAATTGTACAATGCTATAGCAAATGAAATGTATGGCAGTTCAATAGGCAGGCAGGTACAAAGGGTATTGCAAAATCTTGGCAGCAACCCTTCAGCGCTTGATTTTTATACAAGGATACATTTAGAAGAAATAAACCTGCATGGCGATCCTGCGATAAAAATTAATTATTTCACCAAGCCGGATTATGCTATTGAAGAAGCTTCTGTAAAAATCGATCCTTCTATTATTACAGTGGCTGATAACAGTTTTACTATAACAGTTAAAATAAACAATCTTGGCAAAGTAGTAAGGGATTCTATCAGGGTGGTGATACACAGGCAACTGTCAAATGATTCGGTGCAGGTAATATATGGACCAGATGATAAAATCGCCACGGTATTCAGATTCATTACAATTTACACTTCCTATCAATCCTATTACAGATAAAGGCCGCAATATTATTTCTGTAGTGGTGGATGCTGATAATATTATTGATGAACTGTGTGAAACAAATAATGCCATCAACAGGGAGTTTTATATTCTTGAAGATGAAGTAAGGCCGGTATCGCCATATAATTATTCTATCATAAACCAGCAGAGTATTATTTATACTGCTTCCACTGCCAATCCTCTTATTGGTCAACAGGCAATACCGTGATGGAGGTAGATACAACAGAATTATTTAACTCCCCTTTTAAAAAAGAATATACCGCCAGTGGTATTGGTGGCATGGTGCAGTTTACCCCAAACAATATTACTTATACAGACAGTACTGTTTATTACTGGCGTACCTCCATGGTGCCTTTAAATACCAGTGCACCTGTATGGAACATTTTTTCATTTGTTTATTTACCAAACAGCAGCACAGGTTTCAACCAGAGTCATTACTACCAGCATAAACGCAGCGCTTACAGCAGCACTATTGGCCTGGATAATGATAATGTGTACAGGTACAAATCATAAATAGGAACCTGCAGATAAAAACAGGTTTATATCCTTATGTATTGGCAGACAGGATAACAGTAGCTGCTTGATTTTGACCAGATGGAGTTATATGGTTGCAAATATGGGTCACTACAGTTTTATGTTTATGACAGTATAACCTATCAGCCATGGAGCAATAATAATGTACCCAATGTAACTCCGCTCGAGGGCCGTTTCAGAAGCTGGAGAATGTGTGGTACACCACCAAGGAAGTTTTTTGAATTTCCTTATGGTGATTCAGTATACGGAAAAGGGCAATGGATTTTATTGACAGCATACCTGATGGAATGTATGTATCAATAACCAATTTGGGATGGACACCGAATACTTCATTTCATTAACCAATGGAAAAATGATACAGTAAGGTTGGGTTCAGGAAATTCATTGTATCATAAGCTTAAAAACATTGGCTTTACAAAAATTGACAGTTTTACAAAAAATCTGCCTTTTGTATTTTTCTTCAGAAAAAATACAAATACTTATTCACCGCTGCAGTATATGGGTAGTTCAGAATCGGAAAAGATCGAGGCTAATATTCCGGTTACTTCAAAATTTAAAACCGGCACTATAGAATCACCAACATTTGGCCCTGCCCGAAACTGGTCAGCACTTCATTGGAGAGGAAGCACTCTTGATGCTGCCATAGGTGATACCACCTCTATACAGGTATATGGCGTTAAAAATGATGGCACACAAAATTTAATGGCAACAGTGAGGCCGGCAACAGATACAACACTTGGCATTTATTAATGCCGCAGTTTATCCTTTTGTAAAATTAAAAATGCTGAATGATGACAGCAAGTTTGCAACACCTTACCAGTTGCGTTACTGGCGCATAAATGCTGATTATATTCCTGAAGGCGCTGTGGCACCCAATATTTTATTCAACATGAAAGATTCTGTGGAACAGGGTGAGCATATCAGTTTTGCATTGGCTTTTAAAAACATCAGTACTGTTGCATTCGACAGTTTGAAAATAAGATTTGTAATCACCGATCGTAACAACGTACCGCATACAATTGAATTCCCAAGATCAAAGCCATTGGTTGCAAATGATACCATCACTTTAACGTACGATATTGATACAAGGGATTACCCTGGTATGAACACATTGTATGTAATGATAAACCCGGAGAACGATCAGCCAGAGCAATATCTCTACAATAATTTTATTTATAAAAGTTTTTATGTAAAGCCTGATGTTACAAGCCCGTTGCTGGATGTAACTTTTGACGGGGTGCATATCCTTAACAGGGATATTGTTTCTGCAAGGCCGCACATTGTTATCAAACTAAAGGATGAAAACAGGTTTATGGCATTGTCGGATACATCATTGCTGAAAGTATTTGTGCGATTCCCTGATGCTGATGGCAACCCTTCGGCAGAATTGCGCCGATTCTATTTTGGCGATTCATTGCAACTGACACCTGCCAACCTGAACGGCGGTGATAATACAGCAACTATTGATTTTAGCCCCAACTTCCCGATAGATGGTGAATATGAATTAGTGGTAAGTGACGGGCAGGATATTGTGGGTAACAAAGCAGGCGGCTTTAGTTATAAGGTTTCTTTCATGGTAAATAACAAACCCATGATAAGCAACCTGCTTAATTATCCAAATCCGTTCACTACATCTACAGCCTTTGTATTTACTATCACCGGCAGCGAAGTGCCGCAAAGTTTCAGGATACAAATACTCACCATCACTGGTAAAGTGGTAAGGGAAATTACAAAAGCTGAATTGGGCAACCTGCATATAGGCACCAACATTACAGAGTTTAAGTGGGATGGAACAGATGCGTATGGCTCTAAATTGGGCAACGGTGTTTATCTCTACAGGGTTATCACCAACCTCAATGGAAAATCATTGGATAAGTACAAAGCGGAAGGGGATAATACAGATAAATTCTTTAAAGCAGGGTATGGTAAAATGTATTTGATGCGTTAATCATTGCTGTTTAAATATGTAAGTGGGATGTTGAAAGGCATCCCACTTTTTTTATCCTGATTTCATAGCAAGGAATTTTGATTCGATATACCTGTAACTAAGATGGGCAACAATGACTGTAATAATAAATGCCGTAAAACTTTGCAGCAGGCTTTGCCAAAATGAAATATGATCTTGTGCAGGAAAAAAATGAAACATTGCCTGCAGTGTAACTATGATGGCAGCATGGTATAAATACAGCCCGTAAGAAATTTTGCCTAAGTAATTAATGATAACTGACCTGCCTGCATTAAAAAGGCGCTGTTCATTAAAGCACTGGTCGTAAATAATGAGGCCATAGCAGGTGCTTTTAATGATATTCCTTAATACAAAATCATCAGTAAAGAGATAACAAACCGGGAGTATAAAATATGCTGAACCAAATACAATACGTTTGATACTGCCAGGTAAAACAAAACTATTTTTTTGCGTATAGAAAACTGCTGCTAAGGCACCTGCACAAAAATTTTGCAACACAAAAAAGCTATGCAAAAAAAGTTTGTTGGTTGCTTTTGGATGGATATGAAGATAATAATAGCTGAAAGCAACACTTGCAAAAAAGAGAAAGAACAGGGTGAGCATCACAATTATTTTTTTTGAAATAATTGCCATCAGCAGGCCCCATACAATGTAAAACTGTTCTTCAATTGAAATGGACCACAGGATCAATAGCGAAAAAGCAAAAAGATTTCCATGCTCTATTATATAAAAATTTACATAAAAGAAAAGAAAGGGGAGTATGGAAGGAAGCGTAGGCGGTTCCAGATTAAATATCGCTGCCAATGAAGGAAACAACACAAACCCAATGATAATAATAATGAAATACGCAGGCCAGATCCTTAGTATGCGGTTTTTATAGAAATTCAGTAAACGGATTTTCTTTTCCTTTTTCCTCTCCATTAATAAACGGTAGGTAATAAGAAAGCTGGATAAGGAAAAGAAAAAAGGCACAGAAAGATAATTCATCTGTATTATTTGTATTAATACTTCAAGGAAAGAATTATCAGTGCCAGGAAATTTTATAGTGTGGGTTAAAAAAACGCTTAAAAAAGAGAGGAACCTGAGTGCATCAAGGTTTTTGAAGTATACTGTATGGCCGCTTTTTGTTGATGTTAGTTCTTGCCTTATGAAGTTTATCATATAATAATTGCTGCCTGTTACTGCAATATGTTTTTTATGCCTGCGCCTATTTTTTTAGAATATAATATGGTGCCTTTTAAATTTAAGTGCCACTGGTCAGTAAACAGGTCATTCGTAAAATCGCTGTCATTATCAAAATGCAGCAACGGAATTTTATATTTACCTGCAAGCAACGAAACAGCAGCGTCAATTTTTATTTCTACCGGCGCTTTTGTTTTTTTATTGTTATGCGTTTCAGGCGGATACACAAGTATTGGCAAAGTATTGTTACTGGCAAATAATTTAATTGTTGCTTCTAATACTGCTATCGCACTGTCAATATTGATGTCTTTTGGTGTAAAGCTTTCTATTTGCTGTATATTAAAGGTATTGGTTCTATTGTTTATAAAACCCTTGTAAGCAGTGCCGCCTTGTTTTACAATTGTTTTTCCTTTTAAGTTCTCCAGTATTGAAAGTTTATTAAAGTCATCAAAAGCTGTGTATTTTAAAAAGGGAAGCAGCTTATACAATTGTGTGTGATAATGCAGCCGTTGCAAAGTGTTGCCAACAGCTGTATCGCTGCTGTAAAAAAAGTAGTAACAGGGGTTTTCAAAAAACTTATTGGCAGAAAGAATGTCAGAATATCCAACAGAAATAACCGCAAACTTTGGCGGCCGGTGGTTATTCATATACTGTTGCGAAAGAAAATTGATCTCGTTGATGGTGGCACCGCCCATGCTTACATTGTAAGTATTCAACCCTGTTAAAGAGTCAACATAGTATGGGTTGATACCAAAATGTGCCCTTGAATCGCCTGTATAAACACCATCATAATAACTGCTGTCTTTAATTACCACATCCAGTTTTTCAAAAAATGGCCACCAATATTTTTTATAACAGGCATCAGCTATTTTTCCTGCCACCAGTATGGCGATAAGTACAGAAAGAAATATGATGATAATTTTTTTCATTTTAAAACTGGAAATAGATAAATGTTTCATTGGTAAACACGCCAAAGAAAAGGATACTTATTGTTACAAAAACAAACCAGGCAATATCGCTAAGCATATACTTGTTCATACGATTGAGCGAAGCATCTGTTTTGTATTCATAAAAAAACATGAAAGCTATAAAGAAAAGTAATACTGACATACTGGAACCTCCAATGCCTGGCTCATCATAAAAGGAGCGAATGCCATATTGAAACGCAGCAGGGGATGAAAAATTTACAGACGATAATATAATTTCAATGGCATGGCTTACAGAGTTGTTTCTAAAAAATACAAAAGCGTATGCAACTAACAGGTTGGTAATAAGTAAGCCTGGCAAGCCAAAGTTTTTTGTTTTACTAAACAAAAAGAAGGATACAATTACAAACAAAGCATGGAGCAATCCCCAGATAATAAAATTAAAACCTGCCCCATGCCAGAAACCGCTTAAAGCAAATACAATAAGCAGGGCAAGCACTGTCTTTTGTTTTGATCCCTTGCTTCCGCCAACGGGTATATACACATAATCCCTGAACCAGGATGAAAGGGATATATGCCAGCGCCGCCAAAATTCCCTAATGCTTTTGGCGAAGAATGGCCGGTTAAAGTTTATCATCAGTTCATATCCCATAGTACGGGCAGCGCCACGGGCAATATCAGTATACCCGGAGAAATCACAATATATCTGCAGGCTAAAAAACAAGATGGCGATAATCACATTCAGAAAGTGATATTCATTGGGATGGTTGTAAACAATGGCAACATAAATGGCTGCTTTATCAGCAATAACGAGTTTTTTAAAAAAGCCCCAGAGCATCAGCCTTACACCATCAAGCAAATTTTGTGGGTTGAATTTTATTTTTGATTTTAACTGAGGCAATATATTGTTTGGCCTTTCAATAGGCCCTGCCACCAATTGAGGATAAAAAAGAACGTATAATGCATACATGCCAATATGCCTTTCGGCTTTATAATTTCCCCTGTACACTTCAATGGTGTAACTCATTGCCTGGAAAGTGTGGAACGACAAACCAATGGGCAGGATCAAATTTAATAACGGAAGGTGCCCGTTTCCTGCGTTGTTAATATTTCCAGCAAAGAAGTTGTAGTATTTGAATAGTGCCAGTATGGCTATATTGGCTATGATGCTGCATACAAGCCATTTTTTCTTTTGTTGCGATTGCTCAATAAGTATGGCAGCAAAATAATCAACCAGGATGAGAAAAATAAGTATCAGCAGGTAAGCAGGAATGAAGTAGCAATAAAATATACAGCTTGCTGCCAGCAGCATAACCCACCTGGTTTTGTGCGGCAGTAAATAAAAAAGTATGGCAACCACCGGGAAGAAAATAAGAAACTCAAATGAATTAAAGAGCATGCCGGTATAGGTGTTTAGATAAGCAGCAACTGCTGTATTGCAGGTAAAAGTCTATAAAAAAAATTACCCGGAAAAGTTTTTTATACAGCAGCAAGGATTTGTTTCACAATCGTTTTGTGTGCAAAGAGCAATTTATTTAACCTATAAATATCATACCTTAGTTTTTTTAAATTATAATGATACATTCTTTCCTTTTATATATCGATCCCGGTTCTGGCAGCATGATCATCCAGATGCTGATAGGAGTAGCAGTGGCCGTAGGTATTTTTTTCAGGAGAATAAAATTCTTTTTTGTAAACCTTTTCAGTAAAAAAGATAAATCACCTGGCATTGAAGAGGAGAATTGACCATGAGGCTTCGTTTAAAGACCCGGCAGCAAAAGTATTTTCTGTTGAAGACGACAACGGGTATATTTACAGGGAACTAAGCCCAAATTATCTCATACACTATCAGCATTTCAAATCTTCCGGCCTTGCAGAAGAACTTATTAAAAAGAACCTGCTTGTGCCATTTGAAGAATCCCTTGATGGCGATGCCACTATTTTAAAAGCCAGGAAAATAAATTTTGTTTCTTATCCTTACGAATGGTGTTTTAATCAATGGAAAGATGCTGCATTGCTTACTTTAAAAGTACAGTACCAGGCCCTTAAACATGGTATGATACTAAAAGATGCAACACCTTTTAATGTGGTGTTTGATGGCTGCAAACCGGTTTTTGTTGATATATCTTCTTTTGAAATTTACAAAGCAGGTGAACCTTGGAAAGCATTTAAGCAGTTTAGTGAAAATTTTTACCTGCCACTTTTATTGATAAAATATTTTGATGCAGCAGGTAACAACATTTATCAAAATAATATTGCCGGTATTCCTTTATCAAGCGGTTTGAAAATACTTCCTGCAAAAGCTTACTTTAATTTTAATACCATTTTATATTTGGTATTACCCCGGAGTATCAGGGATAATGTGAAAGCCAGTAAAAAAGAAGCATCATCAAAAAGCGTTACACAAAAAAGCCTGATGCAGTTTTCAGAACAGGTGTTTTCAAATATTGATAAGTTGAAACAAAACAAAGTTCAAACAAAGTGGAATGATTATTATGACAAAAATGTAGGAGAGAGCTACCGGGTGGAAAAAGAAAAAGTGATTACAGAATGGATTGGAAATAACTATCAAAACAAGGTGCTGGTTGATTTTGGATGTAATACAGGAAATTTTTCCAGGTTAGCAGCAAAGCAAGTGCAATCTGTAATCGCATTTGATGAAGACATGCGGTCAGCCGATGAATTGTACAACTCCTGTAAAGAAAATAAACTCCACAATATTTTTTCCTTTACAGCCAGCATAAGCCAGCCTACGCCTGCTGTTGGGTGGAATAACAAAGAGAGAAGCTCATTGCAAAGCAGGATAAATGGCGATATAGGATTGGCGCTGGCATTAATACATCATCTTGCTATCACTGATCACATCAACTTTGCTATGATGGCTGAGTTTTTCAGCAATTCCTGCAAAGAGCTGATCATTGAGTTTGTGCCAAAGGAAGATGATAAGGTTCAGTTGCTGTTAGCAGGAAGAGAAGATATTTTTGATTGGTACAATGAAAATAATTTTGTTACTGCTTTTAAGGAAAAGTTCATTTTAACTAAACAACACCCGTTTTCAAATAGCCGTGTGTTGATCCATTTTACAGCTAAAACAAAATGAATAGCAAATCCATTTTAGTACTTCCTTTTTTATTGATTGTATATTACTTTGCTCATTACTCATTAGAGCTTTATTATTTTATTGAACCGGTACGTTCACTAAAGCAACTTTTACTATATATAATAATAACAGTACCGCTTTTTTTTACTGGCTATAAGCTCAGCAGGAATAAGCAACGCTTTACACTTGCATTTACCACAGTGTTGTTTGTTTTTTTATTTTTTGGTGCTTTCATTGACACATTTGTCTCGGTTGGGATAATAGGCGCTGTAACTACTGTTGGAGCAGGATCAATACTTGCTTTTCTTATTTTGTGTGTCGTACTAATATTTATTTGTTACCGGTTTAGCGAAGGGCTGGTAAAAAAACTCCTTAACTTTTGGGCCATATATTTTTTGATATTGCTGGTATATGATGCCGGCGCCTTTTTCTTACTTAATAAAAGGGAAAAGAAATACATTGCTTCTTCCGGTGAAACAAAAAAATTTACAACCGCTGAAAAACCATCCGTATTTTTTTTATTGTTTGATATGTATCCGTCTGATACCGTTTTAAAAAAATACCTGGATTATGATAATGCTGCAATAGATACTTTTTTAAAGCGTAAAGGTTTTTATGTTGCCGGTAATGCCAGTTCGTTGTATAATGAAACATATTACTCATTGCCATCTACATTAAGCCTGCAACCGCTGCTTTTTACAGAAGATAGTACACTGGAAGATTATAAAAAGAAACTCCTGGCGCTAAAAAATATTCAGCACACAGTAGTACCTGCGGTTTTTGAAAATTCAGGATATGTGTTTAGAAATTATTCTGTGTTTGATTTGCAGGGAAAAAAATCACCGCTGCAATTCAACCTAAATTATCATCTTGATAATATTTTAACTGCTTCTACTTTTTTCAACAGGTGGTATAATGGTTTTGAACCTGATTTCTTTTTTGCTGCACATAATATTGATCTTGGGTTTTTAAAAACTTCCTGGAGTAAGAATGTAAAAACTGATCTTGCTTATCTTGATGACAGGTTCAATAAACTCCTGGATAGTTTCCCTGAGTTGAAACAACCTTCATTCAATTACTTTCATTTTATGATGCCTCATCCGCCTTTGATATATGACAGTAGTGGGAAAGAGAATAGCATAAAAGATATGTATGCCTACAATGGATTTGAAAAGTCAAATAAAAATTTTACCAGTTGCATTGGTTATACAAACCGGAAAATGGAAAAAATGGTAAATAAAATATTTGAAAAAGCTGGCCGTAATGCAATTATTATAATACAGGGCGATCATGGTTACAGGGAGTTTCCCGACCGCTTCCCCGATGCTGTTCGTAACGGAGCATTTAATGCTGTTTATTTGCCCTCGGCAAACTATAGCGGCTTTACCGACTCTATCTCAGTATTACAAACCTTCCAGCAGGTGTTGCAAAGTCAATTTGGCTTGCAGGTTGGTAAATAAATTTTATTTTTCACCAAACAGTTGTTCGTTTGCCTAAAAAATAATTTCTTTGGCGCATGAATACAGAAGTAGTGGCAAGCGAAAAAAGTGAAGCCCGTTTTATTGAAAAGGCAATGAACGCTATTGCCGATCCCTGCCGTTTATCCATTTTGCAGGAAATTTCCCGTAAAGGTTTTGTATGCTGCGGCGATGTGCAGGGGCTTACCGGCTTATCACAACCCACCTGTTCCCATCATATTAAATTACTCTGCGACAGCAAACTGCTGGAATGTAGAAAAGAAGGCCGTAACCATTATTTTACTTTGAATAAAGGTAATTTCAAGAAGGTTAGTTTTTTCTTTGAGCAGTTTTTGTAACTGAAATTTTAGTAATCAATAATTATTAATTAATCCCGAAAGCTTTCGGGATTGATTACTCACCCCACCCTGCACCCATTCTTCACTTCCTTTCCCGGCTGCAGTAATACCACGTCATTATTTTCATTATACACGCCCAGCACCAAACATTCGCTGAAAAAATTGGCGATTTGCTTTACTGGAAAATTTACAACAGCAATTACCTGCTTGCCCGTTAATTCTTCCAAACTGTACAGCGCTGTAATTTGTGCCGATGAATTTTTTATTCCGTATTCTCCAAAATCAATAGTGAGTTTGCAGGCAGGCTTTGTTGCTTTTTCAAATAGTGCGGCTGACATTATAGTGCCTACCCTCATTTCAATTTTTTCAAAATCGCTCCACTTGATCATTAGTGTTTTTTTATGTTGATGAAATAAAGTATTTTGATGGGCCAAATTAATAAATATGGCGCTTGATATAAAAAAAGTAACAATTTCCGACATTTCATCTGTTGCTTTATTGTTTGATGCTTACCGTGTTTTCTATCACCAACAGTCCAACCTGCAGGCTGCATTCGATTTTTTAGAACAACGAATATCTAATGATGAATCCGCCATATTCCTGGCAGTATTGGAAAATGCGCCGGTAGGTTTTGTGCAATTGTATCCTGTCTTTTCTTCTATACAAATGAAAAAATCATGGATTTTGAACGATCTCTTTGTTGCAGAAAGTGCCAGGAACCAGGGAATAGGAGAGGCATTGCTGCAACAGGCAAAACAATTTGGCAGGGAATCAAAGGCTGCTTATTTATTACTACAAACAGGTTCTGATAATTACCGGGCCCAATCTGTATATGAAAAAAACGGGTGGATAAAAGCACAGGATTTCTTTTATGAGTTTCCGTTGTGAGGATAATTATATTTCACTCACTTCCACAACAGCATCAATATTCAATCTTCCATACAAATGAGGAAACTCTTCATTAACCGAAGGAGATAATTCATATTTTAATGAAGCTGATAATTTGTTTTCCTCCACATGAAGTAATATTAAACCAGTTGTATTTTTATAATAACGGTTCAATACGCCAGCTACCTGTTCTTTCTTACTCAAATGAATAAAACCTTCAGTAGCTAAAGAAGGCGCTTCATAATAACCTTGCTGTAAAGCCTGCTGCCATACATTTTTTGAAACAACATGATAGATCATTCTCCCAGTAATTTAGCAATGGAAAGCAGTTCATTCATTTTGTAACGGTTCAGGTCATCATCAAAGCATTTGGCAAGTTCTTCCAGTAAAAATTGTATCACTGCTTTGTTGCTCATTTCCCTGAAGTAAGAAGTGGTGGGAGGAACAGAAATACGTTTGAAATAATTCTCCACATCTTTATGAGAATATATTTGCCCGTTGAGTGGATCGATATAAAATTTTATTTTTTCAGAATTGTGAGCGCCGGGGTTCAGCAGGTGATAGCTGGTGTCCATATATGCCAGTATAAACTGCCGGGGAATATTAACGGCCCGTACAGGAATATCAAGCAACTGGCAAAGCACCAAATACAAAATGCCATTACTGATGGCATTCCCTTTTTTTGTCTCCACTGTTTTATTAATAAAAAAATCTTCCGGCTGGGTGTAAGCGATCTCTACACCATCTGTTTATAATAATTATACAAAATACTGCTCATAACATTTACCTGTTCAAGCGGCGTAAGATAATTATTCAGTTCAAGCCACACGTTGCGTCGTATCTTTTCAATTTCCTGCAGCGTTTGTATGGTTTGTATTTCGGGGTAATGATACCTTGCTGTGAGCAAAGCGCCCTGCAGCAATTCATTATTTCCACTCTTCCAATGGTCAAAGTCGGCAGTAAGGTCTTTAAAATGCAGTTTGTGTATCATCAGCTCAATACGTTCCTGTATCGTTTCGTCGCTGGTATGTTCCCACAAATGTTCAAGGTTGGGGATAATGCCTTTGCCAAATGCAATGATCCTGTCGCTCACTGTGTTATACACTTCTTCGTCAGGGTCATCAATCAGGTGAAGCAATGCTTTTATTTCCTTATTTTCCTGCAATGGGTAAGTTTAGAAATGAAATTCGTTAATTGAACGAAATAA
This sequence comes from uncultured Chitinophagaceae bacterium, assembly GCA_963814445.1. Classification (GTDB taxonomy): domain Bacteria; phylum Bacteroidota; class Bacteroidia; order Chitinophagales; family Chitinophagaceae; genus Ferruginibacter. Next base: position 45,426 of record CAWFCU010000002.1, read on the forward strand.
ACAGCATTATTATTTTCCACAGATGTTGATTAATATTATTGGCAGTATGTATTACGGCAAAGTCTGTGTGAAAAATAATACTGTTTGCCGCTTAAAAGCAGCATGAAAAGTTGTGTTATTTGGAAGTTAGTAAATTTACACTGATGTGCTTAGTGGAAGATATTTTTCAGGGGGATAAAAATCATGATAATGGTCAACATTAGATTCATGTACACAGAAAGCTTTCCCAGGTTCACACAATGTGCCCCAAAAAAATTCCACTCCATAATATGACTTACTGCATTCAGTACTGATAAATTTTTCTCCCAACGTCCTGTTGTTCATACTTACAAAATTGCCGGAGTAATGAAACCTGGCACCGGGACATTTTTTCTTCACTTCATCCGATATACTCCTGCTGAGGTTGGCACCATACAGCCAATACCCTTTTGCAAAAGCGTCTTTGCACAAGTCAAGCCTTTCAATTACAAAGTATCTCATTAGTTCTGTCCAGTCTTTTATCTGCCCGGTATGCTTTGATTTTTTTGATGTGCCCTTGCTGTGTACATAAGTAATGATGTCATAATCGTTTAAAGGCAGTTTTTTTAGTTTACTGAATCCTACCGATTCACCCTGGCCTTTTATATTGGCAGAAAATATCACAATGCTTATTTTAGGAAAACAGGAAAGAAATTTTTTTATTCCCGGCTGCAGCACCCATGCATACCAGGGCATGGCCACATGCACAATGATGTTATCATGCGGCACATGGCTCAGCAGTTTTTCTGTCACGGCCTTCCAGTTTGTTTTGGGATATAGGTTATATAATAATACCGCTTTCATGCTGCAAATATCTGTAATCAGTGTTGTAAATGACAAACAAACCTGGTTCCTTTGCTGTTGCCCCTGGTGATGATGTGGCTTCATGCGTTTAAAACACAGCATTTAACCCAATCTCTTTATTTTAGCGGATTATATTATGCTGCTTCATCAATTCAAAGAATATATTTCAAAACATCATCTTTTTCAACCAAAAGATAAGTTGCTGCTGGCCGTTAGCGGCGGTGTTGATTCTGTGGTGCTATGTGAGCTTTGCCACCAGGCAGGTTATGATTTTGTAATTGCTCATTGTAATTTTCAATTGAGAGGAGCCGAGAGTGAAAGGGATGAGGCATTTGTAAAAGCATTGGGAGATAAATATGCTGTAGAAGTGTTCACAAAAAGATTTGACACCCATTCAATTGCGAAGGAAGAAAAAAAATCTATTGAAACCGCAGCAAGAGATATGCGTTATGAATGGTTTAATGAAATTGCAGGTAACAAAAAAATCCAATGGGTTTTAACAGCTCATCATGCAGATGATAACATTGAAACATCGGTGATGAATTTTTTTCGGGGTACAGGTATTGCAGGCATACGGGGCATTTTACCAAAGCAGGGAAAAATTATCCGGCCTTTACTTTTTGCAAAAAGAAAGGAATTGGAGGATTTTGTAAAAGAAAACCAACTTGTCATTTGTAACAGACAGCACCAATTTGGAAAATGATTATACCCGTAATTTTTTCCGAAATAAAATTTTGCCACAGGTAGCAGAAGTATATCCTGAAGCATTTAAAAATGTTTTGAATAATATCAGCCGGTTTGCCGAAACAGAAAAATTGTACCAGCAGGCAATGGAACTGCATAAGAAAAAACTGCTAGAGAAAAAAGGAAAAGAATTTCATATCCCTGTTTTGAAATTGCTAAAAACAGAGCCTTTGCAAACTGTGTTGTATGAAATAATAAAAGAGTTTGGTTTTTCATCTCATCAAATAACTGATGCAGTTGCTTTATTAAAAAGTGAAACGGGCAAATACATTCAATCACCACTCTCACCGTATTATCAAAAACCGCAACTGGCTTATCATTACACCCAACGATACTGCTGCTGCACAAAATATTTTAATAGAAGCCGGTGATGATAAAATAATTTTTGATGCCGGTGAAATAAAAATGAAACGTACTACAGTTGCTGAACATAAAATAAAACAGTCCACACTGCTGGCGCAATTAGATATAAATGATATTGAGTTTCCGCTATTACTGCGTAAATGGAAACAGGGAGATTATTTTTATCCGCTCGGCATGAATAAGAAAAAGAAACTCAGCCGCTTTTTTATTGATCAGAAATTATCATTGCCCCAAAAAGAAAATACCTGGGTGGTGGAGATGAATAAAAAAATTATCTGGATTGTGGGTATGCGTATTGACAACCGTTTTAAGATAACAGCACAAACACAACAGTTATTGATCCTTGATTTTATTAAAAAGAAGGATGCATAAGCTGGGTAAAGAAATTTACCAGCATATCAGGATGCACAATGCCTGTATATGCAAAACCATAGAGCGAACCCCACAAATGTGCATTGTGCCCGATATTGTCATTCCCTCTTTTTGCCATATACACACAATAAAAAAGATAGAGGCCGGCAAACACAATATTAGGCAGCCAGATCACACCAAACAACCCAATATTCTTTGCCCACGGGCTGAAAATAATGGTTGCAAACACTACTGCAGAAACAGCACCGGATGCACCCAATGCGGCATATCTTGAATTGTTCTTCTCTTTTATAAAATCAAAAATAGTGGAGGCTACTAATGCAGAGATGTAAAAAATAAGGTATTGCGGTTTATTAAATAACGTCGCTTCCACCGTCCTGCCAAACGAATAAAGCGTAAACATGTTAAAGAGCAGGTGTATGTAATCTGCATGTATAAAACCATAACTTACAAAACGGTAATATTCATTGGGCTTGTTCATACCATAAGGGTAGAACAGCAACTTATATTTTGTATCTGCATTGTTGAATGCCACAAAAGAAATGAGTACTGTAAATGCAATGATGGAATAAGTGATTGGGTAAAGTGAAAATTCGTTCATGCGGTGAATGATTGTTTACTGGTGATGGTATTTTTCATTTTTTATAATGCTGCAGGCACGATACACCTGCTCTGTTAAGATCAACCTTACTAACTGGTGAGGAAAAACCAACTGCGATAAACTCCATTTGAAATTTGCCCGTTGCATAATTTCATTGCTTACACCATAAGCACCTCCAATTAAAAACACAATGTTCTTTGTGCTTTCATTTGCCCTCTGCTGGATAAATTGTGCCACGCCTTCACTACTCATTTGTTTGCCCCTTTCATCCAGCAATACCAGGTAATCATCTTTTGTAAGGCTTTGCAAAATCAGTTCGCCTTCCTTCTTTTTTAGCTCCGTCTCATTCAGGCTGCCGGCATTTTTGGGCATTGGTATAATATGCCATTCCACCGGGAAATAGTTGCTGATACGCCTGGTAAACATATCAACGCCCTCTTTTACAAAGGGTTCATGTGCCTTGCCAACAGCCCTGAAAATTAGCTTCATGAGATTATTTACCGGCAAAAATGCACAAAGAGTTGGGATGAAAGAAATAAATCTATATTTTTGCCCTCCTTTTAAAGGAAATGGCTGCGTGGTTCAACTGAATAAGGCATCCCGACTAAAAGTCGGGAAGGTTTTAGGAAGAAGAATACAAAGCAAAAAATAGAATGGCTGCGTAGCTCAACTGAATAGAGCATCTGACTACGGATCAGAAGGTTTTAGGTTTGAATCCTAACGCGGTCACAAAAAGGATCTACTCCACTTCGATTCCCCTGTAAACTCAATGTTTACAGGGGTTTTTGTTTCATATCTAATTCTTGCCTTGGCGGATAATCAATTTGAAAAAATACCAGGCAACTATCCAACATTAAAAACACCGCCCAAAAATGTATTTGTAAAAAGCGGGTGTTGGCAGAAATTAGAATAACTTCATTATATTACTAACGATGATAAAACGAGCCTATATGAACATCCATTTACGGAATTCGTTCCTCTTTATTATCCTTGCCGGCGCAACTGCCTTGTCTTTTTATGTACCTGCCCCCATGCAGGAATGGGAACCTTTGTTTGATGGCAAAACACTTAAAGGCTGGCATGCTTTACCCGGGGGAAACTGGAAAGTGGAAAATGGCGTGATTGTGGGGACGAGTGAAAAATCAGATCCCAACCATGGATTGCTGGTCACAGATAGTATCTATACCGATTTTGAATTAAGAGTGAAATTTCTCATTGTAAAAGGCAACAGCGGATTATATTTCAGGGTAAAGGAAATAGGCGGACCTTATGGAGTGGAAGGTTTCCAGGCAGAAATACATCCGTTTGAAACAGTAGGAGGACTGTATGAGACCGGTGGAAGGGGATGGGTGGTGGAACCTGATTCCGCTGATGTAAAGAAATGGAATAAACCAGGCGAGTGGAATACAATGACGGTTTCAGCAAAGGGGAAATCAGTTGTAGTGCATGTCAACGGTTTCAAAACAGCAGAAATCCATAATGATCCCGGAAGAACGGAAGGACATATAGCTCTTCAGCTCCATGGTGATCAGGATATGCTTGTATCATTTAAAGACATTGAAATTAAAATCCTTTAAAGAATTTCATAAACAAATCTGCCTGTCTGATTCAAATAACTGACCTCAATTCTCTGCATGACAATCTTACAAATGAAACAACTGCTCAGTTTACTTTTACTGGTTTTCGTTGCTGCCTGCTCAACGGAGAAACAAGAAGACGACTCTACATGGCCCACTTTCGGTCATGATGTTTCCAATAATAAGTTCTCTAAGCTCAACAAAATTGACACTTCAAATGTCTCCCGGCTGCAGGTAGTTTGGCGCTATGAAGATACCACAGAGGGTGGTGGTGTGTACTTTAATCCAGTGATGATGGACAACAGGCTCATCGGTATGATGCCGTCTAATAAACTGGTCGCTCTCGATGCAGTTACCGGAAAACTGTTGTGGCAATTTGTTCCCGACTCATCAGTTATTTATAATTGGTGTAAGGGAATGACTTACCATCCCGGCAATCCTGACCGGATCTTTCTCATTTCCGGCGACAAGTTATATGCCATCAACGCAGAGAATGGCAGCGTTATCAAAGACTTTGGCAAAAACGGCCGCGTCGATTTTTATGAAGGCCTGGAGGTGGCTGACTCTATGCGTTCAAGAGTGCCCGTCTCCAGCAATGCACCCGGAGTTGTGTACAATGATCTGTTCATTGTTGGATGCAAAGTGCCGGATGAACTTCCATCGACAGCAGGTGATATCCGTGCATTCAATATCAATACCGGCAAATTGGAATGGGTGTTCCATGTGATCCCGAAGCCGGGTGAGTTTGGTGCTGATACCTGGAACAGCAATGCCCGCCAGCGCAATGGTGGCGCTAATTGCTGGGGCGGCATGGCCCTGGATGAAAAACGTGGTATCGTATTCGTCCCGACAGCATCGCCATCTTTTGATTTTTACGGAGCGGATCGTCCTGGTCAAAATCTTTTCGCCAACTGCCTGCTGGCTCTCGATGCAAAAACTGGCAAACGCATCTGGCATTTTCAAACCACCCACCATGATCTTTGGGATCGGGACAATGGCTCTCCACCCAATCTTGTTACGATACAACGTGATGGAAAAGATATAGATGCAGTTGCACTTGTCACTAAGATGGGATACCTGTTTATGTTTAACAGAGAAACGGGGGAATCGCTGTTTGGCGTAAATGAAATGCCCGTAGATACCGTCAGCAGCATGCCGGGAGAAAAACCCTGGCCCACACAACCGATACCCGTTAATCCGCCGTTTGCACGCCAGGGGTACCAGGAAAAATTCTTTGGCCGTTCGTCAGCGTGGATCAAAGAAGAGGTCACTAAAAATAAATACAAGACTGGTGTCTATCAACCCCCTTCCATGGAAGGGTTGATCCTTCTCCCCACAGCGCATGGCGGATCCAATTGGGGTGGTGCTTCGGTGAACCCGGAAACGAACATGCTGTTTGTTAACTCCACCGACATTCCAATGATCCTGAAATTGACCGACCTGAAAAAGATCCGTGCGGCCAACCAGCTTAATCCCGAAATATTGTACAGGACCTATTGCAGTAACTGCCACGGTGCTGATAAAAAAGGAACAGGTGTTGGGCCTGATCTTACAGGGCGGGTGAAAACATATACTAACAGCAAAATTGCAGGTATCCTTCAAAGAGGAGCGGCGCCAATGCCATCTTTTAAATTTTTGTCCCACGAACAGATCGCTTCGATCGTCTCGTATATTAAGGACACTGTTATGCAGCAATCATTTGAGACAACAGATATCCCACAGAACAATGAACCCTACGGCTTCAATGGATACAGTTTTTATCTTGATCCCGAAGGTGATCCTGCCATTGCTCCTCCATTTGGTACAATGACCGCCATCGACCTGAACACGGGCAACATCATGTGGCAGGTTCCACTGGGGGAAGACCCAAAATTTAAAAAGATGGGGATTCCAAATTCGGGTATGTTTAACCGTGGCGGTGGAATTGCTACTGCAGGTGGTTTGATCTTCATCGGTGCCACCGGCGACAATATGCTCCGGGCCTTTGATCAGAAGACAGGAAAAGTTTTATGGGAATACCAGCTACCAGGAATGGCGAGTTCGATTCCCTCAACCTATTCCCTTGGCAACAAGCAATACGTTGTGCTGTCTGTAAATGGGAAGCAGGAAAATAATTTCAAAGGTGGATATATTGCTTTCGCAATTCCATAAAGGCTTCACAGCGTTAAAAAATCTGCGCTTTAGCAGTTGCAAAAACATGCAGCCCTTCCTGAATTCTTAACCTTCGTACCATGAAGGTTGAAAATATTCGTGTTGAGGGTAATTTGTGTTAGCCTTTACTTTGAAATCCGAATTCCTATAAAGAAATTTCTTGTGGGCGCAGCATTATAAAATCTTCCACCTGCCGCATTCAGATCATTTCCAAGGCTGTAAGTAATATCGAATAAATTATCTACGCCGGCACTGATCTCAACTTTACATTTTTGCGTTACTAAAAAACTATAGCCTGCCTTCAATTGTACCAGGTCAAATGGGTCAGACCTGACTATGTTAGCATCATTTAAAAAAATTGACGAAGTATGGTTATGCTGTATAAACATATAAATGCCATTTTGCAATTCTGCTAAAAAACCAGTGACTGAAACAAATTTTGGAACCCCCGTAAGAAATTTGTGGGAATAGTCTGTAGCACCTGACACATAGTTCGTAAATGTAAAATCATAATTAGTGATGCTGCTGCTAAGCTGTAGCTTTTTTACCTTCCTGTTTTCTTTAGGAGAAATAAATATATAATACGCTTGCAGTTCAACTCCTTTTTGATCAGTGCCACCTGCATTTACAAAAAACTCTGTGCCTGCATTTGCCTGTTGCCGCACAATGGCGCTCTTCAGTTTGTATTGAAACAAGGAAGCATCAATCCATAGTTTTTTATTCAATGAAAAATACCTCAATCCTAATTCAATGTTTGATCCTGTTTCAGGTTGCAGGTTGCTATACACCCGGTTATCTGAAGGCCTTATTTCAGCAGTGGTTGGTGGAGAATAACCTTTACTTATCGATGAACGCAATGATAACCGGTTATTAAATGTATAACTGATGCCAGCCCTCGGCATCCATTGAGGTGTAAATGAATTTCGCAGATCAAACGAATCAGAAAAATGATAGTTGTAATAGTTTAAGCTTACTCCAGCCTCGAAGATCAATTTTTTATAAATGGTTGCCTTTAGCCTGTTGAAAAAAAAGTACTGGCTCGTATTTACTATACCTGATGCATTCAATATACCTCTCTCTCCCAACAGGTTGCTGTAATTTTCAATGGTTGATTTAGTTTGCTGCCACTCGGCGCCTATATTATACTCCAGGTTTAGTTTTGCTTCCCTGTTATTATTTTCAAAAATGAGGTAGGTCCTTGCACCATATGTTCTTTCGTTTCTCAGTTCGTAATTAGTAATAAAAGGGTTTTTAAAATCAACTGATGACGCAAACACAGCCAGCACCTGTTTTATTCCTTTTGCTAACTGGGCGGAATGTGTAACACCAGCAAACAACAATTTATTATATACAGCCGCTTTTTGTTCTGAAGCACCGGGTAGTGTAGGAGTGGCCTGCCTCGCCTGCGACGGATTGCTTGTATATTGATCGTAAGTAAGTCCGCCGGGAGTTTGATAAAAAAGGTTGCTGTAAAAAGCGAGTACACTTATTGAATTATTTATTGAGTATCGCCAGTTATTATTTATCTGCAGGTACAACCGTTTCATTTCACTGTTTTGCCTGTACCCATCGCTTTTAAAATAGTTTTGTGTAAAACTGAAATCATTATTATTTTTTGAATGTGCAACCGTTATGTTTTCTTTCAACAAACCATAACTGCCACCAGCCATTTCACCCGAAATAAGATTTTCTTTTCTTACTGTTTTAATATTTACAACACCGCCGGAGTTAGCACCGAACAAACTTCCATCCGGCCCCTTTAGTATCTCTATCCTGTTAACCCCATTCATCGGGATTACATTCAGGTAAGTATTACCGCCGGCATCCGTCAGTGGATAATCATCCATGTATACTTTTATATTTCTTATTCCAAACGGTGACCGCAGCAGGCTCCCACGTATTGATAATCTATAACTTCCCGGGGACCGCTCTTCCATCCTGACACCTGGCACAGTATTAAACACAGGCACCAAAGAATTGAATGACTGTACCTTCAACTGGGTGCTGTCAATAATGGAAGCGGCAGCAGTACTTTGCAGTAAGCTTTGTCTTGTGAGATAGGTAAAAATTTTTACTTCATTGATATTAAGGGTGTCTTGCGCATAAACTGTGCTACATGAAATACAAAGGACACACGATAAAAGAATGTGCCCGTAAAATTTATTCTCATTCATTTTCATTTTTTTCATTTCAGTGTTTAGTGGAGTTCTTCCGCCTCTCTTGAAATTAAATGTTATTCACTTATATACTATTAAGGGCTTGGTGATTGGAATAGCTTCCCGGAAGCAATTTCTGGTAAACTAACTGAATAACTTTGCAACCTAAAAGTAATCTTTGATGGTGGCGGTCGGGATCTTTATTTTTTAGGTAAAAAAAGCCGGAATTAACCGGGCTGTGATACTGTAAAACTAAAAGTATTAAAGGGGCCTGCTTTTTATGTGCCTTCTGCGTTTACTCCCAATGGCTACGGCGTTAATGATATTTTTCGTCCGACAACGATAGGTATAGCAAGCCTGGAATATTTCAGAATATTTAACCGGTATGGCGAAAAAGTATTTGAAACAAATATTATCGGCAAGGGGTGGGATGGTATTTATAAAGGGGGAAAACAAAACACCGGCAACTATGTATGGATGCTTAAAGGAACAAACAGGTTTGGGGAAATAAAAGTACTTAAAGGAAATGTTGTGCTTATTCTGTAAATCAATTTTTAAAACATATCAGCTTTTAATGTGAATCCTGCAGCATGCCTGCATTCTCTCTTACACACAACACTGCAACCAATGCCATAGATTTTGGCCATTGTTCAAAATGACTCTTTCATTCTAAAATACTTTTAATTTTTGCTGTGCACTTTTGTACATGAAACATGTTTTATGTTTTCTTTCACTCATTTAATTTATGCTTTGGCAATCTTTTAAGAAATGTACAATTAATTTCACTTTCAAATAATCGTAACCGCATATATATCAACTCTACATTTATTAATTCCTTTACGATAGAAAGGAAATTTACCTGGAATCATTAAACAAGCACCTGTATTTATTTATGACAGATTATGTCTGTTGAGAAAATTATAGTAACTCAATAAAGTCAAATTATGTTATCAGGTTCAAAATCTACTCTTTGGCAACGCTCCGGTGTGCAAAACTGGTTCTTTAAAAAAAGAAGGGGGTGTTAGAAACAGTCTTCCATGACCCCGGACCAGGTATATAAATACATCATTGAGAAATTCCGTGAGTCTGTTGCAGAACTCTCCTTTGCAGACCGTGATCATTTTTTATCATGAATACATTATTTGTTTCAGCCCGCCTGATTACAATAAGTTCATGGATAATAACAGGGGAATCTTTTCGTTGATCATAAAAGAATCTGTAAAATCATTTTATAACATTTTACAGGAGCACCGGCAAAAAGGAAAAAAGGTAACCGCCTCTGCTAATAAATGGGTATTCCGTTTTGTTTCCCACCCTGATTATGAAAAAGGCGATAAAAGTTTTATTGGAAAATTATTGCCCGGCAATGTGCAGCATAAAGAAGAAAACCTCCGGGTCACTTTTATTCCCGGGCAACAGGCATTGCACAAAAATTTGATATAGCAGATGAGATATTAAATGATTTTACTTTTTACAGTGATGGATATTACGAATACCATGGAATGAAAACCTTGTATTGGGTGAGGAAGATACCAAAAGCCCCAAAGTATTTTGCCCGGCTGGAAGCAACACTGCCTGATAAACAATATGCCGGTAAAAAGCTGGAATACTTAGTAAAAGATGAAGAACTACGATATCCGGCATTGATGAAAAGCCGGACCAGCCGGGAGTTTTCCGCATTCCTTCTGAATGGGTATCCACTCCGCATCTTTCCATTCGCTATGATAAAAATGCGGATAAATTTTTACTGGCTTCTTTCGGGGAAAAGACAATTGTAAATGAAAATGAAGTGCGCAACAGCGATAAAGAGTGCACCAGTATGGACAGAACTTCCATTGAACTCAAGGATCGTACTTAACGGAATTGTGTCTATCAACATATTTAAAGTATAATATGGACACACTACTCTCTGCCGGCATTACTGGTTGCAAGCATCATTTTACTGGTACTCCATTTTTCTGACATCAGGAAAACACACAGGAATGGGTGAATACTTTTACGGCATAACGGATACTGGCAAACGCCGGAATAAGAACGAGGATACATTCTTTGTTCATGAAACCAGCGACAAAAAGTATGTAGTTGCCTGTGTAATTGATGGCGTTGGTGGTTACAAGGGTGGCGAGCTTGCAGCAGCTATTGCCCGTAGTGTCATCATACGGCATTTAAAAAAAATTACAACTAATGTTACGAAACACTCGTTCAGGCGGTAATATCGGCGAATACAAAAATACAGGAAGAAAAAAAGCAGGGAGAGAATGAACACATGGCTTGTGTACTTACCTGTGTTGTGGCAGATATAAAAAATAACAAACTTTGGTATTCACATGTGGGAGATACAAGAATATACCTCTTGAGGGATCACTCCCTTGTAAAAATATCTACTGACCATTCAGCAATAGGATTTCTTGAAGAATCGGGCCGCTTATCTGAAGAGGAAGCCATGCGGCACCCAAGGAGAAATGAAATAAATAAAGCACTTGGGTTTGAAGAGGACATTGCTGTTATCGAAGATTTTATTGAAACCGGCGAGTCCCCATTTTTGCCTGGGGATACGATCTTGTTATGCAGTGACGGGCTTACTGACATGGTCAATTCGTCGGAGATCACAACTGTTTTAAATTCAGATATGAGTCTTTCAGTCAAAACAAAATCTTTGATTGATGCAGCAAACAATGCCGGCGGTAACGATAATATAACAGTGGTTCTCATTGAGAACAATAAACAACCGGAGCGAAAAAAACAGCCCTTGCCTGTCAGAAAAAATATAGATAACGCCATCCTGGTAAAGACTGCGACAGAACCTCCATCAACAGGCGACAAGTCATCAAAAACAAAAGTAAAAGGCATCTAAACATTATAGTCTATATGGCAGTTGCTATTTTTCTTACAGCAGTGGCCCTTGCATTTCACAAAAATGTAAAGCCTGCAGCAATATTGCATCCTCCTGTTGTTAATAAAAATAATGATGGAGCTTTTAACGAGCTTGTGTTAAATGCAGCCGGCTCAGTTAAAAGTTACCCACTGTCAGGCATCAACAATTTTATTAGCATATCAGCCACTATAAATATAGACAAAGACAGTTTTTACATAAATGGCAATGGCACAATACTCGTTGCAGATAGCTTTTTTAAAGATCCTGTATTTAATATCACCCCTGCAGCAAAGCAAATTGTTATTGATAGTGTTGTTTTTAAGGATTTTGATGTAGCCATATTAGTGCATAATAACAATGTGGTATTAAAGAATGTACGGTTTATCAATTGCCGTGTGCCAGTACAATATGCTCTTTCCTTGCCAGATACAATTATCTCAGGAAGATTCACCGATTCAGTATTTGTAAACAATTTAAAAGCTCATTAATCAATGTCGCTTGTTACCAAATGGATCAATGCCAGGAAAACAGAACGTTTTTCCATTTTAATGACAGGGATAATTTTGTGCCTGCTTTTCTGGAAGCTATTTTCAGTTATCCAGCGTGACTTTGCGGATGTTGATAGCCGTTTGCAAAGCGGAACAATGATCAACCTGAATAATGGGAAGCTATCTGGTAACATGCAGGTGTTACTACAAAAAGGGTTGTATTTTGAAGACAGCAAAGACATAAATTTTATTGCCGGCAGCTTCGATAAGCAAGCTGATATCGGCACAATAGATAATGCAGGCGAACTGAATAAAAAGAAATTTTATGTTAGTGCTGATGAAGCATTTTCACAGGGCGGCAGATCATTCAAAAAACGGGTATTGCTGTCAAGAAACCTGTTGGGCTTTGCAGAGGCTGACTCGCTAACCTTTGAAAAAGAAAAGATGCATCCGTTGGAAGTTGGTTCACAAACCAACGTAGGCCTGGGTAGCCTTAGCATATCAGGTACTGTTAGGAATAAGGATGGGCAACCAGTTGCCGGTAGCCTTGTAAGACTAAAACAATTGATAGCCCCGGACAGCCTTGATGCAAACGGCGAAGAAAGTACTGTTCAGTTTAAAGAAGGGGTCCGGAAAATATCAGTAACTGACTCTTCAGGAAAATTGCAATTGCTTTCTTTCAATGCTTATGCCCGTACCGATGCAGGCGGCTCCTATACTTTCACCGGGTTGCCATCTAAAAGGCCATACGAGGTATTGCCATTACAGCCGGGTTTTGAATTTGGCAGATCAAAAGGAATTGTAACACTCGACAGAAATACTTCATTTGATTTCGTACAGTCGCCACATATTATTAAGGCTTTTTTCTGCCAAAGATTTTGTTACTTTCAAAAAAGAAAAAGCATTTATTGTCAGAACACCGGAAGAAGTAACAAATTGGTTCTGGAATCATTGTTATAGCTTTTTTGCTTCATTTCTTCTGCTGCATATTATCCTTACAATCCGCTTCCCGAATGCCGATCAGCTACTGTTACCCGTTATGATGATACTTACAGGGCTTTCTTTCTTGCACTTTTCAGTTTGCAGGATCCTTTACGAGACAGGTTCCTGGCAAAAAGCACTTTTATTTATTTCTGCATCGGCATGCTGGTATACTGGTGTTGCAATTCATGAACCTGAAAAAGTTTACACCGGATTCCGGTTTCTTTCGTTTGTTTATTTTTAAAGATAACAGGAACAGCATCAAATGGCTGGCCATGGGCCGCTAGGAGCAATGGCGTTGCTTGCGCTTACCATTTTATTTGGTACAGGCCCGGAAGGAAGCGGTGTTAAAGTAAACCTGTTTGGCTTTCAGCCGAGTGAGATTGTTAAATACATGGTCATACTTTTTTTCGCCGGCTTTTTTGCAACCAATGAAAAATTCATTTCCGAATATCCTTCTTTTAGCAAACGCTTATCATTTTTTGTATTTGCATTGATCGCTATTGTTGCTACTATTTTATTGTTTCTTGTGCTGGGTGATCTTGGCCCTGCCATTGTATGCTGTTTTACATTTATTATCCTTTTTTCTTTTTCAAGAGGCGATTTTATGCAGTGGTTGCAGCCATGATTTTGTATGCGGTATCCGCATGGATATTAAAAACTGTCTGGATGCAACAGGTATTACTGTTGCGGCATTGCTTACTATATATGTTCATTGCAAAAAAGAAAGTGAGTGAATCAGCAGTAATGGCATTGGTGGTGGTGAGTGGATTTTTATTACTGGATAAGATACAGGTGCTTAGCGAAAATAATACCCGGGCCCGATACAAAGACTTGGTGGACCGAAAAGCTATCTGGTCAAATGCATGGGACAACCAGGTATATGGCGGCGACCAGGTGGCGAATGGTATCTGGGCAATTTCAACCGGTGGTATCACGGGACAGGGAGCAGGCGAAGGGTTTGCTAAAACAATTCCGGAAGCACATACAGATATGATATTGCCTGCAATTGGTGAAGAGTTTGGATGGGCTGGTATCACCTGTATTTTTATTTTGTTCCTATTTATTACTTCACCGTTCCATTATTATCGGAAGACAGGCAGGCGCTCCTTTTTTATTTTACGTTATGTGCAGGAGCAGGCATCGGACTATTTGTTCAGTTCTTATTGATAGCAGGAGGATCCACCGGTGCACTTCCTTTATCTGGTGTGGCATTGCCATTCATCAGTTATGGCGGCACTTCGCTTATTGTGCAGTATGATGGCTGCCGGTTTTTTGTTAAGTGTATCAAGGCTAAGCGGGAACGCAGGCCCAGATGAAATACATTACACAGCGGCAGGATAAAAATTTAATGCCTGCTTTGTTGGCTGCCTGCGTTGCAATTTTCCTGTTGGCGGTAAATGTATCCGGCTATACTTTCCAGGAAAAGAAATGGATTACAGAACCTGCATTGGTGGCAGACAGGAATGGCGTGAGGATGTTCAGCTATAATCCGAGGATCAATATTTTAATGAACGGCTTGCAGGCCGGCAATGTGTATGACCGGAATGGACAGATTGGTGGCCACAAGTGATTCAGGCCTTGTGCAATCAAAAAGATTCTTTGATGGCGCTGGGCATATCAGCAGAAAACATCTCCTCTCTGGCTTATAAAAGACAGGAACGTTATTATCCTTTTGGTGAACACATGTTCTTCTGGACAGGTGATGCCAATACAGGAATATTTTCCGGAGGCAACAATGGCTATTTTGCAGAATATGCACATGCGGCAGAACTCAGAGGATTTCCTGCGCCTGTTGTAAAATACCAGGTGAGTGCCAACCGTTACAGGGCTGAAAAATTTTTGCCGGTATCTGAAACAGAAATGACCGTGGCAAAGAGAGATTATAGTGCTCTCACCGACATGCTGGTAGCCGGTATCAACAGTGAGGAGGTTGTTGCATTTAAAAAGAAAAATCGTGATGTGACACTTACTATCGATGCCGCTTTACAAACAAAAATTGAACTGCTCCATACAAAGTGATGATAGTGTAAACAATAAAAGAGTATCAGTAGTGGTTATGGAAGATAACACAGGTGATGTATTAGCTTCTGCCAGTTGGCCATTACCACCGGTTAATGATTTTGAGCGGTTAAGCTTATCCGAAAATGAATTGAATAAATTACCTGGCTGGAATGTAAATGCTGATATGGGTTTTACACATGCAACCCAACCGGGTTCTACCGCAAAGCTAATTACGGCTATGGCAGCATTTAATAAACTGGGAATCAGCAGCAGCAAAAAAAAATATCAGGGTTTATCCAAAAGACCTGATACGTGTAACAGGCCCCGAACCTGATGAAGCAGGTTTGATAAATATTGAGAAAGCAATTGTAAAATCAAATAATTCATTTTTTATACGCCTTGCAAATGAAGAACAGTTACAGGAGGAAATGGTAAACCTGTATATGCAGGCAGGTATGTTTCTTGCATGGCGTGGGTGGATACTATTTTGAAAATGAAACCAATAATAGTTACAACAGGAAAAATGGAGAACACTATGGAGAGCAACAGAATTTAAAAGTTTAAAGCGTTACAATCCAGAAAATATCACGCCGGACAAGGGCAATTGGTGTTTCAGGTATGTCGTGGGGGCAGGGTGAATTGGTTGCCACACCGGCGGCTGTTGCAAGAATTGCAGCAGGAATTGCCAACAATGGCATAATGATGCCCAACCGTTTTGTAATGAGTATTAATGGCAACCCAATAAATGTGAAACCGGGTATCAGTATAGCAAAAGATCCGGCTTATGCACAATTTATGGCAACATACATGAGAGAGCAAAGTGCTCCTAAAAAAGGCAAGCTTGGGATTTTTGTTGCAGGCAAAACAGGAACACCTGAAAGGATTGTTAAAGGTGAAAGCATCAACGATGGTTGGTATGTTTTTTTTGCACCGGCAGCTAACGGCGAAGGCCACCTTGTAGTTTGCATACGAATAGAAGGAGCTAAAGGTTCAAGTGAGGCAGTTAAGCTTGCCGGTAAACATGTAATACCATTATTGCTTCAACAGCAATACATAAAAAGTTTTGAGCCATTGCAAAAGAAAGACGGTAGCAAGATGCTGAATAAAACCAGATATGAATTAATTACGATTAAATAATAATGATATGTTTAGCTTTTCAAAAGAACGTGGGCCAGATGTAAAGTCAATCCGAAAAATCTGTTACAGTTCAATAAAAGAGAAATTGCAACAGATGCAGGGTGGCGAAGGTGCCAATATCATGGCTGTATATCTTTTTTTCAATTGTACTGAATGCAGACAGGCATTTGTATGAAGCGGCGATATATGCAAACGTTCCCGGCAAATTTAAAAAAGAGGAGGTACAAAGGATCGCAGATGATTATGCTATTACACTTTCACCTTCTTTCAAATTTGAAGTGGCATTTACAGATAGATTTCCGCCACAGGCAGAACCTGTAAAAGATATTAATGCAGCATTTTTATCTCGACAAAAAAATCAGGATTAAATAATAAACAGGGCAGCGCTTATATAAAAGTACTGAACGGTGAAGCAGAAATGAAAATGTATTTAATTGCATTCAGTCAACAGGAAGAATAAATATTGGCCGTGAAGCAATGGTACAGGCTGCAGGTAATTACATGAGAAAAAATGCTATTGCTTTTAAAACAGATGAAGTAAACCGTTCGGTAAGCCGCCAGCATGCACATATTGAATGGGAAGCAGGCAGTGGTTCATTTTTAATTTTTGCAGATGAAGGCGGCATTCCACCCAATAATAAAATCAAAGTGCGTACACCTGAAGGCAGTTTGATCAAAATGCAGGCAACAGAAGTTGGCCATCGCCTGCAGGAAGGTGACCAGGTTATTTTGGGTGATTCGGCAGTGCTTGAATTTTCTTATTCAGCGAGAAAAATAACATGGCAAAAGTATTTACGATAACAGAAGGAGTTGGAGAATCTCGGTGCATTAAAATCGGGAGGGCAGGGATCGGTATATAAAGCAAGAAAGACAGGAGAGATAATCACTGCTATTAAAATTTTTCCCACACCTATTGCAAGCGAAAGCGATGATGATAAACATTTTATTTCTTTTCAGAATGAAGTGCAAAAATTAAAAAAGGTAAACGAGGTTCACAATCCAAATGTGGTAAGCATTATCGCTTCCGGCATTACCAGCTTCAGGAAATCTTCCTTATATAGAAATGGAATATATTGAAGGGCCCGACCTGAGTGACCTTTTAAAACCACCGCATGAGCCGGTGTTTACAGTAAAGGAAACAATGAAGGTGGCAGAGCAATTGGCAAATGCTTTGGCTCATTGCCATCGCTCCAATATAAAGCATGGTGACATAAAAAGTAATAACGTAAAATTCAACCAGCGTACCGGTAATTATGTATTGCTTGATTTTGGTTTATCTGTGATGTCGGATGAACAAAGGAGAACAAGTATCCGATATGCAGGGGCGATAGAATTTATGGCGCCGGAACAAAGTACAGGCGAAACACTTTTTGAAACGGATGTTTACAGTTTTGGTATTATTTTATTTGAGTTACTTAGCGGCACTGTACCTTTTCCTTTAACCAATAAAGGTGAAATGGCACGTAATGCTGTGATGCTTGCACATATGGAAACAGTTCCACCGGATATTATAACACTCAGGAGAGAAGCCATTGAAAATTTGTGGAGTGGTGAAAAAGCGGAAAGGGAAATGCAGATACCCGTTTGGTTTATCAGTATGATCTATAAATGCCTTGAGAAAGCACCTGCGGATCGATTCCGTAGTGGCGTTGAATTACTTGATCATATTCATTCCGGCATTATTAAGGAGGAAAGGAAGAGAACAACAGATACGTTTTCAGAAGAGCAGGTTGTATCGCATCCCGATGAGTCAACATGGAAGAATGAAGTGAATAAACTTCAAACGCAACTGGCAGAAAAAGAAGAACTGCTGAATGAAATGCAGTATAAAGTACAGGCAAAAGAAATGGAATTATATGATCTTCAATACAGCTATGACGCTAAACCTCCAATGATTTCCAAATCCCTGTTTCTATTTGTGCTGGTTATTGCCATTGGCCTCGGTTGTTTTGCAGCTTATAGCCAGTTTTATAAAAAGGATACAAATCAAGACCTTGCTCAAAAGGCAATAACCCCTGTCAATAATATAGATTCATCTACACAGCGGGAATTAAGAATATAAAAAAGCAAAAAAACACTAAAATAAAGAGTAACGGATTGCAAGGGAGTAAAAAAAATGTTGTAAAAAATGTAGTGGATACCAACGATGCAAAGAGCCTGTCTAAAGAAAATTCAGTTCCTGTGACTGAATACAATATAATTGAATCAACCTACCTGTTTAAAAACCCTGACAGGTATAGCAGAACAGATTCCTATGTAACAAAGGGAAGTATCAATTTACAGGTGTTGAATGAAAAGGATGATTTTATGTATGTGCGTTTATTACAGAACGGGCGTGTAACTAAAGGTTGGCTTCCAAAAAACAGCGTACGTGAAATAAATGATTATTAATATTTGGCAAGCGGTTGTATAAGCCAACCAGGAGAAAGTATCTGAGAGAAAATAAACTGGCTAAATAAACAATGCCTTTCTTTTTTAGAAATTGAAGCAAAAACCCCTACGATCCATTAGTTGGCAAAGTCTCATCTGCAATATGCTCCTGATAGTATTGTTCAATTAACTTCCCCATCGAGTCTGCCAGTTCTGTATTCCCTGCTGGTATAGTGTCCCACTTGTATATTCCGCCAGGTAATTTAAGCGCCTGCAATGTAACAGTCGGAATTTCATTTGAAAACTGAAGTGTATAGAATTCCTCGTCGCCTGCTTTTTTTTTCTCCACATTTATCAGCGCAAGGTTGTATGTAAACTGAAAATGTGTTACTGGTGATTGCATAATTATAATTTTAAATTATCTGCCATTACCCCGATCGTCTTTTGAATATTGCAGCCCGTGGACTCATCTCACGAACTTCATGCCAGCTTTGGTAAGGCTCTTTGTGTTCCCCAAAGGCAAATGGAAAGCAGACGATGGCAGCATCATTACCGGGCCGGCTACCAAAGAGATAGCCGTACCGCCGGAACGCCTGCCTTATTTTGAACTCATAAAAAAATAAACCACTGTAACAAATTATACGCTGCTGCGTAATAGTATCAATCGCTCTCATACAGCAAGTTTTGTTTTTGGTAGACAAACGGCACCACGGAAACGTGGTGCTTTTTTTATTTTTTGGGACGGGCAGTTGGGCTTTGTGGCGGCATCGTTGTGTCACTCACTTGTACGGCATACCAATTGAGACTTTATTAAAATAAAAATGATTTCTAGTATAAAATTTAAAAGAGTTGGTTTTGCCGTTTAAAGTGATAGTTCAATCTTTTTTCCTGTCTGTCCTTTTATCTTTGAAACTTTTACGTTGAGTTTTTTATATTTATAAAATACTACAAGTGGTTCTTCAATATTGTAAATTAAAGTGTTACGTCTATTTATATCATTTTCAATTTGTGGACTTACACTAATAACCTTTTTCAAGTTTAAAAAAGTGTTTACGTTTATTTTAGAAGATTTATCAAATACCATGTTAACCGTTGGTGACTGGATAGTTTCTATTATAAGATAAACTTTTGATGTGTCAAAATCTAGAATTTGCATATTTGCTTCTATAAGTTTTTTTTGTTTCTCAAAAGCTGTTGTTATATCATCATTAATATTTGTAATGATTCCATTGTTAACAGAAAAGTTAACATTCGTCTTTATAGAATCATTAAGTCCTGCATACATTAATGAATCCTTATCAATTGAAATTTGAAGAAATCGAAGTATAGAGGAAAATGATTTAGTAAAAGTCTGTTCAGTCAAAATAACTTTACTTTTATTTGTTTTTAACTCTAGAACACCTCCAGGAATTCTTAAAGGCTCATTTTTCGTATCAAACGTCAATATAGTACCTACTAAGTCTAAATTATTTGGAGAAGTTTCTAAGCTCCACTCATTAAGACTAAGTGGAGCAGGAGTAATTATTTTCTTGCTATTTTTATTTGTGTTTGAACAAGATTGATTTGAGATTATACATACAAGTATTAACGCATCAAAGAATAATTTAACTGACTTCATCTTTTAATATAATTTAGTACTACGTAAGTAAAAAAAGTTCTTAATAATTGTTCGAATATCGAGATATTTTTCTATAGACTTAATTGAATATTCGAAAGGTTCTGTCTTCATATTATTGTCAACTATTCTACCTTTTATTTTTTCTTCAAAAAATTCACATGACAAGTTTCCTAAAACTGATTTGCCATTCGACCCTAAAATTCCAATCTCTACACTATAACTAGAATTAAGTGTGTCAATTTTCTCATTATCAAATTTTTTTACGTAACCTTCTCCTAGCTTTTGAACTATTTCACCTATTTGATAATCAATCTGCAAGGTTAAAAAGTCAAATTCATCTTTAATGCGAAATGGCTGAATTGCTCTAGCCATCTCAGCCTTCTCTTGAATCTTCTTTAATGCTATATTAAATTGTTGTTCTGCATCAAGAGGTAGACTGTCTTCTTCTTCCAAGTTTCCGATTAAGTTCTTGAAAAAAAATCTATCTTTAGAAGGAAGCCAAATGTACATTTCAAAATCTAACAATGCCACAGCTTTGGGAATAGACTTTGTTGTAATATTTTTTAATAACTTCTTATTATTTAAATTTAAAATACTAATTGAATTATTTGAAATAACACAATAATTACTATCATCTGTAAATTGAAAAGAAGTTCCTTCAATAAAAAGAGTATCTAAGTATTTTAAGTTTTTTGTATCAAATATTAAGACATTTTTCTGATTTTGATATTTGTTAGAAACGAATAATAAGTCACCTTTATTTGATATACTCAGATTTTCAAACTGAGATTGTGTTTTAATTGAATCAATGACTTTTAGATGCTTGCTATCATATCGATATAAATAATTAGTAGTTGGATAACTCACAAACGCATAAAGCGATTTGCCATCATTTGAAATCATTATTGAACCTACTTGGTATTTAAGATTAAAATACTCTGTATTGCCTTTTTCAAAATCAAGTATTAAAATGCCACCGTATAAATTGTCTTTGAAAGATACAAATGCTTTTTTTTCGTCTTTTGAAATAGTAAACGAAATAGGCGTGTATTTTAATTTTGTTTTTTCTTTTATAGCTTTTGTTACTTTATCAATGATAAAAACATAATTTCTTATAGAATCTAGAACATAAATAGAATTTTTACCTTCAACAATTTTATAAGCTCTAATAGTGTCTGTATGTATCTGTATGAATGAATTTGATCTTAATTTTTTTACTAAAAGTTTTGAACTGTCTATTATAAATGCTTCATCTGTTTGTTTAGATATTGCCATGATTGAAGGCGCAGGAACAATGAAAGGACTAGAATTTGACTCAAATTCGCTTTTAACATTAAAACAAAAATCACTATTAAAAGACGATGTCCGATAAGGATTTTGATCTTTCGTTTTGAGCTGAACATCTCTAGTGATTTTATTATAAATTTGGTCAATTGTTAAATTGGGAGCATTGATATACTTAAGTATTGCTTCTGTATAAGGACTATTTCCATTCCCATATCCGTCTAAAGCAGTTTTTCCAGCTTCAGCAGCATAGCCTATAAATATATTTTTCCCACCATTCATACTTGCCAAACCACCATTACCATTTCTTTTCCAGCCTTTTGTTAAAGGATTATTGCGACATGCATCTAATAATACAATCGCATATTTGAGGCCTGAATTATTGGTAAGTTCATAAATAATTTGATTCGCAGTATAGGTTTGACTTCCTAGCTCGAATTCATTTCTTGGTGTTGCGTCAATTGGAAATAGATAATTAATACCACCCATTTCAGCGCCATGGCCTGAGAAATAAAATAATGCGACTTCATATTCCTTTGTCTTTTCTAACCATTCTTCAACCACTTTTTTTAAACTTATAAAATCTAAATCAATATATTCTTCTACTTCAAAACGTATGTTTCTCAACGAATCTGCTATTGCTTTTGCGTCGTGAGCTGAGTTATTAAGAGTTCCTAGTTTGGGGTTATATGTCTTTTCCCCAATTACTAAAGCAGTTTTTGTAAAGCCTCTACTTTCAGCGAAGTTGCATTGGGCAAGTATTATATTAAAAGAAAAAAGAGGAGAAATTAAAAAAATAATAAGGTGATTCTTCATAAATTAAATACGTATTCTTTCTGTAAAGGTAATCTATTTGGTCCCGGCGGGGTTTCCATAGTTTACTCCATCAATCAAAAACGCTTTCATGTAACCCCGACACAGAAGGCACTTACAATTAAAAGCAGCCACTCTTATTCCCTGCAACGTCTTCCACATAAAGTAACCACTCTTTAAATTATAAAATTCCAAGCAACGTCTCTTCACCGAGCAATGAGAAGAGCAAGGACGTTGCGCCATAAAGGAAAAGCCCTTGCAAAAATGCAAGCCCACACTTGCCATAAGGTTGGGTGTCCGATACCCGGCGCAACGTCCTTTCCCACCCACGCAAGCCATCGCAAAAGAGACGTTGCTGGCAACTTTCCTTCGCTTTCGTCCCGGCGGGGTTTCCATAGTTTACTCCATCAATCAAAAAATTCTTTCATGGAACCCCGACGCAGAAGGCACTTACAATTAAAAGCAGCCATTCTTACCACAACCATTGGCAGTTTAAAAGTCAAAACTCTTTTCGTCGTCAGGGTTCCGCCAATAAAAGTTTTACAATCAAAAAAGTCCGCTTGCGGATACCACCGCCGGGATAGCAGTTGTCTCCCCCCATCTGGCGCAGGTCTCCCGACCTGTTGCCATTCGTCGTTAAACTAAAAAAAGCATGCACTTACCATTAGCTCAGTAACGTAAAAGCACAGGTCGGAGACCTGCGCCAGAAAGAGAAATTAAAAGCTCCAACAATCACATCAACCGTTTGCAGAAACCACTCAATAAGCGGAACATCGATGCCGGTATCGATTGCACAGATAAATAAACCAAAACGCTATGAGGTGCAAAAACTGCAGGATACTTTTACACTTCAAACAACAATTATTCTATCATTAATAAAAAACCAAAGAACATGTTACTAAAAGTAAAAAGAATTATCAAGTCATTATTTGCACTGTAATCAAACAGCTTCCTCTTATAAACCTTATACATCCTGGTTCGCTTAGGCGAACCTTTTTATTTTCCGTGCCGTTTTGGTTTCCATCATTTACTCCATCAATCAAAAACGCTTTCATGTAACCCCGCCGCAAAAGACACTTACAATAAAAAGCAGCCACTCTTATCGCAACCATTGGCACTTTAAAAGTCAAAGCTCTTCTCGTCGTCGGGGTTCCGCCAATAAAAGTTTTATAATCAAAAGTCTGCTTGCGGAAACCACCGCCGGGACAGCGTTTTATATTTCCAGTTAAACCTACTTTCCATCATCACTATTCATAAAAAAGCAATCTTAATAAGTATACTGTTTGCCTCAAAGAGTAATGATAAAATGTACAAGCCACCAACGTACAATTGATCAGTATAGCTGCTGAAGAAATAGCTTACGAATTCTTTCTTTTTGCCATCATGCTGGTTATTTTTACTATTGCAATAGCAAAGAAGTATAAAACCATCTTTAGGCAGTCAATATGAATCCTGCAAAAAGCAACGAAAGTAATTATCAACATTGGCTGGCAGAACTGAAACAAAAAATCAGGAATAGCCAAGTGAAGGCTGCATTACAAGTAAATGCTGAGCTATTATCGTTGTATTGGGAAATCGGGAAGGAATTAACAGATAAGCAAGCTCATTCTAACTGGGGAGACAAAATAATATCTCAACTGGCAAAAGACCTGCTGAGTGAATTTCCGGGTGTAAAGGGCTTTTCTGCCACCAATTTAAAATATATCCGGAAGTGGTACCAGTTCTATAGTTCAATTGGTCAACAGCCTGTTGACCAATTAGAAAAAACCAATAAAAGGAAGTCTGAAAAATCAGGTCAACAGCCTGTTGACCAATTGCCGGAGTTGCTGGGAAAGATACCATGGGGACATCATATCCAGATTATTATAAACGCCGGAAAGTATGAAGAGGCTGTCTTTTATGTGCAAGAGACAATGATCAATAACTGGAGCCGGGCAGTCCTGGTTCATCAAATACAATCGGGGCTTTATAAACGGAAAGGCAATGCGATTACCAACTTTGAATTGACATTGCCTAAAGTACAGTCTGACCTGGCAAGGGAGAGCCTGAAGAGTTCTTACCTGTTTGATTTTTTAGGTCTTGGTGAAGAAATACAGGAAAGGGAACTGGAAAAAGCTTTGATACAGCACATCAAAAAATTCATGCTTGAACTGGGTAGAGGATTTGCGTACGTAGGCAACCAGTATCAACTGGTGGTAGAGGATGATGATTATTTCTTAGACCTTCTTTTTTATAATTACCAACTGCATTGTTTTGTAGTATTTGAACTGAAAGTTGGAGATTTTAAACCAGAGTTTACGGGTAAACTTAATTTTTATATCAACACTATTGATGAACAGATAAAAGGGAAAAAAGATAATGCAACCATCGGTGTACTGCTTTGTAAAACACCGAATGAAACGGTTGTAAAATATTCTTTAAAAGGAATTGATACGCCAATGGGTGTTGCTGAATATGAATTTACCAATGCATTACCAAAGAGATTGAAAGCCGAAATGCCTTCCGTGCAAGAATTGGAAGAAGAACTGGAAAAAGAGATCGAAGAGTTTAAAGAAAGCTTAAGCCCTGTTGATATAAGGCTGAAAACGATAAAAGAAAGAATCAAGTCAACAAAAAAACCACCGTCTAAAACCAAAAAATGAAAGACTTCAAAAAATACTACATCATCCCGGCAACGCCGGAAGAAATTTATATAGCGCTTACCAACCCCGCCACCATACAATTATGGAGTGGCGAGCCAGCCGAAATGAGCACCGAACCCGGCAGTGAGTTTTCCTTATGGGAAGGCAGCATTGTTGGCCGCAATATTGCTTTTGAAGAAAGTAAAAAGATCCAGCAGGAATGGTACTTCGGCGACCAGGAAACACCATCCATTGTAACCATCAAACTGCATCCGCATAAACATGGTTGTTCAGCAGAATTAGTCCACACTAATATTCCCGATGAAGTGTATGAGGAAATGATACAGGGCTGGAATGAAAATTACTTTGGCCTGCTGGAAGCGTTTTATAGCTAAGCTTATCCACTCAATTTGTCCCAAGTGTAAAATTAAAAACGTAAGAGTGCAGGGAGATCAATTATACAGGTGTTGCCTGTGTTCGCTGTAAAATATCTTTCGCTTTTCTTTTGGTAATACTTTCATAGTTACCTGGACTCCACCGGCGGCATAAAGTTGATTGCGCCCATAAAATGTACTGATAAGCTTTGTTGCAAAAATGTTACATCATTGCACAGAATGAAGAGGTGGATAGCAGGCATAACGAATTTATATCATCCCATACTCTTTTAGCTTGGTCCAATACTCAACACCATAACCAACAAATATCTCAGCTTTAGCAGGAATGTTTCTTGTTGCAATTATGAACACCCTCTTATTTTTTTCAACATATCCTGCATTATTGCTGACACCTTTAACCGTACCCTTTGCATCATTGGCAAAATGTGCAAAGGCTTTTTTATTTCCACGGGCATCAATCACATGATTTCTGGAAACATAGTAGATATAAAGGTTTTTCCCATCATCATGGTTAGCATCTTTCCAGCTTGATACCTTTCCCTTGTATTCAGTAATAATTTCGCCTTTAGCAATGGGCACAGTTGTAAATAGCCCTTTGCCTGCACCTGCCAGCGTAGAACGCTTTGCTTTTAAATGTTTATCTAATAATTCCATAAAATTTTTGATGTATAAGCACTTGTCTTGTTCGCTTTGTTATGTTTGCCCCATCGGGTTAGCATAAAATATTTAACCTCTGAAACCTTTGTAACATATCCAGCTTCAGGATCCACCAATCAATAGTCATCTGATCATCTATGTACTACATTTTTTATTTTTTCTGACAATAATAAAAAATCAACGGGATTTGAATAAGAATTGTTTGCCCCACACTTAACCGCTATATCCCTGATATCATGTTTTGAAGAAATAAGGATAACATAAATCCCTTTTTTATCATTTTTAGCCTTAAGTTGTTTGCATATTTGATCTCGGTTTATTCCCTGCATCTGGATGTCTAATAAAATAACATCTGGATTTTCTGCTTTAATTATCTCTGGGAGATAAGCCCCGTTATGAGACAGATTAACCACAAACCCTTCCCGTGTCAGCCTGATTTTCATTAACTGTAACAGGTCTAAATCATCATCTACCAATACCAATCTTGCTTTTATCGTTAATTCTCCCTCCATATAAATATGCTTTCACTGATAGGTACAATTATAAAGCCAGTGAACAGGATTTCCAACAAAATGCTTAAGAATGGAACGGGCTTTTCAATTCCGGATATTGAACTTTTACCTGTTGAGCCGCCGGTACAAATACCTAAAGAAGTACCCACACCAGATACCACGGACGAAATTTTACCCGACAATATTAAAGGCCAGGATGGCCATCAAGGCCGTAATCAATAGTATTCAAAAGTTAAGCCTTGAAATAATAATACTGATTGAGCGGAATTGTGTGAAGAAACCTGTATTTGGGTATATTTTTTCTTACCATTGCTTATCGAAAAATTAAAAAATTCGTAGCTTTTCGCTTTCTATCACCAGTTACGTATAAAGCTATTTAAGATAGTGTCATGGCAAAAATTTTAATTGTTGACGACTCCGAAGCAATAGTTTCTATGCTGTCGGAAATACTTATAAAGGAGGGATTTGAGGTAGAAGCTGTTTTTTCAAGACAGGAGCTTATACATAATTTATTATTGGCATCACCTGATTTAATTCTTTTGGATGTAAGATTAGGTGGAGATGATGGCCGAAAGATATGTAGAGATCTAAAGGGTAATTCTTCCTATAAGAACATTCCCATCATCCTGGTATCCGGCAGTCATGAACTTTTGGAGTCCTTTGAAGACTATAATGCAAATGACATTCTTGAAAAGCCGTTTGACATACAGGTAATTCTTGAAAAGATTTCCAAAATTTTGAACTGAGCGGCACTCAAAAAAATTAATTGCTAACCCAGCCTGTTACTCCGGCTAATTATTCTTGTAATTCCTCGCCTTTTCTGGCGATATGTAAATTAATAAATAATTCTATAAACTATAACTTAAAAACTTCCTAAGCTGATAAGAAAACTGCTGCTGTCAATAATAAAGATGGTGAAATGATAAAATAGATGTTCTCAACCAGCGACAACTTAATAGATGGGGCAGCATATAGTTTGTTGCTGCAAAAAGTGCGGAAGGGTTTATTACGATTGTCACAAACTGTTGCCTTTTTTACCCAACTTAACTTAATATGTTTTTTTAAAGGCATTGCCATCTTCTTTTTGTATAAAAATCTTACACGCTATAATCCCATCAGTAGTTCAATAGAACCGTTGCTGGTACTGTGTTATATGGATTATCAGCATCCTGCTGCACACAATTTTTCTTTATAAACCACCGCTTGTGATTTTTGGGTACAATTTTCATATATACCGTAGTATGATTGCAAACTTTACACTCAGCATTAAAAAATTTTTTGAAGGTGCCGGTGATAGTGTTCTGTTTTTTAACTCATTTGTACGGAACATATTCAGGGGAGGCTTTGAATGGAATGAATTTATGAGGCAATGTTACCTTGTGGGAGTGAAGTCATTGAATATTGTTTTGCTAACCGGTTTACGTTTGCTGATTCTGCAGGTAACAAATCTGTATTAGATGGAGATATAGTAACGAATAATTTTACAGCTTATTCATTCGACCTTGATTTCAAAGCAGACAACTTCAGGGCTTTAAATTCAACCAGGGCACTCAACTCACTTTATTATGGCCGGTTGAATATTGATGCGGATGTTTCCGTAAAAGGTCCCGAGGAAGCACCAGTGGTAAATGCTGATCTTGTTATTAATAAAGAAACAGATGTAACGCTTGTATTGCCCGGTACGAACCCGGAAATTGAAAGCAGGGATGGCGTTGTGCAATTTTTTGATGCTTATGGCCCGGAAAATACC
This sequence comes from uncultured Chitinophagaceae bacterium, assembly GCA_963814445.1. Lineage (GTDB taxonomy): Bacteria > Bacteroidota > Bacteroidia > Chitinophagales > Chitinophagaceae > Ferruginibacter. Next base: position 73,717 of record CAWFCU010000002.1, read on the forward strand.
GACAGTCTTTTGCAAAACGAGATGGATTCGTTGGTTCAGGTAAAAGTGCTTGCAGGAATGGATATCACCGCTACCATTCAGTCAGATACATCGGCACAGATAACGTTGATCAGAGATGAAAGAAGCGGTGATGCTATTAAGATAAGAGGTAAAGCTAACCTTGCAGGAGGCATTGATAAAAGCGGTAAGCTAAGCCTAACCGGTAGTTACCAGTTACAAAGTGGATGGTACCAGATAAGCCTGAGTGTTTTGAAAAAGCAGTTCGCTATACAGCCAGGCAGCATTATCACCTGGGAATGGAGACCCATTATCTGCAACTGTTGATTTAAGTGCTGTTTATACCACCAGTACACAACCTATCAATCTATTGCAAAGCGAATTGGCAAGCCTTTCACCTGCAGATGTAAACCGCTACAAGGCAAGAGTTCCTTTTAATGTTGTTTTAAAGATGAAGGGAGATTTAATGAAACCTCGAATATTTCAGACGTACTGATCAATACACTTTGAATTCGTTTAAAACAAGTTACGGCTGGGTATGGAATACATCCATTGCAAAAGAACACCAGCTCAATCCTGTTTCCATCAATTATGTAAAACCTTCTGACATCACACCGCAATTTCAACTGGCGCTTGATACCAATCTCACTTTGGCAGGAAGTATCGAAAGGCAATTTGTGATCGGCTCCACATATAATTTTAATTTTAACTCCCAGGGTAAGCCTAACCGGGAGCGGAATAATTTTTACTTCAATGGCAATATTGATGTGTCAGGAAATTTATTGGGGCTGGTTACGGGTGCCGATGTTAACAATGGAAAAGAAAAGAAAAATTTTCAATGCCCCTTTTTCTCAATATATCCGGGGAGAAGCTGAGTTCAGGCATTATCTTTCACTTGGGCGTTTGCGTAGAGAAAGAATAAATCAATTGGTAAGCAGGGTGATTGTCGGCGTAGGCTATGGTTATGGTAACAGCACTACCATGCCTTTTATCAAACAGTTTTTTATTGGCGGCACAAACAGTATCAGGGCATACCAGGCAAGAAGCCTTGGCCCCGGAACTTTTTACGGCGGAAACCCGGTGGTGAAAAATACTTTTTTACCAGATCAGCCCGGTGATATTAAGATCGAGATGAATACAGAGCTCCGGTTCAAATTATTTTCCTTTTTACGTGGCGCTTTATTTGCTGATGCTGGAAATATATTTACCATAAAAACAGATAGTGCCAGGCCGGGATCAAAATTTTCATCCGTTTTTTTTAATCAATTAGCAGTAGGCGCTGGCATAGGAATAAGGGCAGATATACAGTTTCTTGTTCTTCGCTTTGATGTTGCTATCCCGGTAAGAAAGGCTTATTTGCCTGGTGGGCCGGCATGGGTATTTAACCAGATCAATTTTAGTGACAAGCTATGGAGAAGGGAAAATATTATTTATAATATTGCTATTGGGTATTCCTTCTGATGTTAAGTGATCTTGCAAAAAAACAATGATCAATCACCTTTTATTTTATCCAGCATAATTGTAAAACTACCCCAACTCCATTCTGCAAAGCGGCCACGTTGTACTACCAACCGGTTATCAGCAGGAGGCACCAAAAAATAATGAAAAGCAAAACGCCCACGGCTGTTTTGCCAGCCAACCTGCTGGCCAAAGCGAAGATCGTTGAAGAGTAATGTGTCATTTACGTTTTCCAGAGTGTAAAATTTACCGGCAAATTGTTTCAGCAGTTTTACTTCAGCAGTGTCTTTAATCTTTTGCAGCAATGAATCATTACGGGAAAAATATTCCAACTGCATGTTCTTTGAATCATCAAATACGGAACGGTAACCAGTATAAAAGCCGCTATCGTTTCCGGCTACCACATACCACAGAAAGTTTTGTAAAGGTGCAGGCGTGGTAAAATAATATTGATGAGGAATTTGCTGTGCAGTAAATACTCTATTTACTGCATTGTCTATTTTAAATTTATTGTAAGTGCAATACAGGATATAAAGCGCCGGTATATACAAACCAAACTTCCACCAAAAACGCCTGTTTTTATTATGCCGTTTTAAAAGAAGCAATACAAAAAAAGCAATCCCAGCCCATATCGAAAGAAAGGGATCTGCCACATACACTATATTAAAAGAGAAACGTGTATGGTTAAATGGCTCCAGCCAGCCAACACCATAGTTGTTAAAACCATCGAGCAGCAGGTGCAGAAAAACTTCTATTGAAAAAAATAACAGCAACTTGCGGTAAGTAAAATCCTGCGGTTTGTGTAGTTTATCAACGGCCAATGCAAGTAATGGTATTACGAGTATGGCAAAGCAAATGGAATGTGTAAAGCCACGATGGGAGAGCAGGTTTTCTGCCGGGCCAAGCCAGGCAGCAGAAATAAAATCAATATCAGGGATACTTTGTGCCAACGCACCCCAAAACATTGCCTTCTTTCCAAACTTTCTTTCAAAAAAAGCTTCACCGATGCAGGCGCCTAATGCTATATGTGTTAATGAATCCAATGTTTTTGTTATTAACTATCCCTGTCGCCTGAAATAAAAAGTAAATATTGAAAACACAATCTTTATAAACTGGTAAGCACACCAGCGGCCGAACTGTTTAAAGATATTTTTTGTGCCCAGGTGATCTTTCATAGTTACCTGCACACAATCCTGTTTAATGATCTGCAGCAATTCTTTTTTCACACTGGCAGCAAATGCAGGATTATGCACATCAAGGTTCAATTCAATACTTGCGTAAGCACTTATCTGGTTCACATTGTATGAGCCAACGGTAAGCCATTCTTCATCACAAAGCCCGATTTTTGCATGCAGCACATTTGGCTGGTATTCGTATAATTCTATTCCGTTTCTTAAAAGCCAGTCGTAAAGCCACTTTTCTGCATATTTTGATAGTGGTACATCCGACATGCCTGTTATAACTACTTTTATTTTTACGCCCCGTTTCACTGTGTCAGCAAAAACTTTACGTATTATCATGCCAGGTAAAAAATAGCTGCAAAAAATGATAACTTCTTTTTGTGATGTTCTTAGTAATTGCTTGTATGTGGCAGAAATATTGTTTTTGTTTTTAACCCAATCATTTTGCTGTATCCTTATATCACTCATTTCTGTTTTTTCCCATTTCAATTCCGTATTGCTTTCACAATTAAAATTAATTGTTTCCTGATCCCTCTTTTTCCATCTCTTCAGGCAAAATTCACATAAGGCCTGTGCTGCTTCGCCTTTTGTATATAAAGCAAAATCAAGCCAGGCTTTTGCAGCAGCTGTATCATTATAGCGGTCTCCAATATTTATACCGCCTACAAGGCATTCGGTAGCATCCACAACAAATATTTTATGGTGCATTCTTCTGCCAAAATAAAAATTACTGCTCCGCAGTATAGGGGCAAAAAAACGGAAGCTGATACCTGCATCGGTTAATTGTTTTACCAGGTCAGGCGATAATGATTGTGATGCATATCCATCTGCTATCATAAACACCTTTACTCCCCGTTTTGCAGCGGCTATAAGTGCCTCACAAACCTGCCTGCCCGTTTCATCATTTTCAAAAATGTACACCTGCAGGTGGATGCTGTTTTTTGCATGGTTGATCAGCTTTAGCAGAAGGGTAAAATATTCAACGCCACTTTTTACAAGCGACACGTTATTATTTCTAAAAAAATTACTCTTTAAGTTTTTGTACCAGGCAATCATATCAGTTAGCTGGTACAAAAGATAAGCCTAAAAAACAGAATATGCTTTTTTTTCTATGCAGGGTTTGCAACGAAAATTGCCAGTAACAGGAGCAGAAACAAAGATAATTTTTTAAAACATTGATGTAGAGAGTATCGTTGACGGGGTTTTCTACGCACTCTGCTTCAGGTTAATACTTATCATTTTTACATAAGCCGCATTTTCTTTCAGCATTCTTATGCCTGAGGAAAAAGCCATATAAGGGATTTTTTTGCGCTGGTGGTTAAGCCTGCTGATGCGGTATAAAATATTCCAGTGGCGGATAATCTCTTTCCAGGCAAAAAAAATGGAGTGTCCGGGATCGTAAATATGTGTAGGTTCACTGCCAGCACCATTAAGTTCAATGATGGAGAAATTTTTCCCTTCTTTTAAATCTTCCCAGCTTTTATAACGGATGTCCATACGGCCAAAATAAAACTCCGGTATTTCTTTACAAATGCTGTCAATTGCATTTACTAATGCTTCATCGATCAAATTACTTACATCTAAAAATTTAGATCCACGGCAATGATTGCCATAAGGCACCAGTAAATGACGTTCATCTTTTTTCAAAATAATTTTTAAAGTATCAGCATGTGTTTCTTTCAGCACAGGCAATTGTAAAATAAAACGCTGGTCCTTCATCAAGAGTTCTTCCATGGTTGAAATGCCATCACCAGTAAGTGTCAATAATTCTTTTGCAACAATACCTGATATATTTCCTTTACCAGCGCCGGGATAACGGTAATAGAAAAGGCCCACTTCATTTTCGTATTCAATATAGTCCTGTACTAAAAAATCTACTTTGGTATTGCTGATATAATTGATCAACTCTTTTTCTGATTCAATTTTCTGCACCAGCATTCCCCTCATACCAATATCGGGTTTTGCAATTACAGGAAACGGCATTCCTTTTCTTTCTATGCTTTTCATTACCTCATCAATATTGCTTCCTGTTTTAAAAAGTAAAGTAGCAGGGTAATATTGCTGCGGTATCAGATCATAAATTTCTTTTTTGCTTTCCATTAAAAAACCACCGTTGCTGATCAGTGGATTGGAAGTATTGAAAAAGAAAACGGACCTTGATCTTATCATCAGCCAAACCCAGTAAAAATAAATGGGGCCATACACAGCATTGAATGGCCAGTACTCCCAATTAAAGAGTTTGATGAACCAGGTTTTTGTTTTTAATTTTTTGAGCATGTCCGGTGTGTAGTTAAGCAATGGCAGTTTCAAGTGGCAGGGATTGTAAAAAATGCTGGTTTTCTTTCAAATCAAAATGTTGCATAGTGCCTGCATCCATACAGATATCAATACCGGTGATGCATACTGTAAGCATCTCATCATTACGGTTCATCAACACACTGTTTGCAGCATCTCCATCGCCGGCAAAATGATGAAAATTAAAAATTGATTTGGCAGAAGGGCCTGGATTAGCTGCTATCCACTCTTCAAACCAGCGTTGCCTTCTTGCTATTACTTCTGCTGTATATAATGTAACACTGCTCCAGATATGCTGTTTGTTCTCATCAAGCTGCATAAAATGTTTTTGCTCTCCATCCCATATTGCTTCAAATAAAAAGCCGCCGGCAAAAAGCACCAGTGTAAATGGTTCAATTTTGTCAAGGGTCATTCCCAAAAAGCAAAACTCCGGATGTGGATGAGCAATAATATCAAGAAAGATCAAGCCACGGCTTTTGCGGTAGGGTGGAGTGGGGATGTGTTGTACAAAGCCTCCATTCAGCAGCACTGCTGCATTACCATTTTGTGTAAAAGCGATCCAGCTTCCATTAGCTTTTGTATCTTTTGGATATACCACTTTTACACCTTTGTGTTCATACACAGCAGGTGCCAATGCATTTGGCCTCATTGTATTTTCATCCCTGTTAGATGTAAGAAAGCAGCCATGTTTTGTTGGAATGTAAGTTACTGTACACATGCTTTGCGGTATTTAATAGTGGCAGATGCAATACCAAAATTACTATCCACTTCCACAGCAGACAACTCATGTACGCCAACCCTTATCAATGCCATGTGGTGAATTGTGTGTTCAATATTATACGCAAGCTCACGGTAATAATTTGTATTTACTACGATCGTATCTTTTGAATCGCTATTAAAACCAGCTTGCAGCAGGAGCATTTTATCTTCTTTGTTTACAGTATCTAAAATGCTTTCCATTAGCGAAGCGGCAAAATTTTTTTCTGTTTCTATCCTGTAATCTCTTTTTCGTTTTTCATAATTTACCACACCACATTCGTAGCCATTATTAAGTTCAATAAACAGTTCAATAATATGCCTTATATGCTGGCCAATGCTGGCATTAAGGATATTGCCTGGTTTACAATACTCTTCATCAGAAAGCTGGTGGAGAACCTGGCTTAACTGCTCAAAAACATGTTTGATAGATTCGTTAAGATGTACTGCATCCTTGTTCATAAGCAATCATTTTATGGCTGATATATTTAGTGATACTGTTAATTCGTCTGAGAGTGTCCAACTATCACCACCCACATTAAAATCCCTCCGGTTAATCCTGAACTGCCCTGCAAAACGGTAACTAACAGCATCAGGTGTGGCAGTAAAGGAGAAACTTATTTTCTTAGTTACTCCTTTTATTGTAAGTAAACCTTCAATAAGGTAACTGCCTCCACTCCCTGTAATTTTTGAAGATACGAATGTTATTTTAGGATGGTTTGAAACATCAAAATAGTCTTCTTTTTTAAGGTGTTTATCTCTTGAGCCGTTGCCGGTGTTTACAGAAGCGGCAGAAACACTTACAATAAAATTGGCAGCGGCTCCGTTAGCCGGGTCAAAATTTATTTTTCCTTCCAGCCCGGTAAAGCTACCTGTTACGTTGAGCCCAAAATTTTTAATGCTGAATTTTATTGAAGAAGAAGCATCTGCCGGCACATAATTTTGTGCCCGTAAACTATTGCAGCCAATAATTAGTAATATAGTAATCAATAATGTCTTCATATCAATAGAAGTTAGCACTGCCAAACAGGTGATTGAATTGCTGGCAATGTATCAATGCAAACTTAAATTCCACAAAATCGGGCATGCCTGGGATATTATACACTTGTGTGCCGCTGGTTGTTCGTAAAACACCCAGGTCAATAAAATTAACCGGCTGTTCTTCTTTAGAAATATACACATGCAGGTCTGGCCCGTTTGAAACAGTAAAGCTGTCTAATACCAATGTATATACACCTGTTTTTGCATAAACTTTTGCAATGCCCATAGCGGTGCCATATGGCCCGTTTGAAAAAGCTCCCCGGTATTTTAATTGTGCAGTGGTATCAACAGGATCCATTGAAACAACTGATGAACTTGTTTTTTCTTTTTTGCAGGCAGTTAGTAAAGTGCCCGTGGCTAATAATAGAGTGAATAGTTTTTTCATGTACTCAAGGTTAAAAATTATAGGAAACACCTGCTCCAAAATTATTTGCCTTTTGCCTGAACCTGTCCACTTCTGTTCCATCAGGCGCAATTTGTTTTATAGTGGTGGTTTTGTATTCGCTGAAATAAAATTGGTAAATACCACGAACAGCCCAGCGGTTGTTTAGTTTATATTTTATAAAGAATTCTGAGTTGAGATTGCCATAATCCAGGTCGCCGGTGAGCAATACATTAAAGCTGGCGGGTTTAGCAGCAGTTTCTGTTTTAGTAATACCATTACTTGTTAAAATGGCTGAAGTTTTTCTGCCGAAGGCAAAACCGATAAGGTCTATATTAAATCCAGCACTCCATTGGCTACTGAAGTTGTAACCAAAGTTTGCTGAAATGTTTAGTGAGTTAACCAATGGCCTTTGCACTGTTAAGGTGTCCCAGTTCTCTATTTTTTGCTCTGCAAACACAATTACAAAAGGAACCGTGGTGCCCCTTGCAAGCCTGGCAGGCGCTGTAGTGTATTCCTGCTTTGTTCCAAACGCAGTGGTAAACCTGGCACCTAAACCTGCTTCCCATTTTTGTTTTTTGCCAAGCTTCCAGTTATGTACATACGATAAAGCCAAAGTGCTTCTTGAACTTCCAACTGGCAGCGGCAAAATCAGCAAACTGGTTTATGCGGTTGCCTGTTTTGTTTTGTGCCAGTGCAAAAACTGCGGTAAATAAAATGCTTAGTACCAGGATTGTTTTTTTCATACTCTGAATTTTGGATTAATACGCAGCAATTCATATAATTGATACCTGTGTATAAAAATTAACAATAGTGAACAAATTAATACTAATAACGCATAAATAAACAACTGCCCACCATCGCCCTGTACTTCAATACCCAGTTTTGTAATATGAAAAAACAAAGCGCCTGCCATTAACCCGGTTGCAAGTACAGCGCCATATACGGTTGTTTTTGGATAAAGGATGAGAAGCGATGCAATCAATTCCAATACAGCAATGCCAAGCCTGCCGTATGGCTCCATGCCTAATGTTGAAAAGATAAAGACCGATTCTTCTGAGGCACTAAACTTAAAGTATAATGTTTGCAGCATAATGATGGCGGCAAGTAGTTTTAATATCCATATTCCAATGGCAGAAAATTTGAATGGCATTTTTGTTTGCTGATGATTATTAATGAAAAATTTTTGTCCAGTTGGCATCTGCTTTTGTGTGCAGGTTATTCTCATCTTTGTTCCAGTCTTTTAAAGTGTTGTTGAAAAATTGATTGTAAAATAAGTATAACTTACTGTTGATGATTTTAAAAGTTTCCGGATCAATTTCTACTTTTTCTCCTTTGGCACCCATGGCATAAGCACACCAGCCGCCATATTCCGGCTCGTATTTAGATGGGTTGTTTTTAAAGAGTTCTTTGTTTTCAAGCGATGAGAAATAATAAGTAGCGCCCTGGTAATGGGTGGCAAGATCTTTTTTGCCTTTTACCGCTTTGCTCTTTGTAAAATACGCTACTGGGTCATATCCCTGTATAGCAATGCCATTTTCAAGGTTAAAATGTTTTTTACGTACCGGCTCCTGTGCAAAAAGGCCGGCAGAAGCAAAGAAGAGTATTAATAATGACGTTATGGTCTTTTTCATTTTCATTTGTATTTACAATTAATACGGCAGTTTAGATTTTTCCTTACAGGTTTTTTTTAAAAATATTTGAATATCATGGCACAAAATTACATTCGGCCCTGGAAAGCAATGTCGGGAAGGATACATATCAATAAAATTTGCCCAAATAATGCTGTGCCATTGGGTACAGAAGCACGGGGCATTTAAAAAAATAACCTACAACGAATATGACAGGAATTAAAAGGCAATAATAAATTTACAGGAGAACTAAGCTGGTTAAGTTTTTTACTCTTTCGATACAGCACCAATCAGCACACCAAAATTGCCGTCAAGCTGCACACAGTTTTTTTCGGGGAGATAAGTGCGGCTTACAAAGCCATCCAAATAAAGTGCGTTGGTACATCCGGCTTGTTTAAAATAATCAGCAAAATCATATAAGCTGACCTCTTTTTTACTCATGGCAAAAAGCAAAGTGTTGCCGGGCAGTATGCCTACGCCATTCCTTATGTTGGTATTGACGGAGCCATTTTTAAAGTTTGGATTGATCTTTCCATCAACTAACAGCATGGGGCCAGATTGTGTGGCATAGTCAATATTGGTTGAGCCGGGAAATTGTTTGGTGGTGCAGATTTGTGCCAATTTATTGTTGGTGATATATAATATACCATTGGGCTGCAGGTAAAAATTGCCATTGCCTTTTTTTTTATTTATCGCTGTTACAGTCTTTCCGTACTGGATAAAAAGCCCCAAAGGTGAATTATCTTCTTTGTACATACCGCCATTCATCCCAAATAATAGTTTTTCTTTTTTAGAAGCACAATGATCCTTTAAAGCCTGTAAACTTTTTAGTGGTTTGCCATTGTAGTCTTTCCAGTAAAGTTTAAGAGTGGTTTTTACAGGGTTGATTTTGTAAGAGATAAATTCATCATCATTTTTTGAGTGATGAGTAAATGAAATAACAATGATTGATATTGTGAGCAGCAATAAAAGTAAAATGGGGAATTTGAGTTTCATGCGGAATAGATGCCAACCGGTATTAATTCCATATGCCTGAGCATATATTGTTACATTGTTTTTCCATGGCATTCTTTATACTTTTCTCCACTGCCACAAGGGCAAGGATCATTTCTCCCAATCTTGCCTGCAGCTGCTTTTGCCTTTATCGCCGGTGTTTGGTCAAAAATTTCTTCCATCAGTTTATATAATTCAGGATGCCGTTCTTTAAACAGCGCCGGCCTTTCAAAAAAATATTCTGATGCCACAGCGAAAAACTCTGTTTTACTGGTGGCACCATAAGGGTTGATATCGCTGCGGTTTTTAATGATGGCGTCAATTTCTTTGTGCATCTGGTTTATCCAGGGGATAGTGTATTGTTTCTCCAGCAATACTTCCGGTATGCCATCGGTATCACCATCCATCTTATCAAGCAAATGCACAAACTCATGTATGGCAGTGTTGTTTTTATCTGTTTCGTTTTTAAAGCCTTTCTGTAATGCAGGTTTTGATAAGATCATTTTATCATTCATGCTTCCACTGCCCACCATACCCATCACACGTCTTTCCTCTCCATCCAGGTCAAAGGCTTCATTAAAATGTTCAGGATACAGCAATACAGTGTTGAGGTTGTGGTATTGCCATGCAGTAAAACCAAACATGGGTATCACAGCACTGGCGGCAATAAACACTTTATCAATATCATCTACTGTTGTTCTTATTCCTTCAATAGTTACGGCAGAAAGAAAAGCAGCCATTCTTCCTTCAAACTTTTTCTTTTGCTCATCATTTAATGCCCGGTAAAAAGCTACGTTTTGTTCAAGCAATATTTTATAATTACCAGGCAGTGCAGTTAACTGGGTAGGTTTCTTTTTTTGCTTAATACCGTTAAGAAGAAAAACAAGAATGGCTATAAAGATGATGGTGAAAATTATTTGCATGACAAATTATCTGAATTGTATAGCCTTCGCCTTTGGCGCAAGGGTGTAGCAATGATTTTGTACGGCTGCAATCCTTGTGCCTTTTGTCCCTGCTACTCATCATAATGCCAGCATTATGAAACCTCTATTGCAAACTCTTTTAAAAGGCACAAGGATTGCCAAAGCACATGCCTGCCCTACACCCTTGCGCCATGCACTCTCTTTTATTATTTAAGAACCTTGCGCCAAAACAGGGATTTTTGCTTTTGTTTCGTGTGCCACGAGGCTGAGAGATAGTTTAATTAATAAGCTCAAAGAAATTCCATTGACTATATGCAATTGATTTGTTAGTAGTTTGCAAAACCATGGATGTTTCATTTACAATCCCCGAAAACTGTGACTCTCCGACTGGGGAGTTGATACTTCCTTCAATCTTTGATGAATTTATCGTGTATTTACCAGTACTTCCCAAAAAGGTTTCTTTATTAAACCACACCATTTGAACAGGCTCGGCAGAGGTAGAGCAAAATATTAGTGACCCGTCTTCATAAAATTTAAAGTAAGTCCAACTAAAGCTCCACATCAATACACCAGCATGCCATTCGGCTGTTACGTGTTTGAGTGAGCGGTATAGGCTATTGTATTTAATCATGATGAATATATTTATCCTTTTTTAAATTAAAACAAATTGCATTTACTGTACATATTTGTAAACCCCTTGAATTCCATCCCAACTATATATTCCTTGCTGAACCAAGTTTTCCATATATTCTATTTCTTTGCCGAAGCCAGTTAATATTCTTAAACCAGTATTAGTATCTATTTTGAAATCGTTTGCTTCTGAATCCCACTCATACTTTAAAAAATCATTATTCTTATCACTTAATATAACAATATCCGCTTTTTTAGCAACCAAATCATCCATCCAGGGTTTATTAAATTCATCCCAAAATTGTTCTGGTGTAACATAATATTCGTTAGGGACATTCAATAATTTATAACCCTCCTTATTATTAGCTTTAAAATTATCCCGGTTTCCTACTGGAAAATCCAATTCTGTAATAACTCTTTTAGTATCATCGATTGGGTCCGCCGTATTCGGCAATCTTCTTTCATACACTCCTATAACGCCTTTGGGGTTATCAAGATTGCCAGTTATCGTTCTGGTTGGGTTCCAACTTGGTGCAGTAGTTAGTGTTTTGCCTAATTTGAGTTGTAGTGCATTTTCTGCTGCAAGTGCTATTTCATCCATTGCATTGGCAGCTTCGGTTTGGCTTTGCCCCCTCATTATTAATGCTGTTTTCCGGGCACTTCTTGCGATACTTATCAAGTTCTCAAGTGAGAAAGTAGCAATATCAGTTGTTATACTGATTTTAGACCATAATCCACCGGGTTCGAAGAAGGGGTTTAGTTCTGGATCGTTTTGTATCTGTGTTCTGACAGCAGTGGTTTGCAAAGCAACATCAATGGCTACTTTTCCAAGCTCAATAACACCAATAATACGCAGTACAAAAAATGTACCCTTTGCCAATATCAGTCGTAATGCTCCATAAACTCCCAAAAAATTAGTTGCAACATTGATACTACCCCAAACTGTAGCAACCAGTTGAGCCTGAGCTGCACGTATAACATAAATTGCCGGAACGATACATCCTTTATCATCTGAGCTAAGATTTCCCAGGCGGGTTTCCTGTGCTGTGGCTAATGTGCGGCAGCGAACCCGCCGCATACTCAGCAGGGTGCAAGAATAAAAAACAAAGCAAAAGCATTTACCTTCATGTAATGCCTGTAAAGAGAAAGATACCATATGACAGCGGCCATTTCTTTATTACCTTCACCTGCTTCAATTGGCTGCCATTAATTGATATCTGCAACAGTTACAATTTAGTATATAAATGGTTTGATTATCTAAAAGAACAAGGCCATTATATTACCGGTTACGCCATCATGCCAAACCATGTTCACACCACCATCGCTTTCAGCAAAACAAAGAAAAACATCAATACCATCGTTGGTGACGGCAAAAGGTTTATCGGTTATGAAATAATAAACCGGCTGAAGGTAAAAAATGAAACTCATTTACTTGAACAGTTAGCCATGGCAGTAAATAAAAGCGACAGGGCAAAAGGTAAGTTGTATGAATTGTGGGAAGATAGTTTTGACTGGAAGGAATGTAACGGCACAAAATTTCTATTGCAAAAATTAGATTACATGCATAATAATCCTTGTACAGGTAAGTGGCAGCTTTCAATCAACGCCATAGAGTATCCACATAGTTCGGCAAGATTTTATATAACTGGTGAACAAGGTGAATACGCTGTATTAAATTTCAGGGAGTTGGATGATATAGATTTGAACAGCATGCCCGGATAGCGCCGAGTCCCACGGCTATGCTGCAAGCTCATTGTGGAGACTCGGCTGGGAACTTTTAATCTTGGAGGAGACCCGGAGCAGAATGAGGGGACCTGCGCCAGAGTGGAGTGATATAGTTTAGCATAGTGCAACAAACAGAAAATATTTTATTCCTCAACCACTTCAAAATAATTCCAAACTTGATGTGATTTAGGAGGAACTGTAAATTGTAATACAATTTCGGTTTGTGGAGTAATACCCGAAAAAGACATTTTGCCTTATGTTCCATCAATATATCCTTCAATCTTACTTCCAGTAATTGTGTATTTACCAAAATAATATTCTGTAGTTTCTCTATTAAACCAAGACATTTCGTTAGGTTTTTGTGGTGACGAACAATATATTAAAGTGCCGTCATTCATAAAATTTAAAGTATTTCCAACAAAACTGTCTCATTGTAAATGTCCTGCGTGCCACTCACCCAAAACTTCCTTTAGTGAACGATATAATTTATTATACTGTATCATAAGATATTTTTATAAGTAAGAATCGAACTGCCCTTAATAATTGTTTACCTGAATTGTATCGCCTTCACCGGCTTCACTTTCTTCACCAGCAATGTTGGAATAATTAAAGTGGAAAAACAAACAGCCAGCGTAATCAGATCAACTACCAACACCTGCCACCAGATAATTTTTGCATGGGCGCTGCTCATATAATATGCTTCTTCATCTAATTTAATAAAACCTGTTTTTTCCTGTAGCCAGCAAATGCCAAGCCCCAGCAATGTGCCGGCAACAATGCCCACCACGGCAATTAAAATGGTGTTGTATAAAAATATTTTTTGTATCACCCAGTCGCCGGCACCAATGGCTTTTAATATGCCGGTCATTCTTGTTCTTTCTAAAACAATAATGAGCAGACAGGTGATAAGGTTTACAACCGCCACAATCATCATTATCCCAATCAAAATAAATTTTATACGGCCCTGCAGCGCCAGCCAGTCAAATATATTGGGGTTTATTTCACGGTAGGTTTTACTGTTCCATCCTTCGGGTGTTTCGTCTTTTATTTTTGTATCAATGTATTCCGCTTTGGTAAAGTCTTTTAAAAAAACTTCATAACCTCCGATCTCGTTGGGCTTCCAGTCGTTGAGCCTGCGGATAAGATTGATATCGCAAATGCCGAGTTGTTTATCATATTCATCAATCGATGTTTTAAAAATACCCACTACTGTTAATTTACTTGCACGCTTGCTGCCATCTTTTTGTACAAAAAAGGAGAGTATCCTGTCATTCACTTTAACATTGAGTTCAGCTGCTATATAAGCCGAAATATTGATCTCATCGCTGTAGCCACTGTCAGGAATAGAAACCCATCTGCCTTCTAATCAAAAATGGATTTAATCTTTTGCTGTTAAAAGAACGGTCAACACCTTTTACAATGATACTTTCAATATCATCGCCATAAGTAAGTATCACTAATTTGGTGGCATAGCTTTCCACAGATTCCACTTCGGGCAGGCTTTTAAGATACTTTTCAACAGTATCATTTTTGGCTAATTACATAATCTTCGGCAGCGGTTACCCTGTTTTCAATATCCTTTTGCACATGCAGATGGCCCTGCATACTGAATATTTTATTGCTCACCACGTAATCAAAACCATTAAAAAAACTAAGCGCCACTATCATTACCGCCACGCTGATAATGGTGGCAGCAGTGGCCAATCTTATAATAAAACGTGAAAATGTCTTTTCACTGTTAAAGGAGATACGCTTTGCAATAAATGCAGCAAGGTTCAAAAGGAATAATTTTTGTTACCTTTCAAAAGTAAATATTTTAACCAGATACTATGTTTTTAAAATCGCTCCCTTTTATAACTTTTATTCTTTTCTCAATACCAGTAACCGCACAGGTAAACCCTGATGCTGTCTATAGCGATAAAATTCATTCCATCCGTTTTCATGTATATGGTGACCAGGAAACCATGCCCGTATATAAACTCAACAGCGGCGACAAACTGGAACTTCATTTTGATGATATGGATGCCAGTGTAAAAAGTTATTACTATACTTATCAATTGTGCGATTACAACTGGCAGCCTGTAAACATCAGTGCGTTTGATTATATAAAAGGATTTACACAGCAACGCATCACTACTTACCGTTTTTCTTCCATTGCCTATACCCGTTATGTGCATTACCATGGCAAACATTCCTGATAATAATTCAATGCCGTCAAAAAGCGGTAACTATTTACTGAAAGTGTACTTAGATGGCGATACTACCAAAACTGTTTTTACCAGGGCTATGCTGGTGCTTGATGCAAAAGCTTCTGTGTCTGCACAGGTGCTGCAGCCATTTTCACCACAATTTTATAATACACACCAGCGCATAAAATTTTCTGTGAATGTACAGGGGCTTAACAGTTTTGATGCTAACCGCCAGGTGAAAGTGGTGGTGCTGCAAAACTACCGGTGGGATAATGCACAGGGCGGGGGAGTGATGCCCACATTTGTAAGAAACAATATGCTGGAGTACAACACAGAAAATAATTTTGTTTTTCCCGGTGGTAAAGAGTGGCGCTGGCTCGATCTGCGTAGCCTTCGCTTGCTTAGCGACCGCATGGATCGGAAGGATGATAAAAAGAATAGTGTGGATATTTATATGAAGCCTGATGGCGACCGCAATGCACAACGCTATATTTATTACAAAGACCTGGATGGAATGTATCTTTCCACCACTTACGAAACTATCAATCCTTACTGGCAGGCTGATTATGCCACGGTGCATTTTAGTTTTATTCCATCACTGCAAACAGCTTATGAGAACAAAGACCTGTATTTGATCGGGCAGTTAACCGGTTACCAGCTTACCGATGCCAACAAGATGCTGTTTAATGCAGATAAGGGTATCTATGAAGGCGCACAATTTTTAAAACAGGGTTATTACGATTATTCTTATTTATTGGTTGATAAAAATGATCCTGCACAAAGAGCAGAACTGGAGGGTAATTACTGGGAAACACAAAATGTGTATACAGTGCTGGTGTATTACAAATCATTTACTGACCAGAGCGACCAGTTGGTGGGCATTGCCAAAGTAAGTTCGAGGCTTGATAAGCCGGGGATCAGTTTTTAGGAATTGTATTCGTTATTGGTTATTTGTTATTGGTTATTTGTTATTAGTTATTTGTTATTAGTTATTTGTTATTGGGTGGATAGGTTGTAAGGAAATTCAAAGAACATAATGTTGTAAAAAATATGGGGCGCCGAAGGCGCCCCATAACAATATCTCAATTTAATACAACCACATTACAATGTAGCCAGCACATCATTCATGCTCTTTACCGCAGCAGCACTTTTTTCAAAAGCTGCTTTTTCATCTTCATTCAAATCAAAGTCAAGTATTTTTTCCCAGCCATCTTTACCAATTACTACTGGTACACCAAGACAAATATCTTTTTGCCCGTATTCACCATCTAATGCAACACAGCAGGTAAATAATTTTTTCTCATCTCTTAAAATACTTTCTACCAAAGCAGCACCGGCAGCACCGGGAGCATACCAGGCAGAAGTGCCGATCAAAGCAGTTAAAGTAGCGCCACCCACCATTGTATCTTTTACAATTTTATCCTGCTGTTCTTTGCTTAAGAATTTTGTAACCGGTACACTGTTCCAGGTAGCTTTACTTATTAATGGTATCATAGTGGTGTCACCATGTCCGCCTACAACCACTGCATTCAGATCAGAAGGGCTGCAACCAAGGTGCTGGCTCAATTGATATTTAAAACGGGCGCTGTCAAATGTGCCACCCATACCAATGATCCTGTTCTTTGGTAAGCCTGTAGATTTCAATGCCAGGTAAGTCATTGTATCCATCGGGTTACTGATAACAATGATGATGGCATTAGGAGAATGCTTCAAAATATTTTCACACACACCTTTTACAATACCTGCATTTACACCAATCAATTCTTCTCTTGTCATGCCCGGTTTACGTGGCAGGCCGCTGGTAATTACCACCACATCACTGTTGGCAGTTTTGGTATAATCATTGGTGCTGCCAACAATTTTGGTATCAAAACCAAGCAGGGTGGCAGTCTGCATCATGTCCTGTGCCTTGCCTTCTGCAATGCCTTCTTTAATGTCCAGCAAAACCAGTTCACTGCAAAGTTCTTTACGGGCAATATTATCAGCACAGGTAGCACCTACAGCGCCTGCACCTACAACAGTAACTTTCATAAGAAAATTGTTTTATAATGAAGAGAATGATTTTTCGGGGCAAAGGTAAGGGCAGGGCAAATGAGAAAAGTGTATATGTGATAAGTCAAATAAGTGATGAGTAGCGAATGTTCAAATAGCAAGTGGCTAATACTCATAATTTATCATTCAAATTCATAATCTATTTCACTGCATCTAAAATAGCTGGGACGCCAACGTTGCCAGCAAATACTTTTGCAAGGTTACCCTTTGCATCATAAATATATATACAGGATACCTGCCGGGTTTATATTTGGTGCCTAATGCAAAATTTACATCCTGCCCCATTTTTATATTAGTCATAGATGCGATATTATACTCTCATAAAAATGTTTTATCAATTTATAAGGCAATGCCGATACCATTACAATCTGAATGTCTTTCAATTCTTCTTTATAAGCCAGCAATTCTTTGGTTTCTGTTTGGCAATGGTCACAATCGGGATTAAAGAACATCAATATAAATGGTTTGTCTTTTTGCAATTGCTCGTTTGTAAAAGCTGTACTGTCTGGTGCAGTATTAATTTTGAATACAGGAATATTCTGTATGTTTTTTAGTTAGCTGCAGAGGCATCTTTTTGTGCCTTACTGTTTATAAAAACAGATAAGCAGAGTAATAGGAAAATAAAAGTTTTTTCAATAAATATAGTTTAAAGGCAAAACTACAGGCGTTTGATGTAGAATGATTAAACTGTTTAATAATATCAAAATGTCATTTTTCAGGTATATCCTTAATTTGCTCATTTCCAACATTTCACATTTGCACTTACTTTCGCAGCCTGTTATTATAATAAACATAAATAAATACAGATGGCAACTACAGCAGACATGCGGACAGGGCTTATCATCAAAGTTGATGGCAGTCTGTACAGCGTAATTGAATTTGGTCAAAATAAAACAGCCCGTGCGGCAGCAAAAGTGTGGGCAAAATTAAAAGGTGTTGATAACAACCGTACTATTGAACAAACCTGGAACAGTGGTGAAGTTATTTTCCCGGTAAGGGTGGAAAGGAAATCGTACCAGTATTTATATAAAGATGATACTGGCTACAGTTTTATGGATACAGAAACATTTGAGCAGATAACTGTTGCAGAATCAATGGTGGATGCCCCTAAATTTTTAAAAGACGGGCAGGAAGTATCTGTATTAATCAATGGTGAAACAGAACAACCAATGGGAGTGGAGCTTCCTGATAAAATTGTATTGCTGGTTACTTACAGCGAACCGGGTATGAGAGGCGATACAGCTACAAAAACATTAAAACCTGCAACTGTTGAAACAGGTGCTACTGTAAACGTTCCTTTATTTGTAAACGAAGGCGAATTGATAAGGGTGAATACAAAAACAGGGGAGTATGTAGAAAGAGTAAAAGAATAATGTTCGAAACGATATGTAAACTATATAAAGGATTAATTCATCAATAAAACTGGGCTAGTTTTCATCAACAGCCCATTTTTATTTTTAGCCATTTTTGGGCATTTTTGCCCATTTTTAGCTCATTTTAAAATGATTTTGCCCAAAAATCTGCGTTTTTTATATTTTTTATTTTTTAAAATAATTGGAATTTTGATATTTCATTCCCTACCTTAGCAGCCCGATTGCAATAAAACCACTCAAATCCAAAACATGGACATCAAACAAATCCAGGAGCTAGTAAAGCTCATCAACAAAACCAACATCGGAGAAATTACCATTGAAGAAGAAGGCACTAAAATTACAATAAAACAAAAGAAAGACCCTGTTCAGCATATTGTTGCCAATGCCGGTAGTTTTTCATCTGCGCCTGCACAGCCAGCTCCAGCCGCTGCAGCCGCCTGCACCGCGCTGCACCAGCCGCCGCAGCACCTGCACCCAAAGCAGATAACCTGGTAACTATTAAAAGCCCGATGATCGGTACTTTTTACCGCCAGAGCGGTCCCGGCAAACCAATTTTTGTAAATGTTGGTGATGAAGTAACAGCCAGGCAAAGTGGTTTGTATTATTGAAGCCATGAAACTGTTTAATGAAATTGAAAGTGAAGTAAGAGGTAAGATAGTAAAAGTATTGGTGGAAGATGCCAGCCCGGTGGAATATGACCAGCCGTTGTTTCTTGTTGAGCCTACATTAATGTAAGCAAATTAAAATTTGATGATGGTAGCAGTGTCATAAATCACCAAATCTTCAAATTTTCAAATCTTCAAATTTAATTAATTCTTTTAACTTCTCAAATGTGTTCAAAAAAATACTGATTGCAAACCGTGGAGAAATTGCTTTACGTGTAATACGCACCTGTAAAGAAATGGGCATTAAAACGGTGGCCATATATTCCACTGCAGATAAAGACAGCCTGCATGTAAGGTTTGCAGATGAAGCCGTTTGTATTGGCAAGCCAGCCAGTGTTGATTCTTACCTCAATATTCCTCACATTATGGCGGCAGCAGAAATTACCAATGCCGATGCCATTCATCCCGGGCTATGGATTTTTAGCAGAGAATGCAAAGTTTGCACAGATATGTACCGAAAGCGGTATTAAGTTTATTGGCCCCACGCCGGAAATGATCAATGCAATGGGTGATAAAATAACTGCCAAGCAAACCATGATCACTGCAGGTGTGCCAGTGGTGCCGGGTGTGGAAGGTTTATTGGAAAGTGTGGAGCATGCAAAAGAGTCGGCTAAAATGGTAGGCTACCCGGTTATTTTAAAAGCAACAGCCGGTGGCGGTGGCAAAGGCATGAGGGTGGTATGGAACGAAGAGGAAATTGAAAAAGCTTATGAAAATGCCAAAACAGAAGCAGCGGCTTCATTTAAAAATGATGGCATCTACATGGAAAAATTTGTGGAAGAACCACGCCATATAGAAATACAGGTAGCAGGCGACCAGTTTGGAAATGTTGCCACCTGAGCGAAAGGGATTGCAGCATACAACGCCGTCACCAGAAACTGGTGGAAGAATCACCTTCGCCATTTATGACAGATGAATTGCGAAATGCAATGGGTGATGCCGCTATCAAAGCAGCATCTTCTATCAATTACGAAGGCGTGGGCACCATTGAATTTTTAGTGGACAAGCACCGCAACTTTTACTTCATGGAAATGAACACCCGTATCCAGGTGGAACATTGTGTAACAGAAGAAGTGATCAATTTTGATTTGATTAAAGAACAAATAAAAATAGCAGCCGGCCATAAAGTAAGCGGCCGTAATTATTTTCCGCAGATGCATGCCATTGAATGCCGCATCAATGCAGAAGATCCATACAACGATTTCCGCCCAAGCCCCGGTAAGATAACGGTACTGCATACTCCCGGCGGACATGGCGTACGGGTTGACAGCCATGTGTATGCTGGCTATATTATTCCGCCTTACTACGACAGCATGATCGGTAAATTGATTACCGTAGCACAAACAAGGGAAGAAGCCATTGACACCATGCACAGGGCATTGAGTGAATATGTGATTGAAGGTGTAAAAACAACCATTCCTTTTCACTTACAATTGATGGAGAATGAAGATTTCCAGCAATGGTAATTTTAATACCAAGTTTTTGGAAAGTTTTGTGATGAAGAAAGTGTAGGTTTTAATAATGTTATTGATTGAATGGGGTGCATCAGGTACCCCATTTTTCTATTCAAGGAACCACTTACTAAGTAAAAACTATTTCACCACTGGTATAATTGTTTAACCGGGCTTTGCACAGGCTTTTAACTTAGCATCTTAAAGCTACCTCTTTGCAGCACATCGAATTTTTTCATACAGACCATTTTGAAAACAATTACCACCGGGTAAAGCCTTTGCCTGCCCTGGAAGGCCTTTATTGATTTTTTTTGGGAAACAAAATTTGATGCCCTGCTGAAACAGCACCCACAGGGTTTTTCTGACGCACTCTTTCCCAACATTGGTTATACTTATCTTATCAACCTCGGCACGCCATTTACCATGCAGGTGGCAGATAAAAAATTTGAAATGAGGGCAGATGGTTTTTTGCCACGTAACAATTCCATTGAGTGTTATCACCGCCCCGGCAACCAGTTGTTTGGCATCAAGTTTAAAATATCCCCCATCATTTTTAAAACCAAAGTAAACTTTGCCGAGTACAGGGAATACATCTATCCATTAAGTTATTTAATGGAACAAGCTGTAATTGATGAAGTGAAGAAAGCGCCATCCTTTAATAAAAGAATTGATATACTCAATAACTATTTCCTGTCTATCATTAATTTATACCACGGCTCATGGGAGGCTATAAAAATTGTTTCTGAAATTTTACAGCACTGCGACAGGCAAAACGATTTTACCACCAACGGTGGAGCAATTTGCAAAGCAGTACAAGATTTCAGAACGAACACTGCACCGTTATTTTGAAACCACCACCAGCCTCAGTACAAAAAAAGCTTTACAGGTATTACGCATCCGCAAGGCAGTGCAGCAATTAGCCAACGATCCTACTGCATTTAATTATGAACAATACGGCTATTACGACCACAGCCATTTCAGCAAACACCTGAAACAGTTTTTACAAAAAGATACTATCGCCAACCTGCAGCCGCATTTAAAATTGTTGCAGAACCTTCGAAAAAATAATTGAGCTGTTTATTTCGCTGACGCCATGTTGGGAAAGAGACATCTTAAAGAGTTAGAGTGCTGGCAATGTAAACTCCCTTGAATTTCGGCCAATTGAAGTTAACATTCTCCATACGTTTTTATTTCATCCCTGCCACTCCAATCATCCCAAACCATATCTTTGTTAATCTTATTTTAAAACGGTTGAATGAATTAATAACTGGTTTTAAAATTGTAAAACAAAGAAAAATCAAAATCATTAACGTATGCAAAAACATTTACTCTGCCTTTCTACCGCATTTTTAGTAACGCTTGTTTCCTTCGCACAAAAATCAAACATGATCTTCTTTACACCGAATGAAGAAAAATTTTATCTCGTTGTAAACGGCATCCAGCAAAATGGCCAGCCACTGTCTAATGTAAAGATCACGGAGATGGCTGCCCCGGTTATATACAACGTAAAAATTAAATTTGAAGACCCTAAGCTGGCAATCATCAACGACAAGGTATCCCTGGAACCTGGTACCGAAAAGTCATGGGCCATACAGGGCAGGACAAGAAAGGAAACTAATGAGATCTACTATGTAATAAAGACTTCATCAGAAATTCCTCTGGATAATGTAACTGCAGGCAACAACAGTTTTCCGCCCGAGCAGGTGATCGTTTATCACACCGAGCCATTGCCAAACGCCAATGCAGATGGCGTTACTTTCAGCATGAATGTGAATGAGCAGGGCGGTAATGTAAGTTTTAATGTAAACGATGGCGGCGGCACCACCACATCCAGCAGCACTACAACAACTACTACTACCACATCATCATCAAACGTGCTGGTAGGTAGCGGTAACTGCAGCAGCCCGATGGATGCCATTAGTTTCAGGCAACAGCTCGACAGGGTGCGTACACAAGGCACTGCCGCAGGCAAAAAGATCATTGCAGAAAAAATAGCACAGCAATATTGCCTTACCGCACAGCAGGTGTATGAATTATGTGATGCCTTATATATGAGTGCTGATAAACTGGCGCTGGCAAAATATTGCTATAGCCGTTGCTACGATCCACAGAATTATGAAGAAGTGTACAAGGCTTTGCCAACAAGCAGTATGGTAAAGGAACTGGATGATTATATAAGAAGGGTAGGCCAGCCTGTACCACAAACCACTACCACCACTGTTCCTGTAAGAGTGGAGTATGTGCCCGGCTACAACGGGCCTTACGGTTGTGTACAGCCGATGAATATTTCCAGCTTTGTTGCTGCTAAAAATACTATTCAGGATGCAGATTTTGAAAATACAAAAATGAGCACTGCCAAAACTATTGTTGGTGCTAATTGCCTTACCACAGACCAGGTAATTGAGATATGCAAACTGTTTGATTTTGAAAACAGTAAACTGGAGTTTGCCAAATTTGCTTACTCTAAAACTTATGACAAAGGCAATTACTTTAAAGTAAATACGGTGTTCGATTTTGATTCTTCAAAAGAGGATTTGAATAAGTATGTACAGAATAAATAAAAGGTAACGATTTTGAATTATAAGGCTTGCGGAAACGTAAGCTTTTTTTATTACTGCTAAAAGTTGCTTTTGTTACATTTTGAATAAAAGATTTGGGCTGGATTAAAAAATATTTGAATATTAGTGCATTCTTTATTGTTTTCCCACCTGTTATCCCTCCGCCTTGGTTCGCACACGAGCCATTTGAAAATTGATGCGAAATGATTGATTCGTGTGCCAAGGCATGGGAACGAAATTTTAAAATAGCAGGCTTACGGGAGTAAGCCTTTTTTATTGCTGCTAAAAACTACTCCATTACAAAAAAAAATTTGGGTTGAATTAAAAATATTTAGATATTAGTGTATTCTTAATTGTTTTCCCACCTGTTATCCCATCAATTAAGTGTTGCGAAACCCAGAGAGCTAAACATTTTTTTGAGCAATTACTTTTTGTTCAGTTTTGAATTGCTGAGCAATTTATTAGTGAACAAGAGTTGCGCCAATACAAACGTCAGCAGATATTTCAAATCCTGATTTTTAATATTACTACTAATAGAAAAACTATCATTTATGATTCCTATCGATGCTCTTTTCGAAGCTTCTAAATATGACAAGAAAATTAAAATAAGAAGTGCAGATTTAACAAGAATTAAAAAAAAGTATTTATCTCCAATTAACTTTTCAAAGAAGCTGCTTTTTGATAGTATGTTCAATGGGAAGACAGTTGTTTTTAATAATTATCCCATAGAGAATAAAATACCCAGAAATCAAAGTAAAGTGGAAGCCACTTTGGCTTTATTGAGAAATAATTTGAAGAAGAATGACAAAATATTTATTAGATATGGCTCAAATAGAACCTTGAAAAAAGTCACAATTAACAATGTAATTGATCGATGGTTAAGGGGGCGTTCAAAATTTGGAGTAACGGATTTACATTTTAGGCATACAAACTATTTTGCCAAAATAGATGCAGATGCAATTAGTTACTTTAACTTATTGCCATTATTTCCTGAGGAAGTTTCATTTCTTGAAATGCTAACATTAGTGATTAGTTCCAAAGGAATTTTTAGTGATTCCCATTCAGATGATGGAGATGGAAGCAATCATTGTATTATAGGAAAGAAGCTTTGGTTCGCATGGGACAAAATCGAAGGAGAAACGGTTGGCCTACAGAACTGTTCTTTTGATTCTGTTTATAGTCAAGCCAAATTCAGTATTGATAAATTTTTATCTTTAAAAAGTGCTCATTGGTTTCTTGTTTCTGAAGGGCAAACCCTATTTATGCCGGGTAATTTTACACATAAGGTAATAACTCTCGAAAGTTATATTGGGTTTGGGAGTTTTTACGTTTCCTTCCCAAATTATATTAATTCGATCAAAAGGTGGCTTTTACATTATTCAAGTGACGTAACCACGGATTTTATAAATATTCTAAATACTAAGTGCATAAAATACATAAGAGAAACAGTTCAACAAATGGATAGTACTAAACAAGAAGAAATTGGGTTTAATTATTTCTTAAAAGCAGTATTAAGTTGGGAAAAGGGCTTGACCAAAAACCAAATCAATGAGTTTGCTAGTAATACTTCGACAAGGAATCTTCTTATGGAAGGCAAAACATCTGTTAACAAAAGTATTTGCAAAAACTAGGCGGACGGAAGATCAATCGTCTGAAAATTGTCCTGAAATAGGTGTGTACAAATCATCCATTTCCTAAGTCCTTCTCAAAACAAAGTAAATTTGATCTTATGAAAAAATCCACTTTGATATTCCTGTTATTATTACCATTTTTACTTATGGCGCAATCAAATGAAAAAGTAACAGAAGAATTTCTCCAGTCTTTTGCCGATGCATTTAATGCTCATGATGTAAAGGCCATCATGTCGCACATGACTGAGGATTGTGTATTTGAGGCTTCGGCAGGGCCGGATGCAGATGGAGAAAAATTTACCGGGCAGGAACAAGTGAGGATCGCATTTGAAAATGTATTCACCAGCTTTCCTGATGCTCATTGGGGAAATCTCAAGAACTTTATTTCAGGAGACAGGGGTTTCTCTGAGTGGATATTTACAGGAACCAAAGCAGATGGTACTAAGGTTGAAGTAACAGGCTGCGATTTATTTACATTTAAGGATGGTAAAATTGCCATTAAGAATTCTTATAGAAAAAATCGCCTGCCAACAAAATAGTAACCCGGAAGAACACTTCAACGTTACAGTAGCAAACCTTAGCTCGAAAATATCTGCAACTCAAATATTTTCTCCAATTCAATCACATGTTTTCCAGTTGCAAAAACTTTTGGCGCCGTTGCCATCTTTTCAGCAAGCGTTAAAGTGGGCATCGGCTTAAATTTCTTTATCAATCCTATACCATTCAGAAACTTTAATACGCTTCCAAAAATGCGTTCACCCATTCTGTTTGTATCCTTGCGAAGCAGCAGCCCCGGCCTGAATATGATACAGGAGTTGAATGCAAGGCTGTTAATGGTATCTTCCAGTTCGCCTTTTATTTTAGAGTAAAATACTTTACTTGTGGCAGCAGCGCCATAAGCCGATAACAAAACAGTTTTGGGAATGCCGTTTCTTTTAGCAATGGTTGCAAAGTTTGCAGGTATCTCATAGTCGATGTGCTGTTGCTTTTCTTTTGAACCTGCTGCTTTCAATGTGGTGCCAAGACAAGAGAACCACACATCGCCATTGATAAATTCAGACACTTGTTCAAGTTTGTCAAAATCAGTTATGATCTCCTTCAACTTAGGATGAATAATTCCAGTAGCACGGCGAACAAATATTACTACTTCCGTATAGTAAGCATCCTGCAGCAGCACATTTACAAGATCTTTTCCTGTGGCCCCGGTAGCGCCGATGATCAAAGCTTTCATGTATTTGTTTTTTTAAAATTACTGAATAGCTATTGTTTGCAAGGATAAGAAGTGATGCGAAAGTAAATATGTTGCCAAAATCAATTTACACCAATACCTTATACAAGCCTTTCAAGTATGCTTCAGCAAAGGTTCCACCCAATCCAATTTTTTCAGGCATTAAAATTTCTCCTTTACCAGTGTAAGTAATGCCACCAACCACAGGGTCTTCTTCAAACATTAGTGGTGTATCAAAATCACAATGAATAATTGTATCGCTGCTTAATGCCACATGCGCTGCTGCGGTAAAGCCAACCCTGCTTTCTAAAAATCCACCGATCTGTATTTTAATATCGTGCTGTTCTGCCACGGTGATTATTTTTTCGGCACCAAGAATGCCGGATGATTTGCCCAGCTTCACATTAAAGTAGTCACAGGCACCTATATCCCAAAGCCGCTTTGCATCATGTTCATCGCAGCAACTTTCATCCGCCATTATTTTTATCGGGCTTTGCTTTTTTATCAAAGGCAGTTCCATAAAGTTCCATCTTGGTATTGGTTCTTCACAATGCTGTATGTTGTATGGTTGTAATGCTTGTAGAATTTCAATGGCGTCAATGGTGTTCCAGCCCTGGTTGGCATCAATGCGTACAGGTATTTCCATGCCAATGGCTTCCCTTATCTTTTTTATCCTTTCGATATCATCTTCTTTTGTACCACCCAGCTTTACTTTCACCACCTGGAAACCATTGGCTTTTATTTTGGCTGCATCTTTTGCCATTGCATCAGCATCTTTAAAACTCACCGTGTAATCCGTCACCAGCGTTTTATTATTGCCGCCGCCGAGAAAAGCATAGAGTGGGAGGTTAGCCTGTTGTGCAGCAATGTCATACAAGGCCATATCAAAAGCGCTTTTGATACTGCTGTTAGCATAGATAACACTGTTCATCGCTTTGTGGCAGGCTTCAATATCCAATGCGTTCTTTCCTTTTAAAACAGTTGCTAAATATTTGCCCACCACCATACCTGTTTCCATACTTTCTCCATTTATGGTCATAAACGGGCTGCATTCACCAACGCCGGTAATACCTTCATTTGTTTTGATGATGACAATTACATTTTCTGCATGGGTGAGTGGGCCGAGAGAAATAATGAAAGGTTCTTTCAGTTTTATCCTGGAAGCGTAAAGTTCGATGGAGGAGATGGTTGCTGTCATAGAACAAATATATTGCTAAGAGATAAAAGGAGAAAATGAGATAAAAGAGGGCAATCCCACGCAGAGATGCAGAGGGCGCTGAGGAAGGCAATAAGAAAGTAAGAACAAGCTAAATCATACAAATCATATCAATCATAAACCAATCTGCGATAAAAAATAATCATCATCAAAATAAAATCCTTATTACATTTGATATCCCATGTACGCCATCGTAGATATAGAAACCACCGGAGGATATGCCTCAGCCAACGGCATCACCGAAATTGCCGTGTACATTCATAATGGTGAAAGGGTGGTAAAACATTTTGAAACACTTATCAACCCACAACGTGCCATTCCCCGGTTTATCACCGGCCTCACCGGTATTGATGATGCAATGGTGGAAGATGCGCCAACCTTTGATGATATAGCAGATGTGCTGTTTGACCTGTTGAACGATAAAATTTTTATTGCCCACAATGTCAACTTCGATTATTCTTTTTTAAAACATCATTTAAAGGAATCAGGCTATGAGTTAACAGCAAAAAAATTATGTACTGTTAAGCTTGCAAAAAAAGTATTTCCCGGCTTGCCTTCTTATAGCTTGGGAAATCTCTGCCGTTTATTACAATTGCCCATCACCAACCGTCACCGGGCAGGTGGTGATGCAAAGGCCACGGTGAAATTGTTTGAATTCTGTCTTGGTAATAATGGCATTGAACATATTGACCAGATGCTCAAACGCTCCAGTGCAGATCAATGGCTTCCTTTGCATCTTACTAAAAATGATATTTTACAACTACCTGTGTGCCCGGGTGTGTATTACTTCCTGGATGCAAAAGATAAAGTGGTATATGTGGGCAAGGCGGTGAACATCCGCAAAAGGGTAAGCAGCCATTTTACGCATAATGACCCCGACAGGAAGCGGCAGAATTTTTTACGCACCATCCACAAAGTAAAATTTAAAGCCTGTTCCACCGAACTGGAAGCTATTGTACTGGAAAGCGCCGAGATAAGAAAGCTATGGCCAAAATTTAATGTAAGCCAGAAACAGCCGCTGCAGAAATATGCTTTGTATATGTTTGAAGATGGCCGTGGCTATATCCGTTTGGCCATTGATAAAAAGAAAAAGCATTTTCCATCATTGTATAATTTTAATTTACTGCATGAAGGCCTGGTGATGCTGAATAAGATGATAGCAGAATTTGAACTGCATGAAAAACTTTGCTTTATAGATAAAACACCGTTTACTGAAAAAGACTTTGAGTTTATTGACCCACCCAATATCTACAACGGAAAAATAAAGAAAGCCATTGAAGCATTGAATGAGCAACTGCCAACTTTTGCTGTGTTGGATGATGGAATAAAAGAAGACGAAAAATTATGTTTGCTGGTGGAGAGAGGTAACTTCTGGGGCATGGGCTATGTGTCTTCCACACAAAAAATAACTTCTGCTGCTGAATTAAAAAATTATTTACAACCATTTGCGGATAATGATACCATACGCAACAGCATTTATTCATTTGTAGAAATGAACCCGGATAAAAAAATGGCATTAAGTATTTAAAAATAAAACCCGGTTACTGACCGGGTTTTATTTTGATTTTTAATTCTTTATTTCGAACTCAGATCAGCCCGGTAGCTCAACAACTCACTCCATAAGCTATCAACATACTTCTTATACATTTCTTCTACCGTTTCCCAGGAGTCTTTTCCATAAATTTCTTCATACCTGTCTTTAAATGGTTTTCTAAAGCCATCTTCTCTTTCTTTTAATCCCTGTTTGTATCTTGTTACCAATGCATATTGTGGCGCTCCAGATGAACTTGCCTGGTAAACGGCCACGGATTCGCCACCAGCTTCCCATACTTTTTTAAATTTGGCAAATGTTTCCTTCAGTTTATATCCCCAACCAATTTTAGGATAAAAATGAGTGATATTGATAAACTTTGTGTAATCAGTTATTGCAACAGAACTCAATGAATCCTGGAAAACAGAATAAGAACTACTGCCCCTGTCTGTAAGATATATAGCAACATTTTTATTCCAGTCATTATTGTGCTCTTCACCAAGATTGCCACGGCCATCAATCTGGTCCCAACTGGCAGGGCCTTCTGTAATGTGGTAGCCGCCTGCGTCAGGGCCACTTTGTATATCAAACACACGCCATTTCCAGTCGCCGGTATGATATTTTTGAGCATGTGTTGCTATTGCTTTTTCAAACTCCAGCAGTTTGTCAACTTTGGGAAACACCCTGTTAACGTTTATTACATTTTTTTTCTGTGCCCATGCCATTACGGGAACGAGCAGGCAGAGAAGAACAATTTTTCTCATTGGTTTAATTTTTTAAAAGATGATGAATAACGGGAGGGAGTTTGTATAGGAAGCGAAAGAAAAGGTAAAATAGAAATTTAATATTTTAAATGCAAGCATAGTGGAATATTTATTCAACAGCATTTGAAAGATTTACAGAAACTTGTAATAAGGTTGTTGGCTATTGTTTTAGTTTCTACTAAGGTTTATAGAAGATTACAATCCTGTCCCGGCGGTGGTTTTCGCCATTAGTATCCTGAAAGTATAAGAGACATGGTGGCGAAACCCCGACGTTGAAAACTCTTCCATCCAAAAACACCCATTTACAGATCAAGATAATGCTTCGGTGTAAAGTATTTTACTTTCTGTATCTCGTAAAAAGAAGCGCTGCTGTGTTCATACTCAACAAAATCTTTTGCCAGCATCCATTTGCCGCTTGCAGGGTTGTTATGAATATAATTTATTTTCTGTAACAAAAAGGCTTGTGTTATGATAGCTTTTGCATCAAAGGAATCTTTAAACACTTTATGTAACTCCCCTTTTTTCTTTTCTCTTTCTGTGAGTTGTTGGTGAAGTTTATCAAGCAAATTTTTGTTACCGGCTTCTTCCAGGCGGTTTATTATTTCATACGCCATAAATCTTTTGCCATTTGAAATGATGGTATTCAAATCAAATGGTACGCTGTTAAAATGAATGATGGAATGAATGTGATTGGGCATAATAACAAAAGCAACGATATCTGCATGGTGTTTTTCTTTTAGCAGGCGAAACCAGTTGTACACCATATCGTAACTGGTGGTTATTTCAAAGAGTGGTAACCATTTTGTGCAGGTGAATGTGATAAAGTAAGTGGAAAAGGTATCGCTGTGCTTGAGCTTTATTGCCATTGCATAAAGTTATTGAATGCAGGGAATGGGTGTATATGATGGCTGGCTCTTTTATACGTCGGGGTTTCGCCTGAAGAGCTTTTTAATTTGAAGAGTATGAGGGCGAAAACCCCGCCGGGACGAAATTTATTCAACAGCATTTAAAAGATTTACAGAAACTGGTAATAGGTAATAAGGTTGTTGGCGTATGGTTTTGGTTTCTAATAAGGTTTATGGGAGATTACAAACCTTAGTAGAAAATTGGAATTGAGAATAACCGGCCTTATTACCTTATTTATCCATTGAGGGGAATAGCTAATACAGTTGCCTGCCCACCTCGTTAAAAATGTGCTTAACCTTTATTTTTTATTTCCACCCACACCGTTATTTTCGCAGCCCTTCCGGCAAAACCCGGGATTAAAACATGCAATC
The DNA here is from genome assembly GCA_963814445.1 of uncultured Chitinophagaceae bacterium. Classification (GTDB taxonomy): domain Bacteria; phylum Bacteroidota; class Bacteroidia; order Chitinophagales; family Chitinophagaceae; genus Ferruginibacter. The sequence goes on from CAWFCU010000002.1 coordinate 104,664, forward strand.
ATTTATACAACCCATTGCCGCCAAACTCAATGTAAAACTACAGCAGGTAGAAGCCGTATTGAACCTGCTGGCAGAAGGCGGCACCATCCCTTTTATTGCCCGTTACCGCAAGGATAGAACGGGTGCCATGGACGAGGTACAGATACAGGCTGTGCAGGACGAGGCAAAATTTTTAAAAGAATTTACAGAGCGGAAGGAGTTTATTGAAAAGACTATTACTGAGCAAGGCAAGATGACAGAAGCCTTGCAGGAAAAAATAAACAAAGCCACTAGCATTGCCGCATTGGAAGATATTTATCTGCCGTACAAACCAAAAAGAAAAACAAAAGCACAGACAGCAAAAGAAAATGGCCTGGAACCATTGGCGAATATAGTGCTGGGACAAAACAATATTGATCTTGTAAGCGAAGCAACCAAATTCATCAATGAGAATGTAAAAGATACTGATGCTGCATTGCAAGGCGCAAGGGATATTATTGCGGAGATGGTGAATGAAGATGCAACAGTAAGGGCTAAAATGAGAAGGTTGTTTGAAACAGAAGCAACCCTGCAGAGCAAAGTGGTTGCAGATAAAGAAACAGAAGCCATCAAGTACAAAGATTATTTTGATTTCAGTGAACCCATACATAAAGCCCCATCGCACAGGATACTGGCAGTGCTCCGTGGATTTTTGGAAGGTTATTTACGTCTTGCTATTTCCCCGGAAGAAGAAAAAGCATTGGAGATGATCGATGAATTATATGTAAAAGGAATGAGTACCTGCAGTGACCAGGTACGCAAGGCAATAAAAGATGCGTACAGGAGATTATTGCAACCAAGCCTGGAAACAGAATTCCGAACAGCACTAAAAGCAAAGGCAGATGAAGATGCCATCAATGTGTTTGCAGAAAACCTTCGCCAGTTATTGTTGAGTTCTCCCTTGGGCAGCAAAAGAATTTTAGCAATTGATCCGGGATACAGAACCGGTTGTAAAGTTGTTTGTCTTGATGAAAAAGGCAGCTTGCAAAAAACAGATTTGATATTTCCACATGAAGCTAACCGTGTGCATGCAGAAGAAATAAAAATTAAAAGCCTTGTGGAGCAATACGGTATTGAAGTATTTGCCATTGGTGATGGCACCGCAGGTAGGGAAACGGAACAGTTCATAAAAAAACTCAATCTTGGTTTGCCTGTGTTTTTGGTAAATGAAGATGGAGCTTCTATTTATTCAGCATCTGAAATAGCAAGGGAAGAATTTCCGAAAGAAGATATTACGGTAAGAGGTGCAGTGAGTATTGGAAGAAGGTTGATGGATCCATTGGCTGAACTGGTGAAGATAGATCCAAAGAGCATTGGAGTAGGGCAGTACCAGCATGATGTAAACCAGTTCCGTTTAAAAGAAAGATTGGATGCAACCGTGGTAAGCTGTGTAAATAATGTTGGGGTGAATTTAAATACAGCCAGTAAACATTTACTAAGTTATGTAAGTGGCATTGGTACGGGCATAGCAGATAATATTATCAAACACAGGAATGAGATTGGTAAATTCACCAACCGTAAACAATTATTAAATGTACCGAGGTTGGGTAATAAAGCATACGAACAATGTGCCGGTTTTTTACGCATAAAAGATGGAGAAGATATTTTAGATAACAGTGCGGTGCATCCTGAAGCATACAGCGTTATTCAAAACATGGTGAAGGATTTAGGGGTTGATGTACAATCAATCATTGGTAATGAAACATTGTTGAAAACAGTAGATGCAAAAAAATATGCAACTGAAACAATTGGTGAATTAACCATCAAAGACATTTTAAATGAATTAAAAAAGCCCGGTCTTGATCCAAGAGCTGAAGCACAGGCTTTTGAATTTGCAGCTATTTATAAAATAGAAGATGTAAAAATTGGGATGGAAGTTCCCGGTGTGGTAACCAATATCACCAGGTTTGGTGCTTTTGTTGATATTGGCATAAAGCAGGACGGACTTGTGCATGTAAGCGAAATTTCTCACACTTATATCACCGATCCCAACGAGGCATTAAAGCTGAACCAGCAGGTAAAAGTGAAAGTAACTGATATTGATGTGGCAAGAAAACGTATTGCCTTATCCATCAAACAAACAGAAGCACCACCTGCAAGAAAACAATTCAGCAAACCACAGGGGCAATTACATAATAAGCCAAAAGCAGAGCCCACCATGAATGATGCATTGGCAGCACTGAAGAATAAGTTTGGGAAATAGAATACAAAAGAAAATATTGTAACATATCACTTTAGAAAAAATAACAACGAGGTTGGTTTCCTCTGCGTTCTCCTCATCTCTGCGTGGGATTATTGGCACGCTGAGAGGCAGAGACCGCAGAGTTGCTTCGCAATCCGATTGCTATTGGATACTAACTCATGCACTACAGAAAATACAGACAGCTGTTTTCCTCTTCTTTTCTTATTTATCCTTGTAGCAAACCATTCAGCAAAAACAGGTTTATTCTTTTCTGTATTATCTTATCTTCGGCGGCAAAATTTATATTCTATGTTTAAAAAACTGCTGATTGCCTGCGGTTTACTGTTTAGTGTGGTTGTGGCCTCTGCACAACAGGCAGACTCTTTTGCCACCAATTATTATTCTCATGACCTGTTTGGCCCCATATTTTACCCGCCTGCTAACAATGTTACAAGAGGAGCCGATGGCAGCCCCGGCCCGGGTTACTGGCAGAACAGGGCAGATTATAATATCACGGCCACACTCAATGATGTTACCAACGAAATAACAGGGTCTGTTACCATTACTTATAAAAACAACAGTCCACACAGCCTGCCTTTTTTATGGCTTTACCTTGAACAGAATTTATTTACGACACAGAGCCGTGGCTATTCCCGTTTGCCTGTAGATGGCCGCAGCCGCTATGGTAATGCTGCATTGGATTACAATGGAGGTTATAATATCGCTTCGGTAAAATTGAATGATGCTCCTGTTGAATTTTTAATTACAGATACAAGAATGCAATTGCGTTTAAAAGATGCTATGAAAGCAAATGGTGAGGTAGTGAAAATAAAAATTGATTATTCTTTTAAAATCCCTGGTGATGGAGCAGACCGTTTTGGAATTCAACCAACAGCAAACGGAAATATTTATACACTGGCGCATTGGTACCCACGCATGTGTGTGTATGATGATGTGGAAGGATGGAATACATTGCCCTACATAGGTGCCGGTGAGTTTTATTTAGAGTATGGTGATTTTGATTTTACCATCACAGTGCCTGCATCACATATTGTGGTGGCAAGCGGTGAGTTGCAAAACCCTGCAGAAGTTTTAACAGCAATACAATTGCAACGCTATGAAGAAGCAAAGAAAAGTGATAAGACAGTATTGATCCGTACAGCCAATGAAGTTACTGATGCAGCTTCAAGGCCAAAAGCGGCTACACTTAACTGGCATTTTAAAATGAATAATAGCCGTGATATTTCATGGTCTTCATCAAAAGCATTTATGTGGGATGCTGCAAAAATAAATCTGCCTTCCGGTAAAACTGCATTGGCCATGAGTGTTTATCCTGCAGAAAGTAAAAAGTCTTCATCATGGGGCAGGAGTACAGAGTATGTAAAAGGCGTTATTGAAAACTATAGCAAACGCTGGATCGAATATCCTTATCCTGCAGCAGTGAATGTTGCAAGCCATGTAAACGGTATGGAATACCCCGGGATAGTTTTTTGTCCTTATACAGCTACAGGCGAAAGTTTATTTGGTGTTACCGATCATGAGTTTGGCCACACCTGGTTCCCAATGATCGTTGGCAGCAATGAAAGAAAATATGGCTGGATGGATGAAGGCTTTAGTGAATACATCAATGCATTAAGCCAGGCTGATTTTAATAAAGGTGAATACAAACCAGCAAAAAGGCCGATGGTGGTGCTGGCAAGTTATTATTTTGGAGATGGAACGGAGCCAGTGATGAGTACACCTGATGGAATGAGGGAAGCTAACATTGGAAAGACTTTATATTTTAAGCCACAGGCTGGGTTAGAATTCTTGAGAGATGAGATCGTTGGTGAGAAACGTTTTACGTATGCTTTCAAACAGTACATGGAAAACTGGGCATACAAACATCCAACACCATGGGATTTCTTCAGATCAATGGACAATGCTTTAGGCGAAGACCTTAGCTGGTTCTGGAAGGCCTGGTATGTAGAAAATTACAGGCTCGATCAAACAGTTCTTTCCGTTGTATATGCCGGAGGCAATCCTGCGAATGGAGCCCTGGTTACCATTGCAAATTTGGATCAAATGGCAATGCCGGTGGTATTGCAATATGAAACTGCTGGTGGCAATAAAGAGGTGATGAGATTGCCTGTGGAAATATGGAATAATACAGCTTCATTCAAAGTAAAATTGCCTACGACTGAAAGGATAACTAAAGTGGTGATTGATCCTGATAAGGTTTTTCCGGATATGCATTATGAGAATAATATCTGGAGTGGGAGGTAGGATTAATCAAAACAAAGTAAACGTCTCCGTCTCCTGGAAATTCACCGGGAAACTGATAAACACATTTGCTTTACCCACTTTAACACTGCCAATCAATTTTACCATCACTTGTTTTTTCGACATTACACTAATGGAGTTTCTTAAAAGGTTTTGCATATCCACATCAATGTGAATGGGAATACTGAATTCTTCTTTTCTTGGAATAGTTATTTGGTATTCCTGTGAGGTATGCCCAAGCAAAACATCATTGATATAAATATCCAGGTCCGTGCGTTTTAATTGTAACCCATAATTGTTTGGATTAAAATACACCAGGTCCATTTTTACAGAAGAAGAAGAGAAGCCCAATTTATCCACCATAAAATTCCTGAACTCCCGGTACTCCAGCGCTTTTGGTGGCCCACAGGATATAAACAGTGTTGATATAAAAATTAAAGAGAGAAGAGTAAGTTTAAAAGGCTTCATTTGTAGAACTGATAAGGCACAAATATAAAAGCTTACAGCTTTTAAAAAGATGTAAGCTTTTACAAATTTTTTATAAAGTTTATTCTAATGGCGTATTTAAAGTTGACCTTACTGTTTTTACATCTTTGTTCAAAACAGCTTCCACAAGCAATTCGTAATACTGTGGGTCTTTTGGTACCGGCAACGAAATAGAATTTCCTTCACCCACTTTTTTAATAAACATCGTATTGGCGTATTGGTCCACCCTTACAAGATACCATTCAAACCTGAGGCCTTCAATTTGGTTTTTATACAGTTTCCATTGTGTGGTATCCTGCCTGTACATAACGTTGTAGCTAAGCAGGGCACTTACTCTCGTCATCCTGGATGGCTTTAATATTTTTATATCCGGCACAGGCGATGCAGGCACATTAGCGTTTGTCCAGGTGTTCAGCACTTTTGTGTATAAATGTTTATGCCTGGCTTCAAGGTCGAGCAGGCCATTAAGCGATATGTAATCCGTGTTTTCAATATCCTGCCATGCAGGTACAAAAGCACTCTTTTTAACTGATGGTATAGAATCCCATAGCTCCACAGGTACTTTGCCCCAGGCTGTTTTTGCAGTAAGTGGTTCCTTTAAACCGGGTTTGTATTTGGTTGTTGCCACCAGCATATACTTATCAATCTGGGGTACATATTCCTGGTAGAACTGAAGGCGTTTCTTGCCGTTTACGTCCCAGTTAAGGTCTGTAATAATTGGCCGTACAGCATCCATGGCACGAATGGCATTGCAAACATCACTAAGCCAGTTTACATATTTATTCCGGTAGTAATAAAACCCTGGCTTATAAGTTTGGTTTTCTAAATTATACAGCACATCAGCCCCCAGGTTCCATGCAATGATATTTTGTTTGCCAAGATTATTTTTTACTACGGATAGTATTTTTTCTTTTTCTCTCTGCATCTTTTTATCATCATCCAGTTCTTCTGCTCCAACCAATGTTACAAAACGGGCAATTTGTTTTATATCATGTTTCCTGAGTAACTGATCCAGTATATTATCATAAAATCCGGGCATTGATCTTTCAATCGTATTAGCGCCCACACTTTTCATGGCTTTAATATCTGCATTTAATGTACGCTTGGTCATGGTATGCCTGTTGCGGAACCAGAAGAAACCTTTATCATACATAACACCTTTTAATGTATCTGGCAAAATGTATTGTTTGGCTACCAATGGTTGTGCAGGCGATAACGGAAAGCCTTTAATATCTTTTTCAAAATTGCTTTTGTTAAACGTGGTAAACAGGTTGTTTACAGAATTTGCCTTACTGTCGTTTACAATCACTGCCCTTATTTCCCTGAAAGCAGTATCAATATTATTTTCTGCCACTTTCCACCAGGCTGTTTTATCAGCAACCATTGTTTCAGCCTGCGTAACCATTACAGGCAAGCCATACTGAAACAGTGCTAAATTGTGATAAGGGCTGTATTGTGTATAAAAACCCTGCCTGCCTGTTTCATTACTGCTTTTTTCTGCATCGTAAATATTTACACCCAGCCAGTCAACATAATAACTGCCGGGGAAATACGAAGTAGCCGTGGCAATATCCCAGTTATTCCATACCCATATTATTTTTTCTGCACCAGCGCTGTCAAAAACCGTATGGATATGCCGCCAGGCATCAATATAATATTGTGGCTGTAGTTTGTTAAGTGTATCGCCGGCAGTTTTATTAAAATGCATGTTTACAAACACAGGCTTGTTAAGTGCTGAAATTTGTTTTGCAAAATCAATAAAGGCTGAATCAAATTTTCCTGTTGCCACCTGCAGCATCAACTGGTCATCAATTGAAGTGATGGAATTATTATTGGCAAATGGCTTCCATACAAGCAACGGCAAAGCATTATGATCATATATTTCCTGTAAACCGGTGGGCAGTTTACTGTTGCTGTTTGCATCTGACGATACCTGTAACATTGCAATGGAAGCATCGCTGTTGGAAGTAAATATTTTATTGATTGGCGTATTGTCATTGGCAGGTAGCGATATGCCTTTATAAAATACTTCAAGCCCCGGCAATGGATTTGGTAAGAAGGTAGGTAGTTCATTCAGTTTGCGGTAGCCTACAATAAATAATGTTACCACGGCTACAGCCAGGATGATTGAGTATCTTCTTAAAAAACTATGTGTGGCAATGATGAGGCCTGTTTTTTTCCTGATCTTCATTGCAAAGCTGCTTGCCTTGCTTTCTCCTGATGCATAGCCTGAAATGGCAAACGTAAATGCCATAAACAATATCTGCATAAAGGCAAGCACCGCCATAAAGCTGGTGTATGGGTTATAATTACTGGTAAAGCCATATACAATAGCAACAAGTGATACAACTGCAATAAAGATATTGGGCACACTTAAAATAAAAGGCAATGGATCGTTGTCATTTTTTGGGGTAGGTATATACGGTACTTTTTTACGCAGCAGCGTATAGAAAAAACCAATTGTATGTACCCACCATGCACCAATCTGTAATATTCCCCCAACAATATGAAACCCTCTTTCTGTTTCTTCTGCCACCCATTTTTGAACAAAGTGCCTTATGAGTATGCTCATTGCCAACACAGGAAAAGATGCCAGGGCAAATGCCACCACATCCATCTTTAAAGGAATATATCCGGTGAACAATGATATAACCGGTATTAAAAAGTTAATAAAGAAAATGATACCTGATAAATAATGGAAGGGTAGAAGGAAATAATGAAGCTTTTGCCGCCAGGTAAATTTTGTAAATAGTTTAGGATAGGTAACCATCAGCAATTCCCATGTTCCCCTGCTCCATTTTAATTGTTGTTTAAAATAAGAAGACATCGTTGCAGGCACCAACCCTCTTGTTAAGATAGCAGGATGATAAATTGACTTCCATCCTTTGGCGTGCATTTGCATGGCCGTATGCATATCTTCTGATAACCCTGCCGCATGGCCACCGATAGAATCGAGTGCTTCTCTCCTGAAAGTACAATTGGCACCTATTGCCTGCACTGTTCCGTAAGTATTCATGCACATCATCATTGGCCCGTAAAACTGGTAAGTTTGTTGTGCTGCACCTTTTGCAACAAGGCTTTCACCCTGGTTGTAATATGCCTGCACAATTTGCACATAACCAACTTTGGGGTCTTCAAAATATCCAACCACTGCATCTAAAAAATCAGTTGCAGGAATATGATCAGGATCCATCACCACCACCAATTCACCTGTTGCCTGTTTTAATGCGTTATTAATATTGCCTGCCTTTGCATTTACCTTTATTGTTCTTGTTACATGCTTTACACCAAGCCTGCTGCACAAGGCCCTTACATCCGGATCATCTGCTTCATCACAGCAATAGGATGTATGAGGATATGTCATTGCCTGCATGGCAGTAAGTGTTTGCTCCAGCATATCAAATGGTTCACCGGCACAGTAAGTGGTGAGCACATCTATAGTATAGATCTTTGTAGCTTCTGGTTTTGGGGTTACAGAAATGGAGAAATAATGATACCATTCATGCATCCACTTTAAGCAATAATACCCCAATGTTATCATCAGCAAAACATACAAAGGCTTGTTGCCAATATTGGAGTCTCTCGACATATTGTACAGAAAAAAAGCCACCGAAAAGTAGCCGATAAAGATCATTGCCCGTAAAGCAATTTTCTCTTTTTTGGTTGGGGGTTGTATCGGGGTGGCTCTAAAGTTCATTGTTTACAACATAAAATGGGGTGTTTGCAGTACTGCAATATCCTTTTTTATTATACACGTTAATATATATCCTGTATGGCCCTTGTTTTTTAGGGCAAATAAATGATGCGTTTTGTGTTGTACTGTCGGCAATCAGGCCCTGTTCTGCACTTGGGCGTTTAAAATAATGCCAGGTGCGTCCCCAGTTAAACCAGTCTTCTTTTAAAATTTCCCATGAGTAGCGAAGGCTGTCGCCTTGTTGCCCATCTGCTAATAAAAGTTTGGCAATGTGTTTTGAATCCGGGCTTAATAAAATATTATCCCTTCCACCCATACTGTCAATCAGCATATATTGAATTTGTGGCGACTCGTGTTTTGTTTGTATGCCTTTCCAGCAATCTGCCAATGCTTCTTTTACTTCTGTGGAAGTACTGTCTGCATTATAAATGCTGTACCAGCTGTGTGTGTACTCCTGTCTTGTACCCCAATAAAATACCATTGAACCCAGGAACCTTGGTTCATCAAGCGGCATAAATGTTTTGTAGTAATGAGAAAATTGTTCTGCTTTTTTGGTGCTGGTATTTTCTACCGGGGCACCCCACACCGTTGTCTCCGCTTCCCATCCACCATTGGGGCTCCATTCTGAAATAAGGAAGGGGCCATCCCACAATGGTTTTATCCTGCGTAATTCTTTGTGAATGTCTTTTATCCTGTTGTATGTATTGATGGAAATAAAATCGAGGTCCCTTATTTTCCAGTTGATGTTTAAAATACTTTGTTTTTGATAGTTGATAATGGTGGTGGTTACAGGATGGTCAGGATCCTGCTCATGTATCATTTTCAAAAACCGGTTGTAGGCTTTGTAAAAATAAGAAGAGTGGGAAGAGATGGGCATCCTCAATTCATTGCCAAGTCCCCAGGCCAGCAAGGCCGGGTGGGCTTTGTATTTATTTACTATTACTTCGTAGGCGGTAAACAGTTTATTTACTTTGCTTTCATCTTTATACCACTCGGTCAATTCACCATCGGGTACATCAAGCCCTGCAATAACTGACACATTGTATTTGGCAGCGTCGTTAAGCGTTTGTTCCATTAGTGCGGTATCCCATATAAGAACGGTATTGCCGCCGCTGGCAGCCAGTTCACTTAAGTATTCATGGCCTACAGCTCCCTTTACCAGCATGGGTACGCCATTTTTATAAAACCTGTACACCCCATTTTCCTTTTTTATTGCTACTTTTTTACTACCGGTCTTTCGGGTAGCAGCCTTATCATTACAGGAAACAACAGCCCACGAAGCAAGCAGCACCATAGCGGTGTACATACCTTTACGGCTAATACAAGACCAACGCTCAAACTTATTGCGATTGAAAAAAGGCTTCATTAGTAAGTTCCTTCTGTTACAGGTAGCTAATTTTGAATGAATATAATCGAATTTAATGTAAACGGGAAACAGCTGTAAATAGTATTTAGCAAAAGGGTTATTTTTATTGTGCAAACAAACCCCCATTCTATAAAAAATTGCTCTTCAATACTGGATCAATGAGATTTTTATTCAATAAATAAGGTGCCTGGTATATATGTGTTGCCCAAAAAATCGTTATGCGTTGTTATAACTGTTTTATAATTTTAAAAACCTGTTTTGACGGATGGATTTTACCCTTTATATAAGAAGATATTCTTTCCTTTTTGTGCTGTGTGTGCTGATTTCGCTGTCGGCAAATGCCACTGAAACGGAAATACGCTACCGCATCAGTGGGGTAAAGGAAGTGTATCTCATTTGGGGTGTAAACGACTGGCAGCGGTATAAAAAGAAATTGCCCAACACTACTTATTCCGGCAAGGTGATGCGTACGCTGATGGTGAAAGACGGTGATGAGTATGTGGCAAAACTGGATATTGATCCAGGCAATTTGATCGAATATGGCTTTATGTACATAAAAAAAACTGGACCATTTAAAGTTAAAGTTGAGTACTGGGACATGGATGATAGTGAAGGTAAGAAGGGCTATTTCACAAAATCGGAAGAAGGCCGTGTTATTACCATTACACCCGGTGCAGGCAAAATTTCCCCCAAAGGCAATGTTGGGCTAAATAGTCTTGCCTTGTGCCTGTTGCTTGCATTTGGGCTTGGTGCTTTGTTTCTTTTTGTTACCAGGAAATATTATTACAAAAAACCAGCGGTTGCTTTTAGCCAGGCTGGTTATTTTGCAGCACTGTCTGCTGCCTTGATCTCAGGACTGTTTTTTATAAGGGCTCATGTTGCAGGATTGTTATATAATTTTTTACTGGAACCGTTGGCAACGCTGTCGCAAATGTTTGCAGCAGTATGGGATGATATAAAATATGTTTCGATACTCATTGCCTTTTTTGGCTTGCTTTTTTTTCTGTTGAAAAAGATGAGAAGGTTTGTTTTGGTAATGTATTCTATCATTGCCCTGTTTTCAATAATAGCAGGATTGGCCAATATAAGAGTGTTGGTTTTGCTTGGCAGGCCGTTTAATTATCAATGGTTGTATTATTCCGATTTTTTACAAAGTACAGATGCTTCATTGGCAATGGCGGCAAATGTTAACGGGTCTTTCATTTCCGGTTGCGTGATGATGCTGCTTGCTTTTGCTGCTTTAATATGGTTACTGTACCAATTGTATTTAAGAAAAAATTTGCCCATACTGTTACTGCTTCCCTTATTGTTTGTTATTTCATTGATAACACAGTCTAATACACAAGTGCCTCCTCTTAAGGCCGCTAACCCGGTGTTATTTTTTATTGAGTCAATGGGTAGTGCAGATGCTTCCTCTGCCATTGATAAAAGCTATGCAGGCAAAAGTGATTTTGATAAAAAGAACATAGATAGCCTGCCTGCTAACTATGCAGCATTATTTCAGCAACAAAAAATAAAAAACGTAGTTTTTTTAGTGTTGGAATCCACGCCGTGGGAATATGTGGGCCCTTACAGCAATACAATAAAAGCCACCCCTTTTTTAGATTCGTATAAAGAGAAAGCAGTGTTTGAAAATATGTATGCTCATATTCCTGCCACCAATGCATCAATGTTCTCATTTTTGTGTTCCTCTTACCCGGAAATATCATTTAAAACGTTAACTCTTGAAAACCCTGATATTTCTTTGCCATCTATCCCCACGGAATTAAAACAGCATGGTTACCGCAGCTGCGTTTTTTAATTCAGGTGATAATGGCTACCAGAATGCCGGTGGCTTTTTAAAGAGCCGTGGCTTTGATGAAGTGGAAGACTTTCACAGCAGCCCATGCAGCAACGGAAGTATTTAAAGACAAACGCTATTCAAAAAATAAATTAGATGGGGTGGATGATTCCTGTTTATCTGTACGCCTCTTTAACTGGATAGGTACCGATACGGCAAAACCATTCTTTGCCATGATGTGGACTTTTCAAACACATTATCCCTACTTTGTTTCGGGGCAGCAAAAAGATTATAACACCGGCAATCCATCATTGGAGAAATACCTGAATGCACTGCACCGTGCCGATGAAACACTACAGCGGATCGTAGAAGGCCTTAAACAGAGAGGTTTACTTGAATCAACATTGATCGTTGTTTCAGGCGATCATGGAGAAGCATTTGGAAGGCATGATCAAACAACACATGCATCCGGAGCATACGAAGAAAACCTTCATGTGCCTTTTATACTCATCAACCATTCACTTTTTAAAGGCGAAAGGATGCCAGCCATCGGCGGCATCAGTGATATTGCGCCTACCATTTTTTCTGTGCTTCAAAAACCAGCACCCGAACTATGGCAGGGAGAAAATTTATTTAGTGTGAACAGGAGGAAAAGGGTTTATTTTTTCAATCCTTATTCCGATTATTTATTTGGCCTGAGAGAAGATAACCGGAAACTTATTTACAATGCTACTGACAATACCTACAAATTATTCGACCTTGCAAAAGACCCACGGGAAACAAACGATATTTCAAAAGAGAACAGCGCTTTTGTAAAAGAAGCCGGTGCACAGCTCCGTGCATGGATGTATTACCAGGACCAGTATATGAAGAAAGGATTAAAACCAAAAACTGAAAACAGCACTAAATAATTACAATGAACAAAGCAATTAAATGGATAGCTGCCCTTGCAGTAATTGCCATCGTGGTTTTTGCAGGGATGAAATTTTTTTATAAGTCTTCGCCAAAACAAACAGCAGAACTTATTACTAACACACCGTTGCTGGCAGTGTTCGATCATAACAATGCAGCTGCCGGTAATGATTTAAAAAACAGCCACCACATTCTTATCCGCTTAACCACCGGTGATAAAAGTATCACGGAAGAAGTACAACAACTATGGAAGCCCGGGCCGGTTATTCTTACCGTGGAAACATGGCCGGGTATTGCTGAAAAACTGCAGAAAGAAAATATTCTCGCCATTGTAGCCAAGGGAAGTATTGATGAAAAGATACGATCACTTGCTTCGTTTATTGGCAAACAAAACCAACCTGTGCTGGTACGTTTCAATCCCGATATGGAAGTATATGTAGATGCATTTCCGTGGCAAAAGCAATCATCAGAAATGTATGCAAATGCATTTAATCATTTTGCAGAAGTGATAAAGCAACAGGCACCTGCTGCAAAAATGGTGTGGGCACCGGCAGGTTATCCCGGTACAGAGGAATACTGGCCCGGAACAAAATGGGTAGATATGGTGAGTGTAACATTAAAGGGCAGGAGTGAGGGGATGACGAATAATTATCCAGAAGCAAAAGACCAGCAGGAATTGATATTCCGCAAACTGCACCGTATGCGTTTTTTTGGCAAACCTGTTTTGGTGATGGGATCAGAAAAATTATCCAAAGAAAATTTTCAGCAACCTGCTTTTGATGCAGCCGTAAATTATATACAGCAGCATAAAGACATTGAATTTATTGATGTAAATGCAGCAGATAAAAAAACATCACCAGGAAATTTGCGTAAAGACAGCACATTGATGACAGGTGCATTTGATCCATCACATAGTTTGGTTGATAGTGTGCCTTTATCATGTGAACATCTTTTTGTAAACATAATGGCGTTAAAAAGTGGTGTGTTTAAAAAGAAGTTCGACAGTATCATGAGCCGTAACCGCAATGCCATTGTTACTATGGAACCATGGAAAGATGAAAACCTGAAAAAGGATCCTAAACTGGTGGAGAATATTTTAAAAGGCAGTTACGACTATTTATTTGAAAAGTTATACGATGTTATTGGCGCCAGCAATAAAACAATTTATCTCCGCTGGCTGCATGAAATGGAAATCCCCATCACCAGGTATCCATGGCAAAGCCAGGATCCCATTGGTTACATAAAAGCCTATCGTTATTTTGTAAATTATATCCGCAATAAAAAACCAACGCATATCTATTTTGTATGGGGCCCTGCCGGCGACCGTGGCTCCATGGAGTTTTGGCCCGGTACTGATGTGGTTGATTATACCAGCATTGCTATTTATGGATTGCCTGATAAAAATATTACCGACCACAACCAGCAGGAATCATTCAACACTATTTACAAAAGAAAATACCGGCGTATATGGTTTGCACACAAGCCGCTTTTTATAACAGAGTTTGGTGTAAAGGGGCCTGCGTCTTATAAAGCGGAGTGGCTGGCCGCCGCCGCAAAAACAATAGAAGAGAATAAAGAAATTACGGGAATAAGTTATTTCAGTGATTCCGACAGTCCTAAGGCTTGGGGCGATATTGAAGCGCCTGACTGGAGTATTACGGCTTCTTCTTATAAAACTTTTTTAAAGCAGTTAAAAACTTCATTAAAGCAGTAACAAATTTTTATAGTCTTCTTTACTACTAAATATCCATCTGCTGTTTATCCTTTTTGGTAGCGTTTGTGGTCAACCTATTTCAGGACGAGACAATAAAATGCCCAATTACTCCAATGCCCAGCCAGCCTTGCAGCAAAGCCCATGTTGTACGCTGTTTTGGTATTCTACAGTTTGATTGAAAGTTGTAATTGTCCGCCAAATCCATGTTGTACGCTGTTTTGGTATTCTACAGTTTGATTGAAAGTTGTAATTGTCCGCCAAATCCTAGTTCGACAATTTTTTGCAATGTTGAAATACGTACATCTTTAATGTTATTCTCTACTCTTGAAATATAAGCTTTGTTGGTTCCACATTTGTCTGCCAGTTGCTCTTGTGTCATTCCTTGTTCAAGCCTGGCTTCGTGAATCAGTGCACCAAGTTTAAAAGTTTCAAATCCTTTTTCCAACTTGTCACGTTTTGTTGTGCCAATTTTGCCGTAATGTTCATCCTTAAATTGGGCAAGTGTCTTAATATTTTTATTTGTTTTCATAATATTCGTTTTTAATTTTTATCGCTTTTTCAATTTCTTGTTTCGGCGTCTTTTGAGTTTTCTTTTGAAAGCCATTTGCAAGCACAACTAAACTACCTGCGTCGAAAAAGCAAAATATTCTAAAAATGTCATTTCCACTTTGAACTCTGATTTCATAAAGTTTGTCTGTTCCTTCTAAATGCTTGAGATAAGTTTCAGGAACTTGGTCGATGAGTTCTATCAAATCAAAAGTCCAAACTATTTTATCTTTTACCTTTTGACGCTGTTTCACAAAGAAGTCTGAAAAATAATCTTTGTAAAAAATGATTGTCCTTATTTTTTTATTTTCTCCCAAGTGTCAAAGATACGAAAGTTGTCCAAATGTACAACATTTTATTTACTATGAATTGTAGTTTCAAAACGGAGAGATGCCATAAGGTTACAGCCAACGAGAGTTTGTGAAAAAACCATTGTTGCTATTCAAATATACACATAATGTGAATAGGTAAAATGGCGTATGGTTTTTGCGATAGCAAGGCATGCAATTTATACAGGGAAACAACCGGAATCAAAGTTATTTCAGCACCCTTGAAGAGCAGGTAAGTGCCGAAAATTCTGTAAGGCTGATAGATGCCTTTATAGATAAGCTGGATCTGCAGCAATTAGGATTTTCGAGTACCATACACAAGAGCGAAGGCCGTCCCCCGTATGCACCTGGGGTTCTTTTAAAATTGTATCTATATGGGTACTTAAATAAAATCCGCAGCAGCCGGAAGTTAGAAAAGGAATGTAGCCGCAATATAGAACTACAGTGGCTGCTGCAATGCTTACAACCCAACTATCATACGATTGCCGACTTTCGCAAAATACATGGAGCGGCTTTACAATCGATGTTCAGGTTATATATTCAGTTTCTCAGCGATGCAGGCCTGCTTGGTAAAACAACGATTGGCATAGATGGCAGTAAGTTTAAAGCAGTGAACAGCAAGAAGAATAATTACAATCAAAAAAAGATAGACAAGCATCAGCAGTTTATAAAAGATAAAACAGAAAAATATCTGGCGGAACTGGATGACCTGGATAAACAGGAAGCCAGTAACAACAATGATGAGTTTGAAATAAAAAAAGAAAAAATAAAACAAGGCTTAGAAAAATTAAAGGAACGCAGCATCAAATACGATACGCTGCAGCAACAATTGAACAATACTGCTGACAGGCAAATAAGCACCACCGATACGGACAGCCGCAGCATACTCATTACAAAAAGCATTGTGGAAGTAGCGTACAATGTTCAAAATGCAGTAGACGACAAACACAATCTTATTGTACATACCGGGGCCACCAACAGCAATGATGGCAAAGCATTGCACAAAGCAGCTACCCAGGCAAAACAAAATTTGCAACTACAAAACGAAGATAGCCTGATGGTACTGGCTGATAAAGGCTACCACACCGGAGCTGAGTTATTACATTGCCAGCAAGATAACATGATTACTCATGTAGCCTACAAAGAACAACCCTCAGTAAAACATATAGCGAACGAATTTTTAGCCGAAAGTTTTGATTATGATCAATCAACTGATAGTTATACCTGTCCTGCCGGTGCTGTATTAACGTCGCTGGGTACCTGGCATAATAAAAAAGGCGAAGCCCATGAAACAAGCTATCGTTTTAAAACCTACCGGACCGAAGCCTGTAAAACCTGCCCGTTAAAAATGCAATGCACCAAACTACCCAAACGCATTATTCAGCGGAGTGAGTACCAGGATGCGGTAGACATTAATGATAACAACATCAAACAAAACCCACAGTATTACAAGCGGCGGCAAGCGATATGTGAACATCCTTTTGGCAGTATTAAACGGCATTGGGGTTATACCCACACGTTACTAAAAGGATTACAGAAAGTAAATGGAGAAATGAACCTGATCATGTTTTGCTACAACTTTCTGCGTAGCAAAAACATCCTTGGCTTTGAAAAAATGCTGCAGGCAATAGAAAAATGGACACCAGATTACAATAAAGTAGTCTGTGCATTAAAAAAACTGTTTGCCAAAGTCATTTACAGCCAAATTGCGCCCCTGCTTTTTTCAAACTTACTGCGGCAATCATTTTTTAAGGCTGCTTAAATAAGTAACTGTGAAGCTTACATGCAATCATACAAACTGATTTGTTGAGGAGGGGTAGTTTTTTCACGGTCTGACGGGCAGGGCTTGCTGCAGGGCTGGAATTGATTCTCGTCCGCCCGGAACCGCTGCTGATTGAAGATATAAAAGTATGAAGTTAACAACCTAAAGCCCAGAGAATGTACGTCCAGCCCGAGATGAAGCACAACAGCAATACAAATGACCGATTGCTTCAATGTCCAGCCAGCCTTGCAGCAAACCCAATCCTATGTTTACAATTCAATAAATTTATCCTTGCATTTGCCATCAATATTTTGAAAGAACAGGGGGCAGAATAAGATAGTCAAACCCAATAAGCATTAAGCTTTTCTAACACGCTTATCCCTGCCACCCTTTTCTTACATTATGCTGTACAGTTCGATGAGCATTTAAGCTCGTGCTAGGATGATAGCAACGTAAGAATTGTTCTTCCATTTTGTTTTTTTGGTAAGGCTAATTTACTGTTTTGTTCACAATAAAATATCAATTATGACAGCAATTAAAACAGCCCGCAATTTGTATTGCGGCATTGATGTATCCGGTAATACCTTAGATGTTTGTTACCAGGCGCCGGAAGGTAATTTGGAGTGGTACAAATGTAGCAACAATGCCGAAGGCTTTAAAGAGATATGGCAGCATACGGGGAAGTTGTATCATTTTGTAATGGAGTCTACCGGGGTGTACCAGTTACCTTTTTGTTTTTTTCTGGAGAGTAAAAAAGCCAGGTACAGTGTAGTAAATGCATTGCAGGTAAAACGTTACATACAGATGAAGTTGGAGCGCAACAAGACAGACAAAAAAGATGCTTTCCATATATGCATGTATGGTGTAGATCATAATCCTGAATGCTATGAAATGCCCAGCAATCTTTACTTTGAGTGTCGTGCCATCAATAATGCAATAGAAACGATCACTACAGAAATAACCAGTTTCAAAAACAAGTTGCACTCACTTTCGAAGCTGGATATAGACAGTAAGGTGATCGTAACCGGCTATAAAAAAATACTGAGGGATCTGCAGGCAGAGCTTAAGAAATTTGAAACAGAATTATATAAGAAACTGGAAGCCTGGCAACCAGCCTTGGTAAAGCAGGTTCGGAGTGTGGTGGGCATAGGCAAGCGAGCCACGGCAATATTAATCGTGGCTACACAGGGCTTTATCCACACAGAAACCTACCAGCAACTAATAAGCTATGCAGGCCTGAGCCCGAAAGAATATAGCAGCGGCAGCAGCATAAGAGGCAAAGTGCGGATCTGCAAACAGGGTGGTTCATTGCTGCGACATACGCTCTACATGTGCGCCCTCAATGCTAAGGAAACAAATGGGGCCTGCAAGGAATTATTTGATCGGCTGGTAGCAAAAGGAAAGAACAAAAAACTTGCCGTTATTGCCGTAGCAAATAAGCTTTTAAAACAAGTTTTTGGAGTGATAAAAAACGAATGCTTGTTCGACAGAAATTATTATAAAAAAATAGCCTGATTTATTTGTTTTTATGCACAGTTCGTGTTGGCTGCAGTTAATTTCACTTAGAGTCACTTGGTTTAAAAAAGGTACTCATGTTTTTTTCGTCAACAACTTTTCTGTGTATCCAATCAACTAAGTAAAGGTTTTCTGTCGCTAGCAACTTTAAACTTTGTTTATTGACTTTACCAAATCCTTATCAGTGTCGGCACCATAAAAACATAAAACAGAAACATTGTTATTGTCGTCGTTTATTCCATAATAGCTTAAGCCTTCCGATGAAATCGAAAAACCATTTTTAACTTGTCCACCGTTTCCATTAACAGTAATACCTGCAATTTCATTTTTGGTGTCACCCAAATAACTTTTAACTTTTTCAAATGAAAGTAAGATTGGTTTTGTTATAAGTCGTCTAACGTGAAGATTTTTAAAAGCAGAATAATCTTTTCCTTGATGCATTTCGTGTTCAAAAATATACGTTATGCTTACAATTTCTTGGTCAATTGAAGTCTTTTGGTCTTTTGAAATAAATTCTATTTGACGCCAATCGTCTTCAAGAATATTTAAATTATTTGAGTCGGTCTTATTTTCAAAGTCAGGAAATGTATTCTCAATAGTTGGGATTGTCATTAAGATGTCGTTGGGGTTAATTGTCTGGACATTTCCTGAAAAGTCTGTCGCAATTACTTTGCTTTCCTTTTGATTGTTGCAACCAAAAAGTGAAAGCAGTCCGCTTATAAGTCCCATAAATATTAAAAGTTGTTTCATCTCGAATGTTTAATGGCAGCCAACATGTGTATTTACGCTAATATACGCTACGTTTTTTGACAAACAATTTTTGCAAGTATTTTATTTTCAGCATACTATAAAAAAAGTACGGTATACGCCGGAGTAGCGCAAATACAACTCAACTTAATTTTAAATCATCCAGTAGGCTTATGATTTTCAGCACTGGCCTTCCGGGCTTTTGCAAGCCTTAATATCACTATAATTCATTAAGAGTTTCTTTTCATTCTGTCTATTAACAGCAGGCCATCCGCCCCGTTTCGTTGCACACCAAACGTTTTATTACATTCGTATGCTGAATGCAGGCCTGGCGATAGGTATAACAGGATCGTACATGGCAATTCATAATGAAAATGAAAACAATTGAAGAAGCATTTACCAGTGAAGGCTATGTAAGCATTCCATTTTCCTTTAATGGTGCCGGGCATCCGCTTATTAAGGTTACGCTTGCCAATAATATGCCGGTAAACTTTCTGCTGGATACAGGGGCTTCAGCCAATTTGCTTGATCATGATTTTGCAAAACAGCTTGAACTGAATGTAACAGCAACCGGGGAAAAGGGCGGTGGCGCAGGCGGGCTTATATATGACGTATTCACTGT
This sequence comes from uncultured Chitinophagaceae bacterium, assembly GCA_963814445.1. Classification (GTDB taxonomy): domain Bacteria; phylum Bacteroidota; class Bacteroidia; order Chitinophagales; family Chitinophagaceae; genus Ferruginibacter. The sequence goes on from CAWFCU010000002.1 coordinate 124,599, forward strand.
TGATGAAGTTTTATTGGAAATAAGCGGGCAAATTTTTAAGGTTGATAATTTTTTATCCATGGACTTCTCGTCAATAAAACACTCACTCAGTTCAAATGGGGTAACCGAAGAATTCCAGGGCATTTTAGGCTTTGGTTTTTTCAAAATGACAAAGTGTTTTATTGACTATTCTGCTAACAGGATCTTCATTCTGAATGACCAGGCACAGGATTTTTAAATGTAAGAGTGAAGCTGTAGAATAAATAAAAGTTTCACATTCACTTAAGCCCACGAAGGAATTAGCTGGACCTTCACAAAGGTGATAAACAAAAAAAAAGTCCCACCAACCGGCGGGACTTTTTCTATAGCGGGAATTTTTTATTATTTCTATCCAAACAATCCACCTTTCTTCAGCACTGCCACACCTTCACCAACTTTAAATCCATTGTGGTATACTTCAATTTTATAATTGCCTATTGTAAAGTTGCTGCCTTGTTTCCAGTCAAAACTTACTGTTTGTTTTTGGCCTTGTGTATAGGAGACCTGCACTTTTTGAGTAAATATTTTTTGCCCGTCTTCCCTGGTGCTGAAAGTGCCGGAGCCTAATGCTTCCACTGCAATGGCATTTCCATCGGGGCCTGTAATGCATACATACAGGTCTTTTTGGCCAGAGGGAGCGATCCTGTTTTCATCAAGGTTAAAAGATATACGCAGCTTATCAACTTTTTTTGCTTTGGTGGTTGCTTTTTCTTTTCCGCCGCTCTTTTCATCAATACCCACAATATTAAAGCCACTGGCATGGAGAGTAGAGCCAACATCAATCACACCTTCTCTTTCTTTTACTACATTTCTGGTTGAATCAAGCCCTCTTTGCACAAGGTTCCTTTCCTGTGTTACCTGCTCTTTTTCTTTTGTAAGCGTAAGGTTTTCGCCTTTCAACACTTCTATTTGCTCTTTGTAAGAAGTAATATCACTGTTAAGAGATGCGATCAGGCCTTTAGCTTCTTTTAGTTCAGCATCTGATGCGTTTGATTTTGCCAATATAGACTGTATCCTTTTTTTCTTTTCCGCTATTTCCCTGTCTTTTGCAGTAATTGCGCTGTCTTTTTTTACATTTTCAGTTTTTAACTCATCATACCGCATAGTAGCTTCATCAAGCTGGGTTTTCAGGCTTTCTTTTTCGGCCGACACAGAAGCAAACATGGTATCTTTTTGCTGTATGGTTTCTTTTATTTTGCTCTTGTCCCATATTATATAGCCCCAGGTGCCTAATAAGGCGATCACCAGACCAATAGTGAGAAAAAAGCGCCAGTCGGTTTTAGGTGATTCTGGTGGCGGTGGCGGGGTACCGGTTGCAGAAGGAAAATTCTCGAATGCCATTGTTACAGGTTTTTGTTTGATTTGAATGGATATATAAGTGTTCAAATGTATCGAACTGCTGCCTTACGTTGGTAATATAACTTATCACCATACGTGGACAACCGCCAATTTTCCAAAATCATGCCAAAGGGCGCCAATAGCCACTTGTATGTATAAATTATTTCATCCTTTAATTTGCAGCGCTTAAATGGTATAGTTTCTGCTATCAGTCTCCTTGTTTTCTTCCAATGTTTTTTACGGTAGGCATGGCATGTACATCTTAAGTAAGCCAATGTGCCTTAGTGTTTGTGGGAAATATTCTTTAAAGCTTATTTTTTATCTATCAGCTTCGCCACACGGCCACCACTACCGGCCAAAAAAACGGCCTTGCTTTCCTTTGCCTTCCTGCACACATGAAAGCCTTCCTTACTTATCCATTGCCAGGTATTGCCATCATCATTGCTTATATCAATTCCATTAGGGCCACAGCATATCCATTTGTTTTTTTCAAGATACTCCACACAACTTCTATAGCCATGCGGTGCTGTAATGGGGAATGTAAAACTGTTGCCGGCATCTGTTGTGATCACACAGTTTTTATCAACTGAATCTTTTGCAGTATAATCCCCACCCACAATAATCATGGTTGATCTATTTTTTACAGCAATTGAATTGGCTCCCGTGCTTTCTGTGCCTTGAATAATGGGCAGGTCAATTTTTTTATCACGGATGAATAACCTGCTTTTTGTTCCACCTGTTACAAACACCGCTTCCTGGCGGTTTAGTTTTCTTATATTGGTTCCACTGCTGGCAAACATGGCTTCGCCGCTATCGGCCATTGGATAATTATTGGCAGGCAGTTTTCTCCAGTGCATACCACCATCAAAACTCCGGGCAATAAAAATTTTTCCGTTTACCGGGTCGCCTACAACAATGCCGCTCATAAGATTCCAGAATTCCATCGCATTTAAAAACATTCCCTTTGTTTTGTTTTCAAACACCACTTTCCATGTATCGCCTGCATCAGATGTCCGCAAAATATAGGCAGGTTCCCCAATGCCCATTATCACGGCGCTTGTTTCATCAAAAGCTTCTATATCCCTGAAATCTGTTTTTTCAAAACCTTTTATCACCATCCATTTCCATGTGTTGCCACTATCAAGGCTTCTGCCTACAGTACCATTGCTGCCACTAACCCAGATCGTTTTTTCATTTACAGCACTTAATCCACGTAAAGAGGTATTACTGTTTTCTGCCAGCCATTGAATGGTTTGTGCTTTGGCAACAGTATTGGCTACACAGCAAAGAATAATAAGGCCAATTATTTTGAATTTAGTTTTCATGCAATCATTTTTGCAAAGCCAAGATAGGCATAAAGAAATATTGAATGTCTGCAACCTTTTCTCCCGGCAGGCAGGTATTCAATTGTAAAACCATCTAAGTATTTTCATAGCCTTCGTCTTTTAATAAATTCTTGCCGTCAGCAGCAGTGGTGGCCAGTTCATCACAGCGGTTATTGTATGGATTATTTGCATGGCCCTTTACCCATACAAATTTTATTTTGAAATGTTTCGACAGTTCATAATACTCTGTCCATAAGTCCGGATTTTTTTTACCGCCTTTAAAATTTGTTTTTATCCAGTTGGCAAGCCATCCTTTTTCAACTGCATTCACCACATACTGGCTGTCGGAGTAAACAGTAACCGGTATTTCCCTTTTGTTTATTGCTTTAAGGCCTTCAATTACTGCCAGCAGTTCCATACGGTTATTGGTAGTGCGTTTATAACCCTGCGATAATTCTTTTTTATGTTTGCCCCATATCAGCAACGCACCATAACCACCGGGGCCTGGGTTGCCACGGGAAGATCCATCGGTATAAAGCAAAATGGTTTCCATTATTGATATTTTACCCTGGTTATTTCTTTACAAAAAGGGTTAAGATATAAATTGTCGAGGCTGATGTATTCAAATTTTTTAAAAAAAGCCTGGTTGTATTTATATCCTAATATTTTTGGTTTAAAATTATTCAACACACTATTTGGTAATATAATCCTTCCGTTGCTGCATAACTTCAACCCTTTACAGATCATCTCTGAGCAGTAAAGGCTGTCGTCTGTTTTTAAATTAAATGTAAGATCGAATGGGATTTTTTTTATGATATTATCTTTTAGTATAGCATGAAATTTTTCTTTTTCTGTTTCAGATAACTGGTAACGAAAAATCCCAAAGCCGGTTTTTCGTAACGGGCTCACAAAGGAATCAAAAGGATCTTTCCTGCAAAGGCCGGATGGGTTTTCTGTACCAGTCATAGAATGATATACAACAAAGCTTTCCCCTTCTTTAAATGCAATACCGCCGTGGGAGTAGGTACGGTCTGAGTCGGAAAAATTCATAAGGGTAAGGCTTTCAAAATCACTATCACTTCTCATAACAAGGTCACCATCCTGCAAAAGTTTTGCTTTACTTTTTATGGTATCAATCTTTGCTGCGTCAATAGCTGTTGGCGTTGTGCTTTCGGCGCTGGTTGCATTTTTTTCATGGCAACTGCTTACAATAAAAACAACTGCCGAAATAAAAAGTATCCTCTGTAATAAAACATGCCTCAACATTATACTATTAATTGTTTTTACATACATACTTGCATGGTAAAAAAAAGACTGCCCATAAAAGGCAGCCTTTCTAAATATATAAAGTAGATCATTCGCCAAGTACAGAAATGAATTCAAATTTATCAATGCCAATGCCGGCACTGTTTGCACCTGCAGGGCCGCCATTTTCTACAAAATAACGGAAAGCCACTCTTGATTTCTTTGCAGTTTTACCGGGCATGCCAGATACAACAGCCTGGAATTTTGTCCATAGCTCAGGATAAGAACCATCATTTTCTAACGCATACAGAGGGTTTATATCAAGCAGTACTTCCGAAAAATTACCAGTACTGTTAGCCCTCTTCCCACATTGGCAGAACCATCAACAGTATTTACCCTCACCTGCAGCCTGTCTGCACTTACTGCCGGGTTAGCAACAGTTCTTGAGTAAAAAGTTATTTTATCGCCATTTTTAATTTCCACTTCGGGAGAGATAAGCCAGTTGCTGATAACAGCCCTGCCATGACCACAATCTGCGGTAGCCATTACAAAGTCAGAGCCTGAAGCAGATACCGCTACGCCGCTAAAGCCACCTAGCTGTGAAGTATTGGTGGCACCCAGTTTTCCATCATACTCATGATGTATACTCAGGTAATTAAAGCCCTGCACCCAGGGAAGAGTGCCAATTGGCTTTGAGTTATTGGCAATTACCCAACCTCTGCTGATCGCTTTGCTTAATGTATCAAAGTCTTCAGTAAAGGAAGGATTATTCACTGTGCTTACAGTATCTTTTTTAGCGCATGACATGAAG
>CAWFCU010000003.1:0-44854 GCA_963814445.1 uncultured Chitinophagaceae bacterium
GGTGGTTTTCTTTATTCATAAAAATGATGCTTATTTTTTTACTGTTCATTAAACGGAAAATTTCAATCAGAGAGCCCCCTGTCTGATTTTATTCAATCTTTTTTTTTGTTTATGGTTTTGCATACTCACCAGCTGATATTTATAACTGAAATAAACCTTTCCTCTCAACAGAAGTATTAAAACCTGAATTGATCCCCAAGGTATACCCTCCTTCTGCCCCTGCTACTATTCCCCCTACTTCTGCAATACCTTCAACTATATGTATTGGGTTACCTCCTATCTTAATTTCTGCTTTGCCTTTGAGGCCAAAATCAACAAATTTATTATCATTGTCAAATGTGATATACAGCATTTGTTTTAATTCTCCTTCAGCCACGCCGATAAAGTTTTGTTTAATGCCTGCTCCGGCTGCAATCGTGGACGTACCTGTTTTAAAATTTTTCTCAAATTCTGCCACAATGCCTTTACCCGCTTCCACTTCAAATTTTTCACAATCTGCTTTTAGCTGTACTGCCAGCAAATCCAATTCTATATTAAGCCAGGGTGGACAGTACATATTTATTTCCCTCTCGCTCATCAACGCAGAGTCAGCCTGTTTCTCATTATACTTCAGGTTTCGGCATTCTTCGGGGTATTCGAATCGTACTGAATTTGCCACCTGCCCGAGCATGGTAAAATAATTGGCAATAAGCCCGGAAATAAACCGCTTGTTTGCCGGGGTGGGGTCCAACTGGTAAATATTAATTACCCCGTTTATAAACTCTTTCCAGTCGGTCATGGCCCTTAAGGCCCTGCCTTTTACAAACGTATTATTTTGCGACATGTATCCTTCGGCTATGGGTCTCCTTATGGCGCAACATTTGGTCTTCCATACTTCGTAGTCATTATATGTGTTTTGATCGGGGCATGCATTACCATATTTAAACGCATAATCTTTTGCCAGACTCAGCGAATTAACCATATCCTCCTCGCTGAATAATGCCAACAGCGGCTGCATACTGTCTTTCAGGTTTTCATACAATCGTTCTGCTTTTTTCGAGTATATGCCGCCGTTAATAAACCGTTCGTGTTTCTTTTCTTCTTCGCCGGGAGGCGCTGTGGCAGCATGAAGCCAATAAATCATTTCGGCTGATACAGATGCAGAAAACGATTGCCAGTTTCTTTGGAATTCATCCACATCCCCGATGGTATGAGGCATTTGCGGTAAAACGAATTTTTCGAGGCCAATACCCTGGAAAAAATTTTCTTTCGGGATGCGTGGATTTTTGAGATAAATTAAATATATATTCAACCGGGTCTCCGTAATTTTTTCAACCTGCTTAATGGTGGATTCACGTTGTGTAATTTGCTGTTCTTTTTTTGTATACTCCTCTGCTTCTTCCGGCTTATTTGTTTTTGCGCAAATCAGGGCCATCGAGCGGTTGGCTTCGGGGTTGAGCGAATCAATCGCCAAACATTTTTCTAAATAACCTTCTGCAACGGGTATGTCGCCCAGGCCCAGCCATGCCTGTCCCATATTATTCAGCAGCAAACTGCTTTGTGGTAATTTTTCGAGCCAGTGTTTTAGTATGGGAACAGATTTGGTTTCAAGGTTGCACATATTAAACAATGCTGCCAGGTGATTCCATGCAATAGCGGTATCCGGGTTTTTTAAAACAGATTCTATAGATAGAAGCACAGCAGCAACCGGCTTATCGGAATACCAATGCGCTATGGAAGAGCTTTGCAGTTGTGCAGGGTTTTGTGAAGCAACTAATTTATTTACACCCTCCAGGATTTCTTTTGGGGTAGCGGCTTCCAGCTGCTGTTTGGTGTTTTTAAGCGATATGATAAGCTGGGCCATTGTTGGAATACCGGCTGGTATGGAGGCTATTTTTTTTACATCTTTTTGCGGAAGCTGCAGTACGTAATCCGGCAGCATCGATTCATCCAGTTTTATATTTGCCTGCTGCGATATATTTTTTGCCTGTTGAGAAGCCTGGTTCAGCATTTGTTTTTTGTATGCCTCCCTTTCAGCCGGGCTCATTTTCATCATTTTATTTACATCGGGCATGGCTACAGTTGGTTGTTTTTGAGCCTTACATAGCTCCGCAAAAAGCAAACTATAAAACAGGAAGAGAAATATCTTTTTCATCATTGATAAAGTTTATTGACCAAAATTTTTTAATTTAATTCCTTCAACCATTGCTGTACAAATGTTCTGGCGGTCTCCGTTACTTCTTTACCGGCCCGGAAACCCATTTTCCACTGGAGACTCATTGCTTCATATTTGGTGTTGGTGAAAAATTTCTTACCGTTTCTTTCTGTAAGCGCAGCACTGTAGTCAATGTCTTTTGTTATTTCTAAAAACTTAGCAAGCCTTATTTTTATCAGTTGTGAGCTTTTCACAGGGAAATCCGCCTCCCATTGTTTTACTGATTTCTGGTACTCATCATTTCTCCATTTAAAATTATTTTGTTCACCCTGCCAGGACATTTCAATCATTTTACTGTTGGGTGATTTATAATCTTCTATTTGCTTTTTTTGTAACTCAATCTGGTCGGTTAAAGTTTTTTTATTTTTGGCGTCTGCAATGCTGGGGAGTATCTTCTCTATATTCTTAATCCCGTTTTCTGCATCCTTTATAAATTTTTCCCTGATGCTTTCTTTTGTTTTCATGGGTTCAGGCGGCTGTGGTTTTAAATTTTCCCTGTACGACTCATATTCTTTTATAAACGCCGGCGTAGTTACATATTGCTTTGTATATTTCAACAAGTCAGCAGCAACAGCAGCCCGGTTGCCAAACGCAATGTTCTTCGCATTTTTAACACCATAAGCAAATAAATTGCCCTGCCTAAAACTTTGGGCTATACTGAGTTTGCCATCTTTCTCAGTTGTACCCAACAGTTTCCAAATATCATCGGTAATTTTCTTTGAGGTGTAACTCATAAATGCAACGCTGCTCATAACAAGTATTAGTGTGGTAGCAGCTATTTTGGTTAAAAATTTTTGTTTCATAATAAATGATTTATTGTTATTAAATAATTATTGTTTTACAAACTCCACTCTCCGGTTCTGCATTTTTCCTTCCTTTGTTTTATTATCAGCAACAGGTACAGTTTCTCCTTTTCCTTCAGTAATTATTCTTGATTCATCTATGCCAAAATCTTTTGTCAATGCATTTTTTACGGCAGCGGCTCTTTTATCTGAAAGAGTAAGATTAGATGCATCGCTTCCATCAGCATCTGTATGGCCAATAATTTTTACTTTGAAATCAGGGAACTTTGTCAATGCATCGGCTATTTCTTTAAGCACTCCATTGCTTTCAGGTTTGATGGTGGCAGAGTTTACATCAAATAAAATTCCGGTAGTAGAAAATTTTCCTTCTTCAATCAGTTTATGTCTTGTATCGGGCAGGCCGGTGGCTATTTTTATATTGCTGATATAATAAGCATACCGGGGATCAGAAATGGGTGACACTTCAATGAAAAATTGATTGCTGGGAAATTGATCCGCAACAGCCGAAGGCATATCGTATAATTTTTCTCCATTCAACCAAATACGCAGTCGTTTTCCCTGTACCTGCATGGCCATATGCACTATCTTATTGAAATAATTTTTTAATGAAGGGGTTTTTACCGTTGACCCTTTTACATAACCTCCCCCATTGAGGTCAGAAGAAAAGTCCCAGGAGCCGCCATCTAGTCTTGCTGTATAATGTATACGGCTTGACTGATACTTATTATACTGTGTTAACAATGAATTATCGTCGGGTGTCAATTCTCCGCTTGAAAGAAAACCTATACCGAGCCTTGGCCACCAGGGCCCTGCATTTTCCAGTTGAAATATCAGGTCGCATTCTATAGTAAAATTTTTGGTGAACTCTTTTTTATTGCCGGAAAGAAAAACACTTCTTTCTCCCAGCTTCAGCCAGTTGCCGCCAAAATTATTCAGGGTTACCACTTCTCCCTTACCGTTAGTATTCCAGCCAACCGGTAATTCGCCGATGTTTTCTGTGGCAAAATCTTCGGCATATAAAACCGTATCGCCGGGTACAAAATCATATTTTGAATAACTGGTAAGACTGTTTTCGTTACCATCCGTATCGGAAGTTGGTTTCTGCATACCCGTTTTTGGAGGACTATCTTTTCCTTCTATTTCATCCAGCGTTTTGTTTACCTTTTTATCAACACTATTCACCGTCCGGTTTTCAACAGTGTTTTTTGTCCTGTTTTTTATTTTGTTCAAAATACCCTGAGCCGAAACAAATGTTGCTGATAAAGCAATCAGCATAATTGAAAGCGTTATCTTTTTTCCCGCAAAGCGGGATTTCACTTTGTTCAACATTTTTTAAAAATTTAATGATGACACAAATATCATCTGCAAGCAGACCCTGTACAATCGCATCTGTATGTGAAAAAGGGAAAGAGGGAATTGTATGATTTTCTTAATGAAATACTGACTGGCAGGTTTTTACGACGAAAGATTGTGCTCTTATACCACATACCAGACACACATAAATGTGTGATATTGGAAATGACATGATAAATAAACAGGGATTCTTGTTTAAATTTGAGAAGCTGAATAGCGAACAAAAAGTACAAGAGTGCGACGCAACAAAAGTCAAATAGGATTCCCGGAGCCGGGTACAAAAAATAAATTGTTCCTGCTGCTTTTATGTTTCGTTTCATTACAACCAGCATTTGCCCAACCCGGCGAAATTGTTTTTAACCGCCTCACAAAAGAAAATGGACTGTCTGCTACCTTGATTCATTCAATCATTAAAGACCGGCAGGGTTATTACTGGCTTTCCAGTGTTAACGGGCTGCAGCGGTTTGACGGGAACCGGATGTTAAGTTTTCATAATAACGTAAATGACAGCACTTCTCTTCCCAGCAATAATGTTGGCTGCTTAATGGAAGACAATCGGCAAAGGTTGTGGATGAATGCCGGAGGTTATCCTTGTGTTTATAATTCGGTTCACAGAAATTTCAAAAAAATACCTGTTGAATACCCCACTAAAAAAACCCTTAGCATAAAATCATTTTTCCAGGATAGCAAAGGTTTGATTTGGATGGTGGCTGAAAAAGACGGGCTATTTGTTTTGGATACCATTAAAAATATTTTTACACCTTACACAAGTATCTGGCCCAAATTCTTTTCAGAAGCATACAGTATGGTTGAAGATGAAGGCCGCTTCTGGCTGGCTACGGATAAAGGGTGTGTAGTTTATGATTCCAAAAATAAAATTTATCTCCATAGGAAAAACAATCCGGAGTTACTCAAATGTTTTGAAGATAAGGATTTTGCCGACTATTGTAATCGTATTTATTTGGATAGAAACAGAATACTCTGGACATCCCAGTGGGTGCCAGGTAACAGCGCTGCAATATCATACCGCTATGATCTCCGGAAAAATGAGCTGGCCCCGGTTAAATTTTTTACCAATATTGACTTAGCAAAGTTTGTTACCGATCAGTTGGGTACCACCTGGGCCTATTATGGCACTATATTGGGGAGATTTGATACTGTTTTAAATGGTGTGATTGAAGTGCCGACTAAACGCAAGAGTCTTTATGGGATTGATTTTAATGAAATCGGCAATATGTATGAAGATGCAGATGGAACTATTTGGATAATGTCTGATCTTGGCTTGTATAGCTTTAATCCCCGCCGGCAATATTTTACTACTTTAAACGGAGTATGGTCATACTGGGGAAAAAAAACAACAGATGCAAATATAACCGGGTTATTGCAAAATGCTGATGGGCATATTCTGTCAACTTGCTGGGGTGACGATGGAATTACTTTTTACGACAGTTCATTTAACCAGTTAAAGCCTTTGTACGGTTATAATCCATCAGATAAAAAGATGAATTGGAATCAGAGGCATTCCTGGACCGGAATGCAGGATAGCAGAGGTATCATATGGATTGGTTGCCAATACGGGAATATTATCCGGCTGGATCCAATAAGCCGCAAAGTAATCAGGATGAGCCCTCCTGAGTTTGAGGCACACACCATACGAAGTATAATGGAAGACAAAGACGGCAATATCTGGTTTGGCACACAAAGGACCACCCTTGTAAAATGGGAAAGAAAGACAAACAAATTTCGCACAATTATTTTTCGTTCAGATATAAAACAGCAATACGATTGGATACTTGCTATTTTACAAGGCACTAATGGTGATTTGTGGATGACTACGGGAAGTGGTGGATTGCTTCATCTTGATATTGTTACTGAAAAAATTATTGAACAATTTAAACATGATGATAATAACCCTCAAAGTATCGGGAGTAACTTGCTTACCGCTATAGTGCCTATCAGTAAAGATACACTGGCTATCAGCACAGATAAAGGGATTGACTTATTCAGCGTAAGTAAAAAAACATTCAGCCATATTACTGAAGCTGATGGGTTGCCAGGTGGCTTTGTTTGGAGCATGCTTGCTGATGATAAAAGCAACCTTTGGTTTACTACAAGCGAGGGTATTTCAAAAATTCATTTGCCCGATAAAAGAATTCATAATTATAAATCTGTAGACGGAATAACTGAAAGAGGCTTTCAATTTCAAGCTGCACTAAAATTAAAAGATGGCCGAATGGTATTTGGAAATACAAGGGGCCTGGTATATTTTAATCCTGAAAGAGTTGATGAAACAGCAACCCCTTCTGATGTTACGATCAGCGGTTTCCGCATTTTTGATAAAACTTTTTCTGTTGACAGCTTGCTGAAAAAAGACAATAAAATCAGTCTGAAACATTCACAAAATTATATCAGTATCCAGTTTGCATCGTTAGGAAATATTATGTACAACCAACCGGTATATTATTATAAGCTGGAGGGTATTGATAAAAACTGGATACGAGCCGAGAATAACCAGGAAGCCATCTATACTTATTTGCCCGGCGGTTATTATACTTTCAATGTAAAATGTGTTTCACAGGACGGTATTGAATGTAAAAACATTACCAGCTTCCGCATTTTTATACAGCCACCCCTGTATTTAAGATGGTGGTTTATAGTGCTTTCTTTAAGTATCATTGGCGGAGTGCTTTATTATATCTACCTCCTACGGCTGCGAAGAAGAAAGGAAAGAGAACTTATCCGCAACCGTATTGCCCGTGACCTGCACGATGATATGGGCTCAGTACTCAGTACCATTAACATCCTTAGCACCATGACTAAAACAAAAATAGCGGATGATCCGGTTAAAGCAAGTGAATACATTGGTAAAATAAGTGATAACAGCCAGCGGATGATGGAAGCCATGGATGATATTGTGTGGAGCATTAAACCTGCTAACGACAGTATGCAAAAAATAACTGCGAGGATGAGAGAGTTTGCCACAAGTATTTTAGAAGCAAAAGATATTGAATTGGATTTTAAAGTAGATGAAAAAGTAAACGATATAAAACTGAATATGGAAGCCAGAAGAGATTTTTTCCTCATTTTTAAAGAAGCGGTAAATAATGTAGCGAAATATTCCCGTTGCAGTAAATGTTCTATTCATATTTCTTTACACCAGCACAGGTTGTTATTGAATGTACAGGATAATGGAATTGGATTTGATGTAAACAAGGCCGATAGCGGCAATGGGCTTTCTAATATGCAGAAACGGGCCGAAGCGATGAAAGGAAGAATTTCCATACAATCAAAACCGGGTGAAGGGACACAGGTAACTTTGAATATGCCGGTTCAGTAAATACACATGCTTATGTGATTGTCTTACCTTGTCCGTAGAGATAATTTTACATTCTAAATTATTTCAAATGAGAACCTGGAAAGCGGTCTGGAAAGTTTCATTCATTCTTTGTTTATTATTTTTTGTTCACAGCTCCGGTTATGCACAAATAAAATTAACAGCATCACAATGGCAAAGTGATTTAAGCTACCTGCAAAAGAAAATCCATAGCAATTATTCCAATCTCTTTTATAATGTTACTGCCAGGCAATTTGACAGCGCAGTAGCTGCGTTTCAAAAACAAATTCCACATCTTACAGAAAATGAAATCAGGGTAGGATTTATTCGCTTAGTAGCTATGTTCAGAATCGGGCATACACTTGTACACATGAATACAGGAGAGAACGAAAACAACCTGAGCCCAATGTTTCATTTTTTTCCGTTTACTGTTTCTCCTTTCAGTGATGGACTTTTTATACAGCAAATTGACACTTCTTATAAAGAGGCGCTGGGAGGACGAATCCTGAAAATCGGGAATACATCAATTGATGAAGTGCTTAAAAGAATGCATACTGTGATACCTTGGGAAAACGAACAATATTTTAAAAGCCATCTGCATTATTATTTACGGATTCCTGAAATCTTACAGGCATTACAAATTACTGAAAATGCAGAGTCAGCCAATATTATATACATTAAAGATGGAACCGAAAGAAATTTTACAATAAAGAAAACAGATTATCCTGATTTTGCATTCAATGACGGACTATTTGTACCGAAAGGATGGATAGATGCGTATGAACATTTCAACAAGCCAGCTTCAGCGCCATGGTTAAAAGAGCCGGGTAAGCTCCGATATTTTGAATACCTCAAGGAAAGCAAAACCGTTTATGTCCGTCATATTGCTGTAGTGGAGAGAGGCGATGAAACTATTAGCAATTTTTTTGAAAAAGTATTTCTGTTTATTGACAGCAATGAAGTAGACAAATTTGTTTTGGACATCCGTTTGAATGGAGGCGGAAATAATTATCTCAACAAGTCTGCTATCACCAGTATCATTCAATCTAAAAAAATAAACAGATACGGTCATTTGTTTGTTATTACAGGCGCTGCGACTTTTTCTGCAGCACAAAATCTTACGAATGAACTGGAAAAATATACCGAAGCCATTTTTGTTGGAGAACCCACAGCAGAGAATGTAAATTACTGGGGAGATATAAAAACAGAAGTATTGCCCCTTAGCAAACTGAATGTAAACCTTAGTTGGTTGTGGTGGCAAAATATGGACCCCAGGGATAAACGTCAATGGACGTCAGCAGGGTTAGCTGCTGAGATGAGCTTTGAAAATTACAAGGCAGGATATGATTCAGCTATAAATATTATTTTAAACTACAAAGAGGAAAAACGAATTGATGAAAAAATTAAAAATTTGATTACAGCAGGAAATATGGCGGAAGCTTTAACTATTACAAAAAAATACCTGGAAAACCCCTTACACCGGTATTGCAAAAATGAACTGGAAGAAAAAATAAATGATATGGCTTATTCACTGTTGATGAGAGATAAACTGAATGAAGCCAGCAGGTTTTTTTATTTAAACGTTCAGTGTTTTCCAAATTCAGCGAATGCCTTTGACAGCTATGCTGAAAGCTTAAATTACATGGGTAAAAAAGAAGAAGCGATAAAATATTTCGAAATCGCCATCAGCAAAGACCCGAAGGGACCCATCGGTAAAAATTCTATGGAAAAGCTGGCAATGATAAAGGGAAAGCAATAAAATCGGATTTACTTCACATGAATATGTGGCAGGCTTATGGCAAAAAGAGTAATAACTTTAAACTAATAATAAGAGATGATTAAGATTCTGATATACGAGGACAATCCCCAGTTGAGAGAAGGGCTTTCCATGCTTATCAATGGCTCGGATGGATATGAAGTGCTGGCCGCTTATAAAAACTGCGTTAATGTAGTGGATGAAGTGGAAGCCTGGAAACCACAGGTGATACTGATGGATATTGACATGCCGGGTGTGAATGGTATTGATGGATTGAAACTGATACGGAAAGTAAATACAGATGTAAAAATTTTAATGCTTACGGTATTTGATGATAATAAAAATGTTTTTGAAACATTAAAAGCTGGTGCCAATGGTTATGTATTAAAGAAAACCCCTCCGGCCAAATTACTTGAGTATATCAGCGAAGCTGCATCAGGTGGTGCGCCGATGACATCTTCCATCGCTGCACAGGTATTGAAAATGTTTTCTGAAATCAACGACCCCGTGCACACAGACTACAATCTTTCTGAAAGAGAAAAACAGGTTTTACAATTTTTGGTAAATGGCTACAGTTATAAAATGATTGCCGCTGAAATGTTTATTGCCATTGATACAGTTCGCAGCCATATTAAAAAGATTTATGAAAAGCTGCATGTAAATTCTAAATCAGAAGCAGTGGCCAAAGCTTTTAAGGATAATATAGTGTAAAGCTAACTATTAAAAGACTACTTTATTCCAAACACAGCCCCAATAACCAAACTAACAAATCCGGTTATCGTGGCTATCTCACGGTAAAGAAAAATCTGCAGCCATTTAGCCCGGTACTCAGCCCAGTTGTCGGGATAATGAACGGGAGTCCAGGTATTGATAAGATTATTGATTGGCATATTGCCTTTTAGCATCAGCAATAAATCTGTTATCAATGCAAGAAAGGAAACAACAGACATTATAAACAGTAAACTATTGGATGATTTTATATTTATCAATACAAGCAGCAGACTCATAATTAATGCTGCATACACAGCGTATTTGTAATTGGCTCTGAAATTTATATCCAGTAATTTTCTTAGTTGAACATAGGAGCCACCTCCCATATCTGATTGCACATTTTTTAAAGCAACGATATACATGTATGATTGCCCAACTATAACACTATAGGCAAGAATGGAGAGCAGGAGAATTATTTTTGTTTGCATGATTTCAATTTTTATAACCGGTAAATTTTACTTCGCAAAAGGATAAGGCCCATCGGGGTCATGCTCCAGTGTGAGATGAAAAAAAGCATATTCCGTAGCTCTGTTGGCAGGAAAGATTTCTTTACCGTTCAACCGCTCTTTTAAAACAACCTTTTCTTTGTTGTGTACGGTTGGTTCAAAAATGTATCTTCCCGGATTAGCGGAATGTATAATTTCTGAAATCTTATTGTTGTTTTGCTGACCCTTTGCTATACTGCTTAGCTCGTTCAGGCTTGCTCTTTCAGGCATAGCCCAATTACCCGACTTATAGTTATTCATCATCTGCTGGTATTGCGCCAGCATTTCAGTTTTTAATTTTTCTACATTAGCGTTATTCTTAAATTTCGCTGCATCTTGTTTTGCCCTTGCCACATCAATAAAACAATTTACGAGTACATTATTCATCAGTGCCATATTCATTGGCCCCATCTTGGGCATATTCCATAATTCCTTAAACCCTTCCGGATGAAATGGATAAGCTGTAATACTATCAACAAGATTATCCCTTCTGCAAAAATCAATTTTAATGGTTGGAATATCACTGTTCCAAATTTTTGTTCCTACATAAGGTATTTCTCCACCATTACCTTTTAATTCAGCAGCCAGCAAATCAACTTTTGTTTTATTAATGAAGGGGCCAACCTGTACCCATATTAAGTGACAGGTTGAATCTGGAAATGCACTAAACCAATTGTCACCTTTTACTTGCGCTAACTGATACCCTCCATCGCCAATCACTTTTGCCGATATATTCATATTCAATTTAAACTGGTTAAAATGAAATGCTTTTGAAAGAAAATTATCGGGTGCTGTGCCACCAAATAGCTGAAATTGCCTTTCCAGACTTAATATCAAATTCAGGTTTAGTGCCACCGGGTAGTTTTTTTCATCCATTGCTTTGCTGATATATTTTACTACCGTTGTAAGGGCATGAAAAAAGAAACCTTCGGGCATTGGTTCACCCACCCCGGTCATTTGGTTTTGCCTTTCTGCAGAGAGGGCAAGCTGCAATACTGCATGGCAGCGTTGGGGGTCATCAAAATACTTATCCATTAAAACCCTTGTCTTTTGGGATATCCTTTTCCAGATAAATTCTATTACCGGTCTTAGTTTATTTTGTACTGCTTCATTTTCTTTTGCCGAAAGTGTTAGGCCTGCCTGCCTGGATGTACTGAGTGTTTTTTGCAAAATGTCTTTATCGTCATCAATGTTTGCAAAATCGTTTTTGAAGTTTTCCAGTTCAGTATTATATGCCTCTTTTTTTTCGATATCGCATGAGTAACAATATTCAAAGTTAAAAACCGGGGGCACAGGCAGCTCCGAAGCGTTAAATTTGTCATTTCTATGTTCGTCCATGTAATCGTATAATTCTTTTATTATTCCATCAAAAGGGTCAACGGCAAAATAATCTTCGTCCATCGAAGGCCCATTGCCAGGTATTGCAGTTGTTACTTCAGGTAACTGAAATTCGGGGATTGTGAATGTGTTACTTAGTATAGGAATATATTCTTCTTTAATTTCATTATAGGCGCTGCTAACATTATAGAGTACAGCAGGCATAGCATCTTTAGGAAGCCCCGTCATTAATCGGCTCACCATTTCCCTCATGCGCTGAGGTGTTTTGTTGAGTTCCCGGAGCATATCATCAAACTGCTTACCCCGGCCGGATTTGCTATCCACCTTTATAGTTCCTTTTACGGGATTGAAACTTACCGTGTCTGCTTTTGTTGTAAGCAAAACATTTTCCTTTAATTTTTTTCCTTTGTACCAAAGTAAATGGTAAGAAGTGTCTGTTACCTGTGCTGAAACGGTGAAGACATAAAAGGAAAGGAGTGCAATTGAAATTATTTTTTTCATGATGATTATTTTACTTCGGTTACAATATGATAAAGGAAACTCGGTAACTGGGTAATCCGAATTGAAAATTCCGCTTACTGCGTTTGCATAATTACCGGTATTGCGGATGCGTATTTCAAGTGGCTGATTGGTAACGGCATTCCTTGCAGTGATGGTGTATTTTCCAATTGGCACATCATCAATTCCGTACTCGCCGCCGCCTACATCCACCAGTCTTTTTTTAATAACAGCACCGGCGCTGCCATCTATTAATACACCATCAGGTGTAAGTGTCAGTTCCACATCGGGCATATTTATAAAAGATAATAATTCGCCGTAGGCTTTAACGGGTGAACCATAGTAACCAACATCAGGCTTTGCACCGCTTATTTTCCAGGTGAAATTTCTTACCGCTCCGTCAAAACCTGCAAAAGCGTTTGGGTTATCAGGATGCAAATCATACTTATATTTTTTTCCTAAAAACTCTTTTTCAATTTGTACCGATGCCTTCCAGCTGCCAATGGGAACGGCTACGGAATATTCGCCTTTTGCATTAGTAGTGGCATATACATAAGATGCATAAAGGATGGTATTTTCAATTACTACTTTAGCGTTTGTAACCGGAGAGCCGTCGGCATATTTAACTACACCTTTTACAATGCCATTTGCAGTTTCAGGAACAGGAAAGGGTAATATCGTTTTTTTTAGAGCAACCGGCAGTTGCCATGGTTTGAGCTGCTATGAGCAGCATGAGTATTTTTTTCATTGTTTTGTTTTTTATGCGGTTGTAGTGCCGCAGTTAATTATTTTATTTCGTTAATCCATGTTTGCACAAATGCTCTTGAATTTTCCACCACATCTTTTCCAGCTCTGAATGCCATTTTCCAGTTTTTGCTTTTCCTTTCATACAAAGGATTTATAAATATTTTCTTTCCATTTTTGTCTGTAAGCACTGCGGAAAAATCAATGTCTTTTGTTTCTTCCATAAACTGCAGCAATTGTTTTTTTACAAATAGCATTTGGTTTGCCGGATATTTCTTTTCCCATTCCTTTATTTCATTGTCATAACTATCCTGAAATTGTTTTTGCAGCGCCGGGTAATTTTTTTCATAAGCTGCAAGCTGCTTGTTGTTGGGGTCTTGTGCTTCTTTCAGGTTTTTTCTTGCATCTGCCAGTGCCTGTTCAAATGGGGCTTTTGTTTGTGCAGTTGCTGTTTTCACTAATTTTTCCATGCTGGCTACTGCTTTTTCATTTTCTGCAATTGTCTGCTTCCTGTTTTCTTCAGGAGTAGTAACCTTATGCATCACTGGCTTATTATTATTTCTTAAATTATTATATGCTGCACTGAATGCAAGGCTTGCTGTATGCTTTTTAGTATAAGCCAGCAGATCTTTGGCAATACCTGAACGGTTGCCTGTAGCAATATTTTTTATATTCTTTAATCCGTAAGTATTTACAAATCCGCCCAAAATATTTTCGGTAATTTTTTTATCAGCATCTGTTTTTGTAATGCCGAGCTGCTTTAAAAAATCGTCTGCTATTTTATTTGCAGTAAAAGATAAAAGAGCGCAACTGAATACAGCCATAATAAACAGTGATGCAGAAAACCGTAAAGCAGTGCTGCGTTTGATGAATGATTGCTTTTTCATAATTAATTTTTTATTGTTTTAAAAGTCAAAGATGGTTTGCAAAACCGCCGGAAGAAAGTGTATGCTGTGTGAATTGATATTTTCCTGTAATCAACTGTTGTGTTTTATTTTTTTTGAAACGGGTAAGTTTTGTCACAGGTGATGCAGAAATAAAAAAAGCCGCCTTTTATTAAGGCGGCATCTACGTTTACGATGGTTTTCATTTTATAGTTTGATAAATTCCACCCTGCGGTTTTGCGCTTTGCCCTCCTTGGTTTTGTTATCGCCAACCGGAATTGATTCTCCCTTACCATCACTTTCCATTCTTGTAATATCTATGGAGAAATCTGTTGCCAGGGCTTGTTTTACGGCTGCTGCCCTTTTCTTTGAGAGTTCCAGGTTAGCGGCATCGCTGCCATCACTATCGGTATGGCCTGTAATTTTAATTTTGGTGTCAGGGATATTGTTTTAATACATCAGCAATTTCTTTCAATACGCCATTGCTTTCGGGTTTTATAGTAGCTGAGTTTACATCAAACAAAATACCGGTGGTGGAAAATTTTCCCTCCTCTATCAATTTATGCCTTGTATCGGGCAAACCTGTTGCAACTTTTATGTTGCTGATATAGACACCATACTGTTCTTCTTTATAGTTTGTTTGCCCAACTTTAAAAAATAACTGATTCATTTTATAGGTTGTATCAATCCCCCTGGGTACATCAAATACTTTTGTTTCGTTAATCCACATGCGAAAGCGCTGCCCTTGTACCTGAATTGCTATGTGAACTGGTCTGCCATAATATTTTTCCAGTTCACCATAGTTTTTAGGTTCGCTTTTAAAATAACCGGCATCTTCTTTAAACGATTCTACAAGCACCCGGCTGTTACTTCTTTCTTCGGGATAAATAGTTGCCATTACGGCTGCATATTTATCATATTCTTTCAGAAAATTATTATCAGTACCCGGCTCGCCATTAGTTGCAAAAAAGCCGGTGGAAAAAGCAGGGTACATCCATCCGTTATTTTTTAATTGAAGTATTACATCAAACTCCGCCGTATAATTTCCGCTAAACTCTTTTGTATTATTAGTAAGATAAATAAATGGGTTATGCAGCCGCAGCCATTTGCCGGTAAAATTATCCAGTGTTACCACTTCGCCGCTGCCATTGGTATTCCAGCCTGTTGGTAATTCTGCAATGGCTTCCTGTGTAAAATCTTCGGCGTACAAAATTTTTTCTCCGGGTATAAAATCGTATTTGGAAAAACTTTTTACTGCCTCATCCTTTTTAACCGGAATATTTTCAACAGCAGGTGATGAAGATGATGAAGTGCCTGAGTTTTTTCCCTCTATTTCATCGAGGGTTTTATCAATGGCCTTATCCACTTTGTTGTCAATCCGCTGGGTTGCCTTTTGGTTTACCTTGTTTTTTACTTTGTTAATGAAGCCACCCAATTGAGCCTGTGACAGAAATGGTAAAAGAGCTATCAGCAGAATAAATATTTCTTTTTTCATGTTTTATAATTTTATAAAACAAAAATGAGATTACCTACCAGCATTTAAAATGACAAGTGCAATGAATTGAGAAAAGATGGTATCGAATTGTAGAAATGAATACTAAAAAATCAGACCTAAAAATAACACTCATACTCCGTTCTGCAAAAGAAAAAGAGATAGTTTTAAAAGAACAAGCTATCTCGAAAAACAAACATATTAATATAGATATAGAGTAGCAAAGAAAATGAGTTACACAAAAAAATCAGAATATTAACACTCTGTGTTGCTACTAAACTCTGAATCTAAGTGGTAAAAATACTTTTGAGATAGCTTCTCGAAATTTACTTTCCGATACAGATTGTAACCCTATTTCATAATACATTGATAGCAATACATTTTGATGACTATGGAAAAGATTGGGCAACAAATGGACAACACAAAAAGTTAAACAAAAGCAAACAAATGAAAACAACATATGAAAGCAAATGAAGTACAGTGCGTTAATGTTATAATCCTATTCAATCTATTAATTCCACAAATGTAAACATCCATTTTACCGGATTTTGCCATTCGCCATTGAAACTTGCAACAGGTGCTTTTAGCAAAATATTGTTCCACCCTTTTTGTAAAAATATTTTTGCCGGCTCTCTGTATTCATAATTTTCGTCATTCAATGGTTTTTCAGAATCTCCTTTTTGACCACCCCGTTTCCATTTTGGTGGAACAATCAATTGCCCATTTACCCAAACGGCACTTCCTTTATTATCCCATGCCCCAGCAGGGGGAGAGTCGGTTGCCGGTGAACGGGAAATGTTATTAAATCCAATCCAGAAATTTTTCACCCCGGCTTCGTTGCTCCATATTTTTCTTATAGCATAATAGGTTGAACTATCTTTCTGGTTATCTAAATGTGACTGAATCATTGGATGCCAAAAATGCCGTAACCAGATAGTACCTCCATAAACTGAAGGATAATTTATTAGTTGTACAGTATCTGTAAAAGAAGTGGCTTCGGGATAAAATACCGTTTCTGTTTTTCCTTTATTATCAAAAGGCCCAACCAACTTCCATTCAATACTTGACTGTTTTACATAAGGGAAAGGAAGATTACTGAAATAAAGTGATTTATGTTCCAGTAGACGATTTTCAAACTCAACAAATGCAGTGTACCGTTCATTGCCCGGTGAACTTATATCTGATAAATAGTTTTTCCATCCGCCACCTTGCCAGCATCGCTCAGCAAAAGTTAGCATAGCCGGATAAACAGCATTCATCGTTATTAAATCTTCTTCGTTACTTACTCTTCTGTCGGGCCAATTGCACAATATGGCGCCCAATTTATTTTCATCGCCTTTTGCTGCATCACAAACCTGGTGATTGAATGTGGCCACCACACCATCAAGCGGGTCAAAATGATTCAGGTATAAATGTCTTGAATCAATTGCAGGGAAATTTGTTTTGGCAACAGTTTTCCCATTCCACATTTGTAAAATTGTCCCTTCAGGCACATTTCCCCCGGGGTCCCATGCAATTACTTTTTTGCCAAATGATTTTACTAACGCAATCATTTGGGGAAGAAATTCCTGATTGGTAATTTTAACTTCATCGCCTCCAATATGTACATAAGGCACATCTAACTCCCTGCACAATTCAGTTAAAATATTTTTACAGATAACAATCCCTTCTTCACTTTGCATATCAACTCCCATTGCCCTTTTAAATGCTGCGCTGTGCCCAGGCATATCAATTTCCGGAATGAGTGTAATTTTTCTTTCTTTGCAATAAGCAATTAATTCTTTTACTTCCGCAAGCGAATAAAATTTACCGGGATTGCGAAGCATATATTTTGCGTCAGTTAATTGCGGATATCTTTTGCTTTGCAACCGCCAGGCAATATCTTCTGTAAGATGAAAATGAAAGATGTTTAACTTATAGGCTGCCATTACATCTATCTGCTGTTTTAGCTGTTTGATAGATTGATAATTTCTTCCAACATCCACCATAAAGCCACGAAAGGAAAAGGCAGGTGAATCATTTATCTCGGCACATTGAATTTGCTTGCCTGTTATTAATTGCTTTAGTGTTTGTATGGCATAAAAAAATCCTGCCGGCGTTTTAGCTTTTATAGCTATGCCATTTGTTTTTATTAATAACTGATAACCTTCTCTGTTTTCAATTTCGTTGGTAAGTTGCAAATGAATAATGTTTTTTGATATTGCTTTTTTATTAGTTATGCTAAGTTGTATTTTATATCTTGAAATAGTTTTTGTAATAACAGCGCTTCATTTTTTAATGCCGGGTTTTCTGCAACAATAACCCGAAAGCCGGATAAAGAAACCTTTTGGTTTATCCATGTGAGATTTTCCGGCAAAGGAATTAACGACGGAAAATCATATACTTCATTATATATGGTTTCTTTCCATTTAAGATAACCTTCGCCGGTTAAATGCAATCCATCATTTGTGTATGCAGTATTTAGTCTTCCGGAACTATCAGTTAATGATGAAAAAACATCCTTGTAATCATAACCATATTGTGTTGAATGCTCCCATAGCAATTTATTTACTTCAACAATCTGCTGCTTTCTTGATGTGTGCCCGGAAAATTTTCCGAATTTCTCATTTACAGGAAAAATACTTTGTACATACAACTTCGTTTGTGGCGATTTTTCTTTAATCAATGAAGCAATCCATAAAATATTTTTAACCACACTATCCGGAGAAATATTTCTTGCTAAATCATTTGTGCCAATTAATAAGAAAACTTTTGCAGGTTTGCGTTTATATATTTCAGCTAATCTGTTTAATACTCCGGCGGTGTTATCTCCGCTGATACCTCTGTTTTTAATTTTTAAATCGGCGAACAATTCACTCCACTCACCGCCATCTGTAATACTATTGCCAAGGAAAATAATATCTCCTTCAGTTTGTGGCAAAGCATTAAAAAGTGAAACCCGTTGATGATAGTATGTGGAAAATAAAGAGTCAGGATAAACAGGAAGTTTAATTTGCGCCTTTACCGAAAACGTAAAAAAAGATAGCAAAATAAAAAAACATATTTTCTTCACAGTACTTTAATTTTAAATGTTGAGGCTGGTAATGCTTCTGAGTTTATTAGATTTCCTTTGCTAAAAGGTTGCCACCCGTAATAAACATATTGCGGTTTTCTTTTTACAAAAATCGTAATCCCGCCGTCGCCAAATTTGGCTTCAATTTCATTTTTGCTATCAACTGAAAACCCTTTTAGTGAACCTCCATCAGAAGTTTTTAACCCCATAGCCCGGTGTTGAAATTTGATAATCACTTTCCCGTTTTCATACCTAGCCTTTATTGGCAACGGGCCTGAGGGGATTATAGCCTTACCATATGTAGCATTCAATGCCCATCTTGCCAATCGTTCACCAACAACTTTTTTATTGGTGGGATGCACATCATTTCTAAAACCAATATCACTGCACACCACCATGCCACTATTCGGAATCAGTTGAAGCATTTTTCTTTGCTCATTTCTGAACTGCGGCCAGAGATGGCCTTTATAATTTACTGTATCAATGGATGAAAGCTGAATAAAATAGAAGGGCAGGTCTGTTTGTTTCCACTTTTCCCTGTAATCATCTATCATCAATTTTGATAATGCTGCATATTCGTTTACTCTTTCTATTTCCTGTGCATTACTTTCGCCCTGGTAACAAAGAACTCCCTTGATGGGCATATTCAATATTTGTGCAATACCAGCTTCATAAGCAAACCCTGGTTTAAATGCATGATTGTTTCCATATTCATCATTAGGAACATTTTTTAAACTACCAACATTTTGTTTTCCTCTTTCTCTTATCCAAACAGGCAGCACATCATTAACAAGCCAGTCCACTTTTATTTTTTCTGAAAACTGTTTACTGCTTATTAATGTATTTGTGCTGATAAATGTTTCCAGTGGTGCTCCCCCGATGGCCAAATTTATCAGCCCAACGGGAATATTTGTTTCATTTGTTATTTGCTTTCCAAAATAATATGCAACCGCACTCATTAATTTAAATGAATTACTGTCGCAGGTTTGCCAATGGCCTTTATAAAATGCTTCAGCTGTAAGCATCGCAGCAACTGAATCGGTAAATTTTGTTCCAAAAATATTTTTACCGGCATAGGTTGGATTATAAAAACGGAGTAGCTGTTGATTGCTTTTTCTTATTTCTTCGTTATAATGCACCTCCTTCATCATTGGCCATTCCATGTTTGACTGACCGATGCAAAGCCATAAATCGCCAAAAAGAATATTATGAAATTGTACAGCAGTATCACCACTGCTAATGAATAAAGATTGTGGATGGTGAGTGGCTGGTTGTTTTGACAGATACAGTTTCCATGTTGAATCCTTAGCAGCAATGGTAGTTTTTATTATAGTGCCCAATCTAATTTCTACTTTACTTCCGGGAACAGCCTTACCCCACACAGGAATTGGCATATCCCGCTGCAGAACCATATTGGAGGAAAATATTTTAGCAATCTCCAGTTGCGAAAAGACAGGAAGCGGAAAAAAAAGCAGTATGAAAATAATTAACTGCATATCACTTCAAATATTCATTCAATAACTGCATACAATACCATTCCTGCCGTGGCAAATGAAAAGGCCCTTTGAATAAGTTTCCTTTTGCCGGTTGTGCTACTGTGCCATCCCGATGCAGGTAGCCAAACCATTCTCCATTTTCTTTATCATGAAAATGTGAATAGGCATAATCATGCACCATCTTATGCCATTGTGCATATTTTTCATTACCCGTCATTAAATAAGCAAGCAATGTTGCAATGATTACTTCGTTATGCGGCCACCACATTTTCATATCCTGCCAATATTCCTGTACCGGCTTATTATACACATCCCGGAAATATAAAATACCGCCATATTCTTTATCCCATCCCCGTTCCCACATATAGTCCAGCATCCGGCATCCTAAGTCAATTAATTGCTTATCATTATTGCGGTGTTTTGCTTCATGCAAAATAAACCAGGCGCCTTCCATAGCATGTCCGGGGTTGAGTGTCCGTCCGTCTATGTGGTCAATAATGCTGCCATCCGGCGCCACCTGCTCCATCACACATTTAATATCGTCTTTTACAAAATCCCTTTCTATTTCAGTCATCCATTTCTCTATCCATTCATCGCAGCGGGGGTCGCCAATTGTTTCTCTTAATTGTTGCGCCGTATTTATCATGATCATTGGCACACCAATACCTTTGGATGGCCTTGTGTTTGTAAATTTTGTTGGCAACAGCCCCGGTGTAGTTGCATATTCAATACATTTTCCAAAAACAAATCTTGCTTTATTGGCGGCTTCTTCATCACCACTTGCCTTTGCATAAGAAGCAGCAGCTATTACATAAAATGTTTCAGAGAAAAAATATCTTCTTTTCCGAATGGGTCTCCCATCTCTTGTAACATGAAAAAACATCTGCCCATCGGTATCAAAGCAATGCTTGTTTAAAAAATCATAACCAAGTTTAGCTCCATCAAGCCATTCCTGTTTTTTTTCAACTGTATTGTATAAAGTTGATAGCATCCAGGTTGCCCTTCCCTGAATCCACACGGCTTTATCATCATCAATCAATGAACCATCTGCATCTCTCATTAATAAAAAACCGCCACATTCTTTATCAAATGAACGGGGAAACCAAAAGGGAACCGTATCGTTTAATAATTGGTTTGAATAAAACTCTTTCAGCGCAACTAAATCTTTTTTAGAATAATTCATTTTTTTCAAAAAATTTTTTTATTTCCATTTTACAATAGTGAACACTATTTGCGAATAATTATTTTTCTCATACAGCACACCCACTTCTTTGCCTGATATTTTTACAATATCTGAATAGGCTGATTATCTTTTACATTTTCCGCTTTATCCAAAACAAATAATTTTTTCCATGTTCGTCCATCATTAAAGCTTATTCGCGAGAGTAAGGTTATCTCTTCTCTTTGTCATCGGCTGCATTACAAAAAGCAAGAATATATTTGCCTTTCTTTTTTCCAATGGTAAGGATGCTTCCCTGGCAAATAGGGTCAGGAAGGTTTTTATCAAAATAACTGCTGTCCCATGAAGCACCGCCATCGCTACTGATGGAAACAATTCTTGCCCTTATATCTCCTTTTTGATTACGACTGTTCATCATTAGTTTTCCATTGCTGAGTTCTGCAGCAGTTGATTCATTGCTGCCTGGAATATTTAAGCTGGCTCCCAATTGAAAAGTTTTGCCATGGTCATCGGTATAAAATCCATGTGCATCATAATCTTCAGATTGTTTTTTAGGGTCGTTTGCAGAATGATTGGCTGCGACAAAAATCCTTCCCTTGTATTTCCCTTTTTGAAACTGCATGGCATGGCCGGGTGTATTGGCATAGCTGCGCCAGTCTTCTGAGAAATTATACGCAGTGCTTGCTGATGGTTGTTTGGGCCGGTGCACTTGTGTGGTTATATTAACCGCTTCACTCCACGTAATACCACCATCAACAGAAGTTTTATACCACACTTCCCGCAAACCTTTTCCTTTACTTACTTCGCCTTCATGATTATTGCCGGTATTATAGAACAAGAATAATCTTCCTTGCGGATATAAAGGGTCTGTTACATCAACTACGGGTGCAGGATTGCCTGCTTGTAATTTATCAATATCTACAATTGTTTGTAAACTACTCCATGTTTTTCCTTTATCAACACTTCTTTTTAAAACAATATTAATATCTCCAAAATCACCGGAGCCATGAACACGGCCTTCTGCAAATGCAAGAATATTGCCATTGGGCAGAGAAACAATCGCAGGGATGCGATATGTTTTATGCCCCTCTGTTCCTGAAGTAAAAACAGGAATTGTATTGCCCTGTGAATAATTTTTAATTACCACCATAGTCAACACAAAAAGGGAAATTATTTTTTTCATTTCAATTACTTTAATCGTAAAATTCGGCTGCTTTTGGTTTTAAAAATGCAAGTTGAATAATCAAAGCCAATGCAACAATACCAGCCAGCATGGCAAAGTCTTTCCCTAAATTTCCTTTATCAGTTGACTTGCCCAGCAAATCAGTGATAAAAG
The DNA here is from genome assembly GCA_963814445.1 of uncultured Chitinophagaceae bacterium. Classification (GTDB taxonomy): domain Bacteria; phylum Bacteroidota; class Bacteroidia; order Chitinophagales; family Chitinophagaceae; genus Ferruginibacter. Next base: position 22,717 of record CAWFCU010000003.1, read on the forward strand.
CCCCTGCAAAAACTCCCACCATATTCATCAACCCGTAAGCAGTAGCACGGTATTTCCTGGAAACAAACTGGCAGAGAATCGGCATATTGTTGGCATCAAACATGCCGAAACCAAAACCGAAACAGAAAGCCGAACCAATAACAGCAAATAATGAATGGCCAAACCCTATAAAAAGTAATGCAGGAATAGTCAGGCCAAGGCCAATGGCACTTGTATAAATTCTGCCACGGATATTTTTCTGTACCCAACGGTCAGATAAAATGCCGCCGAAGATGACACCCAAAAAAGATGATGCCGCAATAGTGATAGTGGATAATGGACCGGCTTTTGACATTTCAATATTTAAGTTTTCTGCAAACAATGTCGGCAACCAGTTCTTCACTCCCCAACCTGGTAAGCTGGGTATGGCAAAATAGAATAGGATTATCCAGAAAGAAATGTTTACAAACAAAACGCCAAGCCCTTTGAATACGGATGATTTCTCTTTTACAATATTTTCTGTAGTATCAGTATTTCTTTTTTCTTTTAAAAACAAAATGAGTACAACAGAATATACAATGCCAATGATGCCAAACGATTGAAATGCCTGCTGCCAAGAGAACTTATCAGCGATGGTGGCTCCAAAACCCCCAAGGGCCTGTCCCATATACAAACCCGTCATGTGAATACCAACCGCCAGCGACCTTGTTTTATCAGAATGATAATCGGCAATGAGTGATAACCCGGCAGGAATATATAATGCCTCACTTACACCCATTGCTGCACGGAGCCAATATAGCTGGTCAAATGTTTTTGCATAGCCCATTGCAAACGTAACAGCACTCCAAACAAATAAACTACCTACGATCAACCATTTCCTATTCACTTTATCAGCAATCATCCCAGCAAACGGACTTACCGCTCCATAAATCCATAGAAAGATACCCATGAGATAACCAAACATAGTGGCCGATTTCAGCTCTGCAATATCTATCATCATGGAAGGCTTCATGGTACTTAACATTTGCCTGTCCATATAATTGAGCAGGGCAACGACCCAAAGCAGTGCCACAACTATCCAGGGATATTTTTTTGACTGAATCATTTATTCTTCTGTTGAATTTTTACCTCCAGAATTTTTGGTGAACGAACACCAGCCTTTATTTCTCCCGAGGGAATAATGATTCGGGACTTCCATTTTACTACAGTAGTGGTAACAGGTGTGTCAAATGGAATAGTGTCAATGATTTCCCATGCATCATCTTTAATGTTGTACAGCAAAACTTCTTTACTAAAACCCGGATGTTCTGACTGAAGTTTATTTTTTTGCAAGATGAGCTGCTGTTTTTTCGTTTCATCTTTCTCTGCATTGATGGCCGCTATCAATGTTTCTACTTTATGAAATGTAACTCCATTATCACCGCCAAACAGAATAATATCGTTTGCATTAATCATTATGCCCGTTCCGGCACTTAGCTCATAAGGCATTGCTTTTTTTTCCTCCCATTTGTTTGCAACTACATCATACATAAAAACATTGTTGTATAAATCGCTGATGCCATTACTGTTTTTCTTTCTGCCCCCGTATAAATATATTTTATTGCCTGTTTTATTTAGGGCAGCAACCATTACAGTATATGATACAGGTTGGGGAATAGTATCCAGCTTATTCCAACCTGCGAATAAATTACTCAGGTCAAGCGAAAGAAATTGCGATGATGTATTTACAGCGTTTTCACCTCCGGCTAAATACACTGTATTGCCAATTAATGTAACTGCGGCATTGCTTACCGGAAATGGAAGTGCAGGAAGCGTTTTGAAAAATATTTCTTCCGTTTTTTCATCCCACGTCATCAACCATACTTTATCACTGATGCCTTTTTCGCTTTCACCACCTGCATACAAAACACCTTTTGGTGTATTGCAGGAAGCAGCGTAGGCTACAGGTTGAGGAAGCGAAAATGATTTTGTAAGTAACTTCAGTTTACGATGCTTTGCAGAATAAAGATGAACAGTAGCATGAAATTTTTTTACCCCCCCCTGCCACGGCATTGCTACAGGAAAGTTTGCGCCTCCTCCCACAAACAGCTTATCCTTATGTATGCCTGTTACCGGGCCTGCAACGCCCAGGGCAGTTTGCTGACCGCTATCGGCTGGTAATTCAGCAGCCACATCCCACTTCAACAAATAGTGCTGCTTTTTTTGTGCCAGTGCCGGAACAGATAAAAACATAAGATTTAAAATAAAAGATACTTTCAAAAAATATATTTTAATTTATTATACCTGATACAACTTGTTTTTTGAACAAAAATTATTAAACCCAAGTTGCTCTGCATCTTTTTTAAATAATTCAAACTCGGCACTGTTCATATTTTTTACAGGCAGTCGAAATTCACCGCAATCTAAATTGATTAATTTCATATATGCCTTGCCTGTTGCAATGCCGCCATATTTGCCCAGCAACCGAATCATATCTATAGATTTTTGCTGAAGCAATTGAGCTTTGGTTAAATCACCTGTATTAAAAGCATCAATCAGGTTATAGTATAAAGGCGCTGCATAATTAAACGTACTGCCAACAGAAGCCTTAGCTCCTAATGACAATGCCGGCAGCATATTTTCATCTCTACCCCAGAGCATATCATATTTTCCGTTTTGAAAATGGATACAGGAAAGAAAATCCATAAAATCTTCGTGGGTGTATTTGATACCGGCAAAATTGGGTATCCTGCCATCAATCGCTTTTAATAAATCAAACATTGGAAAACCAACGCCGGTTAATACAGGAATGTGGTAATAATAGAAAGGCATATCCGGCACTGCAGAAGCGACTTCCATACAACTTTGTGCCAGCATTTCTACAGTGGCTGGTTTAAAATAAAAAGGCGATGTAAAAGAAACCGCATCTAACCCAATTTCCCTGCATGTAAAGCCAGTTCTTTACAATCGTTAAGGCAGGTGCCGCCTAACAATGGCATTACAATAAAGTCACTATCAAATTTTGAACAAGCTGCCCATGCTTCTGCAATAGCCTTTTTTTCATTTACAGACATAGAAACACCTTCGCCGGTAGAGCCACAAATGAAAGCACCTGTTACTCCGTTTGCTTTCAGCATGGCATAATACTCCGGTATAAGTGAAAGATTCAATGACCCATCTTTGTGCATTGGTGTAAATGGCGCTGCTATCAGGCCCTTTAATTTCTGAATTGCCATATAATATTATATTGAAAGTAACATAGTAATATAGAATAAAATAAAAAAACCGGGAGCAAGACTACCCCCGGATGATTGCTTGCTAACTGCTTATGCTGTTGAGATAGCTTAATTATAACATATTAAAATGCCGGATAACCTGGTGTTTGAACAAGCCCACGGTTATTTGTTAATGAATTCCTGTCTATCGGCCAAAGTACTTTATAAGCTTCCGATAATAATACACTGGTGTGCTGGAAAACGTAGCTATTTCCAAATCTCCTCAGGTCATGCCACCTTTTACCTTCAAAAATAAATTCAAACAAACGTTCCTGGAGTATTGCCTGTTTTGCATCTGCATCGATAGACTGATTAGGGAATCCAATGGTGCCTGCAACATAATTGACCCCAAATGCCCTTGCTCTTACCAAATTTATTTCTGTTGCCGGATTTTGCCCCAAAAGAACCTTAGCTTCAGCAATCAATAATAGTAAGTCTGCATATCTGTAAATTGGATAATCATTACTGTGTACCCTTACACCGGCCACCTGTTCGCCCTCAAATTTCTTAACAAAACAACCTGCAATAACATACACTCCCGGGCTGGGTCTTGTGTAGGCTGATTGAATGGAGAACCATTTACGGGTATCACTATTATTAAACTTCCTGAAGGTGGCCACCCTTACCGGAGCTCTTAACAATCCACCCCAGTTGTCTAAAGTAGCGCTGTTCATCTGCCTTGCATTTAATGAGTCATGAAAATTTGCAATCAAAGAAGTTTGCGGATAAAATGTTCCAGAAAATGGTAGTGAATTTTCTGCGTTCAGGTTACGAACAGCAAAGATAATTTCACTATTACCCCGACTTGTAACGGAGAACACATTTGCAAAATTCGATTGCAGTGCCAATGCCGGAATATTTGTTTGAATATCGGTTAAGGAACTCAGTGCTGCAGTAGCATCAGTGGCACCACCTCCATTTTGAGATGTCCATAAATACACTTCTGCCTTTAACATTAATGTAGCTGCTTTGCTCCAGTATGATTTTGTATTGCGAAATGAATAGTCAGCGCCATAGCTGGTAACTGATTTATCAATGTCTGATTTTACTAAAGCCATAACATCGGCAGCAGGTGATGCCGCTTTTGCCAGATTTGTCAGGTCAACATCATTAAATAATCCTGTCCATATTACTACATTGCCCCAGGCACGGCTTAATTGAAAATAATAGTAAGCCCTCATACCATATGCCAGCCCGAGGTAATAGTTTTTGTTAGCAGTACTTACTACGTTAGTTGAACTTAATTTATCAATCAGCAAATTTAATTGTGCAATGTTGCTATAGAATCCGCCAAAATTACTTACCCCAGATGCATCTAATGTTAGGTTTTGTTGCCAAAAACGCTCCAATCCCTGTGTAGCTTCGCCGGTAAATGTACTGGCACTGCCAGGTTCTGTTCCGTAAATATCAGACCGCAATTCTCCTAATGCCTGAATATTTGATACATGGCTTCTGAACCTGGCATGAATGCCGGACACAAATGCATCAAACTGGTCTGCGGTTTTCCAATAACTGGCATCACTAATGCTGCTGATGGGTTCCAAATTCAGTTGCTTTTTACACGAAGTAAAAAAAACTGCTGCGGTAATGGTTATAGTGAGATAATTTATTATTCGTTTCATAAATAATTTTTTTAAAAGATTAAAAGGATACCTGTACCCCAAACACATATGATTTTGGCGTTGGATAGTTTCCTGCAAAAATTCCGTTTGATTTTGGCTCAGGTGAGTTGCCGCTAAATTTGGTAATGTAAAAAAGGTTATTAATGTTCATAAACAACCTTGCCTGCGATAGGACTTTTGTTTTTGACAAAACCGCTTTTCCAAAGTCATATGACAGTGTAATTTCTCTGCAGGCCAAGTAATCACCTTTTTCATAAAATCTTGAATTGTTGCTTTGCAGAACTTGTCCGGCATTATTGCCACGGGTATAGTTTTTCTTACCGGCGGGGGCTCCTACCTGGTCGGCAAAATAAACTTTCGGAATATCCTTCATTGAGTTATCGCCTGAAAAACCTTTCTTCTGCCAATCAATATAATTGAAAGTGCCCTGATAGTTACCCAGTGTTCTTGTAACTAAATCATTGTACAATATGTGGCCAACTGCAAAATCCCAACGGGTGTAGAGGCTAAAGCCCTTATACGAAAGTGTGGTAGAAAACCCTCCTGTAAACTTTGGATTGATATTGCCTACATATACCTGGTCTCTTGAGTCAATGGTATCATTTTTATCTACATCCATCCAGTTAACATCGCCGGGGGTAATTTTACCTAAACCAGATGTAAGCCCGGGGCCGGAGATAAGTGCTACGGCATCGTATCTGGTGTTCGCATTTTTAATTATTTCACCATCATTTTGAAAAATTGATAATTGCTTATAGGCATATACTGCTCCAAGAGGTTGGCCTTCCTGTAAGCCACTTACCCAAATAACTTTACCGGCTGTGGGGTCATATATTTGAAACCCTCCCTGCCGGTTATTCTCGTTACCATTGAAAGGCAGTTTAGTTATTTTGTTTTTTACAAATGCGATGTTGCCACTTACGTCTAAGTTAATTCCGCTTTTAGTTTTTAAGATATTTGCGTTAACCGTAAATTCGTAACCTTTATTTTCAAGTTCACCATTATTTGTAGTAATACCACCAAACCCGGTATAAGCCGGAAGTACCAGGCTTTGTAAAATATCGCTGTTAAGCCTTTTGAAGTAATCAAAAATTATTGTAACCTTATTATTTAAAATACCAAGGTCAAGTCCTATATCTGTTGTGTTGCTTTTTTCCCAGGTTAATTTTTGATTAACCGGCAGTGTATTAAGAAATCCCAAGCCTCCGTTATAGTTGCCTTGTGAGCCATAGCCACCTTGTACATCATAATTACCAATGCCGGAAGCATTTCCATTTACACCATAGCTTATACGTGGCTTAACGGAAGAAAGAATGTTTGCAACCGCTAAGTTTTTATAAAATTTTTCATTGTGCAGGTTCCAACCCGCTGAAATGCCCGGAAAAAATCCCCATCTTACTTTTTCTGACAGGCTTGATATACCGTCTGCCCTGTGTACAAAAGTGAGTAAATAACGGCTGTCATAGTCGTAATTTATTCTGCTGAAGTTGGAGATAATTCTGAATTCTGATTTACTGCTGAAATTGCTACCAGGTGCAAAAACAGTAGAAGCATTAACAGTTGTAATATCATCCGTTGGGGCGCCGGTTCCAGAAACCTGTGTGCTTAAAGATTTCTGACCAAATGATTCGGCACCAATCATTGCTTCAATATTATGTTTCCTTCCAATGGATTTTGTATAATTAATAATACCATTAAATGTTTTTTGCACGGTTCTTCCAAATGAAGCAAATGCAGGCCTTGTAGTATTAAAACCTTGCGGATTTGTATAGAGTTGCCCGTAAGTTTGTGTTGCTTTTGTAAAGCCGTCATTCACATTTTCAAACAGGTATACATTACCGGAGAGTTTTACAAAAAGGTTTTTCAGAATGTCGTACTTCACATATGCATTACCAGTAATCCTGTTTACTTCATTGTTTCTTATATTTTTACTTAACCAATACAATGGATTACCATCAGTAATACCATTTCCGGGATTAGGGATTGTTTTTGCAGAATCAAGCCAGGGGTTCATCGTTGGCCAAAGTCCAATATTTCTGTAAAGTGTATTAATTTCTCCTCCTATTACACCAAATTGAGAAGAAGTGGAGAATGTGGCCCCTGAACCAACTTCCAGGTTTGACTTAACCTTGTATGAGCCATTAATGTTTCCTGAAAACCGCTTATAGTCTGAGCCTACTATTATCCCATCTTCTTTATAATAATCAAAACTGGCAAAATATTTCCCCCTGTCGTTACCCCCTGTTACGTTTACATAGTGGTCATCTGTATTACTATTCCTGAATACCAGGTCAGCAACTTCACCACCATGGTCTTTAAAAATGATTGTACCGCCATAAGGGTCTCCAACGGTGTCCCATCCATTGTTGAGAAGGAAAGCATTTGAGGCATCATATTTTCTAATGTCAAAAAGATTAAAATCTGCTATCCCTGTTCCGGCAGGCACCCCGGGCCCGGTTGGTAAACCGTATCCTCTTGATTGATTAACTGCTGTAAGTGTTCTTTGGCTATTGAAATTTCCCAACCGGTTATAATAGATATAATCTTTTGCATTCAGATAAGTATAATCTTCTCTGTTTCTATTTAAACCTTTTACATATTTGTATGACATTTGTGCTGTTCCTGCTTTTCCTTGTTTGGTGGTAATGAGTATAACTCCGTTTGTAGCCCTTGTTCCATAAATTGCTGTTGAAGCCGCATCTTTCAATAATTCAATAGATGCGATATCATCACTTGGAATATCATTAAATGAACGTATTATTCCATCAACTACTACCAGCGGCGAAACATCACTGCTGATAGTTGAGTAACCTCTCAAAAGAATTGACGGTGCTGCTCCCGGTGTTCCTGAGTTATTAACAACTCTTATACCCGCTATAGAACCTTGTAAGGCAGTACCAACATTTGACCTTGGGGCGTTTTTAAGCACAGCATTATCAAGCTTGCCGATTGAACTGGTAATATTTCTTCTTGACTGTGTACCATACCCGACAACAACTACCTCTCCAAGATTGGATGCTTCCGTTTTCATAGATAGTGATACATTAGATGAAGTGCCAACTGTAACTTCCTGTGTGGCAAAACCGGTAAATGAAAATACCAAGACATCACCTTGCGATGCATCAATAGAAAATTCTCCATTGGTGTTTGTTTGTGTACCAGCAGATTTACCTTTGATGGTGACGTTCACACCCGATAATGGTTTATTATCCTCATCAGATGTAACCTTGCCCGATATTTTTTGAGTTTGCGACCATGCAGTAGCTGCGAAGAGAAAACAGGCTATAACAAGCATGCATCTTATTAAAGAAGATTTCATAAAAAAGCAGTTTTCGTTTATATGTATTATGTAAGACATAATAAAGATATAGATATATTTTACTTCTTACCAAATAATCTTTAAAATATTAGTAATAACTTGACAATCAAGTTTTTAAAAAGTGTATTGCTAAAAATAAAATTTCATACCTTTATTATTAAGTTATACATATTTTATGACAACAGAGGTTATTAAAGAGGCGTTTAAATCCATAGAAAATACAAGTCTTGTTGATAAAGTAGAGGCTAACCTAGTGGAGTTATTACAGCAACAAAAGTTGAAAATCGGGGATTCTATCCCAAAGGAGTTGGAACTGGCGAATAAGTTAGGGGTTAGCAGAACTGTAATACGAGAAGCATTACTCAGGCTAAGAATGATGGGCCTAATTGAATCGAAAAAGAAAAAAGGGTCTGTTATTACCAGTCCGGATTTATTTGGTAATATGAGTAAGAGTATGAACCCTTATATTCTTTCTCCCGAAACATTAAGAGAAGTGTTTGAAATACGATTAGTATTAGAAATAGGAATGGCGGACCTGCTATTTCATCGTATTACTAAAGAAGATATAAAAGCATTGCATGCAATTGTAGATGATGAACCACCTGCTACACAATATCATCTGTTTAATGTTGAACATGAAATTGCATTTCATGGTAAGCTTTATGAAATAACAGGTAATGCTACCCTAAAAAAATTTCAAAAAATGCTGTTGCCTGTTTTTGATTATGTACATAACAGTGGTCTGCTGAAAAAACAGCCATTACTAAAAATGTTCGTTTCGCATAAAGAGTTGGTGGATATTTTAGAAAACGGAGACCCTGAGAAATTCAGAAACGGTATGAGAAATCACCTGGAGAATCACTTTGCAAGATTGTTTGACTGAACATTTTAATCCATCATCAAAAAAGAATCTGCATCTTTATCCTTTTACACATCACACAACACTTCGCCGCTACCTCAATTTCTTTGGCTGAAGTTTCTTGTTCAGCAATAGCTCTCGGGTAATTTTTACCTAAGGCCCTTTTTTTGGTCAAAACAGATGTCTGATATTAGTTCAAGTCGGAAAGAAATCAGCTTGCTTTACAAATTTGTTGCCCAATAATTTGGGCAACAATTGGGCGACAAAAACATCCAAAAAAGTGCAATCAAGTGCAAAAAAGAGAAAGGAAAGTATAATACAACTAAGTCAAAATCAAACAAAAGAGAATAACAGCAAGCAAAAGAAAACAAATTTATTTACCGATACAACTTGTAAAGTTAAAACACAAACCCTTATCTGTAAGTGGTTTCAAATAATCTTTATTGAAACAGGCAACAATTGGGCAACAATCATTGAACAAACAAAGGAAACTGCATCACAAAGAAAAGAAAAATCTAAAATTGAGCCAATGTATAAAAGCTCTGTAAATACCCTGCATTTTTATGAAATAAAAAATCAGGGTCGCATTTGTTGCGATAATGTAACCTACAGTGTGGCTTTGCCTTCTTATTGCCTGCGCCGTTTGTGTTGTTACATAGAGTCAGTATTTTATTCTTTTTAATTTAAATGAACAGTAATATAGTATAACCTATTGTAACTAAAATGGGTTAAGAAACTGAAATGGAAAACTGTGACGCTATGGCTAAAAATATTTATCCGTAGCATAAAAAACCGCCCTGCAATTGCAAGACGGTTTTAATTAACCACAGTATTAAAAATTATTCTTTAATTATTTTTTGTGCAGCCACGTTTTCGGTCTTGTATTTAGTTTTATATTACTTACTAAAGACATCATCAATACGAATTTGTCATTTCTTTCATTTTAATGCAATGTAAACTTGCAACAAAATTCAAGATTGTATTTCCATATAAACAACCATAAAATACCTACGGCTGCATTATCTTTTTTTATACCAGCATCCTACATCCATTTTTACATAATGCTGTAGGAGCTGTTATTTAGTCTTAGTTTATCAAAACCATTGTCACCCTTCGGTTCTTTTGCCTGTTTTCTTCCGAAGTATTTGGCGCAACAGGTTCTGCCGTTCCCATTGCCTTAGTCTGTAGCTGCGTTCTATCAACTCCCTGGCTTATCAAATAATCTTCACAAACATTGGCTCTTTCATCACTGCGTTTTTCATTTATTTCACTAATTCCAATATCGCAAGTGTGGCCTTTAATTAGAATCCGGCTTTCGGGGTATTTTTTCAGTATGGCAGCTACTGTATTCAAATGCTCTTTTGTTGCAGGGTTTAAATTAATATTATTTTTTTTGCCAAAGAAAACAGGTTGTTCAAGCAAATTCTTTTCATCAGCAGATATTTTTTTTGTTGCTGTTGCTGAAACCGCTGCTGGTTTTACCACTTCGGCTACGTCCGTTTTTACTTCCTGCTTTACTTCAGCTACAGTTTTTGTCTCGGCTTTTGCATTATTCGAAGTTTTCTTCCCTTTTTGCTTATGCCCAAAACCCAATTTTAATTGTACACCAAAATTCATCAATTTTAAATCTGCTACTTCATTCATTCCCATGCTACCATTTGCCTGAACATTGGCTACGTTTTGCGTATTATAAGTTATTAATGATAAAGACTCTCTGCCAGCCTTTAAATTACTAAGGCCATAATCTGCATATACACCTGCATACAATCTTGTTTTTCCAGATGGTACAAGTTTAAAACTAAAACCAGTACCTGCACTTAATAACCAGCCCGTCTTTGTTGAATAAGCTCCGGTGCTTTGCCAGTTGTTTACTTCGCCAAAACCATGTTGTGGTAAACTATGCACTTCTGCATTTACATCGGGATAGTAACCCGTTGTAGTAAGCTTTGAAGCATTTGCTTTTACGCTAATTTTTCCGGGAAGCATAAACTTTCCGCCTGCATTAAAATACCATTGTGTTTTTTCCAGGCTTCCTGTGGTTAACTGTAACATCAACGGTATTCGCAAGGCTGATGCTGTTTGTACTTCATTATAACCAGTTGTAACCACACGGTATTCAAATGAAGAACCCATATCATCTATTTGATTATGGCTGTACACCTGGTTATCTGCCAATGTAGCTCTTGATTGATACTGAAAAAAATCTAACCCGGTGAGTATTTTAAAATGATTGCTTAGTGGAATCTGCAATCCAACTTCTCCACCAAATGATGGTTTTAATTGCACTTTTCCGTTGGGTAATTTATAACTGGTGCCTGCCTGAGCTGCATTTATACCAATGGTAAATTCCTGTGCAGTGGCTTGGTAAAGCATCCCCCCAAGGAGGGATGCTGTTATGATAATACGTTTCATAATTGTGTTATTTAAAATCTGGATAATGGTTATTTAGTTAGCAAATTGGCGCTGTACTTTATTCCGCTTTGCAGTGTAAGTGTTACAACATAAATTCCGGTTGTTGCAGGCGCCTTAATAGCAGTGTTAGCTGTAACCTGAGTAATTTGTTGAAGTACCCTGCCATACACATCTGTTACAGTAATATTTGCTCCCTGCAGTTCACTCACTGTAAAGCTGGTAGTTACCATAACGTTTGCTCCTTTATCTGCCGGATTAGGGAACATCCCTATTTTTAAACCAGTGAATGAACCTGCTGTAATAGTTAGCGGACATGAAATAGTTTGCAGCGCCGTTTTTATCAGTAGCCACCACATAGTAAGTTCCAACCAGTGCACTGCTTTCGCTGTATTGTTGCAACGTAGCGCCATTTACAGCCACTCCATTCTTGTACCACTGCCATGCTACATAGTTTTTACTTGAGTTGTCAAACAACAACACATCGCTCCAGTGTTGACGAACATGAGATACAAGGTTAGCTCTTTGTACCACCACACTTGCTGCTGCAGTATTATTACAAGTACCTTCTGCTCTTACAAAGTAAGTAGTGGTTTTTGCTACAGGAATGTTTGATAAGTGTTGCACCGCTTCCGATAGAAACAGTATTTAAACTATCTGCATACCATTTCCATACTGCACCGCTGCCCAATGCGCCACCATTTACACTTAAAGTAGTAAAGGCATTGTTAGCACATACAATTGGTGTTGGATTATTAATAGATGTTGGTGCTACCGACTAACCATTTACAGTAATGGTATACGTTATTGCCTGACCAATACAACCTGCCGGAGTATTTGGTGTAACTGTAATAGTTGCATTGATTGCATTTGGAGACGGGTTAACCGCAACAAATGAAGGCACATTACCAGTACCACTGGCCGCTAATCCAATAGAAGGATTGCTGTTTGTCCAGCTATAGGTTGTACCTGCAACTGGTGAACTGAAAGTTACAGCACTGTTTGTTGCATCGGCACATACTGTTTGATTGTTTACAGCATTTACAACTGCTGTTGGATTTACTGTAACTGTAAAGCTTTGTGCAGTACCTGTACAACTTACACCACCGTTTGTAAATGTTGGCGTAACAGTAATGGTTGCTGTAACCGGTACATGGCTGTTGTTGATTGCATTGAAAGAAGCAATATTACCAGTGCCGCTTGCTGCTAAACCAATTGAGGAATTACTATTCGTCCATGCATAAGTTACAGTACCACCTGTTGCTGCTGTTGCAAAGTTTACTGCTGAAACAGCAGCTCCGTTACAAACAGTTTGATTGCTGATTGCATTAACCGTTGCAGTTGGGTTTACAGTAATGGTAAATGTTTGTGCTGTACCCTGGCAACTTACACCTCCATTGGTAAATGTTGGGGTAACAGTTATAGTTGCTGTAACCGGTGCAGTTCCGTTATTTGTTGCAGTGAAAGAAGCTATATTGCCACTGCCAATTGCTGAAAGGCCTATTGTTGTATTACTGTTTGTCCATGCATAAGTTACTGTACCGCCTGTTGCATTGTACCAAAGTTTACTGCAGTAGCTGCACTGCCATTACAAACTACCTGGTTGCTTACTGTATTTACAGTTGCAGTTGGGTTAATAGTAATGGTATAGGTTCTCACTGTACCTGTACAACTTAAACCACCATTGTTAAATGTTGGTGTAACAGTTATTGTTGCGGTAACTGGTGCGGTACCATTATTAATAGCAGTAAATGCAGGAATAGTACCTGTTCCACTTGCTGCTAATCCTATTGTTGCATTATCATTTGTCCAGGCGTAGGTAACTGTGCCGCCTGTAGCAGTAGTAGTTGGTGTAACCGCTGCTACAGTAGCTCCATTACATGCCACTTTATTAGTGATAGCATCAATTTTAGCAGTAGGGTTTACTGTAATATAGAATGTATCAGCTGTACCGGTGCAATTAACGCCACCATTTGCAAATGTTGGTGTAACAATTACAGTAGCCGTTACCGGTGCTGTACCGTTATTTACGGTTGTAAAGGCAGGTACATTACCTGTGCCACTTGCAGCCAAACCTATACTTGTTGTATTATTTGTCCATGCATAAGTAACCGTGCCACCTGTAGCAGTTGTAGTTGGTACTACTTCTGTAAAGTTTGCTCCATTACAAAGTACATGGTCGTTCAATGCATTTATATTAGCTGTTGGATTAACGGTAATCGTAAATGTTTGAGATGTGCCAGCACAACTTACACCCCCGTTGGTAAATGTAGGCGTAACTATGATGGTTGCAGTAACTGGAGCTGTTCCATTATTTACTCCATTAAAGGTTGCAATGTTACCATTACCACTTGCTGCTAAACCAATACTTGTTGTACTGTTTGTCCAAGCATAAGTGACTGTACCGCCAGTATTGGTTGTACCAAAGTTGATTGCTGTTACTGCAGCAGCATTACATACGACTTGGTTGCTTACTGTGTTAACAACCGCTGTTGGGTTAACTACAATTAAGAACGTATCTTTTATACCAGCACAACTTGTACCACCATTAGTAATAGTTGGTGTTACAATAATAGTAGCCGTATCTGGCACCGTGCCATTATTTACCGCTGTAAAAGATGCAATATTACCAGTACCACTTGCTGCAAGACCAATACTCGTTTTATTATTTGTCCAGGCATAAGTAACGGTACCGCCGGTAGTAGTAGTGCTGAAGTTTACGGCAGCTACTGTACTGTTATTACACACTACTTTATCAATAGTTGCAGTTACAATTGGTTTAGGATTAACAATTACAGTTACCGGAACTCGGTTACTTTGAATAGATGAGAGTTTTTTAATGGTTAGGTAGTCCTTAAAAACGAGCTCTCCTTGCGAATTAAACTCTGCATAACCACCTGAAATCAAACTTGTTACTATATCTGTTCTACCTGTTAAATCTTGGTTGATGGTACTTATTTTATCTCCGCCTATAATCATAAGTTTACCATTTGACAAAAGTCTTATATCGGTTATACTAGGATAACTGATCGAGTCAGTCCTTATACCTGTTGTAAGATCTTTTTTAAAAACAAGACCATTTGTAAAATCACCTATGTATAGCGAATTCGGTGCCACATAACAAACTGCAAAAGGTCGTCTAGGAAATGAAGATGTTCCAAATTGCTTATAAGGTAAACTATCAATTGTAACTGCCGTATTGTTTGCAAGATCAACTAATTTAATACGACCGAATTCTGTATCAGCTACATACAATTTATTGTTTGCCACATCTCTGGAAAATTCCCTTAAATTAAATGATGCAGGAGTTGGAGAGGTCCAAATGGTTGTTATTACCCCAGTATTTAAATTTAATCTTTTTACGGTATTTTGTGTAGTGTACAAGATATATCGGCCTGATGCATCGCTCTCATACTGCACATATCGAATATTTTCTCCAGGCCCACCACTTGTAATTATTGTAGGATTGCTTCCATCTGGATTAATGCGAATGATTTTTGCGTTATCACCAAATGTACCGTAATAAATTGTATCATTTTCTCCAACTGTTAGGCCATTGATTGCATAAGATAAATCAGTAGGCGAGTAACTATGAAGACTTAATTGTGCACTTGGATTTCCTTCTTCCACATACAAAGTATCCTGCCCCACTCCAAGAGCAGCTGTATTTGCTAAAGCAGTACCACCTGAAGTCACATCATACCATTTTGCCGAACTTCCGGTTGTTGGAGTAGCTATTAAACTACCCACCGTAGCCGGGCTACACAATACTATACTATCTGCAGCTATGCGATTTACTTTTATTTGTTTACGTGGGCTGCTTTCGCAACCTGCTACAGTTTGTGTTACATAATAAGTAGTATCATCCACCACTATAGTTGAACCAGCCAATGCTGTACCACCAGTGGCTTGATAAAAATAGTTTAACGTACCACCGGTTAGTGGTGTTACCGCCAGTTGGCTGATTGTTTTTGTACCAGTATATACCACTAAGTTGCCAGTTGTTGTTGGTGCGGCGGGTAAATCAGCCGCAATGTTAAATGTTCTTACTGTACCAAAACAGGTATCCGTAGCCGATTTAAGCATATAAGGTGTTACCGTTATTGTACAAGTTTGAACCGATGCACCAGCAGTAAACGATGGTATATTACCAAAACCATTTGCAGCAAGGCCGATAGCAGTATTGTTGTTTGCCCATTTATAACCAACTGTACTCCCGATACCTATCGGGATAATAGGTGTTGTAAAATTAATAGCCGTTACTGAGCTACCCGGGCATACCAGTATATTGGCGATACTATCTACTTTTGGAGTAGGTAATACGCTTATTGCAAAAGTGTCTTTTTGTGGAGTACAAGTGTTGAAACTTGAACTTACTATTACTGTATCTGTAACTACCGCATTGGTATTATTAACGCCGGTAAAACTTGTATTGCCTGTTCCGCTTGCAGTAATACCTGTTCCGTTTTGCGTTGCCGTCCATGCATAGGTGTTACCACTTGCTCCCACAAAATTTACGGCAATGTTTGAACCGTTACAGTAACTACTGTCAGCTTTTGCAGCCACAGTAGCCTGTATAGTTACACTATCCACCGCCCTTATACTG
This sequence comes from uncultured Chitinophagaceae bacterium, assembly GCA_963814445.1. Lineage (GTDB taxonomy): Bacteria > Bacteroidota > Bacteroidia > Chitinophagales > Chitinophagaceae > Ferruginibacter. The sequence continues at coordinate 38,765 of CAWFCU010000003.1, forward strand.
CTTTCGCAATTAGATGGTGTTACCTGTGCAGCATAATATTTTGTAGCATTTACTAATGGTGTGCTGTTTGCCAATGCTGTGCCACCAGTAGCAGTTGCATACCATACAATGGTATTACCGCTTGATGGAGTAGCTACTAAATCCGCTACTGTAGCACCACTACATAGGCTTTGGTTGCTGGCAGATGGTGCTGCCGGGCCTGAACCTGCTGCAATAACAACAGATTTATTCACAGTGTCTCCACTGCAAATGACCCTCACATTGTAAGTACCCGGTGCTAGACCACCAATACTATCGGTAGTAAAGTTGCCTGGTGTCCATAAATAAGTATAACTGCCTGCAGTGCATCCATTTGCAACAGCTTTTGCTGTACCATCATTTATTCCGGCGCAGGTTGCATTTTGGCTTGAAATACTTACGCTGAATGCACCTACAAGTTTTGAATAATAAGTGGTGCGATTTACGGGGAAACCAGGCATAGGCATTCCAGGTGGAAGCTGCACTCTTGGGCCCATATAAACTTGATTAGACGGACTAACAGACATATAGCCTGTACCTGTATTAGTTGGATTTGAGAAATTCAGCCACGCACTATCAAGTTCAACGCCATTGTAAATGCGGTGAACGGTTCCTGCACCTTCTTCCGTTATATAAATATTGTTTGTATTGTCGCTCACTATATCTGATAATTGTCTGAATATATATAAATAAGGATAACGTAATGATTTAAAAACAGCCCCTGTACCAGATGCAACATCAATTTTCGATATACGGACTGAGTCATACCCAGGTTTTTGTCCAAGATGTGCCGCATAAATAAAGCCGTTTGAATAAGCTATCTTTATAGGACGGTTATTATACATTGTATCGTTTGTAACCTTGAACCAGGTTGTATCCGCAACCCCTGCTGTATTTATCTTTGTAATATATTGATCCGTAGTGGTTGTTGAAATACCAACTTTCCGGCTTCTAGCAACATACAAATTGCCATTATTATCAGATACCATTTCGGTAGTAGCCAGTAAATTAGAAACGAACGGTGTACAAAATGGCGCTGTCACGGTGCCGTTATCCGCAATCTTCACGATGGTTTTTTCGAGTATAACGTACATGTTGCCGGTATTGTCAAGATGCAGTTGTTTTACAGTTTGAGAAGGAATGCCACTGCTCCAACTCGTATAGTTATCGTTAGCAATAGCTTTCCAGCGTTTGGTAAAAATCGGTGTTCCGTTTAAATTACTTACCTGTCCAACAAACACAGAGTCTTTAAGAAAGTCTGTCGTTTGGCCCATAGGCGTGGATACACGAGTCCATAAAATATAAAGGTTATTATCTGATGGTTTTAGAACCATGCAATTGTAAAAAAGCGGAATATCTACTTCATTTATTGTAAACGTATAGCCCGTACCAGTACTTCCCAAATTAAGCCAGGTAGTATCTATTATTCCCGACGTTTGCCTGCGTGTCAAATAAAAGGTAGATCCTATTCTGTTAATAACATAAGCATTGCCAGTAGCATCAAATACTATTTTGCCAGCTGTAATACCTGCAGTACCCGGACCGGTTGGTTCCCCTTCTTTCAATTTCCACCAACTTCCATTGGCAGGAGAAATTGTTGATTGTGCATTCACTTTAGTTATGCCTGCAATGAATACAAACAATAAAAGCACGACTACGGTTGCTACCTTTTGTAACAGGCTCGGTTTTTTACTGTGTTGATTTTTTGAAACCGTACACCCGGTTGGAGTATCGGCGTAAGACGAACCTTTTAGGTTACTGCCGGCCTTGAATGTGACAGGGACATCTACCGGCGCCTTGGTCAGGCGGTTGTACAAATTCTTCATGTATATTGGTTTTAAAGAGATTATGTAAAACAATAATGCAAATGCTCCATTACAGTTTTATCAATATGGTAAGAACGGGAGCAGTGCCTGCACAGTATTTCTTTATCCTGTTTTGAGGCTGAACACACCTTTTTTTGAGGTTGGAAATTTGTAACAGGTTTAATTTTATTAAAAAAGACCGCTTGTAGAGACAAGTGGTCTTTTAGTCCATATCTTTTAAATTCCAAACCTTATTAAGATATTAAGCAAACATAATCACAAACTTTGCAGTCTTTATGCAAATTGAGCGCTAATAGGCTTTCTTTGAGGTTGAAAAACTGTATTTGCTTCTTTTATTTTTACTTAAGCAGTTCTATTCTTTAATAATTTTTTGGGTTATCCCCTCTTGTGTTTTCAGCAAATAAATTCCGCTGCTATACATGCCCATGTCAACTGAAAATACAGTTGATGTAATATTTATTTGTTGCAATACTTTTCCGCTTATATCGGTAAGTATTGCTTTTGTACCAGCAACTGCGCCGCTAATTGTTACAATATCTTTTACTGGGTTAGGGTAAATAGTTATACTACCGTTTATTTTGTTTGATAACCTGATAGCACTTGAATAACTATACCTGCCATCAACATCTACCTGTTTTATACGATAGTATTTTACATCATCCATTGTTGCAGCATCTGTAAACTGGTAACTGTTTTCTCCATTGCCTTTACTGTTAATATTTGCAATGCTGTTAAACGTTCTGGCATCACTGCTTTTTTCTATTTCGTATTTGGCAACATTGTTTTCGTTTACTTTAAAATTAAGTACGGCCTGTTTGCTGTTGTTTAGGCTGCCGCTAACATTTAACCAACTTAAAGGAAGTACACTACTAATACTACCCAAAGCAAAAGGACTCCAGGTGTTAATGGCATTGCTTGTTACGCTACCAGCGGCTGTTGTTCCTGTGGCAGTAAAGCCTTCGTTTAACCAGTTGCCCCCGGTTTTATGCGCTACTTTACGCTGGCTTACTGTATTACCGAAAGCATCTTTGTAACCATCCCAATAAACAGTTACAGTACCTGTTGCAGTATTAATGGGTGTAATATCCCAATACTCATTGGTGTTGTAACTTACAAGCTGGGTTGCTTCTGTACCGCCTGCGGTAAATGTGCCAGCACCTGCATCGGCAGCATTGTATTTAACTTGTATCCCTGAACCATTCGCACTGGGGTTTACATCTACTTTTTGATATTTTGTACCATCGCCTACGGGATAAGTAAATGCACCAGTTCCTTCTTTTACCACATACCCGTTTACATGGCTGGCATCGGCTACACCGGCCACCGTAGCATTGGTTGTAAACACCATTGGTGTAGAAGTGGCTGCGGCTGTTATAATGCCATTGGTAAATGTTACCAACCCATCTGCTTTAAGTGTGGTATTAAGTGTTACACCTGCTGCATTGTTAATTAATATATTTTTAGCATTAAAATCCGCCAAGCCACTAAGCGTTTGGGCGGCGGTTCCCTTTAACTCCAGTGTTCCTGTATTAAAAACTCCTGCAGCATCATTGGTTATATTACCCGTTACTGTTAGAGTGCCATTATTAGTAAGTGTGCTACCGCTTTTGTTTATAAGCACACCATTTACTTGTATTATACAATTTGTATTTATGTGTACAATGCCTCCATTATTGTACAACTCATTTTGGGCGCTGACTATTTTGCCAATAAGGCAAATGGTTGTTATGATTATTATTTTTTTCATTATTTTATGTTTAATTAAATAAAAGTTAATTTATTAGCACTGCTTCTTTTTTAAAATACTTTATTTTTATTACAACAACTTCACCACTGTAAAATTGGTAGTGCCGTTAGTGGTATTAGTAGGTTGGACTACTGTAGTATTTTGATAAAAACGAATTGAAAATACTTGTAATGCCGTTAGATAAACTTGGGTTGTAAGTGTACCTCTGTTCTGCGTACCAGGAAGTGAATTATTTGAACCTATAGCTGTTCCTAAAAAATCGGGACCTAAAACAGCATCCGTATTACTCGTATTGTTTATAAAATCATTATTCACATCTAAATAAGGGATAATACCAATAGAAGAAGTTGTTGAAATTACTTGTATACTCACTAAATATAAACCTTCTGATGGTGCTGTAAACACACCTGTTGATGCGTTGTATGCTGAACCTGCATTTGTAGTTATATTACCAAAACAATTGGCAATAACAGGATTTGAATTAAGTGACGCACTAGAACTTGCAAATGGTACTGTAATACTCGAGTTTGCTAATGCACGTACTAATAAGGCAGGTCCACTTCCACCTGCACCACCTACTGCCCCCCAAGTTGTACCATCGTGGTAGTAAAATGCTTTTACGGTACTATCGTACACCATTAAGCCTTTAGCAGGTGTGGTTATTGCAATACGAGCTGTGGTGGTCATACGTGGCACTAATATACCTTGGTTGGCACTTGTTATATCAAGCTTGGCACTTGCATCAGGTGTGGCTGTACCAATACCTACATTGTTTTGAGCCAACGATATTTTGCCGATCAAACACACCAACAAAACCATAAAAAGTTTACTCATAAATATTTATTTGTTAATTGATATTAGATTTTTCAATTAGAATTTTCCTGTTTCACCCTGCAGGGTTATTAACCGGTTATTAATTATTTGCCCTGATGTCATTTAGCAATTTCAAAGTAGTTGAATGACACTGACATTATCAAGTCCTGCGCCCAACTGTCGCCATCTATCCTGCAAATAACCACATCAAAATATTCAGTATCAAAACGGGTGGCAATTAGGGTTGTAGTAAATGCATCAGTATAATTTAAAGTATTTTGAATTTGAACGACAGGAAAAAAACCATACTTTGACTTGTCAAAAGGATTATTTACACGAAAAATCTTTTTCTTTTCGGAGCTTTTGCCAACTGTGTACCATTGTTGAAAGACTTTATAATTAATATGTTCGTGTTCATTGCCATTAATCAGAATCCGCCTACGCCCTTCTGGTGGGAAAGCCCCTGCTACACAAATAATATATCTACACACCAAACTTGGCTGCACAATGTTGAAACTTTGTCCCTGGCCAGTGCTTGAAATTGAGTTGGGTGAAAGGCATTTTTTGGATGCAAGGACATTGGAAGTAAACGAATTTCCTTCCACATTTGTACCTGTCGCAATACCACTTTCATCTATAATGGTTACACCGCCCTTCCATTTGCCAAACATTACAGCATCACCCGGCGTATTTGTATTGTTAAAGTCCTCAGAAACCATAATATTATGGTTGTGGGCAGGAAGATGCTTAACATCTAAACTTATTGCAGCAGAACCATAAGCCTTCCCCATCTCCCAATCAAATCCGCCCTTTACACCAGCGCCCATAATAACATTTCCCTGTAAATCGGGCAGGTTAAAGGTAGTGGTGCCATCTCCTCCATAAGTATTTTTTATAACTTGATGTAATGGACCATAATTGGCAACATCCAGTTTTTGCCCATTGCACTCAAGCCAGCCTTGTGGTATAAAATTGCCGGCAAATGCGATGATTGTTCCGATGTATGCTTCCATGTTTACTATTTTTTTACTAGTAAATAATTAATTGGCATAAAAAGATGTAAAAAAGCCGCCATTGGTAGTAAAGTTTCCGCCAGCTGTTTTGGTTACCCTGATGGTGTAAAGCTTGCCAGCTGTAACTGCACGACTAAAAGAGGCTGTAGATGGTGCGCCACTTGTCCAAATACTGGTAGCTGCCGTAGCCAAAGACGCACCAGTTAATGTATAACCATTTGCCGAAGCGACAGGCGTTACTTCAAAAAGATCAAATGTAAGCGCTTCGTCATCAAAGGTTTGAAATGTAACATTTATTGTAACATTATTGGTAATATAAAAGGAAGTTAAGTTGGCATTAATTGAAGTAGCACCTCCAGGCACTAATGGCGAAATATAAGATTGCGCCCCTACGTTACCTGTGAAATGACCTACAAAGGCATTGGGTAACTGTGTGCTGGAAACACTTCCGCTTATTGGCGTCCATGCAGTTCCATTATAAAAATAAAACCCAGAGGTATTATCTATTTGGTAAATCATTAACGATGTAGCCGGGCTTGCAATGGCATTGCGTTGTGCCATAGTCATTCGGGGTATTAATATACCTTTATCGGTGGCAGCTACATCTAGTTTAGCACTGATAGCTGGTGTGGCAGTGCCTATGCCGAGGTTGTTTTGCGCTTGGCTACTTACC
>CAWFCU010000004.1:0-3993 GCA_963814445.1 uncultured Chitinophagaceae bacterium
TCTTTTGATTTAATTGAAGTTTTGTGTTCAGTTAAATCAACAGTTATGAAAAAGATTTTTTACTTCTTAGTTATTCTGCTGATAGTAAACGGATTTGCGGGTAGCTCACATAGGGAAACAGTAATCATAAAATCAGCAAACAATAAAACGCATTATCATGTATAAAGGGTTAACCAACATCATTTCCATACCTGTTGTAAATGGTACTATCCTTAAAGATGCAAAGTATATCATCCGCATACAGGCCAGCAGCAACTACAGCCGTATTTACTGCACGGATGAACGCTACCCGATAACAGTTGCCAAAGTATTACAGTGGTTTCAAAACAAACTGCCGCAGCAGGATTTTATACGGACACACCGCACCCACTTAGTGAACAAACAGTTTATTGAAAAAAAAACGATGAGCCAGATGCTGTTGCAAAACGGCGAAATCATTTCTATCAGCAAGCGGAGAAGGAATGAAGTAAAAAAGATTGCTTAATCAATTAAATATAATTTTTATGAGAGTAATTATTCTGTTTCTTTTCATTCTCCCGGCAGTACTATTGCAGGCGCAGAATGTGGGTATTGGCACTACAACCCCCAATGCCCCTTTACAATTTGGTAATGGTTCTGCCAATAGAAAAATAGTATTGTATGATGTAAATAATAACGAACATCAATTTTTTGGCTTGGGGTTAAACAGTGGTGAGCTTCGCTACCAAATCAATGAAGCGAATTCTGGTGTTGCACATAAATTTTTTGCAGGTTTAAATTCTTCCTCATCTCTAGAGTTAATGAGAATACAAGGAAATGGCCTTGTAGGTATTGGCAGTACAAATCCTGCATTGGGCGGTTTGGTTGTAGATAAAAAAATAGGAGCCACTAATGCCGTTTTTGGAAGCAACACCACCGGTGTTGCTATTGAATCTGACTTTCCCGGTATTGGTTTTAATACCTATTGGAACAGTGGCCGCAAAGCAATTGCTACTGGTTATGGAGGTTATATTGGTTTAAATCCAAGCGGTGGTGGTATGTCATTGGCAGTATCATCTTCATCAAGCACTGCAGGCAATCCGATAACAGTGAATACTGCGCTCTATATCAAACCGGATGGCAGCGTTGGTATCGGCACTACAGCACCTAATGGGCAACTTCAATTGAGTAATTCGGTTCAAAACAGGAAAATTGTACTTTATGAACCCGGCAATAATGATCATGAGTTTTATGGTTTTGGTATTAATGGTTTCACTCTGCGTTATCAGGTGCCGGCAGCCACCGATAACCATGTTTTTTATTCGGGCATAGACCCCAATGGCTCCAATGAGCTCTTTCGCATAAATGGCAACGGCAATGTGGGTGTGGGTGTTAACGACCCCGCCTATCGGCTTGATGTAGGAGCAAGAATGCGTATACGATCCTCCTCAGGTGGTAATACGGCAGGGCTTTGGTTAAACAATGCAGCTAATAATGCCTCTCCGGCATTTATCGGTATGCAATCTGATAATCAGGTTGGTTTTTTGGGTAACAACGGTGCAGGATGGGGGCTAACAATGAATACGCAGAATGGGTCGTTAAATATTAATGGAGTACCGGGCCAGGTTGGTCAGATATTGATGAGTAATGGTTCATCAAATAATGCGTCTTGGGCATGGCCCGGAGCATATCTTACTACTAACGAATCTGGTTGGTCAATATTCAATCAACTTTCGGGAAGTGGCCCACATGACTTTACCAACTCAACTTTTACCATTAATTTGTCTACACAAGCCAGGGTAATACTATTTTACAAAACTAGCACACTAAAACCTTGTTCTGTTGGCAGCTGTAACACCAAATGGAGGCTTGAAGTTTATAATAATGGCTCTATAGTTCAAGTTCTTTATCTTGATGGAACTGCTTATGCAGGGCCAAACTCAGACTATTGGACAACAAATACGACTAGCGGACCAACCTTCTTCACCCTTTCACCGGGTTCCTACACTTTTTCCTTTGCAGGTACAAATATTTTCAATGAACCAGATGTGGGCTTTCATGCATCATATATAATTATCAACATGTAAATTCGATATAAAATGAAAATATTCACTATTTCTTTTTTATTCATAATTTTTATAATCCCTTTTAAAACACAGGCACAACTAAAGCAGTTTGACATTCTTTCCTTCACCCCACCCGCCAAATTTTTTTTAAAAGAACAAAAGCAGCGCATTGTGTATGAATTAAAAGACGCTACTACTTTCTGCCAGATACATCTGTGGCCTGCACAGCAAGGCTCATCAGACCCGGAGGCTAATTTTAAAACCGATTGGGATTATTTTGCCGGCAAGCAATATAAAATTGGCGACCCCAAAGAAAAACAAAGGGAGAAACAAAACGGCTGGGATATTGTAACCGGTGTTGGCATTGCAGAATTGGACAGCATACAATTTATCGTATCTGTTTCCACTTTTACACAGGGCGATATAAGCTGGTGTGCCATTACACAGTTTAACGATGAAAAATATACCCCAGATATTGACAAACTACTCGGCTCTATAAATGCAGATACAAGAAAATTTGTAAGAAAAAATAAACCGGCTGTTCCGGATAATCCCGTTATTCCAGCCAGTCAACCGGTTGCAAACGGTTTTCAATTCACCAGTACAATTGATGAAGGCTGGATAAGTGTGCCTACAGAAGATTGGGTGGAAACCACCAAAGGAAATATCAAAGCATTGATTCATTATCCTAACAAAAAAACCGACGAATACATTCCCGATGGCGACCTGGCATTAAAAACCGCATGGAATGTACTGGTAGCACCTCGTTACAGTAATGCAAGTAATATGTTTTTTAAATCGGGTGATGTATATGCAACACTGCCCGACTACGGGTATGCAGAAATGACCGATAATGCAACAGGCAGAAGGGTGTATGTGGTTCTCTTCAAAACACAATACTCACAAGGCAGTAAGGGCAAATATGCAGAAATCATTGCTCCCAGCCAAACAGCATTTGAACAGGTATTTGGCAATTATGAAAATAACAAAGCCAATAAAAGCTGGGGAGAACTGGATAAGCTGCAATGGAGAAACAAATTTGCTGTTGCCCCCGACGACCTTAAAGGAACATGGACAAGTGATTTTGGCGCAGCTATCAGTTATGTGTATGTAGCAACAGGTTTATATGCAGGGATGGACACCCACTCTTCAGCAGAAAGTTTTCAGTTTACCGGTGCTGGCAAATACCAATGGAGCCTGAGTGTGGCCAGTGGCCAGGTGGGTAATATGCGTTTTCAGGGAGCTAAATCAACAGGAAATGTAACCGTGCCGGATAACTGGCATGTACGTTTCAGTGATATTGAGGGAAAGCCAAAAACTTTTGAAGCTTATTTCTCCTGCATCAAAGGCCTGCGCATTTTATGGCTGGATGGAAAAGCGTATGCGAAGAAAGATTAAACACTAACACATTAATTAAACAAAAAAAATACTTAAACATGAAAAAGATTTTTTTATTCAGTACAATACTTACAGTACTGAGTTTTACTGCAACCGCCCAATACGCTGTAAAACTTCGTGAAGGGCAGGCATGCAGCATGATTACTCAATCGCAATTAAACATTTACTCAGGCAAGTTGAAAACCCTTTTAAAAATTGCTCAACAGGATAAAGATAAGTATGGTACAAATGGCGCCTATCCTGCTACTGCTGTTAACTTTTATGTGCATACTGCTATTGCCTGCGATTCTTTACAATCAGCTATTAACTGGTTAAATACAGGCAGTAATAACAATCCGGAGATTACCAACTATGTAGAAGCATACAGTATTAAGGGCTGGATTCGTGACATTATTTCTCAACTTACAACTGCAAATCACTGGGCCGAACTCAGCGCCATAAATCACAACAGCAGTTACGCATCCTGCGGAAAGGAAGAAGCCCTGCGTTTGCTTATAGAGGCAGTAAACATGCTGGCCTATGCCGGCCGGTGCTATACAGAGCCATATACAAATATTCCGCCACCGGTTTG
>CAWFCU010000005.1:0-37359 GCA_963814445.1 uncultured Chitinophagaceae bacterium
TTGCTATAATTCCGGCAGCTACGAAATCTACTGAAATGCTTGTGCGGCGCTGTTTTGGGGCTGTCGGCAGGATTACATAATGCGGCTTAGGTTCCGGTTGACCGCTGCAAGTCCGGCACAAAGGCTATGCACCTGTCTTCACCGGGCTTTCCGCTTCCATCCGGCAGCCCTGTGAGCAGTTTATAGTTTTTTCAACAGTGGAGTATGGGTATTAAAGTCCGGAGTTGGGAAACTCAGGACAGCAGGGGGAAAATATTAATGAACAAACTGGTCTAATTGCGAACAATCAAAATTCTTAATTTTAAAATTTCCAGATTTTAATTTGTATTTGGCTTAATTCTGATTTCCGATTTTGCAATCACCTGAATAGAGGTGTTTATGGATACTGTAGCATTAGAAATAGTAATTTTATTGAAATTGGTCGTGGATTATTGACTGATTTTGAATCACAATATCATCCTTATATATTCTGACATAACCAGAATGTTCACACCATGATTGATCTACAATTCCATTATCAAAAGAAGCAACTTTGATTTTATAATATTTCCCATCTTGCAAAGTAATTCCGTTGGGCATATAATTATTTAAGTTGAAAGCTTTAATATTTTTAGTTTCATGCAATAAACTTTGGTCGGAATCTAAAAATAGAACCATTGGCTTGCTTCAGGTTCTATTGGGTTTAGATTTTCGTCACATTCCTGCACAGCAATAAATAGTCTTAACCAACTACAATTACATCTGTTCCCTAACCAATTATAAACCTTATAAGCAGCCTGCCCCATGTTGGATGTATTGGTGCATAGTTTATTTGAAGTTTCATAAGTAAATAACCATCTGTCCATTGGATTAAGGTTAATGTCATTATTGCAAACATTAATCAATTTTATAGTAGGCATGTTATTAATTTTAAAATTTACTGAAGCATTAAGATTATCGTTATTAGCATCTTTCATTATATCCTTTGCATACTGGGCGCTGCAACTACTAAGCGAAGCTGTATAAACCGGAATCATTGTTTTAGCTAAGTCAACAGCTTTTTGGGCATTAATTCGGCCGTAACCAAGTTCCTGGCACCATGTTCCATTGGGTTGATAAGTCCCTACATTACTGTATAAATAACTACCAACTTTATCGCAAGTAGATTCTAAAGCATATCTTGCTTCACTTAATGATAACTTTGGATTTACAGAAAGGATCAATGCCATAATACCTGCTGCTTGTGGAACGGCGAAAGAAGTACCAGACGAAGTAGTATAATTACCTGCGGAACCAGTTTGAGTATTGTAACCATATGAACCAACTAAATCAGTTGTAATAATGTTTACTCCTGGAGCAGAAATATCTAAGTTACTACCGTAGGCACTAAAATTACTTTTATAATCATTAATATCAGAATGCTCCTACTGCAATTACTTTTGGATAATTGGATGGGTAATCTACGTAGTTATCATTTTCATTTGGAACCGCAAAAAAAGTCGGGCACCCTGAATCCATTTCGTCCCATATTACAAGCATTTTCGATTGCATCATCCATGATTGATGTTTCAAAGTAGTCGTCGCCCCATGAATTACTAATAATATCTGCACCATTTAAATATGCCCAATTAATTCCACTTGCAGCTATATAATCATCTGTCATCCATCCTATACCGTTTGTAAAAGGAAAATTATATGCTATTCTTACAGGTAATATTTGACAATATGTACTAATGCCTGCAATTCCAATACTGTTGTGTTGTGCAGCAATAATTCCAGCACATGCAGTTCCATGCCCATCATAGGGATTGTTTTTGCCTACTGAATTATTATATGGTTGTTGAGCTGATGTTGATGAACCAAAAGTGGCATCAAAGCCAAAGCCCATATTTGCAATTAAATCGGGGTGATTCAATTCGACCCCTTCATCAATAACAGCTACTTTGATTTTATCAAGCCACCATTGGGTATTATTCCCCAGGGTTGTATTCCAAGCGCTGGTTACATTCATTTTTGGCAAAGCCCATTGGCTTGGAAATAGTGGATCATTTGGAATAAAAACCAATGATTTTATATGGATAAAATTTGGCTCTGCATAGGTAAACAGTTTGCTATCCTGAATTTTTCTTACAATTAAAAAGCATGATAAAATATTATTCTTTGGTAATTTTAGAATAGCAATAAAATTCATAAAATTATTAGATTGTCTATTGCCTTTTTTAAACTCTGGCTTTTTGCTCAACACTAAATTATTTTCAATGCAAAAAGATTTCAGATAAATAGTATCGGAATATGATTTTAGCTTAACCAAAATTTCATTCGTCATTCCTATATTATTATTTCTATTGTGGATTAAGAATGGAGAAGCAAATTCAATTTCGGGCAACTTGTTTAATGCTTTTATTATTTCCTCTGTTTTTGATTTGCTTATGTTTGACTTAAATGAGAATGCAGAAAAATTGTTTGGCGATTTTTGCTTATCCGATAAAGGATGAATTAAAATATTTTTAAGCAAATTGTTGCGTTTTTTAATGGAATAATTTCCTTTGAACTTCACCAATACTTGGGTTGTATCTATACTGAATTTTATTTCAGAGCCAGCCAAATAACAATTATATTCCTGTGCTATCAGGTTGCAACTACATCCGCCTAATAAAAGGCAAATTAGTATTATTTTGATTTTCATAAATAAGCTGTTTTATCACTGCTTGGAAATAATTGCTAATTTCAATAGGCTATTTTCTTTCTTTAGGCCGTCTATTTCTTTTTTTAATTCAATTACGTATAAATACAATTCTTCCAGTTTTTCCATCTGCTGCAATTGCATTTTACCTAATTCTATACCATTGCTCTCTTTTATTTGTTCTGCTGATAATACACCTGGCAAGTGTTTATTAGCGTTTATATATTTTTCAACTGCATACAGGCCTGGCCTGTAATAGGTGCTATCAAATACATAATCAGGCCATGGGTTTGCAAGCGTTACTGTAATTTCTCTTGTTCCGATCGTTCCTTCTACAGCTAGTTTAAATGTGCCGGGATTATCAGTACCTATTCCCACATTTCCATTATCTGCCAGAAACATATAGTAGTTCCCAAAATGATTGCTTCCTGCAGGTTTCCAAAAATTAAGGCCTCCCAAAGTTGGTTTAGAAGTTGATTTGGTATACTCTATTCCCCAATCACCCGACTGCTTTTGATAATCGCCTCCGAAAATTATCATTGGACCTCCGGCAAAATTGTGTCCAGTTACCCTGATTAAGCCATTATGTACATGTAACGAAGCCTGAGGTTTTTCTACATTTATCCCCACATTGCCATTGGCCGCAACTTTAAAATGCGATGTAATTGACGGTTGCCCATTGATAGTAATAGCATTTACCCAAAGTGTTTGAATTGCAAATAAATCAGAATATACAGGAGGAGTTTGCCCGAAAATTGATATGCCTCCCATACGGCTATTTGAAATGGTAAATAGATTTGAGTTAAGCAAATTGCCGTCAAAAAGATACTTCCCTGTGAATGCAAAGTTTCCAGCAGCACTTATAGACATGCGATTTTGCGAATTTGTTTTTAAAGTCAAATCTTGCTGACCTATTGTTCCTAAAAAATCATTAGTTGTTGTAAGTATGTTTCCAGAAGTATACCACTGGGAGAATACACATATCGTTATACACATACATATTATTGTGCAAAGGGTCTTCGTCTTCATTGTTTAAGTTGATTAGGAGTGAGAAATTTAGTTAATAAAGTATTTAAATATATGAACAATATTAGTATGCCTTACCGGCAACAAGTATTTATGTTATATGATGCTGCTCTCCCCAAAAGGTAGCCTTTGAAAACTAACTTCTTTATGTTATACAAACTCAATTGTCGTAAGGACAACCTATCTGCATAAGTACAGATTTTTTTCATTCCCCCACACAGTGTTTTCCTCAAAAAACCTCAGTGAAAAAACGGTACAATCCCGGTGTTTTCACCCTTGACATCGCCTTTTCACCGCCGCATCTTTATGCTCCAATAAAAAAACCGGTGATCCATTCTCTATTTATAAAGCTTATCACATCATTTGAAAAGTAGAGTAGCAAATATTTTATCACCAATAAATTTTTCTTATGCCAACCAAAAAAACAACACCCACCAAAAAAGCAAAGCCTGCAAAAAAAGCAGCACCAACTAAAAAGCCAACTAAACAAAAGGTTGCTGTATTACCGGAAGCCAACCCGGTTGAAGTAAGTAATGTGGCAGCTAAACTGTTTACAGCCGCTTTTACTTCAAAGCCTGTTGCTGTAAATACTCCCATTAAAATGGGCGGGCTCGAAAAAAGAATGGTAGAACACAATATGCATTTTGCAACTACCCCCAAAAAATTGCTGGCAAGTATTAATAAAATTGGGGATGCCAAAATCCCTGTCAGGAGCATGCCGGAAGATGTAAGAAAAAGCCTTGAAGCAATGAAAGGCGGCATCAAAAGATTTCATGGTGCAAGGATGGCCCTTACATGGTTTCCTTTTCCATTGGTCGGCACCAGGTGCAGCGATAAATTTGGCTACATGACCAACAAAGGCCTTCGCAATGCAAGCATGCTTCCATTTAACCCGGCTAACCAGGTATTGCTTGGCAGCCTCGGCAATTTGATGGGAGATACCACAAGGCCCAATCCGGATTCTACTATCCCGGCAGGCTACACTTATTTCGGCCAGTTTGTTGATCATGATATTACGCTTGACATTTCATCAACCCTTGAAACGCTTACTGATGCCAATACCATCAGCAATATGCGTACGCCGGCGCTTGACCTTGACTCTTTGTATGGCCGTGGCCCCGGGCTTGATGCATATATGTATGCGTTTCCTTCATCCGGGCCGGAGACTGCTATAAAGTTTGTACTCGGTACCAATACAAGTGTGGGTGCTCCGGGTACTACTGCTCTATTTGGAACTGTGTTTGAGCCAACAAATTTTGATACGCCCCGTATGCACAATCCTACAGCGCCTGCTTTGTCAACACTTACTGCAGTAATTGGCGACCCACGTAATGATGAAAATCTTATTGTGGCACAGTTTCATCATGCTATGCTTAAGTTTCATAACAAAGTGGTTGACCTTTTAGTACTGAGTGGTTTTAGCGGCGATATTTTTACCGAAGCAAAAAAAATTGTTACGCACCATTACCAATGGGCTGTGGTGAATGATTATTTAAAGCAACGTATTTGTGGCGCTGCTGCTGTGGCAGATGCTATCACTAATGTAAATGCGCCGGTTGGTAGTACATTCAGGATGCCGGTAGAGTTTGCCGTGGCGGCTTACCGTTTTGGGCACAGCCTGATAAGGAATAATTATTGGGTGAATTTTTTACAAATCAATGCCAGCCTTGCTGAAGTGTTTGATTTTATACGCAAGCCACAAATTCCTGTAAGGGCCGATTGGGCAGTTAATTTTAATGCCTTTTTTGATACAGGCATATTTGTGCCGGTGAATAATAAAGCCAAACAAATAGACAGTGTGCTTGCTGCCGGGCTGGAAGCTATACCTGGCGGCAGTGGCATTATGGCCATACTGGCAACACGTAATTTAAGGCGTGGCCTGGCTCTTGGTTTGCCCAGCGGACAGGCAATGGCTGCTGCTTTCGGGCTACCTGTATTAACTACTGCGGAAATTTTAAATGGCCTGCCTGTTGATGAAGTTACAGTGCTGAATTCCAACGGTGGGGTTTTACTTTCTAAAACGCCTTTGTGGTATTACATACTAAGGGAAGCTAAAGAAAAAGCTGCCGGGGATAAACTTGGGCCGTTGGGTGCCAAGATCGTTGCAGATACTTTTATACGCATGTTGAAAAGAGATGCTAACTCTTACCTGAATGTAACAGGCGGCTTTACACCGATGCTTCCATCTGATGCAGCAGGAGATTTTACAGTGACAGACCTGGTAAAATTCAGTGGTGTGTGCCAGCCATAATATTAATTGCGGCTACACTGTTTTCACCACAAGTGTTCGGAACATTAAGTTTGTTGAATCCAAAAGCCTGAAAGGCTGATATTATTATAGTAAACACAAATCATTAATATAAAATCCCGAAGAGCCTGTCCCGATTTTTCGGGAGATGACATAAAAAAACTATATCACTCCTTCGGAGTTCGCTTCAAGATTACAGCGGCTCTTCTATAATCATATCATCCCTTTGGGATTAAGAAAGGTTTCGAAGACTTGTGGTGTTTTCACCGGAAAGCGATGGTGAAAAAACGGTAAAAAATTCGGTGTTTTCACCATTGTTTTTAATGAGTGGATAGTGCAACTTTACAGCATCATCAGTAAGGTTTTTTTAGATAGTTTTTATTTGAGCAGTCAATCGTTAGAGTAACACAGGACACCGGTCGTTTGGACGCTGCCGCTGGGAGGTGGCAGCGTTCCGGAGCCGGTTTTGAGTTGTTAATAGCAAGATTAGCCAATAAAGCAGAAAACTTTTAACGTAATATCTCTAAAATTTCGTCTGAGAGTATATAAGAAAATAACTAATTAAATTCAATCGATATGACCATTGATAAATTTGGAGTTGGTGCCATTGCCTTTGTTGCTGACTTGTGGAGAAGTGCAACTGATTATTTTAAAAAGCAATTGGGGGATTATTCAGGGCTAATATTATTTCCTTTAGGAGCTATATTTTTTGTGATATTATTTATTGTAGCAATAATTGATTTGATAGTTCAAATATTTAAATGGATTGCGGATTTTATTTCTAATCTATTTAACTCAACGGACGATGATAATGCCAGGAATAAGATAAATATGTTGAGCTGTTTTGAACTAAATCTTCTATCTAATGACCAAATTCTGTTACTTATAAATGCTATGCTGGATGGGCCTACCGGAGATGATGATGAGAATGCTATTTTAAAACTTTTAAAGTGTTTGCCGCCTGAAAGAGCAGTGATTATTATCAATACTGTTGGAGTAGATAGGTTACAGTCAGATTTCCATGGAAGTGAGTTTGATGATTTGCAAATTCTTCTTGCGAATTTAGGCATTATAGGTTTTAATGCCTGGGATGATGATGCCACACGTTTATTTGTTAGCAGAGCCACTTGTGAACAGTTAAATGTACTGACATCTGAAAGTTTGCATCAATTGTTTTTAAATTTACTGAACGGAGATACAGGTGATGAAGATGAAAACACTATAAATAAAATAATGGGATGTATTGATTGTAGTAAAATAAATGAAGTGTTAAGCATGCCTGGTACAACTTGGGCAGACTTTGATGATAATATTCAAGGTAGTGAATGGAGAGGTTTTAGAAACATATTATCATCTCGTTGTGGAATTGGCTAAAGCAAAAAAATAATTTTCTAAACTGTGGCCTGTATTCCGATGGGCTGCTTTTTGGTCTGAATTTCTCATTTTCTTACCCTTAGTTTCCACAATCCCTTATCCTTATCTATATTCCTGTATTTTTGCCCGATGCTTAAATACACAACGATTGCTTTTTTGATATTCGCCGCAGTATCCTGTAAAAAAGAAACAACAACTCCACCTGTTACGCCACCACCTCCGCCACCGCCTGTGGCAGCGGTCTTTACATTATTAGATGCCGCAGGTAACTGCAATCCCATCCGTGTGGAGGGCACTTATATTGTCAGGTACCCCATTAGAGCCAACTAACAGGCTGGTTTTTACAATAAACGTAACCACACCCGGCACGTATTCAATATCTATCAGCAGTGGTAATGGATATGGCTTTAGTGCTTCCGGCAGTTTTATTGCAAGGGGAGAGCAATTATTGATCATTCCTGGTAGTGGCACACCCGCCAATAGTGCCATTAATAATTTATCTCTTACTTCGCAGGGATCAACTTGTGCTTTTAGTATTACCGTATTAAGCCCGTTGCCGGTTGTTTATGATGACAACGATCACATGTACTTTGGCAATCCAGGCAATGCCGCCACCAATACAGATAGTGCCAATAACTATTTAATGCGAAAGCCTTACAATGCTATATCATACAGCAGGGACAGGGGCATACCAAACTGGGTAAGCTGGCATTTGTATGCACCAGACCTGGGCGCTATATCCCGGCAGGATGACTTCAGGCCAGATTTTTCATTGCCTGCAGGCTGGTACCAGGTTCCTGAAACAGCGTATTCAAATTCAGGTTTTGATAAAGGGCATAACACACCATCGGGAGACAGGACAGCCAGTGTAGATGCAAACTCTTCTACCTTTTTAATGACGAATATAATTCCGCAGGCCCCAACAAATAATCAATTTGCGTGGTCAAGATTAGAAGATTCCTTGCGGCGCCTTGCTACGTTGGGATATGAAGTATATATCGTTATGGGTACTTATGGAGTTGGTGGTACTGGTAATATTGGTTATGCCACCAGTGTAGATGCCGGAAGGGTAACAGTGCCGGCTAACATCTGGAAAGTGGCAGTTGTTTTACAAAACGGGGATAACGACAGCAGCAGGGTAAACCTTGCTACAAGAGTAATAGCTGTGGATATACCCAATACAAATGCCATAGGATTTAACTGGAAAAACTATCGTGTAAGTGTAGATGCTATTGAGGCTGCTACAGGTTATGATATTTTATCAAAGCTGCCCCAGGCTTTCCAGGCCGACCTTGAAGCAAGGATAGATAATTTGTAGTTAAAATAAATCTTCAATTTTTTATTGTGGTCCCGACAAAGCCGGGGCCATTTTTTTGTTCATCTGCTACAGCATCATCTGTCATTACGTTACGGCCAATAATAAGGCCATCTAATTTTTTGTTGTGCCTCTGCTAAGGTTCTTCTTTAAACCTTAGTAGAAAAATATTATAAGAGCACCCAACCTTATTACCTTATTATGTAATGCTATCCCTTAACCTAATGCTATTGCCCGGCATCATTATTGTCTATTTTCATTGGCATGAAGAAAGTACTGATCCCGATATTATTGTTATTCTCCATTGCATCTTTTGCCCTTCCACAAAAAAAGAAAATAAAAAAGGCAACACAAAAAGAAACCATCACCAAAATTGCATTTGAAACATTTACACGAAGAGGCAATATACAAGTGGGCATTACAAAAGATTCAGCCATCAGTATTGGAAGAACAGAAAAGAAATTTATTTTGGTAAGTGCAGATAAATGGAACAAAATATTGAGCAGTTTAAAAGCAGTGGAGCTGGCATCTGTTCCAAAATGGAAGTCGCCAACAAAACAGCGGGAATATGATGGGGCATCGCATTGCAGGATAACGGTATCAACAAAAAAGAAAATCTACGAATCGCAATACTTTGATGGAGGCAAGCCAATGAAACAGCTACAGGCTTTGTATGATGCTATTGATGCAATTCGCAATGATATAGATGCAGAGGGAAAAAAATATTAATTGTTACGGGTTTTAGAGTTACGGGTTGCCGGGTTACGGGTTAGCTTATTGTTTTAGAAGAGATAATAATTGAAGCTTTCCTGCTTCGCTAACATTTTAAAACCCGTAACCCGTAACTGATAACTGATAACCGGTAACCAATAACTTATCACTTCCTCACCCTTCATACATTTCCATCTTCAATCTTGTTTCTTCCAGGTCAAGTTCCCTTTCAATCTTACGCAATATTTCTTCGCTGGCTTTTCCCTGGCGGTGTAGGCTGTCAATCGTTTTACGTTCTATATTAATAAGGTCAATTTGTAATTGTGTAAACTCATTAAAGATATTGCCGCCGAGGGTTTGCCCTTTACCAAAATAGTTTGAAGGCAGTTCTGTTTTTTGCAGGCGGTTGTATTTTACTTCGTACTTACTTTTGATGTTGTGCAATAATTCATCCTGCACTAAAGAAAGATTTTCTTCAATATGCGTAATGGTTTCAGAAACTACTTGTGTCCTCACTTCATATTCTTCTGCAGCAATAGAGTGTGGCACTATGCCCATCTTTCGTATTATCCAGGGCAGTGTAAGCCCAAGCCCTACAAGCGTTGACAGTATCACACAAAAAGCAAGATAAATAATAAGGCTGCGGTTAGGAAAAGGACGTGCCATCAGCCAATGTAAGTGGTAAGGCCAGCGCTGCCGCCATTGATACCACACCTCTCATCCCGGCCCAGCCAAATATCACCAGGTTTCTTTTGTCAAACACTTCGGTATCACGGATGCGTTTGCTTAACATACGGGGCAACATAGCAGCAGGCACAATCCAGATAAACCGTACTATAATTACAACAGCACTTACCACCAAACCATACAGCACCAGTAAATGTACAGGGTAACCACTGATGCCTTGCATTACATTTCTCAGTTGCAAGCCCGATCAAAATAAAGATCAATCCATTTAATATGTATATCAATACTTCCCACACAGAGTAAGCCATGATGCGGCTTTGGTGTGTAAATATTACTGCCGATTGAAAAGAGAGATATAATCCTGACGCTACTACAGCCAACACACCAGAGAAATGAAAATGCTCTGCCAACAGGTAGGAAGCAAAAGGAGTGAGGATAGTAAATGTTACTTCGATCACCGGGTCGCATACAAAATTTTTATGCACCAGGTACATAACGTACCCGATTGCAAGACCGATGGCAATGCCGGCAACTGCAATCAATAAAAAATTTGCACTTGCCTGCCACAAAACAAAATTGCCTGCAGTGATAGCCGTTAGTGCATACTTATATGCCACAAGGCCGCTGGCATCGTTCACTAAGCTTTCACCTTCCAGTATGGTTATTATTCGTGGAGCCAGCCCAAGCCCTTTGGTAACAGATGTAGCGGCTACAGCATCGGGAGGTGATACGATGGCGCCGATAAGAAAAGCAGTGGGCCAGTCTAAACCAGGTATCAACCAATGTGCTGCAACTGCTACCAGCACAGTAGTAAAAAGTACCAGCCCGATCGCTGCAAGGCCAATAGGGCGCAGGTTGGCTTTAAAGTCGTGCCAGCTTGTATTCCATGCAGCGCCATATAATAACGGTGGTAGAAAAATGATGAAGACCACTTCGGGGCTTAGTTGTATCACAGGTAAACCGGGGATGATACTTATAAGCACACCAATAATAACTAATGCAATAGGGAAGGGGAATTTATATTTATTACTAAGTATGCCAAGAAAGGCGATGCCAAATAATAATAAAACAATGACGGTGAAATTCTCCATACAATTAGTTTATAATACTGATAGCGTGAAGTTAATTAATGGTTGCTGTATGTTTACAATTTAGTAGAGCACTTCAACATAAAAAAATGGCCCGGCGAAGCCGGGCCATTACTATTAAAACAACAAATTACTCTTATTCTTCAGGAACCAAGATGGATGTATAAACATTTTGGCGGTTATAATATTTGTTGGCTATTTCAACCAGTTTTTCAGGCGTAATGGCATTGATGCGTTCATCATAAGTGAGCACCCTTTCCGCAGAATAACCATTCTTATCAGCATCCTGTAATATGCTGATCCAGTAGTTATTTGTTTTTACCCTTACTTTATTGCGTTCAATTAATGGCTTGCGTGCCTTTGCCAGGTCAGCATCAGTAATACCACCAGTTTTTTTCACCGATTCAATAATCCTCCAGAAGGCATCATCCACTTTGCTTACATTTTCAGGGCCGCATGGCAAGTTGGAGCGTACCATAAACATTTCATTCGGTATCTTTTGTAAACTGCCACCAAGGCCACCGCCATAAATAGCACTCATAGCTTCACGAATGGTATCAATTATCTTGTTGTTGATAACCTCATTCAGCATATTCAGGTAAAATGCTTCATCAATATCATATTTAACATCATTAAAAATATAATGCGACAGCAAAGCCTTCTTGTCTTTTCCTTTGTTGTACTTAAATGTATTTACACCGGGTTTTGGTATCATCTTTAAGTCCTTATAAGTTGTATTGATTTGTCCACCGGGCAGAGAAGCAATATATTTTTCAATCAATGGTTTTATTTCTCCAGGTGTTTATATTGCCTGTAATATAAAAATGCATGCCATTCATATTGCCAAGCCTTTGTTTATAATAAGCAATGGCATTATCAAGGTTGATATTATCAAAGTCTTCGGGCACTGCATTCACATGCGCCCTTGGATGGCCCTGGTACAGGTCGCCCATTACTTTTTCCATAAAAGAAAATTGTGGGTTCTGCATCATCAGCTCCAGTTGCTGTTTTTCACGGCTCTTAAATGATTCAAATGCGGTTTCATCTTTTCTTGGTGCAGTGCATTTTAGATAGATAAGTTCAAACATGGTTTCTATATCCTTTACACTACTGCTGCCTGTAATAAATTCTGCATAGTCATCCACTACAGTTATAGCCGTTGCTTTTTTGCCTGATAAGAATTTTTCAAGATCAGTATTGGAAAAATTACCGTAGCCCATTTCTTCCACTACATTGTTTGAATAGGTAGCACTTTGATAATCTGCTTTTTCATACAGGCTGGAGCCGCCGGGCCTGTAGCTGTTCAGTATCACTTCATCGTTTTTAAAATCAGTTGGTTTAATGGTAACCACGGCGCCATTGCTTAAAGTGTAAGTAACTGTATTTATTTTTTCATTCTTTTCTTCTTTGGTAACGGTGCCGGCAACGGGTGTTGTGCTTAGCAGGGCAGAAGCAATTTGCTTTTCCTCATAATTTTTTACCGGGGCTTTTACTGCTGTCATTTACCCAGCCAAACAGTTCTGCATCTTTTGGTAATGTTGGGTCATCCTTTGCCGTTACCAATGCAAAAAATTTGCTGTCTATATCGATCACTTTACTTAATGCATTTACTTCTTCCAATGTAATGCCGGGCAGCGTTCCTATCGTAAACTTGTATTCCCATTCAATACCCGGCACAGGTTCTTTGGTAAGATAATGCCTTACTAATTCATTTACCAATGAGCCGGATTCGGTTTTGTCTTTTTCATTGTACATGCTTTCATATTGAGCAACCACATCTGCCTTCGCTCTTTCCAGTTCAGCAGCAGTGTATCCAAATTTTTTCACCCTCATGCTTTCCCTTACCAATGCTTCCACCGCCTCTTTTATTTGTTTGGTTCCACATATTGCAAAAGCACTGAAGGCTTCCCAGCCTCGTACCCAACCGCCGCCAACATTGGCAGTGCCAAATACAAACGGCGGGGTTGAAGAATTTTTTAATTCATCAAGGCGCTGTGCAAGCATACTGTTGAAAAGGCTTTTAATGATACCTTTCCTGTAACCATCGCTTGTTAATTCTTCTTTTGCTCTTACACTGTTGCCATATATCTGTATGCTGGTATAGCTGGCTTCTTTATCGGATACCACCATTGCCTTGCTTATTTTTCTTGGGTGGCAAATTGGTGATGACCGCCCCTTGGCCTTTCCGGCGTTGGGTTTTTAAAACCACTGAATTTTTCTTTTATCAATCTTTCCACTTCATTCACATCCATATCACCCACTACTATCACCGCTTCATTGTTTGGCCTGTACCAGTCTTTGTGAAAACGTTTTACCACTTCGTACTTAAAGTTTTTTAAAATTTCATCTTTGCCAATTGGCAGGCGGTTTGCATAAACCGAACCATTTAGTAAGCTGGGCAAATATTTTTTCATCATCCTGTCGTCAGCGCCTTTACCGATCCTGCTTTCTTCCAGCACTACACCTCTTTCTTTATCAATTTCTTCTTTATCAAGCAAAGCATCGTGGCTCCAGTCTGCAAGAATGGTAAAACCTTTATCCACTATGTCTTTATCTGTAGTGGATATCGGCAGCATATATACGGTTTCTTCAAAGCTTGTGTATGCATTAAGGTCTGCACCAAACTTTACACCGGCGCTTTGCAGGTAATGAACAATTTCATTGTGGGGAAAATGTTTGAGGCCATTAAAATTCATGTGCTCCATAAAGTGTGCAAGGCCCTGCTGGTCGTTGTCTTCCTGTACAGAGCCGGCATTTACTGCAAGCCTTAATTCTACTTTGTTTTCAGGTTTATTGTTTTGCAGTATAAAATACCTTAAGTCCATTTGCCAGTTTACCTGTTTTTATTTTGGGATTTAAAGGAATAATATCTGGCTTTTGTTGTGCCTGTGTAAATAACATCAGCATACAGGCTATTGCCACCAGTAATGAAATGCGGAGTTTCATGTGTGTGTGTTTTTGGAGTGAAAAAATTGAATGCCGAATGTAGAGATTATAATTTCACTGGCAAAAAAGATTGTATTTTAAAGAGCAGGGAGTAAGTTATTTATCCCAGAAAGGCACATAGCTTACTGCTTCTTTGCGTCTTTGCGGGAGAAGCTATCTAAAAAAGAAAGGCATCAGCTTTTAGCCAATGCCTTTGAAAAGAAGGGTTGAATTTTATTGAATAATGATGTTGAACGATGTAATATGGCCATGTTCATTTTTAATGGTAGCCACAAGGCTGCCTTTGGGCAGGTATGTTTTGATGGAAATTGTTTTAACGCCCATCAGCTCCATCATGGTTAAATTGTTTTACTGCTATTGCTTTTCCTTCACGTTTACAATGGTGATGTTGTAATTTCCTTTTTGCTGTTTGCTCATAGCAACTGCAAGCGTGTTATTTACAACAGGGTTTTGCAACAGTTTAATGCTTTCCTTTATTTATAGCTGCATTTTGAACAGTTGTATTCTTCCTGGCCATTACCGCTATCCTGTCTTTTTCAAATACAATTCTGAACCTGCCCGGTGCGTAAGCAGCAGGGTTGTTAATAATACTGAAAGAGTATGTGCCACCAGTAGCAAGGCTTAATGGTTTTCTTTCAGCAGTATAACTGTCTTCAAGGTATGCGGTGATAGTAGTATCAAAATTTTCTGTTGTTATTTCCAGCTGGTAATTCTTCACCCTCATATTACTGATATTAAGGAATACAGTATCGTTATCAGCAAGGGAATTTCTTCTTTCGATTGAAAACCTGTTTTGATCTTTTACTATCGAAATATTTTCTGACAATGTATTAGGAAGTTTTGTTGCATCATAACTGTCTGCACTGCTGCTATACCTGTTGTCAAATGCAGTCATCGTTCCATCTACCACAGGGGTGGTGCCATCTGCATTTACTGAGTGAAGGTTGATGCGTAATTTGTTTGGAGCACCGGAAGACGCCATTGGCCTGAATACATTGCCATTGCCGCAATTACATTTATTACTTTCTGCTATTGTAATAGTACCTGCACCAGTTGCATCTACATAAAAACCTGCAAATGGCTGTACATATTCTGACAGCGCACTGGATGGTGCCGGAGAATAATCAAATCCTGCCCCGTTGTAGCTTGCTGTAACAAAGCCACCAACATTATTGCTGCCGCCTAATTTGGGATCCCAGAAAACAAAGTTCCTGTTGATAACGCCGCTGTTGTTTACTGCTACTGCATCTAAGTTTATAACAGAAGGGAAGGGATTGCCTGTTAACTGCCACCCACTTCCAGGAACAGAGAGCGACTGGTTACCTTGTTTTATGTTAGCTGTCAATCTTAATACAGTATTATCTGGCGTTGCATTAGCGCCCTGGCTAAGATTGTTTGCCCTTGAGCCCCTTACAAAAACGAAGTAAGGAAGTTGATTATTGATAGCTGTATTAGTAGAAGCAATGCCTTGCCATGCGCCAGCAACCCATTCTTTTACAGAAGGATTGTTGCTTGGATTTTGATCAAATCCATCGGCAATAGCACCGCCGGTAATATGTGTGCCATAGCCAGGATTAGGATTTGACGAAGCATTACCACCTGCGCCTTCCTGCAAAGCAGTGTTGAGGTCAGGTATTGCTGCATTGGTAACAGGAAAGTTGATAAGCCTCCATGCTCTTCTTGCAGGTACCTGGCGTTCAAGTGTTACTTTACCGGATATATAACCACCGGCCGCAGATCCTGCTGCAATATTGCCTGTGGATGATACAGAACTTTTTATAGTAAGATTATCGTTTGTTATTAATATACCGGCTGTTGGGGTGTACCTGCCTGTTATATTCACCATATTGCCTGCTCCGCTTGTAATAACTGCACCTGTACTATTGTTTAGTGCAAGGTTGCTGTAATTGCCAATGCCTCTTATTGGCTGCGTTGCTGTACCATTTAATGTAATGCTTCCACCACCGGTAACATCGCCATTATTTGTAAGGCTGTCTTTTATGCTTAAACTGTTGCCTGCAGCAATATCTAACGCTGCCCCGGCCTGTATGGTAATTGATTTTATGCTTTGGTTGCTGCTGATCAATGGCTGGTTGGTAACATTTGGTATGATAGCTGAATGGATAATGGTAGGTACACCATCATCCCAGTTGCCTGCATTTGTCCAGGTAGTGTTCATAGCGCCTGTCCATACTGTTAGTGGATTGTAAACAAAGCCAGTTCTGCTTCCTGTACCACAATCATTGGTTACCGCTACTGAACCGGAAGCGCCTGCACCAACAACAGCAGTAATTTGAGTAGATGAATTTACAGTAAATGACAGGGCAGCAGTGCCACCAAAT
The DNA here is from genome assembly GCA_963814445.1 of uncultured Chitinophagaceae bacterium. Taxonomy (GTDB): domain Bacteria; phylum Bacteroidota; class Bacteroidia; order Chitinophagales; family Chitinophagaceae; genus Ferruginibacter. The sequence goes on from CAWFCU010000005.1 coordinate 16,400, forward strand.
GTTACTGCCGAAACATTATTATTAAAGTTTGCTCCGGTTATAATCACTGTTGTTCCTGATTCACCAACAGTTGGAGAAAAAGTACTGATGGTTGGAACATTATAAATAGTGGCTATTACTGCAGTTCTTGTTGTTGATACATATCCCCTGGTATTTCTTGCTTCAGCATAATAAGCAGTTGTGGAAGAAATACCGGGAGTATTAAATAAAGTTGTATTAGTTGCCAGTGCAGTGCCACCTGTTGCGTTTGCATACCAGTCAATAAACTCACCATTAACCGGTATGGCAGTAATAGCGGCGCTGCCTGTTCCGCATCTTGAACTATCCCTGCCCACAGGAGGTTGTGGCCTGCCATAAAAGCCCAGCGTAAACCTGCTGAACGAATTGAAAGCAGATGGGGTAGAGGTACACGTTACTTTTCCAATTGTGTTGGTGGCACCGGTGGCGCCAATATCGATCCAGGAGGTAAGTGCATTGTATGTATTTTTTACAATGGTTACATCTATCGGGTTTGGTGCCCTGTCGTTAAGCCCGTAGTAAAATGATACAACAGGCAATGGGCTTGTTACTAATTCTGTTGTGGGTGCTGCAGTTCCTGAGCTTGTAACAGTTCTTGTAATATCCCACCATCTGAATGTTGAAACACTTGTAACAGAAGCAGGGTAAGCCCATCCTAATGCATTGGCACTTTGATATACACATTCTGCAGTATAGCTGTACGAAGTATTGCTTGTATGTTGTATGGTTAGATCTATTGGCCTTGACTCAGCATTTACCCCAACTGGAAAATGAAGTGTAACAGGCGAGCTTGTTGATACATCAATTCTCATTGGCCCATCAATAAAACTGGTGGATGCCGCCGTGTTTGAAGTAAGGGTGCAGCTTTCATCCTGCAGTATAAGCATACCGGTAGCACCGGTTGCAATCTTGCCGGAGCTAAGTGTAAGGTTGCCGCCGGCAGGCATGTACCAATGGCTGTACAAGGCAAATACTCCCACCGGTTTATTTGCAGTAAGCCTTTTTATGCTTGAGGGTTTTATACTGTTGTTAATAAAGAAATTGTTTGTATTGCCATCAAGTGTAACCCTTCCGTTTGTGGAAGACGCAAAAATTACAGTATCAGAACCGGGTAAGATTACAATATTGCCTGCATACGTACAATTGCTGTTATAAGCCGGGTATAGCGTTCCGGTTGAATTCATCCTGTAATAAACATCGCCATTATAATCATCTGCCGCTATGGTTGCAAAATACCAGTCGGATGGGGTGTAATTATTAAAATATGTTGATGTGCCGGCTGCAAATGTATTTCCTCCTGTACAGTTTTCTACGCCGGAAGAATTGCTTAAAGAGAAAGTGTTGCTGTTCCCGTTAAATGTGTTATAGGCAAGGTTTAAAGTAGATCCTGTAAATGTAACAGGGCCATTCCAGGTGCAGGGACTGTTTATGCTGCCTGCAATGATTCTGTTGCTTGTGGTTGTTATGTTTGTAAGTGTTTGAGGAAGTGATCCTGTTTGTGTGATATTATACAGGTAAATTACTGTGATGCCATAAAGATAGCCGCTAGTTAACTGTGCAGTACTGGTGAATGCAATGGATGAACCACTTACATTCTTACCAACATAAATACTTCCTGTTGAACCTGTGGCAGAACTAAGTTTTAATATCTTATTAAATGTAACTGCGGCTGGCAACAGGCCTGAGCCTTCAGCAAAAGTAATATTGCCTGTACCAGTTAACCATACATCAACCTGTTTATTAAAATGCGTTGAACTGCTGGTGCCATTGGCAGCGCCGCTGTTGTTACCAATCAATATACTGCCTGCACTTCTTATATTAAAAGTTACATCATCTGCGTAATAGTTGCCTGTAGTGTTGGCACCCAAAATTAATTTTGAGGCTGTATTAGTTGTGAATGTATTAAAGGTAGCTTTCGCAAAAAATGAATCTGGTTGTGCGCTATTACCTGTGCCAAACCACCAATTGCCTACTGGCGCATTGGCTATAAAAATTACATTGTTATAAAATTTATTTCCACCTTTTGAGACCACATCATCAAATGCATGGCGCTTGGTAAAGCTGCCCGTGCCGTACAGGGGCAGGTTCTCCAGGTTGATACGGCCGGTGTTTACAGAAAGTGCAACTGGTACACTGCTGTTGCCAACTTTTGTACCAGTAAAGTTTACAAAAGTGGAATCGTAGGAATCAATAAAAGAAATTGCTGAACCTGCAACGGAGCTGATGATACTACCGCCTGATAATGTACAATCGGTAAAAACACCCAACCTGTTATTGGAAATAATATCTAATCTTTTCCCCATTAAGTTTACGGTACCGCTTATGTGGGTGTAGGCCTGTGTTACTTCACAGTTTTTATTTATCTGAATGTCGGTGCCAGCATTCGCTGCTGTATTATTGATGATTAGATTATAAAATGTTTCCTTTGATAAAGTGGTGGTAAGCACCTGCACACCTGTAGAGCCATTAAATGTAACAGCGCCTCTTCTTTCAACAAATGGATTGGTGCTGGTACTTGTTACTGTCCAGTTGCCTGCAACAGTAAGACTGTAATTACCTGCATTGTTTGCATCTAATTGTGTAGCGCCTGCAATTAACAAATCGTTGGTAAGTGTTGTATTGGCAGAAAGGTATTTATATCCTGTTCCTGAACATTTTAATGTATGATAACTTAGAGGTAATACCTTTTGTACTACGCTGCCATTGTATTCAATAGTGCCGGTTGAAGGAGTAAATTGTGCATCTGTAATAGAGCTGCTGTTGTTTGCCATTTGCAAAAGGCCTGCACCTGAAAAAATAAGTTTGTTTCTTGCACCATTGTTTGCCATTACAAAACCACCTGAACAGGTGAGTGTACCTGTATTAATGCTTACAATACAGCGCTGAATATTGTTGAGTGAATTAGTGGTGATTAAGGAAGCACAGGTTACAATTCCTGCATTTACATCTAATATATTATCAACAGCACCGGCTACGGGCGGAGTAATTGTGATATTGCCTGATATAGTTAATGAAATGCCGGTATTGATGGTAAGTGTAGCATTTGGATTGGGTAAGCTGTTACCAATAATAACAGACGCACAAGCTGCATTGGCTGTAACCGTTACTGTGTGGCCGTTTGCAATAGTAACCACATCGCCTGCCAAGGGACTTACGCCACCTACCCATGTAGAAGGATTGTTCCAGTCGCCGGAGTTGCCGGATACAATTGGCGCTGCATACATATTCCCGGTAAATGCCAGGAGAATGATGCAAAGAACTTTCAATCGTTTCATAGAATTGTTTGGATTTTATTTTTCAATTAACAACACTTCCTTTATTGTGTAAAGGCTGTTGTTTTTCTTTTGTTTTTGGATTTGCACCTGGGTACTTAATAACTGAAGGATTGCTGGTTTCAGTTGTAAGATAAGCAGGGCCGAATACGGCAAAACCTGTGGTGACGCCGTTTTTATTCTAATTGTAAACGGAAAAGCAGGGTGTTTAGTATTATATTTTAATACAGCAAAGGTTTTTAATTTGTTAACGTGAAAAAGCTGTGAAAAATAGTGCTGTAGCGGATTTGGCTTAATATTCTAAAATACAATTAGTTGCCATTATTAACAACCCCGGGGCCGCTCTGCAACAATTTTAAAATGGGGAAAAAATAAGCACAGGGTTTGCCTGTGCTTATGAATGATTATTTGAATATGGTTACTCTTTGGGGAAGTTTTTGTTGGCTTTTACCTCCTCCATCTGCTGTGTATGGCGGAGGCTGTGGGCACCAATAAACAATATCATCTGGTAGCAATCAAAGCTACCAAAAGGCAACACTGCCACATGGTTTCTCAGGTCCTCCTGTGAGGTATTTACAAATTCTATAAGCTTAGCCCTGTTTTCCTCAAATGATTTCAATGCCTCCTCTGTTGTCTTAAAAGTAATGTTCTGTGGCTCAAATTGTGGAAATGTTTTTATTTTATTGGTACGGTCTGCAATATTCTTCATTACTTCTGCATCTGTCCATTTTATGTCGGCCCTTTTTTCGGGGGTGGCTGCCTGCTTAATGTATCCTTCTGTCATTTGCCATAAAGCAACTTCTGTGGCAGCAATATGTTTTATGCAGTCTTCAACGCCCCATTGATCTTCTGCCGGTTTAAATTTTAATTGTGCATCACTAAGACCCGATAAAGATTTTATCACACCATCTTCTGCGTCTTTTAAAAATTTAACCGCATCATCCCTTTCTTTTTGTGAGATCGTATTATCAAGGGAAGTAAATGACAGTGCTACAATAGCACCCATGCAAAAAAGTATTTTTTTCATAATGCATTTTTTTTATGAAACAGTAAAGTATAAAAAATATTTGGGAACTGCAATAATTGGGGAAAACGCTTTGCCGGTTTGTTACTTCAGCAACTCATCCATATTCCTGTCATTATCAATTTTGCCCCTTGCTTCCAGCATACGCATGTCTTTGGCATCCTGTAAAAATTCGCTGGCAAAAATAAAGCAGTTGAGGCGGTCGTTTTTGCTGAAGATGATCTCCTTGTTGTTGCCGGTCCATTCATTTTGCCCCAGGTACATATACAGGATGTTCTCTCCAATTTCCATCACACTGTTCATGTCGTGGGTATTGATAACAGTGGTCATGTTAAACTCTTTGGTAATATCGTAAATGAGTTTGTCAATCACCATACTGGTTTGTGGGTCAAGGCCACAGTTCGGCTCATCGCAAAAAAGATATTTTGGGTTTAGTACAATAGCCCTTGCAATACCCACTCTTTTCTTCATGCCACCACTTATTTCAGCGGGATATTTTTTATTGGCATCCACCAGCTGAACCCTTGCAAGCACTTCATCCACCCGTTTCTTTTTTTCAGCCAGGTGTCATTTTCGAAAACATATCCAGTGGGAAACATGACATTTTCTTCCACGGTCATACTATCGAATAATGCAGAGCCCTGGAAGAGCATACCAATCTGCTGGCGCAATACTTTTCTTTCTTCCTCCGTCATATCAGTAAAACTGATGCCATCATAAATAATTTCTCCGCTATCCGGTTCAATCAAACCTACCAAGCATTTTTGTAAAACTGTTTTGCCACTGCCACTGGTGCCAATGATAAGATTGCATTTGCCTGTTTCCATCTTGTGGCTTACATCATTCAGCACTACTTTATCGCCAAATTGTTTACAGAGATTTTTAAATTCTATCATGAGGTGAATGGTGAGTGGTGAATGGTGAATGGGCAATTGACAAAAGGGCAATAGGCAAAAATGCAAGCTGGCAAAAAATAGAAATCATACTAATCATATTCTTCATAAAAAATCTGCGATAAAAAATCATATTCAATCCATATTTACATTGCAGGATTCAACAATAATTGCGACAACACATAATCTGCACACAACAGCATGATACAACTTACCACCACACTTTTGGTACTGCTTCTGCCAATTTCCAAAGCGCCGCCTTTTACATAATAACCATAGTAAGCCGGTATGCTGCTGATGATAAAAGCAAACGTGTATGATTTTATCAATGCAAAAATATACATTGTAGGGAACAAAGGCATTCAGAAAGCCCTTTATCAAACTGTTGCGGTTGATAAAATACCTGATGCGGTACCTGCAAGCCTGCCACCCCAAATACCCAGTACCATTGAAATAACCACCAGCATAGGAATGGTTACCAGTGAAGCAGCTAATTTTTGGCATTACAAGGTATGCTTTTGTATTGATACCCATAATTTCCAATGCATCTATCTGTTCACTTACCCTCATATTACCCAGTTCACTTGCGATCTTACTGCCTATTACACCTGCCAGCACAATACATACAAGCGTAGGGGCAAACTCAAGTATCACCGTATCCCTTACAATTTGTGCAATAGTTTCTTTTGGTATTACAGGGCTTATCATTTGATAAGCTGTTTGCACTGCACTTACAGCACCAATAAAAACAGAGATGATAGATAACAATGCCAAGGGAGCCGATGCCAATATCATTGCACTGGTGCATAAATTCTTTCCAGTACATCTTGTAGTTTTCCGGTTTGCTGAACATGCCTTTCAGCATCAGCAGGTAACGGCCAAAGTCGAGTGAAAACTGTCATGCAACAAAAATATTGAAAAAGGGGTAGTTAAAAAGGTAATTAATTATGCAGTGCTTTCTTTTTTTGGAGAAAACTTAAATAGAGGCTACGCATATCATTAATAAGGCGTTGTTTTGAATAACGTTTTACCACATTTTCATAGCCACTCTTGCCCATACGTGCCCTTAACTGCTTCATCTTCTATTAATTTAACTACATATCCTGCAAATAAATTTACATCTCCCACTTCTGTAATAAAGCCTGTTTCGCCATGAATAACGATGTCTTCCACACCGCCCACATTGGTGGATACAACAGGTATATAGGCCGATTGTGCTTCAATAAGTGACACCGGTGTGCCTTCGTTATGAGAAGTAAGTACCACTATATCAAGCCCGGCAAGTGCCTGGTCAATTTCTGTTTCCCAGGAGGTAACGAGTTACATCGGTTTTTTCTTTGGGATTGGTGATGAAATAAGAATAACTAAGGCCGAGTTTCTGTGCTTTTTTTTCAATCATCGGCCTGGATTCCCCGTCGCCAATAATGGCAAAGCGGACATTTTTATTTGTTTTTGATTTTACAATTGCAGCTACTTCCAAAAACATTTCATGATTCTTAATCGGCACTAAACGGCCAATAATGCCCACAATGATCTCATTGCTTTCAAATCCATATTTATTGCGGAAGATGATCTTCTTTTTATCCTGGTCAACAGAATATTTATCAAGATTAAAACCTAACGGCACCGTAAACACTTTTTCAGGCGGGGCTATTTTATACACCTGGGTCAATTCGTGTTTTTGTGAATCGCTGATGGCAATAATGGCATCGGTACGCCTTGCAAAAAAACGTTCCATCCGTACAATAAATTTCGACATGAAGGGATTGAAATAGGAATGAAAAACATGGCCATGAAAAGTATGTACCATCTAATGGCACATTGCATGATCTTGCTGCCAGCCTGCCTACAGCGCCAGATTTTGATGCATGGGTATGAACAATATCAGGTTTATATTCCTGTATAATTTTTTTGATCTTGAAATAGGCAATGATGTCATAAAAAGGAAGGATGCTTCTCCGCATTTCTTTTATTTCAACCGGTACCAACCCAAGTTGGTCTGCAATAAAAGTAGCATCTTTTTCTGCCGGGTCTTTTTTACCAACCAGCAGTTTTGTTTCAAATTCCGGCGAAAGATAAGCAGTAAGCAGGGTTACGTTATGTGAAGGCCCTCCAACAATTAACCGGTTATGGATTCGCAGAATTTTGTACATATTGATTGGGTAAATATAGGAAAACTGCGTTAAATGATTGCACTTGTCACTGCCTGGACGGCCGGCTGTTACGTTGTTTAATTGTTGGGTGGAGAGGGTATTTTTCTGTAATTTGCCGCACTCAATAATAAGAGATTCATTTTTTGATTGCAAAACGTATATGAAAAAAACATTTGAAAACGCCGCCGCGGCCGTTGCTGATATTAAAGATGGTGCAGTGATAATGCTGGGTGGTTTTGGCCTTTGCGGTATTCCCGAAAATTGTATTGCAGCTTTGGTAGATAAGAAAGTGAAAAACCTTACTTGTATCTCAAACAATGCTGGTGTGGATGATTTTGGTATTGGCCTGATGCTGCAACAAAAGCAGGTAAAGAAAATGATCTCCAGTTATGTTGGTGAAAATGCAGAGTTTGAAAGACAATTGTTAAGTGGCGAACTGGAAGTGGAATTGATTCCGCAGGGAACATTGGCCACAAGGTGTATGGCAGCAGGCTATGGTATGCCGGCCATTTTTACACCTGCCGGTGTAGGTACAGAAGTGGCAGCAGGAAAAGAAACAAGGGAATTTAATGGCAAGGAATATTTAATGGAATATGCTTTTGATTCAGACTTTGCCATTGTGAAAGCATGGAAGGGTGATACAGATGGTAATTTAATTTATAAAGCCACGGCAAGAAATTTTAACCCACTGATGGCAATGGCAGGAAAGATAACCATTGCGGAAGTGGAAGAACTGGTTCCTGCCGGTGAACTTGATCCTGACCAGGTACATACCCCGGGTATTTATGTGCATCGTATTTTTCAGGGAGTGAATTATGAAAAGAGAATAGAGCAACGAACGGTAAGGAATAAGAAATAAGAAATAAGGAATAAGAAATGAGGAAGTGGGAGAGCATTCGGATTAACTAGTATGCTGCGACTGTTGAAGTATTCTTGTTTAGGAAGAAGCCAATCATATGAATCATATCAATCAAAAATCAATCATCATAAAAAATTACTCATCATAGATCATGCTTACAAAAGATCAAATAGCGCAACGAATTGCCAGAGAAGTAAAAGATGGTTACTATGTAAATCTTGGCATTGGAATTCCAACTTTGGTTGCTAATTATATTCCAGAAGGAATGGATGTGGTGCTGCAGAGTGAAAATGGTTTGTTGGGTATGGGGCCTTTTCCTTTTGAAGGAGAAGAAGATCCTGACCTGATCAATGCAGGAAAACAAACCATCACAACAGTTCCCGGCTCTGCGTTTTTTGACAGCGCCATGAGTTTTGGAATGATAAGGGCTGGTAAAGTTGACCTTACTATTTTAGGCGCCATGGAAGTGAGTGATACAGGTGATATTGCCAACTGGAAAATCCCGGGTAAAATGGTAAAGGGAATGGGTGGTGCAATGGACCTGGTTGCCAGTGCAAAAAATATTATTGTGGCGATGATGCATACCAATCCAAAAGGCGAATCAAAATTATTACCGCAATGTACTTTGCCATTAACAGGTGTTAAGTGTGTAAAGAAAATTGTAACTGAACTGGCAGTGCTGGATGTAACAGCGGATGGTTTTAAATTATTGGAAAGAGCGCCGGGTGTTTCTACAGAAGAGATTGTTGCAAAGACGGCAGGTAAATTGATTGTGGAAGGAGAAGTGCCGGAGATGCTGCTGTAAATCAAATTAACTTTTCATTCTTTTTTGATTAAAGAATTTTGCCACTAATTAAAATAACAACATGAAAAAACTATTACTTTCATTCTTTTATTGAATGCAATTCATGCTGAATCGCAGGATGTTGCCTTTGGCAAAAAAATGGTAGATACATTAACCTCCACTTATTTCTGGGGCCGTGGCTATACCAATGACGGCATGAAGAAAGCTGCTGATTTTTTAGCCAACAGTTTAAAGCGTATGGCCTTTCATCCAATGGATGGCAAAAATTACCTGCAAACTTTCAGTCACCCGGTAAATACATTTCCCGGTAAAATGTTTGTAAGCATTAATGATAAAGAACTGGTACCGGGCAAAGATTATATTATTGGTGCTGAATCAAAAGGCATGAAGGCATCTGGCGACTTGGATAAGGCAGACAGTGTACAGTTTATCAATCGTAAGGAAAGGGTTATTATTAAACTGGAAGATAAACTTACATGGACCGTAGCGCCTGAAGTGGCGGATTTTGCCATTGTACAGGTTGATAAAAAAGCCATCAAAGGAAATCCCAATAGTTTTGAAATAAATTTTGAGAACAAATTTATCAGCAATTTTAAAACAGCGAATGTTTGTGCTGTTGTAAAGGGAACAGAAAAACCAGACTCATTTATTTTCATCACCGCACATTACGATCATTTGGGTGGTATGGGCAAAGACACTTATTTCCCGGGGGCCAATGATAATGCCAGCGGCGTTTCTTTATTGATGAACCTGGCGCATTATTATGCAACACATCCGCAGCGATATTCAATTGCCTTTATTTGTTTTGCAGGCGAAGAAGCAGGCTTGATCGGATCAAGATATTTTACTGAAAATCCTTTGGTGCCTTTAAAGCAAATCCGTTTTTTACTAAATACAGATTTAGCTGGTACAGGTGAAGAAGGTATTATGGTGGTGAATGCAACTGAATTTCCGAAAGAGTTTGACTGGATGACGAAGATAAATGAAGAGAATAAATTATTGCCTGCTGTAAAACCAAGGGGTAAGGCAGCCATCAGCGATCATTATTTTTTCACAGAGAAAGGAGTGCCTTCGTTTTTCTTTTATACAATGGGTGGTATCAAAGCTTATCATGATGTATTTGATAAAGCCGCTACATTGCCATTAAATGAACATGAAGATCTGTTTACATTAATTACAAAGTTCAACGAAAAGTTGATGGGCAATTAATTTGTGGTAGTTTTTTTGAGCATGAAATCTATGTTAAAGTATAGTTGTAAAAAGATATTTTACCTGATGATGCCTTTGCTACTGCAAAAAATAAGGGAATAAGGTTGGTGTAAAAACGGCTGAGATTTCTACTAAGGTTCTTTCAGGCAAATACAAACCTTAGTAGAAAATAAGAAAACTCCAGACAACCTTATTACCTTATCACTAAAACCAGAGTTGATAATAATAATTGTTATTCTATTTGTTATGAAAAGATTTTTTTTATCTGCATTTATCCTATTTCCAATCGTTGTTTCTGCACAGCAAGGTTACTGGCAACAAAAAGTAAAATATGTAATGGATATTGACCTGGATGTTGCCACTAATAAAATGACAGGTAAGCAACAGATCACTTACACCAATAATTCTCCTGATACTTTACATAAATTATTTGTACATCTTTTCTGGAATGCATTTCAGCCGGGCAGTATGACGGATGTAGCACAGCAATTTGCCGATCAGATCGTATTGGGCAGTAATGCTAAAGGAGATAAGATAACAGATGTTGACCGCCGCTTTAAGAAAAAAATTTATGAAATGACACTGAAGAGGAGGGTTGGGTGCATGTAACAACTTTTACAGTGAATGGACAAAAGCAAAAAATAAAAGAATATGAAACGATATTGCTGGTTGAATTAAGCAAACCCATTTTACCAAAAGCAACAGTACAGATACAAACCAAATTTGAAAGCCAGGTGCCGAAATTATCAAGAAGAAGTGGAAGGGATAATGCGGAAGGCGTTCGCTATAGTATGGGGCAATGGTATCCCAAAATTGTGGAGTATGATAAAATGGGATGGAATGCAGATGATTATGTGGCCCGTGAGTTTTATGGTACCTGGGGCGATTATGATGTAAGGCTTACGCTGGATAAAAATTATAAAGTAGGTGCAACCGGCGAATTGCAAAATGCTGCAGCAATAGGCTGGGGTTATGATAAAGAAGGAACAGCATTAAAAAATATTACGCCTGCAAAACGCACCTGGAAATTTATTGGAAAAAACATTCATGATTTTGTATGGAGTGCAGATACTGCCTACAAACACATAACCCGTAAAGTTGTAAATGGCCCCTTGCTTCATTTTATTTATAGAGATGACCCTGCTATTGAAAAACTCTGGCAAACCACTGCTGATACCTGTGCAATGGTATTTCCGTATTTGTCAAAAACATTTGGCAAATATGCCTATCCTGTTTATTCTGTATTGCATGGCGGTGGTGGTGGAACAGAGTACCCAATGGCAACATTAATGAGGAACGGGAATTTAGAAACAGCTATTCATGAAATATGTCATAGCTGGTACCAGATGATGCTTGCCACCAATGAAAATTTGTATGCCTGGATGGATGAAGGTTTTGCAAACTATGCAGAAGCAAAGGCGCTGGCATGGTTAAGGCACAAAGATTTTTTTGCTGATATTTCTGAATATGCTTCTTACAGGGATCTTGCCCGTAGCCCCTTTGATGAGCCGATGTGTACACATGCAAATTTTTATGCCACCAATTTTTCTTACAATACCAATTCGTATTCAAAAGGCAAACTGTTTTTGTTGCAACTGGGTTATATCACTGGTGAAAAAAGTTTGGAGAAAATAATGCTGGAATATTATAAACGCTGGGCATTTAAACATCCTACACCGGATGATTTTATAAAAGTGGCTGAAAATGTAAGTGGTATGCAATTGCAGTGGTACAAGCAATTTATGGTGAACACCACAAAAACCATTGACTATAAAATAGACAGCCTTTGGGAAGAAGGTGGGGAAACAAAAATAAGGTTGAGGAAATTGGGTGAAATGCCAATGCCAATTGATCTGCAACTGACATTTACAGGTGGTGCAGTAGAAACGCATTACATTCCTTTAAGTTTAACATTTGGCTCAAAGAAAAAGGAGGATGATAAAATACCTTTTACAGAACATGAAGCATGGGGCTGGATGCAACCAACTTATACTATCTCAATTAAAGATCCACTTAGGAATATTTCAAAAGTTGAAATTGATGCCAGCGGAAGAATGGCAGATATAAACAGGAAGAACAACCTGCTGGAATTACAATGGTAGATTTTAAAGTATAGCAATTGAACACACAAGTAAAAAGGATTGAACCAAAAGATGCAGAAGTGTTATCTGAACTAAGTAAAAGAACTTTTTACGATACATTCACAGGCACTTGTACCGAAGATGACATGCAGCAGTTTTTGCATGAATACTTTGATATAGAAGTGGTGAAAAGGGAACTGGCAGATGAAAACGATTGGTACTTTTTTATTGAAGTGGATAATGTGCCTGCCGGTTATCTACGCCTGAAGGAAGATTATTCCAACTTTGATCTAATGAAACAATGGAAGGCGCTGGAGCTGAAAAGGATCTACATTGATAAGGAATATCATGGGAAAGGTTTGGCGCAGGAGTTAATGAACTTTGCAGAAACCTTTGCCAAAGAAAATAAATACGAAGTGCTTTGGCTTGGTGTATGGGAGCATAACAACAGGGCCCAAAAGTTTTATGAAAAAATGGGCTTTAAAGATTCAGGCCATACACACGATTTCCCAATAGGCAATACACCGCAAAGAGATAACTGGTTGTGGAAGTTTTTGTGTAGTTAGTTGTTAATGGTTATTAGTTATTTGTGAATCTACATTGAAGATAAGTTAATGAGGAAATAAGACAAACAATCATACAAATCATATCAATCAAAAATTAATCATCATAAAAATAAATCTTCATTTACAAAACCTGCAATAAATATTTTTCTTTAAAAAAATCTTCATCAAAAATCTTCTCCACTTCCCACACACGGGGTTTGCAATTGCTTTCAGAAATTTCTTTTGCCAGGTCGCCGCCTTTAAGGCAAATAAGCCCTCTGTAATTGGTTCCTTTTTTAAGTAATGGTTTGCTCCACCACCACAGGTCTTTTAATGGCGCCACCGCCCTTGTTACCACCACATCAAATTTTTTGTCTTTAATATCTTCTGCACGGGTGTGGCGTACAGTAATATTTTGTAAGCCAATTGCATTGGATACTTCACTTACCACTTTCAGTTTTTTATTAATACTGTCGGCCATTAAAAAATTTACATTGGGAAAAAATATTGCCAATGGAATGCCGGGAAAACCACCACCGCATCCCAGGTCCATTATTTCTGTTCCGTCTGCAAACTCAAACTGTGTGGCAATAGCCAGTGAATGTAAAACATGGTGCTCATAAAAATTATCCATGTCTTTTCTTGAGATCACATTTATTTTTTCATTCCATTCGCTGTACAGATCTTTTAGTGCAGCCAGTTGGTTTATTTGCTGTGGTGTAAAATCAGAAAAGTATTTTAATAAAATATTCATGTAGTTTTTATTGGTGGGTTTAAAACTGTATAGCTTTTGCAATGGTAAAAATAATAAGGGAATAAGGTTGTGGATGTTTTATTTATTTTCTACTAAGGTTTTCTCCCAACCTTAGTAGAAATGGAAAATTCATTGAAAGAGACCTTATTACTTTATTTTCTGCTTTGCAAAAAAACAAAATTTTATTTCCATTGCATTTTTGGTTTCCTGATCAAAGCAACAGAAAAAATTAAGTAGTAAAAAAACATCCACACATCAAAAAACAAAAATGAAGGGAACAGGTCTTTTTCGTCTAATTTTTTTGTTACAAAATAAAATATAATTGCCTGAAGCAAAAAGCGGATGCCAAAAACTGCCAGCGCCAGTTGCCAGTTGAAAAAAATAGCAGTTGCAACAAAGGCAGGATAAAAAAGGAAATGAGTTAGCGAATACAAGCCCAGCAAAAATTTATGTTTGGCTTTGTAATATTTGCCGGTACTGTAATGCCTTGTTTTTTGCCGCATCCACTGGGCCCATGTTTTCACCGGTTCGCTCAAAGTAAATGTGTCCTTATCAATATTGATCTTTGTATTGTGTTTAGTGGCGGCCATATTAATAAACAGGTCATCATCGCCACTTGGTATTTTATTATGAGCAGAAAAGCCTTTGTGCCGGAAGAAAATAGTTTTTTTATAGCTGAGGTTGCGGCCCACGCCCATATATGTAAGACCGCTCAAAGCATAACTCAGGTATTGCATGGCAGTGTGTACTGTTTCCCATCGTACTAATTTATTCAGTAAGCCTGGTTTTTTATAATAAGCGCCATAGCCCAATACAATTTCAGTATCATCATTATAAGTGGCCTGCATTTTATCTATCCAGTGTTCGCTGGCAGGCATACAGTCTGCATCGGTAAGCAGCACAATTTCATACTTAGCTGTTTTAATGCCTACGCTTAAAGGGAATTTTTTTCCGGGTATCAGTTTGGCTTCCTGTTTTAATTCTACAAAATTCAATTGGCGGAATTTTTTCTGAAACTCTTCCAGCAAATACTTACTGTCGTCAAATGAATTATCATCCACCACAATTACTTCATGTGTGGTCCTGTACTCCTGTACCAAACTGCCGGGAAGATTTTTAGCAAGGTTAGCAGCTTCATCCCTTGCACAAATAATTACTGAAACAGGATGTGTTTGTGAACTATCTCTTGTTTTGTTTTTATAAATAGCCAGCCGTAAAAAAAAGAAGAGATAATAAAATATTTGTATAAGAGAGATAAAACAGAATGCAATAAAAAGAATGCCTTGCCAGCTCAGGTGCAGTGTCATTAGGTCCATAGCAGCAAAAGTATAAAAGATTAAAAGAAGTAATTCGGCAACGATTGCACCTTATTATCAACAATAAATAAATAAATATGTGTATTAATTTAGGCCAGATTTTATGCTGGTTTAAAAATTTTCCCTATTTTCATCCCGTTAACAATTTAACTTAAACCAAAACAACGTTTAGTATGAAAAAACTAATTGCTTTTGTTCTTGCTATTGCTGTATTAAATGTAAGCATAGCAGTAACTCCTCCAACAGATGGTGGCAAATCAATGAATGCCACTGAAATCATGATCCCTATTGGCAAAACCGGCCAGAAAATTTCGTTAATGGAATTTTCAAAATTGAAAACTGCCGATTACGAAAAACTGGCAAATGTAAAGCTGAGGTTTTTTGACCGTATTGCTTATAAAGCAGCAATGGGAAAATTAAAACGCAGCATCGCCAAAGACGGTACTATCACCAATAAAAAAGTGGCAAAAATGTTTGCTCCAACTACTGTTGGTGATACAGGTTTCCATTTAGGTGGTTTTGCACTTGGCTTTTTGGCTGGTTTGTTAGGTGTAGTAATTGCTTATGTAGCATTTGACGACGACTCTAAATCAAACAGGGTAAAATGGTCATGGATTGGCCTTGCAGCTTCAGTAGTACTTATGATAGTGCTTATTGTTGTTGTATTTAAAAAAGCAACTAATACAATTAACGGAATCTAATTAAAATATATTCTCCTTCGTTGTAAATATATTTGCATCCCCCGGCTAAGCCGGGGGATTTTTTATGGCAGCACTTGAATTTACTTTAGAGAAAACAGATACCGCCACCAAGGCAAGAACCGGGAAGATAAAAACCGATCATGGTGAAATATCCACACCGATATTTATGCCGGTTGGCACTGTAGGTAGTGTAAAAGCAGTAACACAGCAACAACTGCTGACGGATGTAAAAGCACAGATCATTCTTGGCAACACCTATCATTTATATTTACGCCCGGGCTTGAAACATTGGAAGCCGCTGGCGGCCTTCATCAATTTAATGGCTGGCCCATGCCAATACTGACTGACAGTGGCGGCTACCAGGTTTTTTCATTGGCCAATAACAGGAAGATAAATGAAGAAGGGGTCATCTTTCAATCGCATATTGACGGCAGCAAGCATTTGTTTACACCGGAAAAAGTGATGGACATACAGCGTATCATTGGTGGTGATATTATTATGGCTTTTGATGAATGCCCGCCGCATCCCAGCGATTATAAGTATGCAAAGAACAGTATGGAACTTACCCATCGCTGGCTCGACAGTTGTTTAAAGCGTTTTGATGAAACACCGGATAAATATGGCTACACACAAAACCTGTTTCCCATAGTGCAGGGCAGTACTTATAAAGACCTTCGTACAGCATCATCAGAATTTATTGCATCAAAAAATGCAACCGGCAATGCCATTGGCGGATTGAGCGTAGGTGAACCGACAGAACAGATGTATGAGTTTACTGAGCATTGCTGCGATATACTGCCAAAACAAAAACCACGTTATCTGATGGGTGTGGGCACACCCTGGAATATTTTGGAATGTATTGCATTGGGCGTGGATATGTTTGATTGTGTGATGCCAACCCGTAATGGCCGTAATGCCATGCTCTTTACATCAAAAGGTGTTATTAATATTGATAATAAAAAATGGGAGAAGGATTTTAGCCCCATTGACGATGCTATTAACAGCGAAGTAAGCAGCTATTACAGCAAAGCATATCTGCGCCATTTGATAAAAGCAAAAGAAATGCTGGGGCTTACCATTGCAAGTGTTCACAATCTTGCCTTTTATTTGTGGCTGGTGGGTGAGGCAAGAAAGCATATTGAAGCAGGCGATTTTGCCGGCTGGAAAAATGAAATGGTGCCCGTGATGCAGCAGCGGTTGTAGTGCTTTACCGTTTTATTGGCAAATGCCAGGCAACCCTTTTTGCTTTTGTAAAATCTCTGTAAACTGATAATGCCATCAACCTGTGGCATAGAAATTGAAAAAACAGGAATTGATTTTTATTTTATCTTTAAAACTAAATCAGGATAGTATGAAATGAGCCATAACATAAGTTGATATCAACACAAATGTTTTTTGGCGAATTCTCTGACCAAAATCAATAAAAAATAAACACATGAAACAACGTTTTTACTTTTTGCTTTTATCTTTTCTTCCTTTTGTTGCCTTTGCACAACTGCCACCGGCAGATCTCAATTTGCCAAAAGATGCACCTGTAAATGTAACCATCGCCGATGCAAAAACCGGGAATTGGCTCAATAATGAAATTGTCGTATTCAGAAGCTCAGCCAATGGAAGGGAATACCAGGGTTTATCTGATTCTACAGGTAAATTTTCATTAAGATTGCCAACGGGTGCCAAGTATGAAATTTTTATTCTTGGATTTAGTGACAGTACCAGTTATAATGTACTTGACATACCAGTTTTAAAAGGCAACCAATATTATAAAAACCCTTTTAAGGTGGATATACAATTTGAAGCTCCCAAATCATTTGTGCTTGACAATTGCACATTTGAAACAGGCAAAGCAGAATTGAAGCAGGAAGCATACACTGTGCTTGACGAATTGGTGGAATACCTGAAAAGAAAAGCGGATGAAAATATTGAAGTAGGCGGCCATACAGATAATGTGGGCAAAGCAGAGGCCAATATGATACTTTCTCAAAACAGGGCCAATACGGTAAGGGCTTATCTTTTAATGAAAGGAATTGCGCCAGAAAGAGTAACGGCAAAAGGGTATGGATTAACAATGCCTATTGCAGAAAATGATGATGCAGAAGGAAGGGCGCAAAACAGGCGTACGGAAGTAAAGATATTGTAATAACACATTTTGTAATACACAACAGCCTTCGCAATTGCGGAGGCTGTTGTTATTGTAGCACTTTTTATTTTTCACATTTTCCTTTTCACTTTTCAGTTAGTTTTGCAGCACTGCATGAAAATTATCGACCGCTATATACTGAAGAAGTTTTTAAGCACCTTCTTTTTTTGCATACTGCTGCTTACCATGATAGTGGTGGTAATTGATATCAGCGAAAAAACGGATGACTTTACTAAATCCGGGCTTTCTGCATGGCGGATATTTATTGATTATTATGGCAACTTCATCCCTCACATTGATGCCATGCTTTTTCAGTTGTTCACTTTTGTTGCAGTGATATTTTTTACTTCCCGAATGACCGACCGTACCGAAGTGGTTGCTATATTAAGCAGTGGGGTAAGCCTGCGCCGTTTTCTTTTGCCTTACTGGATAGGGGGCGGCCTGCTGGCACTGTTGCTTTGGGCAGCCAACCATACCATTTTGCCACATGCCAATGCCGGGTGGAGCAATTTTGAAGCTAAGTATGTTGGTGGCAACCTTGATTATACCAAAGATTTTAAAGGCCGAAATTATTATTTCAGGATTGATTCCAATTCCTATGCCGGCTTACGTTACTATGATACGGTGAACAAAACGGGCAGCGGCTTTTTTGTACAAAAGGTAATAGGTAATAAACTGGTATATAATTTACGAAGCGACAATATATGCCTGGGACACTGCACAAAAAAAATGGAAACTAACTGGTGTGGTTGAAAGAACTTTTAATGGAGATGAAGAAACAACTGAAACGTACTCCTTCTGTTGTTATCCAATACAATTTCAAGCCAAGGGATCTGCGGCGGGATGATTTTTTAAAAGACAGGATGACCACCACGGAATTGAATGATTACATAGCCCTGCAAAAACTCCGGGGTACCGAAGGAATTAACGACTTTATGGTGGAACGTTACAACAGGGATGCTATTCCTGCTTCTGTACTTATTCTTACTTTGATAGGTGCCATATTATCTTCAAAAAAAGTAAGAGGCGGCAGTGGCTTTCATTTGGCAATAGGTGTTATTTTAAGTGCTATCTATGTTTTGTTAAGCCGCCTTTCTATTGTGTTTTCTACCAAGGGAAATTTTCCACCTATGCTGGCGGCATGGATGCCCAATATTATTTTTGGTACCCTTGCTTATTATTTTTACAAAAGGGCTGCAAAGTAAACTGCGTAGATAGTTTTTTTGTATTTGTAAATATATACTTTAGCTCATGAGATTTCGCTTTATCCTTTATTTTATTCTCACCTCTTTTACAGCAACAGCACAACTGGAAGAAGGCGTGCTTGCACCACCTGTTGACCTGAATAATTTTACGCCGTCTGAATTAAAAGACTTTTATGCCGATATGTCAATAAATACTCCCTTGCAGGAACAATATAAACTTCCCTTTTCTTCTGTAAGGGTGATAGATTGTCGGCAGGATACTTTTAAAATTGGCTTTATACCAGCGAACCCCAGGAAAGAAGGTCCTGAAAGCTACGAGTGTATGATGGTAGATAAAGGATTAAGACATACGTTGGAAACTATATTGAATGAACATTACTTGTCTTCTTTTTCATCCGACAGTCTTCGTTTACTGGTTATCGTTAAACGTTTTTGGGCTGATCCTTTTCCAAACAGGGAAATACAAAAGCAGCAAAACAGCGAAAAGGTTTCTTTATTTGATTTGCATCTGTGTTTTGAATTTTTCTTTGAAAAGGATAGTTGGTGTTATCCGGTTAAAAGAGTTGATACTTTGTTTCAAAGCATTAAAGGAGATTCCTTGCCGGGATGTAATGATAAAATACTTAAGTACTGTAAAATCTATGGTCATGCAGTTGCAAAAATCTTTGAGGCAATTGATTTTAATTTTTATGCAGAGCGCATTAACAGGATAAAAAATAAGTTGACAAGGCAGGCGCTGGATAGCATCACTGGTAAGTATGCCAAATATGCAATTGCGAAGGACTCAGTTTTTCAGAAAGGTGTTTATCTCAGTTTTGAGGAGTTTAGAAATAATGCTCCCAGTATAAAAAATTATAAGAAGGATGTACTCAGGGGAAGTTCAAGTAAAATGCTTGTATTGTATAACATGGAAAATGATCAAAGGGAAAGAATAATAAAGTATTGGGGTTATTGTGATGGGGAAAATGTCTTCTCTAAGTTTACACCATATCCTTTATCCAGGTTTGGAAATACGTTTGAATTTTTCGTTAATAAAGAAGATTATCATTCTGATTTTTTAGGTTTTTCTTCACCTCTGTATATTGGTTCACATAAAGCATCTACAGCATTTAATCTCTTTAATACAGCGTTTAGTATATTTCTATATTATTCGCCGGTAGTATATGATAAACCGATTTGGAATAAAGCGGAGCCTATGCAACTGGATATGGAAACTGGCAGGATATATTAAAGCTGTTTGGGTATAATTACAGCAACTACTCCCAAACAGCTTTTCAATTGTATCTTATTTCTTCAACTCTTTAAACTCCACCTGTGGCACCAATACTTTATTGCATTTTTCAGTTACCACATCTTTTGTCAGAGTAAGATCAGCTGTTTGTTTAATGTCAGTTGATGAGGCGCCAATTTTTATTTTGTATTTTCCTGCTGCTGCCACCCAGGATGTAGTTTCTGTGTCAAATGAAGCAAGGTCGCTTGTTGAAATTGTAAATGTGATTTTCTCTTGCTGGCCAGGTTGCAGTAAAGCCGTTTTAGCAAATGCTTTTAATTCTTCTGATGGCTTATCCAATTTTCCTGTTGGGGCAGCGATGTATAATTGCACCACTTGTTTGCCTGCAACCTTGCCTGTGTTTGTAACTGTTACAGTAGCAGTGATTGTTTTATCTATCGTTTTAGAACTCAACAATAGATCACTAATATTAAAATGGGTGTATGAAAGGCCATAACCAAATTCATACGCAGTTTTAATACTGAGGTCTAACAAGGCCATTACCCAGGTGGAAGAGGTGCTCGGCCTTTCGTTGACGCAGGTGAATTCCGGTGGTGACATCACGTTCAATGGTTCGTCGGGCTTCGGGTCCTACGCTTCCATGCAGTGGTGGGTGCCTGACAACGATTTGATCTCGGCCGATATCCAGTTCGACCAGTCCTGGGGCTCAAATGAATTGGAAAAACCTGTCCTTTGGCAGCTACGGGTTTACGAC
>CAWFCU010000006.1:0-465537 GCA_963814445.1 uncultured Chitinophagaceae bacterium
GGTATTGGTCCCTGGTCAATTGCCAAATACTGTTGAGGAAACCAGTTATCTGTTTCGCTGAATGCATCATAAAAACCATACGTTCCCCACAGTTTATCATTCATGTCATAATACCAATGTTTCATTGCCGCCATTGATTCTTTGGTGTGTAGGGAAAAGAAGACAACGCCGCAGTGGGAGATATCACACCTTTGTCATCATTTTCATTTGGTGCATGGCCGGAGTAAAATTTTACTGAATAACTGGCTGTAAGCCCCCAGCTATTTTTTCCATAACCTTTAAATTTTTTTGTGTTGTTTACACACCATGTGTAATTGATAAACGAGTGATTAGTATTTTCCTGCCAGTAATCTGTGTACTGGTCTTTCAATCCTTTTGGGTTTAATCCTAAATAAGAATAATGCGACCAGAACAAAGGTGCTCCGTTTGGAGGATTGCCCTGGTAGCGTAACTGCAGCGGATAGCCCAAAGCAATATGTGGCGATTTTATTTTTCCACCTTCTGCCCAGCCTTGGTGGTACACTTCGGCAGGCACGCCATGTGTAGGTGATGATGCCGCCAGCACATACATGATCAAACATTCATTATACCCCCTCACTTCCATATTCATATCCCAATTAAATTGTGGGCTCCAGTGCCAGTACAAAACATTTTTCCCATTTCGGTACCAGTCAAATTCCACTTCTCTCCAAAGTTTATCCATACGTATAGCCAAATTTTGTTCCTTATCGTTTCCGTCTTTTAAATATTGTCTTGCACAAAGCAAGCCTTGCAACATAAAAGAAGTTTCCACCAAATCGCCGCCATTATCTTTTTTGCTAAATGGTTTTACTTTGCCTGTTTCGCCATTCCACCAATGTGGCCATGCACCATGAAAGCGGTCTGCTGTTTCTAAGAAAACGTACTATCTTTTCCAAACGTTGTACCCCTTCTTCCCTTGTTATAAATTTTCTTTCCATAGCCACCAGCAAGGCCATTACTCCAAAGCCGCTTCCGCCACTGGTAATAATATGCTTGTCATTTTGGCTATAACATCATCCACATGATACCGCTCCCTTGCCATACCGCTTATTGGCTCTGCGCCTTCGGTGAAATATTTGATCGTTTGGGATTGTATTATGTCAAGCAGGGCAGAATCGGAAATCATTTCCTGCGTTACAGTTTTTCCCTTCGGCTGCTGCGGCTTGCAGGAACTAAAAGAAAGTATCGCCAGCAAAATTGTAAAACACCTTTTCATAACCTTTCAATTGGGTATTACTTATTTTTTCTGAACATAAGCAAGGGTTCATTGTTTCTTGCTACCAACATTATCTTCCCTTTATCAATCCATTTAATATCCCTTACCTGCCCTTTTACAGAGGAAAGGTTTGCTTGGGGAATAGCTGCAATTTTATTCCCATTGCCGAAAGAAAACAGCGCCAAAGGCTGTGCATCATATCTTCCCTCATAAGGCAGCACATCAAAAAAATTGCCTCCGGCTATATATTGGTTGCTGGCTGTTTTATTAAAACACATAATGGGGGCAAGCTGTAATTCGGCAGGCAAATCATTAATTGTAAAATTGCCTTTCCCATCGCCATAACAAAGAGCAGAGCCAAGCCTTTCTGCTGTCAGCGGCTTCACATTATCAATCCACCCATAAAAAACCTCTTTCATTGGTACGCCTGCATAGTCAGCATACAACAGGTAGTGTTTTTTTAAAAGCGGCAATGGCTTTTCTACTTCGTCTTTTGGTAAAAAGGGGTATTCTGTTCCGTTGTAGATATAAGAAACAAGCTGCTTCATGCTTCCTGCTTTGTCGAAATCGCCAACATACATTTTTAACGGTGGTGTTTTGCCTGTATAAAATTTATTGTTCCATCCCCAGTTGCCGGCAAGTATATCTGGTTTCCCATCTTTGTTTACATCATCAATAAAAACTGTTTGCCATAAACCAGTGGAAGCAGCTATTTCTTTTTTCTCAAACCTACCTTTATTATTTATAAAAGTTGTAAGCGGCATCCATTCGCCAGCAATAATTAAATCGCTGTAGCCGTCTGCATTCACATCTGCAAATGCAGATGACGTAACCATGCCGATATTTTGGAGACTGATTGTTTTATTATCCGCTTCAGAAAATTTCCCATGCCCATCGTTTAACAATAAATGAGAAGTTTGAGGAATGCCATAAGCTTTCGCATCTGCAAGTGTGCCAATAAAAATATCATTGTCGCCATCATTGTCTATATCTGCAACCGACACAGAGGATTTGTTTTGAAAAATGCCTAACAAAAGATTTGTTTGCCTGTTAAAATTCCCCTTGCCATCGTTTATGTACAGCCTGTCAAGCAACGCCATGTTGTTGCCAGTGTATTCGTTGCCACCACTTACAACATACAGGTCTGGCCAGGTGTCATTATTAGCATCAAAAAAAATGGCGTCAACATCTTCGCATGGTGCTTCTGCAACAAAAAAGCTATTGTTGGAAATAAAGCCGCCATTTTTTTGTTGCAATAGTAAAGTGCCGGGCTGCCCCGCTGCGCCACAAGAGTACAAATCATCCAACCCGTCTTTATTTACATCTGCCACTGCAATTTTTGGCCCACGGGCGCTTTGTGCATGTGGTATTAAATACTGTACATTAAAATCGCTGAATTGGTTTTCTTTATGCTTCCATTGGATGCTACTGCTGTCTGTAATGTTTGTAAATAATGGTTGTACAGGTTTAAAATAATTTTGATAAATAAAACTATCGGCTGCATCGTTTTGATTTATCGCAAGCCTTGTGCCTGACGCAACATTTTTCAGGGTTTGTTTTTTTTGGTTGGGCCATACTATTACAATGCTGTCTGCACTAACGTTGTTGCCAAGCCCAAAATGCAGCCTGCTGTCTGACGATGATTGAAAGCCTCTTGTAAGCATCAGTTGCTGGTATTGCATTTTATCTTTTGTAAACAAGTAGGCCTTTGCGCCAATGCCTTTGGTATTTGCGTTGCTGCCAATGAAGGAAACGGAAATAAAATTTGATTTGGGCGAATTGTTCTGCCATACCTGCGCTGTTGCATTAATGGCATTTACTATAAGGTCTAAGTCACCGTCATTATCAAGGTCGGCATAGGCAGCACCATTGAAATAGCCTCTCTCTTTTTCAAAGCCCCACTCTTTGCTTTTTTCTGCAAAGGAAAGCTTGCCATCGCCTTTGAAGATGTAGGAGTGGGAAATGCCGTCGGGCATTTTTGAAATAGCTTCATCATCAAGATCCGCAGAATTGTTCAGTTTTTTTTGCACGTAAGCATTGGAAATAAACCTTACATAATCCAAGTCAGTAGTACGCTTTACAATACCGCTGGTGATAAATAAATCTTTATTGCCATCATTGTCAAAATCAGCAAATAAAGGGCACCAACTCCAATCGGTAGCAGCCATACCGCTCTGCAAAGATGTTTCACCAAAACTTGCAGCATTACCATTATTATGTTGCAGGCAGTTCTTTGAATATTGGTTTTGAAAACCATTGCCGTTTATTTTAAAATTATAAATATCAGGATTGTCATCGCTGCCATATGTTTTTAAGATCCTCTCATCGTCTGGCAGCATATCAACTGTTACGACATCGAGCTGCCCGTCATTGTTATAGTCAGCAATATCATTGCCCATGCTAAAGCGGCTATAATGGCCAAAATGTTTTTCGCTGCTTTCCGTGAAAGAGCCATTGCCATTATTTATATAGTAATAATCATTCTCATGAAAATCATTCCCTACATAAATATCATCCCAGCCATCGTTATTCAAATCGCTAACCGCCAGTCCAAGCCCGTAACCCAAATTGCTCTGATAAATGCCTGTTTGTGCTGACACATCTATAAATTTTTTTGACGACGTATTCATGTCATTTCTCATCAAACGGTCACCTGTAAGAGAGTCGTATAAACGGCGATTCGATGTATCAACAATATTTTGATTCGGCCTGTCGCTTTGATTTAAGATGTAACAATCTAAATCGCCATCTTGATCATAATCAAAAAAAGCTGCTTGTTCAGACAGACATTTCATGCCTAAGCCAAATTCAATAGACTTATCTGTAAAAGTGCCATCTTGATTATTTATGAATAATTGATTGTGGCCAGTCAATCCAAATTTTTCACTTACTGCACATACATATATATCAAGCCAGCCATCTGCATTTACATCAGCCATTGTTACACCGCTGCACCAGTCTGAAATACCTTCCACGGCTGCCTTTGCAGTTATGTCTTCAAACTGCATGTTGCCTTTGTTAAGATAGAGTTTGTTATTGCCCTTAGTGTTGGCAGTAAAATAAATATCTGGAAGGCCGTCATTGTTTATGTCCCCGGTAGCAACGCCACCCCCTGCATAATAATACAAATAATATAATGCATTAAGCCCTTGCCTAAGAGGCAGGTTGTTTTGAAAATTAATATTAGTAGCGGATTTGTCAAGCAATTGAAAAATCTTGGACGGTTTATTGCATGAAATTATACTAAGGCAAAAGCTGATAAAATATATTGCAGGGAAACGCATTTTATTTTATTCGATTTGGAAATTTTTTTGAACCCCTAAAAACAAAAACGGGTTTAAATAAACCCGTTTTTGTTTTAGCATATTTATTAGTTTAATATCCTTGATTTTGAGTTAGCACACCATTTGATTTATCAATTGCACCCTGTGGTATTGGTAGCAATGCTTGTTTAGAAGTGTAACCCAGTGGCCCCAGTACCCTTTCGGCGTCGCCCCAGCGCACCAAATCGTAAAACCGTTCCCATTCTAATGCAAACTCTACCCTACGCTCATGTTTTATTGCCGCTCTAATTACAGTCTGGTCTGTTGAAGTAATTTGAGGCAATACGTTTCTTCCTTTACGTGCCCTGGCCCTCACCTGTTCTAAATATCCTAAAGCTTTCGCACTGTTGCCAGTTTCATTTGCAGCTTCACCAGCCATCAACAATACATCCGAATATCGCATTATTATCATATCGAGCCAACTGCCGGACATGTCTCCTGTAGCAGCACGCCTTGCAGGGTCTGTATAAACTTTCTTATTGAAATATGGCCAGATAGATGGGGGAAGGGTATTTCCATATCTGCCATCATTAATTAAAGTGTCATCAGGCGCTCCAGAAAATAGAATAGTTTGACCTTTTCGTGGATCGCCTGACTCAAATACTGTATCAACCAATCCTTGGCTTGGGATGTTCCATCCCCAGCCTAAGTTCCAGTCTCCAGAAGCCCGGACACCCTGATAACCGGTAGACCAAGTTCCATACGAACCATAACTGCCAACTGAACCATCAGCATTTTCATAATTCTGAATTCCAAAAAGCACTTCGGAACCGTTCTCATTTTCTTCAGTGAATACATCAGAAAAATTGGGCAGCAAGGCATAATTACCAGAATTGATTACCGTTTCTGCACTTGACAATGCAGAAGCCCAGTTATTACGGTATAAATAAACCTTAGCCAATAACGCATTTGCAGCACCCTTAGTAATCCTTCCTTTAAATTTAGATTCCCAAGAATCGGGAAGTACTTGAGCAGCAAATTGCAAATCAGATTCAATAAAAGCATAAATTTCATCGGCTGTTGCTCTTGGTACATTTGCCTGGTCTGCCGTAATTACTTTAAAGTCGATTTTTGGAACACCTCCATAATCCCTTACCATATCAAAATAAGCATAGGCTCTTAGAAAACTAGCTTCGGCTTTATTAACTTCTATAGCCGGATTTATTGAACCTAAAGTTTCAATGTCTTTAATAATAGCGCTTGCCCTGATTATAAATGCCAGATGGTCATCCCAAAGTGCAGTTAATACCCAATAATCCTTTGTTGAGTAATCAAATTGATCAACATAGGCCGAATTACCGTCTCCAGGGGTACTCACATAAGCATCATCTGCCCTTGAAGCATGCCCTGTTATAAATGGCAATTGACTCATACCCCAATTTCTTGTAGCCGCATAGAGCCCAAACAAATCGCCTTCTACGCCACCTCCCTGAATGTCCCCAACAGTTACTTGACCTAAGGGCTTTCTGTCTAAAAATTTCTTGCACCCCAGCTGGCTATAGATGAGCAATGTTGCAAAAGCTAACATTGTTGTTAGTTGAATAATTTTATTTTTCATATTCATATTTTTATTTTATTAAAAACTTACATTAATACCTGCTGTATAAATTGCCGGCACTGGATAGCCACCATTATCAACGCCAAATTGCAATGCAGATCCTCCAAATTCAGGTGTAAAACCAGAATTATGTTTAAATGTCTTCAAATTTTGAACACTAACATAAACACGGGCTGATTTCATCTTTAGTTTTTTAAGCTGCCCTGCGTTAAAAGTATATCCCAATTGCACATTGCGTATTCGAAGGTAACTTCCGCTTTCTATCATATAGCTGGATGCAATCGGATCAAGTTTGTCATTAATCCTTGGCTCAGTATTAGAAGTGCCGGGGCCGTGCCATCTGTTAAGCCGAGCTGCCCGGTAGGTAACGTAAGCATAATTAACCCGGTTGCCCCAAGCCCTGTAAATCTGGTTGCCTGATACCCCCTGAAAATCCATACCGAAATCAATCCCTTTATAATTTAAGCCAAGAGAAAAACCATAAATCATTTTGGGGGTAGGGTTTCCAATAATTGTCCTGTCAGCAGGTGTTATTGCCTTGTCCCCATCTATATCCTTAAATTTGAATTCGCCAGGGCTATAACCAGCATTGGGCGAATTGGCAGAGTCTGCGGCATCCTGATAAATGCCGTCAACAACATATCCATAGAACGAGCCAATAGGGTCGCCTGCACGGGTACGTGTGAGACCGTCAAAAATTTCATACCCATCCTTGAATACACTTATAACTTTATTTTTAAGAGTCGTCAGGTTGCCGCTTAATGTATAACCAAGGCCATTGGAAAACTTATCATTCCAAGATGCAGATAATTCAATACCATTGTTTGATATTTTTCCTGCGTTGGTAATGCCTGGTTTTGTTCCATTAAGGCCAGGGTAATCCGTCAACAAGCCATCTGTAATTTTTTTATAGTATGTTGCTTCTGCACGCAAACGGTTATTAAGTAAGCCAATTTCAATTCCAATATCTGTTGAGGAAATCGTTTCCCATTTTAGATTTGGATCGGGAATAAATGCAGGTGCATAACCTAATAAAAATTGCTGATTTATGCCTGAACCAAATATACCGGCATTTGCTGCAAGCAATGGATAAAACGGATAGTGAATAGCCGTATATTGATTGCCCAAAACTCCATAAGAGGCTTTTAATTTTACAAAATCAAATGTTTTTTGGCTTTGCATAAAATTTTCCTTTGATAATTCCCAGGCAGCCCCAACCGCATAAAAGTTTTGATACCTGTTGTTGGCAGAAACATCCGATGAACCATCTCTTCTGAAAGAGGCATTTAACATATACTTACCCTTGTAATTGTATAAAGCCCTTGCAAAATATGAAGCGGTACTTTGTTCCCACTGCAAAGGTTTAGCGTTGCCAAATAAATCCTTCTCAGGATTTATGTAAGTGCGTGTAGAAGGGTCAGCAAAAGAGTTATCCAAATACCAAAAACGCTTATCATTAGGTATTGGTAATGCACCATCTGCAGTAGACTGGCTTACTAATCCGTTTGTTTCACGATAACTATTATAAATAGTTGAAAAGCCGCCTAACAATGTTACCCCATGCTCGCCAAATTGTTTTTTGTAAGTTAATAAATAATCCTGCTGGAATTTTGAAGTAGTGCTTTCCCGTTGAGACACTTGTGTTCTTCTATCTGTTGTGTCCAAAACATCTAAGGCAAGATTATATTGCCTTACAATTGGTGTGTAATGCTGGTTACTGTTAAAGGCAAGGTCGGTATAATAAGTAGCCTTAAAAGTAAAATTCTTTAAGAAATTTACTTCGGCAAACAAACTTCCAATAACCCTGTAAACTTTGGAAAGGTCCTGGCCTTGTGTTTCCTCCACTAATCTTAATGGATTAGGTACTTGGGCTGCCTGAAGTGCATAAGGTGTTTGGTTATAAGCTCCAGCAGTAATATTGTATGGTTCAAGTATGGGCATAGCTCTTGTGGCATCCCCAAAACTTTGAAACTGCGGCAAGTCAGCTTTGTACCCATTAAAATTAAACCCAAGCTTTATAGTCTTTGAAACCTTTAGTTCATCGCTCATGTTTAAAGAATACTTTTTCAATAGTTCATGCTTAATTAGACCTTCCTGGCTTGTGTACCCAATACCCATGTAAAATCTATTTTTGTCAGTACCGCTTGTTATGCTAAGGTTATTTACATTAATAAACCCATCTTGAGAAATTGCTTTCTGCCAATCGGTATTGCCGGTGTATTTGTCTATATATGCGTAAGGGGCGTTGCCCGTATTGGCCAGTTCCTCGGCAAGCAAAGTTTTATACCCTGCAGCGTCAACCAAAGCAACTTTATCGGTGATTTTCTGAATACCAGCCGATGTATTGAAGTTAACAGTCAACTGCCCAACTTTTCCTTTTTTTGTTGTAACGAGTATAGCACCATTAGCACCACGTACCCCAAAAATTGCCAAAGATGAAGCGTCTTTTAAAACCTCTATTGATTCAATATCATTTGGGTTTACAAAGTCAATATTATCGTTAAAAATGCCATCTACAATATATAAGGGTTTAGTTTGTGTTTTACTAATAGTGCCTCGAAGGCGGATGTCAGGTTCCTGCCCGGCTTTACCAGAATTTACAATCGATAACCCTGCGACTTTTCCTTGCAATGAAGCAATTGGGTTAGTATTAGGCTTATCAGCTACCTCTTTACCTGAAATCTTCACAATCGAACCAGTTAAATCTCTTTTATTGGCAGTACCATAACCAATCACAACTACCTCATTGATATCTTTAGAAGATATTTGTAATGTAATATTTATTTGCGAACGGCCACCTACAGTTGCTTCCTGTGTAATATACCCTACTGATGAAAACACCAATGTGGCACCATCTGGTGCAGATATATTGTAAGAACCATCTGCTCCTGTAGTAGTAGCAACACCAGAGCCTTTTATCCTTACTGTAACAGCAGGTATGCCCTGCCCATCTGCGCCGGTAACTTTACCGCTCACTTTTGTTTCCTGCACCATAAAGTCTTTTTGTGTAATAACCACCAGGTTATTATCAAGTACTTTGTAGCCAAGGCTGGTTTCAGTTAGTATGTTGTCAAGCACTTCTGTTACCAAAGCATTGGTAGCATTGATGCTTACTTTCCTGTGAGCAGAAATAACATCATCGTTATACAAGAAACGATACATGCTTTTCTTTTCAATTTGTTTTAATGCCGTTTTGAGTTCGGTTCCCTCAAGCTTCAGCGTTATCCTGTCTTGCGAATAGGTTTTTGCAGAAACATGCAGTGAAGCAAACAACAGCAAAGCAATTGTAAATTTCATAAACAGCAGCAGTTTGTAAATGCTTTTCCGCTGGGGAGATACAAGCATTCGTTTGGCATTTTTCATATTTTTACGTTTTGGTAGATACAAATGAGAACTATATGGCTTAAAAAGAATATGCGTTTTTTGTTTATGTCTATCGGGGAAATGTTAGCGCATTTCCCCTTTTTATTCCTGTTTTAGAATTTAATCTTACTTTTTTGAATATTCGTTATTTCATCGTTTTTCATTGTAAAAGAAAACGGGGCTGGCCAACTGCAATGCCCTCAATGCTTCTTCTACTGTTTCTTTTTCAAAATTGCCGGTTAGTGTTTCTTCTTTCAACTTTTCATCATTAAACTTAATCTTTACGTTGTACCAGCGTTCCATTTTCAATGCCACTTCTTCAAAATTTTCGCCACTGAAAACCAGCCGGTTTTGCACCCATGCCGTTTCAATTACTGTGCTATCTGCAGGATAAAAAGTAAGATGGCTAAGAGATATTATTGGCTTTTCAACCAAAACGCCTGCCGTTTTACTTAGTTCCTGCGCCTGCTTCCTGTTTTCTTTTGCCGGTATGTAATCATTATTATTAATAACCAGCTTTTCATTTGGCTTCAGCATTATTTTTTCCTGCCTGTCTTTCAATGTTACTTCTATGCTTCCTCTTACCAAACTTGTTTCAGTAGTTTTTTCGCCAGGATAGCACTTTACATTAAATGCTGTTCCAAGTACTTTAATATCCATTTTCCGGGTATGGATCAAAAACGGGCGCTCCGGGTTTTTTACTACATCAAAATAAGCTTCGCCTGTAAGTGAAACTTCTCTCAATTTATTTCCATAGTTTTTATCGTAAATAAGTTCGCTGCCTGCATTAAGCCAAACCTTGGTTCCATCAGGCAATACCAAACTTGTTTTGGAACCGTTTTTTGTGCTGATCTGGTTTTTTAGTTGGGCCTCCGCTATTCCTGCTGAAGAATTTCCGCCGCTTTGCAAAAAGTAGATGCATGCCTGCAATTAAAAAAACTGCTGCTGCCGATACTAAGGCAACTATCCACCTTCTTTTGCTGCTTTTTACCGGAGTTTCTTCTTCCTGGCCGTTATTAATAAAATGATCATCCTGGGTAAACCTGCCTTCATCAATTCCCATATTCCTTATCTGCTGCACCAATTCCTTATAGCGGTTTTCAGAATACTGCCTGTCTTGCTGCACCGGGCTTTGCCACAAATCGTGAAATACTTCTTTGGGATATCCTGCATCCGGGTGCTGCCTTAACTGCTGTTCCAGCTCCTGCAACTCTTCAGTTGTAGCCTCGCCGGATAGTTTTCTTGCAATAAGCAGCCAGATATGTTCAGGAGTATTATCCATCTTGTTAACAGACACGGTAAAAACAAAAATCTACCAAACTGGTTTGAATTTTTTTTGGCAGGGTTATGAAAACTAACTCCTTATGCCTTTTTAAGATCAAAATTATAGCGCTGCTTATCTTTTTTAAGGCAATGGCCATTTGGTTATCGATAGTTTTTACTGAGATATTGAGCAGGCGGGCTATTTCGTTGTAGCGGAGCCTGTCTTCTTTTACAAGCTTAAAAATTAACCTGCACCTTGGCGGTAGTTTTTGAATTTCAAAGTTTAGTTTCTTTACTGCTTCTGAAGTAATGAGTATCTGCTCCGGGTTATAAGGACTCATGGAAGTATTAAGCGACATCTCTTCCAGCGAAATAATATCTTTTCTAAAATGGCGTGATAAATAATTTAATGCGGTGTTCTTGGTGCTTACATACAGGTAAAGTTTCAGGTTCTCAACCTTTCCAAGGTCTGCCCTGTTTTGCCAGATCTTTATAAACACATCCGACACTATTTCTTCAGAAAGTTCATTGTTTTTGATGATAGAATTGGCAAACTTCAGCAGGTATGGCATGTAGGCAATGTATAGCTGGGCATAAGCATGTTGGTCGCCATTGCGGCTTATCTTATCCTGTAGGTCCTTGATCTCTTGTGCAGAAATCATCGTTTTCCTGGTTAAGCAATCGTTTGAGTAGGTGCAATTTAATAAAACAATTACTAAACATTGATTTTTGATGCTGATTTTTTATCGCAGATTTATTGGGATTGATATGATTAGTATGATTGCCTCTTTGCCTTTTGCTTAATTTGCCTTTTGCTCATTGGTTCTTTGCCAATTTGCTTCCTCGCTCTTTGTATATTTGCCGCCGTATGGGACAAAAGAAACTGCTGCGTTTTAATGCTATAAAAACATTTCCCAACGTGCTGGAATACCCGGAGAATATGCAGGGGCAATGGAAAGAACATTTTAAAAACAATCATCCCATTGTATTGGAGCTGGCTTGTGGAAGAGGTGAATATACAGTGGGGCTTGCAAAATTATTTACTGATAAGAATTTCATTGGGGTGGATGTAAAGGGCAACCGCATTCATGCCGGGGCTAAAAAATGCCTTGAAGAGAAAATTGTAAACGCTGCTTTTCTGCGTACACAAATTGGTATGCTGCCTGATTATTTTGCAACAGGTGAAGTATCTGAAATATGGATAACCTTTCCCGATCCGCAATTGCGGACATCAAGGGCAAAGAAGCGGTTTACACACCCCATATTTTTGCGGCTGTATCAAAAAATATTAACCACCGGGGGCTTTGTTAATTTAAAAACCGACAGCCCGGCATTGTATGGCTTTACAAAAAAGGTGATTGACATGTATGGCTTGACTTGTGTGGAAGATTATGACAATGTATATGCACAAACCAATCAGTGAGGTTTTAAAAATAAAAACACATTACGAATCGCTTGATATTGCAGGCAGCAACAGGATTTTTTATTTGAAATTTACTTTGCCTGATGAAATTGCCAATAAGGATAAAATGCTGCAGGAGATTTTAAAAGAAACAGAAAATAAAGAAACAACGTATGAGCAGGTTGGTTGAGGGAGAAGATTTTTATTATAATGAAGAAGGGTACATGGTGCTTACAGAAAAGTTTCATGTGCAAAAAGGATTTTGCTGTGGCAACGGCTGTAAACATTGCCCTTACAATTATGTAAATGTGGCTGAACCCAAACGAAGTGCTTTATTGAACAGTGTAGAAACAAAAAAGAAATAAGATGAAAAAAGCTGCCGGCATAAAAAAGCCAACAAAAAAAATTAAGGATGCCAGCAAAGAAAAACCTAAGGCCGCTTCTTATACTTTTTTTGAAGATGTATATGATGTGGTAAGGCAGATACCAAAAGGCCGTGTTACATCTTATGGTGCTATTGCCAATTATCTTGGTACAAAATTAAGTGCAAGAATGGTGGGCTGGGCAATGAATGCTTCCAGCCTGGCAAAACCAAAAGTGCCTGCACAAAGGGTGGTGAACAGGAATGGTATGCTAAGCGGCAAACATCATTTTTCCACCCCTACATTGATGGAAGAATTATTAAAGAAAGAAAAGATTACAGTGAAGGATGATAAGGTGATGGATTTTGAAAAATTATTTTGGGATCCTGCACTGGAACTTTCATTATAGTACTAAAATAAATTATTGCTTCAATTAAAAATCATGGATAAACAAACACTTACCGGTACTATCACTTTTATCCATCATGAAAAAGACTATGCAACAATAGAATACCTGCATAATGGCAAAACAAAATCCATCAACGGGAATATCAGTGAGAAGGAACAACTGAAGCTGAAAGAAATGAAGGCTATAAAAAAAACACATTCCTTCCGCATTGGCGATGAAGTGAGTTTTGTAATTGTTCCTTCTGCAAAAGGAGATAAAATGGTGGCGGGTTTTATTGAATTTCGTTTTAACAATGCGTACAGCAATCTTATAAATAAAGCTGCTACTGAAAACAGGTTTGTTGGGTATTTAAAAAAAGTGGATGATGATTATTTTGTAAAAGAAACCGGCAGCTATATTCTGTTTCCATTAATTGTATCTCCCTGGGAAATACCACCACATGAAAGCAGAATGAATGAACCGGTGTTTTTTAAATTAGACAACATTGACAAACCGAATGCTGTTACTGCTTCGCTTTTTAAAAGTGAGTTTATCCCTGAATATAAAACAGCACAGCAGTATCAAAAAAATAAAACAGCAGCAGATGGTACTGTTTATAAAGTAACGCCTTTCGGAATTTTTATTAATCTCTTCAATAATAAAATAGAGGCAAAAATTTCATTTACAAAAGATAAGAATCAAACAAAAGAAGAGATAAAGGTTGGCGATAAATTAAAAGTGGTTATTACTTATCTAAGCCCCGTAAAAATTGTAGTGGAAAGGGCAGATTGATTTTAGAAGTTTTCCATTTCATCTTCACTCAACCGCAACAGCATCATTATTTTAATTTTAGATGGGCCGTTTAAAGCAAACCAAAACATGAATGCTGCAGCCAATGCAAGAAAAGCATAGTTGCCCACCAACAAGAAACAGATAATAGCAAAGCAAACAAGGCGCTTCCAGCAAAGCCCATTGAATGATACTTGCAGACGGTATGCAGCTGCCTTTGTTTTTAATACCGGTTGACAGAATCTCTTGCCTGTTGTACTTTCCTTTTAAATAAAGCGGAGCCAATAAAAAATCCTCCAAAAGAAACAGTGATAGCAATTACCTGTAGTAGCTGGTCTTGATCTGCAAGAGATGCAGAAATTTATTACTGTATACTAAGAAAGAATGCAATGGCGGCAAATATTATCTGTCCAAACAACATGGCTCTGTGTAAGATGCTGCAATTTCCGTAATGTGCCTTGCTTCTTCATCTATTTGTAATACGGACTTATCATCAAATAAACAATCACACCAGTTACCGCCACATAAAACCAAACCGGCCATATTATCCTTACTAATTTTTTATGCTTATCATATTCACCAGTTAATGCCCTGTAAGCTGCAAATAAAATAAACGGCAATGCTAATCCTGCCAGTGGAATATGTGTTATCAGTATAGCAAGATAAAGTGTACGGCTGCTGCCGGCTGCTGCTATTTCTGCATCACTCAACCCTTTAATGCCGTCTGTTTCGCCATACATAGTTTCGCCTGCAAATAAATGATGACAGATATAAGAAACCAGGAACAAGACCGACAATACCATTGCAGTCATCATCACTTTTTTATGCAATTCAAAATTTTTCTGCTTTGCAAAGTATAAACCAATCACAAGCAGTAAAGTAACAATGGCATTAATAACAGCATTTACCAATGCAAAAATGTGCAGGTCAAAACCAAGGTCTATTTTTTTATCAGCAAGGTTGTATTTGCCAAGTATGGTAACTACAGAAAAAACAATAACAGAAAAAATACCAATAAGCCATTTTGCTTTGGCATCATTTTTTTCTAACGATGGTGTAAGCATAGTGAATGGCGAATTATGATTATTGATTTTTTAATAAGGATCAATCTTTAATGATGATTATATTTTGATTGATATGATTTGTATGATTTTGACTTCTTGTTTATTTGCCTATTGACACTTGCTTATTGCATATTGCTTCCTTCCCTATTGATATTTAGCTTCTCCCAAAAAGCTCTTTTAAAAACTCCCCAAAGCTCCTCTTCTTATCTTTTTCCAGCATCAGCAATGGAATATCTCTTACCAGCTTTGCCTGTTTAGTTGAATCAAATCCATCATACCATCCTCTTACAATCCTGTTTTTATCCAGTAAAAAAAAGTAGGGTGTGTGTATGAATATTGAATCCACATCCGAGTCTGCAACACTTGCTTTTAACTCATGCAGGCCAAAATCATAAATCTCTTTTTTGTTGCCGGTAACAAACCACCAGTTATCATGATTGCTTGTAAAGCGGTCTGCAAATTTTCTTAACTGCGGTACCGAATCATTTTCAGGATCAACACTGATGGAAATAAATTGCACAATACTATCATTACTGTTAGTAAAAGACTGCTGTAGTTTCTTCATCCGCAGTGCAAGGCCCGGGCAAATATTAGGGCAACGGGTAAAAAAGAAATCAACTACAATAATTTTTCCTTTGAGGGAATCGAGCGAAACGGTTTTGCCTAACTGGTTGGTAAAGCTGATATTTTTTGCCTTGTGCCACACCGTATCTGTTCTTATTTTACCACCATCCTTTATTGTATCCACACTATCATAAAAATACCGCAGCGGCATGTGTACAGATTTTTCGCTGTAATATTTTACCAATACATAACCACATAACGGCAACACCGTTGCCAGCAACAATCCCAAAATAGCTTTCTTATTCATTAGTTTACTTTAATAAAAAACCACCGAACTTATAAAGGACGATGGTTTAAAAATATCTTTATAATAATTTTCAACAACTAATCTTTCGCCCCCTTCTGATGTGCCGGTGCCACCTGTTCTGTTTTCGCTGGCTCGCCGCCATACTTATTACGCAGGTTTTTCCAGCTATCGCCATCCCAAAGAAAGGCAATGATAAACCAGATGAACAAACAAAGCGGAACAACAATGGTCATAATGAAATTCCTTATCTCATCACCCAGGTGCATAAACACTGAAACAATATAATATGCTTTTGCAAAGGACAAAATACAGATAACCCCTTTAACAAACAATATCCATGTATTTCCAGCGCTTCGGGATCACCATACCAATGTTTGGCAATACCAAAACCCAATATCAAGCTCTACAACAGTTACAGCACTTAACAACCAAAATATCTTCCATATACGCCCTGTGCCTTCTGCCGGTGGATGCCCGAAGGTTATTTCCGGAGATGATACAGTATGCTCATGATTATGCTCACTCATAAAAACTTATTATAATTTTAACCCCTTTTATTATTAGATAAGATAGAAACACAGGAATACAAATACCCAAACTAAATCTACAAAGTGCCAGTATAAACCTGCTTTTTCAATCATTTCATAATGGCCCCTTTCATCAAAATGGCCCAATCTTGTTTTAATCCACATCACCACATTTATCACCACGCCACTAAATACGTGGAAACCGTGGAAACCTGTGATGCCAAAGAAATAACCTCCAAATGCAATGGGGCCGGTATGTGTTACATGTATATTCCCTGTTTGTAATTGCATCGATCAATTCTGTATTTGATAATGCTGACATATCGTGTGATGAGCTTCCCCTCCATGGTGCAAAGTAGAAGCAATATTTACCAATTGGTCATGTGGTGTGCCCTGCAATGCTGCTGCTACGGCTTCAGGGTTTACATCAGCGCCCCATGGATTCATCGTTACAGTAGTAGGAACAACATCTAATGTTCCATTACCCAACAATGCCACATGGTCACCAGTTAATAAGTGGGTCCATTCCCAAGCCTGGCAGGCAAGAAACGCAACACCACCAATGATAGTTAAAATCATGTATTTTTCAACACCTTTCTTGTTCATCTTATGCCCTTCATGTACTGCCAGCACCATGGTAACAGAACTTGCAATCAAGATAAAGGTCATCAAACTCACAAAAGCCAATGGCAGATCCTGATGACCATGCAAACCTGGAAATGAGTTAAACACCTTGTTAGGATCTGTCCAGAAGTTTTGGCTGAAACGAATGGTTCCATAGCTGATAAGGAAAGCGCCAAAAGTAAAAGCATCACTCATCAAAAAATACCACATCATCACTTTACCATAGCTGGCATTAAATGGGCTGCGGCCACCGCTCCACCATTTTGTTTCCTTTTGCATTGCTGCTGTTGACATACTTAAGTTATAAGTTATAAGTTATAAGTTCTGAGTTGTAAGTTGGCTGTTACCGGTAATAAGAAGTTGCCTTATTATCTTATTACTTACAACTATTTAACTGCTAATAAAAAAACCAATAAATAAATCCATAAAAAATCTACAAAGTGCCAGTAAGTTGCCATCACTTCCACCGGCACTGCATTATAGCTTTTTGATTTTGTCCTGAATGCTTTCAAAAACATTACCAGCAAAGCTACCACTCCACCCACCACATGTAATGCATGAAGCATTACAATCACATATAAAAAAGAAACTGACACATTTGTTGTAAGTGCCAATCCCTGTTTATACAATTCCCAAAAACCAATTGCCTGCAACCCAACAAACAAAAGACCTAAAATAAACGTAACAGTGATCAGCTTTTTGTAAGCAGCCATTTCCCTGTTCTTAAACTTTTTTTTCGCCATCCACATGGTAACACTGCTTGCAATAATTACTGCGGTGCTGTACCAAAAAGCCAACGGCAAATTCAAACTTAAAAAATTTGCCTGGTTCTTTTTTACAATATATGCACTTGTTAACCCTGCAAACATCATCAATATACTTGCAATAGCTACCCAAAGGGTAAACTTATGCGGATGTATTTTTTTTCTTTGCTCCATTGCCACTGTACTCATATTACCCTTCCTTCGCCAAAGCGAAAATTTGTTTACTTGTTTATCTTCTACTGCCGGCGATTGTCCTGTCTGCAAATAATGCCAGCAATACAATCATTAAATAGAAATAAGAACTGAACATTACCATTCTTGCACTTTTCACATCCATCTTTAAAAACAACTGTATACTTACTGCCACCATCCATAAATTACAGAGTAATACAATCCACATACTCACTACTCCACTCATCGGCATTGTATATCAAACTCCGATAGTGGTACCAGATGTGGCAACAAACCAAACGGTATCATCAACGCACTGTAAATAACTGTTTGCAATGCGGTAAATTTTGTTGGCCCTTTATCTCCCGGCAATAATTTAAACCCGGCTTCGGTGTAATCTGTATGAGCTATCCAGGCAATTGCCCAAAAATGTGGGAACTGCCAAAAAAACTGGATGCCAAATAATATCCATCCGCCTGCACTGAAACTCTCCTGTTGCAGCTACCCAGCCAATCAGGCAGGGTATTGCTCCGGGAATTGCACCAACCAACACAGCAATAGAGTTTACTTTTTTTAACGGCGTATAAATAAATCCGTATAAAAAAAGGCTGAACAACCCTGTTAGTGCTGCCTGGTAATTAAACCAGTACCACAAAATAAAAACACCCACTGCTCCTGTAATTACTGCAAACATGGTTGCTTCATTCACACTCATCCTTCCACTTGCAACTGGCCGTTTGGCAGTACGTTTCATTTTAGCATCGGTATCTTTTTCAGCAACCTGGTTAATTGCATTTGCAGAACCGGTAACCAACATTCCCCCAACAAAAAGTAAAAGAACTGATATTATTCTTGACCTGTAGTACATTCCTTGGGAGCAATTAAAAAACTCACCACTGTACTAAACACCACCATAAAACTTAAAGTGAATTTGATCAGTTGAAAATAATCCTTCACTTTAGTTGCCAACGCAAACGAAGTTGAGTTGGTTATGGTATTGTTCTCTTTCGACATAATCCCTGTCTTACTCAATCAAAACATTTTAAAAGAGAAAAGACAATATTTTTAATGAACTAATTCTTATTTGCAATTTTGCTTCATTGTCACTTTGCCTCTTTGCCTATTGCCCATTTGATTAATGATGGCTTTCATTTTCGCCAACAGGTTCTGTCTGCGGAATAAACTCTCTTCCGTCTTTACCATAATCATAAGCACCACGGTGTACTTCAGGAATTTCTCCAGGCCAGTTACCATGGCCAGGACGAATGGGTGTTGTCCATTCCAATGTATTTGCTCCCCATGGATTTGTTGTGGTTACTTTTCTTCCTTTAAAAATGCTGTAGAAGAAATTGAACACAAACAACAACTGCACTGCAAATACTATCATTGCAATAAAGCTTATAAATTCATTTAGACCGCCAAACATTTTAAATGATTCCCAGATAGAAAAATCATAATAACGGCGTGGTACACCCGCAAAGGCCCTGGTAGTGCATCGGCCAGAAAATAAGATAAGCGCCAACCATTGTTACCCAAAAATGGATATAAGCCATTGTATTATTTAAATAACGGCCATACATTTTAGGGAACCAGTGATACACACCGGCAAACATCCCAAAGAAAGATGCCACACCCATCACAATATGAAAGTGTGCAACCACAAAATAAGTATCATGAAAATGAATATCAAGTGCAGAGTTTCCAAGGAAAATACCTGTTAACCCACCGCTGATGAAAAGACTTACAAAGCCGATAGCAAACAACATACCTGGTGTAAAACCGGATGTTTGCACGCCATAATGTGGTGAGCCAGTTAAATACTTTGATGGCCGACGGCACCGCAATTAATAAAGTAAGCAATACAAAGAAGGCTCCGAGGAATGGATTCAATCCAGTTACAAACATGTGATGTGCCCAAACAAGGAAGGCCAGTATTGCAATGGCAAACAAGGAGCCAACCATTGCCATATAACCAAATATTGGTTTGCGGCTGTTTACTGAAAGTATTTCAGAAGACATACCCATTGCAGGTAACAGGATAATATACACTTCGGGGTGGCCAAGGAACCAGAACAAATGCTGGAACAAAATAGCACTGCCGCCTTCGTTTGGTAAAATTTTACCATTGTATCACTATATCACTTAAGATAGAAACTTGTACCGAGGTTACGATCGAATAATAAAAGTATTGCGCCTGATAAAAAACAGGGAAATGATAATACACCTAACACTGCAGTAAAGAACAATGCCCAGATTGTAAGCGGCATTCTTGTCATGCTCATGCCTTTTGTACGCATGTTCAAGAATGGTGGAGATATAATTCAAGCCTCCCAGTAAAGAACTTACAATAAACATTGCCATACTCACCAGCCATAGATCCATACCAATTTTTGAACCACTGGATGCATCACCCAAAGCACTTAATGGAGGATAGATCGTCCAACCGCCACTTGCAGGGCCGGTTTGTACAAACAGGGAAGACATCATTATGATAGATGCCAGAAAGAAGAACCAATAGCTAAGCATATTAAGCATTGGCGAAGCCATATCCCTTGCACCAATCTGTAAAGGAATTAAGAAGTTGGCAAAAGTTCCACTCAAACCTGCTGTCAATACAAAGAATACCAGGATGGTTCCATGCATGGTAACAAGGGCATAATAAAATTCAGGATTCAGTTTTCCGCCTTTTGCCCAGTGGCCCAATAAATCTTCCAGCCATGGAAAGGTTGATTCAGGATAACCCAATTGCAAACGGAACAACACAGAAAACAAACCGCCAATGATTGCCCAGATGATACCAGTAATTAAAAACTGTTTGGCAATCATTTTATGATCCTGGCTAAAAACATATTTGGTTATAAATGTTTCATGGTGATGATGTTCATGATGTGCATCATGTGCCTCGTGTGAACATCTCCATGCTGTAATGCTGCTGCGTTACTCATTTCTTATAATTATTTTTCAATAACTGCTTTAATAATTAATTTTTTGCCGTCATACTGCTGCAACCGGTATGGTAGTCGCTGCTTTTGCTGTACTGTCTGCTGTTGTTTTAGGCGCTTCTGTGGTTTTGTTTCCGGCCTATACTGTCCATATTTCAGGCTTTTGTTGTGCCAGCCATAAATTATAATCTGCTTCGCTTTCCACAATAATAACACCCCTCATTGAAAAATGCCCTTTGCCGCACATTTGATCGCAACTGATTTCGTAAACGAAATTTGGATTGTTTGTTAACTTCTTTCATTTCTTCAGTGGTATACAATGGCGTAAACCAAAGTGTGGTTGGAATTCCCGGAACTGCATCCATTTTCAACCTGAAATGTGAAAGACCCACATCATGAATTACATCCTGTGCATTGATAACAAACTTTACAGGTTTGCCAACCGGCATGTGCATGGTTGCACCTACATGTATATCATCGTGACTTGCAGGATCATTAAAATCAACACCCAAACTGTTAGCCCCTTTTGTTAATTTATAATTCTTTGCACCCAATGTTTTATCTGCACCCGGGTAGCGGAACTCCCATCCAAACTGGTGCCCGGTTACTTCTACCAGCAATGGCATCTTTAGGAGCATCGCCAGTCATTTTAAACCAATATTTTAAACCAAACACAACCAATACGGTAAGAAATATTGCCGGTACTGTTGTCCAAATCAATTCCAGTTTTGTATTGTGAGGGAAGTAATATGCTTTCCTGTCATCCCTTTCCTGGTATTTAAATGCAAACCAAAACAACAACACTTGTGTAAGAACAAATACCACCCCTGTTACAGCGATAGTGATGTAAAGCATCAGGTCAATTTTTTCACCATGATCAGATGCTGCAGCCTGGGAAATAATGTTTTGTGATAAGAACATTTCATTGCACCACCAACAACCAATCAAACCCAATACTAAAAATGAAATCAGCAAAAAGGCATTGATCTTATTGTTTTGCTTACGGGCTTTTTCTTCTCCTTTCAGCACACTTACATATTCACTGGCTTTCGCAATCTGAAAGATGACTACGAAAATCATTACTACAATTGCTGTCAACAAAATTTGAGTCATGTCTGCAAAATTATTTTATATTAATACTATCTTTTAATTATTAAACTACTTTGTTTATATCCTATTCACAGTCATTAAGTATGATGTATCATACTTTCTTTCAGGAAAGGATGATTTTTTGCTGTTAATGGATGACTTGGTAAAATAAACACCAACCCTCCACATAATAATGCCAATAAATAAAGCTGCAATACCAAATTCAAACGGCATTAATTGTGCCTTTTCATTTAATGTGCCAGGCATTACCATTTGCCAGAAATCGATCCAGTGACCAAACATGATCAAGTATGGCCATAAAAGTCACCAAAGTATAATTTCTTTTTACGCTTTCTTCATCAATATCAATAACGGACAAACAAAATTTAAAATAAGATTGAGGAAGAAGATACCACTGATACGGCCCCATAACCCTTATTTTGAAATAGCCTGTTTCTTCAGGAATATTTGCATACCATATCAGCATATATTGTGAAAACCACAGGTAAGTCCAGAACACAGAGAATGCAAACATGAATTTACCAACATCATGCAAATGCTCATCAGTTACATATTCTAATTGCCCCTGGTTTTTTAAAAACATAACAAATAATGCAATTAACGACATACCGGCAACAAATGTGCTTGCAAAAGTGTACCAGCTATACATGGTGCTGTACCAATGTGCATCAATACTCATCAACCAAAGCCAGGGAATAGTAGAGCCTACTGTACAGGCCAAAAAGAACAATGAACAAAGAAGCATACAGAATATTCTTTTTTATCCACTTATCGCCTGTTTCATAATCCATCGTGCCTGCCTTATCACTTTCCAAACTGAGTGAACGCATTTTTTTTCCGAGGCACCACCATAAGAAAATAACAATGGCACTGAATACACTATAAAAAACAGGATTTAAAAAACCGCTTTTGCCATTTAAAATTTTATCATATTCAACAGTTACTTTATTAACCCAATGGATAAATATCATCCCTTCCTCCCCAAACAATAGCCATTAAAATTAAAAAGTAATAATGCCCAGAACAGGAACAACACTCGAAATAGCTTCCGGTACACGTCTTAATGCTACCTGCCATCCGCCCATTGCCAATGTGGTAACACCAATAAAGAACATACTCGCATTTACAACCAATAACCAATAAACACTAGTTCTGCAACAACACAGCCCAAAACCTTGTGCCTGCTTCCGATTTTCTCCTATGCCAGCAGGTGAGCAAAAGGATGAGAATGCAATAAACCCATATAGCAGTGCAATAACACCAACACCAATAAGACCCATTGTCCATTTTTTATAACTGCCCGGTAATTCGAATGAATGAGTCATCTAAATCTTTATTTTGAGTGAATGTTTTTTATTTTCCTTTTTTAGCTGTGCTGTCAACTGCCTTCACCGGTGCTGAAACTGGTGCGGCGGCTGTTGCAGCGCTTCCTTCTGGTTTTGGTTGCAAGTGTCCTGATATATTGAACTATCATCCACCGTTGTTTCCTGCTTAACTGCGAAGCATAGCTTCCCATATTATTTTGTCCGTAATTAATTAATGATACATGGTACCATCTGCCATCTCTATATACTGGCGATGCTGCAATGATACTTTGCAACACCACCTATCTTATCTGAAGCGCTACAGGTCCGTTGCTCTTACCATCGGCACCATGGCAAATAGCACAATTAATATTAAATAATCTTGCTGCTTCTGCACTGTCTTTACCTGCCAATGGAGGCAAAGGGTTTTTAACCTGCATGCACTCATAGTATATAATCCCCTGCGGAATCATTCAATGGCAGCTGTAAAAGGTTACTATCTCACCTACACTGATAGTTCCTTCAACAGGTTTACTGTTATAAAAAATTTCATTTCCCAAATGAGCAGGGATCAGTTGGTGAAATTGATGAATCAAGCAAA
Source organism: uncultured Chitinophagaceae bacterium (assembly GCA_963814445.1). Lineage (GTDB taxonomy): Bacteria > Bacteroidota > Bacteroidia > Chitinophagales > Chitinophagaceae > Ferruginibacter. The sequence continues at coordinate 23,664 of CAWFCU010000006.1, forward strand.
GCGTAAGATTCTACTGCCCGGCTGTAAGCCATATCAGGCATATATATCTTGCCTGGGTCTTCTTTATCGCCTGTCACAGCTTACTAATACCATTGAAGCAGTAGATAACAGTAATTGCAGTAAATAATTTAAATTGTTTCATACCCCAACCCCTAAAGGGGCTTTTAGTCTTTATTTATTTCAAAAACTTTTATCATCATTACCCATATTCCCCTTTAGGGATTAGGGCATTAATATCCTTTCTCCAGTTCCCTGTACAATTTTTGTTCCCTGTCGTATCTTCCAAGCCACCAGCCTGTTTCTGCATGTTGTACATTTATTTCTTTTGCCCCTGCGTTTTGTAAAAATGCCTGCACTTCTGCATCATTTGTTTTATCTGTGCATTCAATAGCCATTACAAAAAGATCATCTGTTGCCCTTGGATGAAAATGATGTTTTTTTACAAAAGGCGACAACTGGCATAGATAACAAAAAGTAAGCACCATACCTACTGCTGCAAACAATACCGTTAATTCAAAGGTGATAGGTATCCAGGCAGGTAAAGCAAAATGTGGTTTACCGCCAATATTCAACGGCCAGTCTTTGGTAAATATCCAGCTAATGCAGGTTAATGCAGTGGTGGTTCCTGTAATACCATAGATAAAACCAGCAGTGTGTAAACTGGTTTCCCTTAAACCCATTGCATGATCAAGGCCATGTATAGGAAAAGGTGTATACACATCATGAATTTTGTATCCTGCCTTGCGAACATTTTTCACCGCAGGAAACAATACTGCTTCATCATCAAAACAACCAACAACAAATTTTTTAATTCCTCCAGCCATAGTATTTAAAGTCTAAACTATTTAAAATCTATCATGCTAACTTTCAAACTTTTAATCTTTTAAACGTTGAACGTTTAATGTGCATGCTCCACTTCTTCAATATAAAACTTATCTGAATCAGCTTTTTCAATATCCGTCATCTTGCGTTTATAACCTTCGCCTGATGTTTTTAAAATAGCTCTTGATCTCCGCTACCGCAATTACAGGGAAGTATTTTGCAAACAGGAAGAAGCAGGTAAAGAACAAACCAAAAGTACCAAGATAAAAACCAATCTCATAAATAGACGGGCTGTAATAAGTACTCCAGGATGATGGCAGATAATCCCTGTAAGTAGAGGTTACGATAATTACAAAACGTTCGTACCACATACCAATGTTTACGATAATGCTCATAAAGAAAGTAAACGCAATATTCCTTCTTAATTTTTTAAACCAGAACATCTGCGGAGAAACCACGTTACAGAACATCATCAGCCAGTAGCTCCATCCATAAGGGCTAAAGATATTGGCCCTGTTTTCTTTAAACGCATACCATTCGTAAGGATTTTGTCCATACCAGGCAATAAACAACTCCGTGATATAAGCAATACCCACAATAGAACCTGTCAATACAATTACTTTATTCATTGCTTCAATGTGGCCAATAGTAATATAATCTTCCAGAGCAAATACTTTTCTTAAAACAATCATCAGTGTTTGCACCATGGCAAATCCACTAAAGATAGCACCTGCCACAAAGTAAGGAGGGAAGATAGTGGTATGCCAGCCTGGAACAATTGAAGTGGCAAAGTCAAAAGATACAATCGTATGTACTGATAATACAAGTGGTGTACTTAAACCTGCCAATACCAATGATAAACTTTCATGACGCTGCCAGTGTTTGGTACTTCCTGTCCATCCAAAAGAAGCAATACCATATAATAATTTGCGCAGTTTGGTTTTAGCCCTGTCCCTTACGGTTGCAAAATCAGGCAACAAACCAGAATACCAGAATAATAATGATACAGTGAAATAAGTTGATATCGCAAATACATCCCACAAGCAATGGTGAGTTAAAGTTAACCCACAAAGGGCCACGGGTATTTGGATAAGGCAATACAAAGAATGCCATCCATACACGGCCCATGTGCCATATCGGGAACTGGCCGGCACACATTACAGCAAAAATTGTCATCGCTTCAGCGGCACGGTTTACACCTGTTCTCCATCCCTGGCGGAACAGCAACAAGATAGCAGAGATCAAGTGTTCCGGCGTGACCAATACCTACCCACCATACGAAGTTGGTGATATCCCAACCCCAGCCGATGGTTTTATTCAGGTTCCACTGACCAATACCATAAGTAACCTCCCGGTAAATACTATACACACCAAAAAGCAACAAAGCAACACTGATATAAAAACCAATATACCAAAGACGGCTTGGCTTCATCTCAATGGGGCGTATAATGTCTTCCGTTACCTGGTGATAAGTCTTTATTACCATCAACCAGCGGTTCCCTGATTTGTGATTCGTACTTTAATAATGACATATCTTTTTAAAGTCAAAAGTGAAAAATCAAAAGCTGAACTACTTCTGATTTGTTCGCTTTCTGTTTTTACCTTTTTATTTTTAAATTTTTACTTTGTTTTTATCCATGTGCCTTTTCTGTCTTATGTTCACTTTCTTTTCACCATGCCCTTCTTCTTCCTTTTCATTTGTTACATGCCTGTCTGTATTTTTTATTTTAGCCAGGTAACTAACATTTGGCAAAACGTGTAATTGTTCAAGCACATAAAAATTACGGTTTACATCAGTCCCTTGCTTTTGAAACATCACTTTCATTATCATTTACATTACCAAAAGTGATACATCCACTAGGACAAGCCTGTGAACAAGCCACTTTTACATTACGTACCAATGTTGGGTCTTCTGCTTTTTTAGCAGCCAGTTTGCTTTCCTGCAAACGCTGTACACAGAAAGAACATTTTTCAATCACACCTCTTGAACGAACCGTAACATCCGGGTTCAATACCATTCTTGTAAGGTCATCATTCATCTGCAGTGTTACATCATCCAGATCAATACCTAACAATGGAACCTGGTTATCAGCAAAACTATCTGCTCCATTATAATCAAGCCAGTTAAAACGGCGTACTTTAAACGGACAGTTGTTAGCGCAATATCTTGTACCGATACAACGGTTATAAGTCATTTGATTTAATCCTTCGCTGCTGTGGTTGGTAGCTGCAACAGGGCAAACGTTTTCACAAGGAGCATTATCACAATGCTGGCAAAGCATTGGTTGAAACACAACATCAGGATTGGTTACATCACCGGTAAAATAACGGTCAATACGCAACCAGTGCATTTCATGCGCCCTCATTACCTGTGTTTTACCTACAACAGCCACATTATTTTCTGCAGTACAGGCAACAACGCAGGCGCTGCAACCAGTACAGGTATTCAGATCAATGCTCATGCCCCATTTAATACCCGGCTTTTCAAAGTCAGGATAAATGGTAGCATCTTTTCTGAAATCTTCTCCATGGGAAGCATGAATAAGCATTGCTCTTTCATGCGTTGCTTCTTCCAGTACCTCTTCCGGGTTTTCTATAAATGTTTTTAAGTTGGTTTCATATAATACCGGCCTGCTTTCTGAAGAACCATGCACCTGTGTTTGTGCCAACGGCATAATCAGGGCTTATCAGATTTGAAATTTCTGCAGCACCCGAATACCTGAAACCAGTTCCATCAAAACTAACAAATGGATAAGCATTTACACTTTTGCCATTTGCCGACATCCCAATTCTATCTTTAGTATTTTTTTCGTCTTTGCTTTGCCTTCCATATCCTACTGCAACAGCCACCACATTAGGATGAACACCCGGAATAATCAACACCGGCAATTCCTTTTCTACGCCATTTACTTTTACTTTTAATAACAGGCTTTTCAGGAGTTACTTCGTAACTGATCACCCTCGCGCTGGTTGCCAACAAGGTCTTTGCCAAATATTTCTTTGTACAACAGCCGGGCTTACCATTGCATAGTTATCCCAGGTAACTTTTGAAACAGGGTCAGGCAATTCCTGCAACCATGGATTGTTTGCCTGGCTACCACTTCCCATACCTACTTTCTGATAAATCACCAGTTCATAATTACCGCCTCTTTTTTCAGCAGAAACTTTTGCAACTGCTTCAGCCAGTTTTGCATTGCTGAATGTAAGCGCTTGCAACAGCATCGCGCTGGTTCTATGATACCAGCCTGTAAGCGCTGCGTAATATGCTTCGGTTGTACCAAGCTTTTTTGTCCAGAAATCTTTAAAATAGGTTTCATAATCCATTGCATTGCCAGCCCATTTTAATAAAGAAGTCTGGAATGGCCTTGTTTTAAACAATGGATTGATGGTTGGCTGCAGCAAACTGTAATAGCCTGTTTTTGGTTCTGCATCACCCCAGCTTTCCAACCAGTGATGAGAAGGAATTACATATTTACAACGTTCTGTTGTTTCATCCAAGTGTTTCATTAAAGGAAATGGTTAAAGGAATTTTTCAATGCATCGCCAAATTTCTTGCTGTCTTGTAAGTATAAACAGGATTAGTACCGTAGATCAATAAAGCGCCAACATTGCCGGCATTCATATCATTCACCAATGTATTAAAATCTGCATCAATACCCTGGCGGTAGTTTGAAGTAACAGCCCAGTTAATTGTTTTACCATTTGCACCAACAGCTTCATTAATGGCATTTACAATTATCTGCAGGTTTACATCATTGCTTCCGCAAACAACCAACGCTGCACCATTATTTGCTTTCAATTGTTGCACAGCAAGATCAATTCCTTTATTTAATGCTGCATCGCTAATAGCAGGTGCAGTAACACTTCCGTTTAATTTTGCAAGAATATTTAAAGCAACAGCCGCTTTTTCTGAAGGCTTGTGTACAAACCTGTCATCAGCATTACTGCCTGTTAAACTGAGGTAGCTTTCAAATTGAATATGACGGCTCATTTCAGGTTTTTCGCCTGAAATTTTCCTGTTCTTTTGATATTGAAATGTAAATTCAACCGGGCTTAACCAGGTGCCAAGAAAATCAGCACCAAGGCTTACAATCACTTTTGCATTATCAAAATGATAAGAAGGAATAGCCCTTTTACCATAGCAGGCTTCATTTGCCAGCAACATACCACTGTAGCTTATCGCATCATATTGCACATGGCGGCTGCCGGGATATTTTGCTAAAAATTCTGTAATAGCCTGTGCAGTAGAAGGGGAATTAAGCGTGGAAGTAAGCAACACACTGGTTTACCACCCAATGCTGCCAGTTTATCTCCTATTATTTTATCAAGAACATCAAATTTGGAACTTCTTTAAAATCTTCGCCAGCATCTTTCTATTGGATGACGAAGCCTTGTAGTATCATACAGATCCAGCACAGATGCCTGCGACCTGTGCACTGGTACCACCACCTGTTATTTTTGAATTTTCGTTTCCTTCAATTTTTATAGGCCGGCCATCTCTTTGTTTTACAATTACCGGCTGCACATCTCCTTCACTTACATAAGTAGATGCATAATAATTGGCAACGCCCAGAATAAGATCATCTGGTTTTTTTAAGAATGGAACCGTTTTGCGTACCGGCGTTTCGCAACTGGCAGCCAGCGTGGCAGCAGCAGTGCTAAAACCAAATATTTCAGAAAGTCCCTTCTGGGGCTTTTGGCATCAAGCAAACCTTTATCCAAATCTTCCATTGGCAACAATTGCTCCTGGAATTCATTTTCTGCCTTTTTCTGAAAAGCTTCTGATTGATTTAATTCACCAAAACTTTGCCAGTACTTTTTTTCCATATATCTTTATAAATGTGACTAATTGCAAATGTGCAAATATGCAAATTCAACGCTTCAAGCTCATTAGCACATTTGCATATTGCATAATTTGCTAATTGATATTTAATAGTGACATTTCTGACATTCCGTTCCACCAATTTTCTCAACAGTTACACTATCCATTTTATGTGGATTTAAAACCTTCTTGCCATTCTTATTTACAACAGAATCGGCCATTTCCTTATAAAATTTCTCGTAAATGCTGTAAAATTTATTGCCTTCGCCAGTTTTTTTATTGTAGAAATTAACTTTGCTTTCCCTGTGGCAATTGATACACCAGCCCATACTCAAGTCGCTGAACTGTTATACTTCACCCATTTCCTGTATATCGCCGTGGCAGGTTTGGCATTGTTGCTTGCCAACTTTTACGTGCTGGCTATGGTTAAAATAAACATGGTCAGGAAGGCTGTGTATTTTAACCCATTCAATAGGTTTACCCGGCTTGTCGTAGGTTTTTGTATTAGGGTTCCAGCCTGCATAGTCATACAGTTTTTGTATTTCTGCTGTACCATTTATTGCTGTGCCATCTTCATGTGTAAGTACATCAGGGCCTTTATATTCTTTAATTCCCATGTGGCAATTCATACAAACATTTACAGAAGGAATATTTGAAAATTTACTATCCTGTGCGCCACTATGGCAATACAAACAGTTTATCTGGTTGGTACCGGCATGTACTTTATGAGAATAATAAATTGGCTGTGAGGCTGGTAATTTTTTTGACGGCCAAGGCCAATAGCAGCATTAATGGTCTTATACCCAGCAAAACAAAACAAGCCAATAACAGCTACCATCAGATAAGCTTTATTACGATAGAATGGAACAGGCTCACTCCTGTAAACACCATCTTTTTCATCAGATAGTTTTTTAAGGCTGCTGTTTACCTGTAATAATATAAAGGCAACTACTGCCAATATCAAAGTAAGGATACCAAAAAGAAGAGAATTGTCTTCAGCTGGCTGTTCCAGTTGGTGTCACCTGGAGGCAGGCTGGTGCTATAAGCATCTGCCCAATCCAAAATAGCTTTGATTTCATCTCTGGTTCAGGTTAAACTGCGGTCATCTTAGACTTCCACTTAGCAAACAAGCTTTTGCATAAGGGTCTGTTTCCAGCATGGTGTTTACATTGTTATACCCATTTGTAAGCCCAGTCTGGGTTTGGGGCCCTTTCCCTTGCGCCTTTCAGCGCCGGCCCTGTCATATCTTCAATGGGCTTATGGCAACTGGCACAGTTTGCTTTAAAAAGCGCTTCGCCATCTTGAGCCAAACATTATTTGAAAAAGAAACTAATAGAACAAGAAGAAAACTTGCCAGCGAAGTTTGAAAGAATTTTCTATAACGACTCATACAGTTTGTTAAGGATGATGGTGGGGAAAAAACCTTTATCCGGCTGCAAAAATAAGTAAGTATGTTCACAAAATATCAACATTCCAAAAAAAATTTTTTCCTTGTCCAGCTTGATTTTCAGCCGATTGTTATACCATTGGTACTGCCTTTGTCATGTTTTTGTAAACAGAATTTTGGCTGTGGCTAATATGCTGCTTTAAACTCCATTTGTTAAAATTTTACACCACTTTTGCGCCATGTTCAAAAAACTGGGCAGCGATGGAAAGTAAATGGCCTTAATCTTTTCCTGGTAATCTGCACTTTTGCCCTTGGCGGCAGCCTTTGCGGTTATTTGGGAAGACGGTTGTTGCTGTTGACCGGTTTGGAAAAAGGTGCCGCCTGGATCGGGCTGTATATTTTAGTTGTAACCCTGCTCTGGCCCCTGTGTGTTTTATTCATCAGCATCCCGTTTGGACAGTTTGATTTTTTTAAAAGATATCTTTTAAAAATATGGAAGCGTATGAGCGGACAAAAAAACAGGACAGTGAATGTGGCCATTTTTGCCAGTGGGGCTGGCAGCAATGCACAAAAAATAATTGATGTTTTCAGGAAGGATGATCTGATAAAAATTAAACTCATCGTTTGTAACAATCCTGATGCCGGTGTGTTGTCTATTGCTGCCAATGAAAAAATCCCATCGTTGCTAATAAAGAAGAAAAGGTTTTATGAAGAAGATGCTTACCTGCCGGAATTAAAAGAACAGCAAATTGATTTTATTGTATTGGCCGGCTTTTTATTGAAAGTGCCGTCAATCTTAATCAATCGTTACCCCAATAAAATTGTAAACATCCATCCTGCATTATTACCAAAGTATGGCGGTAAGGGCATGTATGGCAGCAAAGTGCATGAGGCAGTGATTGCAGCAAAGGAAAAAGAAAGCGGCATCAGCATTCATTATGTGGATGAGATATATGATCATGGCAACATCATTTTCCAGGCCCGTTGTACGATAGATGAAACCGAAAGCCCTGCATCGCTGGCACAAAAAATTCATTTGCTTGAACACCAGCATTACCCGGAAACAATTGCCCGGTTACTGAAAGCCACAAATAACAGTTAAAATAGGTACTGGTTTTCCGGAAACAATATTTGTTATATAATATTGCTGCTTATATCAAAACTGTTGAGGCTTTTTTACAAAATATCTTTAATTGTTTTTTTCTGTGTGTTTTTTGTATCCGCAAAAAGCCAATTGACTATTACAGGAACTGTGTATGATTCCTCTAAAGTTGTTCCCATAAAAGATGTAGTGATACAAAGCGGCAGCGGTACTAGTGCTGTTACAGATTCAAACGGACGGTACACTATTGTAGCAGCAGAAAAGGATTCTCTTGTTTTTATTTATAAAAATAAACCAACACTTAAGTTTGCCGTATCACAAGTGCCTAACATTGGCGCTTTTGATATTTCGCTTCACATACGTGTATCTGAAAAATTTAAAACCCTGAAAGAAGTGAAAGTGTATGGAAAAAATCATCGGCTCGATTCGATAGAAAACAGGGAACAGTACGCTAAATTGTTTAATTATCAGAAACCTGGTATTAAGATAAACACCGGCTCATATTCTGGTGCTGCAGGAGTAGATCTTGATGAACTGATAAATGTTTTTCGTTTTAAAAGAAATAAGCAATTAAGAAAAATGCAATTGCGGCTGGAGGCTGAAGAAAAAGAAAAGTTTATTGATTACCGTTTTAATAAAGCAACTATAAGAAGGGTGGCAAGGCTTGACTCAAAAGACCTTGACAGTTTTATGAAAGAATACCGGCCAGATTATGAATTTACCCTTAATAGCAATGTGGTGGATTTTTACCAATACATTCTTAATGCTTCTTACGAGTTTAAGATGAACAAAGAAAAAAATGCTTATGTTGATTATCGTTTTAACAGGCAACTTGTAAAAACAATTACAGAGTTACCCGAAAAAGACCTGGATATTTTTATGAAAAAACACCGTCCGGGATATGAGTTTACTAATAAGAGTAGCCCACAGGAGTTTTATGATTACATACTGAAAGCTTCAGGTGAGTTTAAAAAACAATTGGCCGTTTTGCAGGATATTCCCGTTACCGACAGCAGTAATACACACTAAATAAGATCAAGGCAGGTATATAATTAAAAGAGGGGCTTAGATAGAAATCTTGCCCCGTTTTAAATCCATATCCTTTGAAAAACCTATTGTACATACGGTTAAATGAAAGATTTGGTTTGTTATTCTTAAAAAATATTTTTTCTGTTGCGCCTGAATTTTCTTTTTCTCCAGCTAATGCTTTGTACATGTGCTGATTATCAATACCCCAATGCTCCATCGTGAAAGTGTTTCCTCTCTTACAGCATAGTACGGGCAAAACATTCCACAAACACTTTCTTCAATAAATCAAAGCTTATAACTGAGTGTGTTTACCCAAGCATGTATCACATCATTAGTTATTTACTTACAAGTAAGTCGACCGTTCAAAGCGTTAATGAAATGCCAAAAGAAGGTTCCACTTTTTCCACATAAAATATTTATGGCACGGTTTTAGAAAACCTGTGTCCGGAGACTCCCATTGAATATTTACTAATTCAATTTTCTATTTTAAAAAACATTCTTCAATCACAAAAAAATTATTTTATGAATACAAACTATGAAACAACTGCTGCTCCACAGGCACCAGAAAATTCAAAAACTAAAAACATTATTATTGGCGCATTGTCTGCTGTAGTACTTGGCCTTGGTATATACACAGTAACTGATCACAGTAAATCAGGTGAACAAATTCAGCAACAGCAAACACAAATTGCAAAAGTTATTGACGAGAAAAGTTCAATACAAACCAACTTTGATGCATCTCTTGCAAGGCTTGATTCAATGGCCACTGAAAACAAAGGCCTGGAAGGAAAATTAACTGCAAGTAATGATGAAATTAAAAAAGTAAAGAATGAAATCAGGAGCATCCTTAATAAAAAGAATGCGACTGCTGCAGAGCTTTCAAGAGCAAAAAAATTAATCGGTGATTTGAATGGCAGGATAACAACAATGGAAGCTGATGTAGCCAGGCTTACCCAGGATAATCAGGTTCTTACAGCTGATAAAGTTGCTTTAACAGCAGATAAAGAAAAATTAACCATTGACCTAACGGCAACCACTACAGCTAAAGATGAACTGGCAGCTAAAGTAGATGTTGCATCAACATTAAATGCATCAAACATAAAAGTTACTCCTATCAATGTTAAAGGAAACGGAAAAGAAAAAGAAAGCACCACCGCAAAACGTGTTGACAAACTTTTGATCTCATTTGATGTTGATAACCGTATTGCACAGGCAGGCAGCACCGATGTGTTTGTAATGATCACAGGCCCTGACGGACAGGTGGTAACAAATGATGCAACTGGTTCCGGCACATTTACTACAAGAGAAGAAGGTGAAAAAAAGTTTACTGCAAAAGTTCCTGTTGATGTGGAAACTGCCAAAAGAAAATATGTTGAATTTGGCTTTGTACCAGGTACCAGTTTCCAAAAGGGAAATTATAAAGTACAAATATATCAGAACGGGTTTTTGATTGGGGAAGGGACAACGGAGTTGAAAAAAGGTGGCTTATTTAGTTAGTATCTTTTGCTCCTTTGTACAGAAAGCAATTTGGGTTTCGGCTCAAATTGCTTTTTTATTTTTATCCAGCAGTAACTTTTTAAATTTTTCTAATTCGGTTTTTTCAACAGCAGAAAGCGTTTCGTTATTCTCAAATTTTGTTTTGTAAAAGAGCACCCTTTTGTGTTGCGGATATTTTTCAAGAATAGCATCAATTATTTTTCCAACAGCTTCTTCCTTTATGTACAACGGTGTTGGAGCCGGCAATTCCGATCTGTGCTTAGCATGCTTTTTTAAAATGATTGCCTGCAGCGTTGCCAGTTTTGCTTCGGAGATGGTATTTATTTTTGATGCCTTGCTATACAGCCCCTCTAATTGTTTCTTACTTAATCCGCCTCTTTCCTGGTATTGAAACAATAAACTTTTTACAAATTCAGATTCAGGATTAGCAGCCTGTGTTTCTTTCAACACATCCAGTATTACATCCACGCCCAGTTTCTTTTTTTGAATCATGTTTCGGAATTAATTGTATGACAGCTATAAAAAAATAGAACCAGGGTAAAAACCCCGGTTCGTTTTTAATCCGTACCCTATGAAAACTAGGATGAAAGTATAGTATTTATTTTGAATATACAAAACCGGGGATGATATTTTTACGGCAACGATTGCTTTTTAAATCTTAAACCATCCTCTTTTTATAAACATGCGGAGCATTGCAAGGGGAACTATCAACATTAAACCAACAGAAATAAAAAAGCCCCATTTGTTATGGAGCAACGGAATTATATCGAAGTTCATCCCGAATATGCCGCCAATAACAGTAGCAGGTGCCAATAAACACGTAACCACAGCCATTACTTTCATTACCTCATTCATCTTAAGATTTACGTTACTTAAGTAAAGATCATGAAGGTTCATCATCATATCCCGGTAATTCTCTGCCAGGTCATTTGCCTGTATAATATGATCGTATACATCTTTAAAGTACTTTTCGGTACGTTCTTCAATCAGTTCACTGTCACTTCTTAAAATTCCATTCACCATTTCTCTCACAGGCGCAACGCTTCTTTTTAATACGATCATTTCTTTGCGAAGCATATTTATTTTTGCAAGGCTACGGCTATTGGGGCTTCTTACAATATCCTCCTCCAGGTTCTCTATTTTCTCTCCCAGTTTTTCCATCACCACAAAATAATTGTCAACAATCAGATCAATAAGTGAGTAAAATAAAAAATCAGCTCCCTGCTGGCGCACTTTAGTAGTACTCAGTTTTAATCTTTCCCGGAGAGGATCAAAAACATCCCTTGATGCATCTTCCTGGAAACTGATGACAAAATTTTTACCAAGAATAATACTTATCTGTTCTGTTTCCACAGCACTATCTTTTTCATTAAAGTAAAGCATATTAAGCAGGCAAAATACCAACCCGTTTATTTCATCCATTTTGGGGCGTTGGCCAATACTCAGTATATCCTCTACTATCAGGTAATGAATACCATAACGTTCAGAAATTGCTTCTATGTCTTTTTTTCTGAGGCCATCCACATTTATCCATGTTACTTTAGGGGAGGTTACATATTTAAAGCAGGAAGGAACATCTTTCACTTCCTTTACTTCAATAGCTGAAGCATCATAATCGTAAACAAATATCTTCAGGTCTTCCGGTTCCTTTCTTTCTGGCGCTATAGTAGGGTTTACCTGCAGTACTTTTTTTGTACGAAGTATTTCCAGCGGATTCAAAATGTAGGATAGGTAATTGCGGCCGTTCATTTGTGTAATTAAGAACGGGAAGTTAAAGAGAAAAAATAAAATAGATTACTTTACTGTTGCTGCTGCACCATTTGCATATACCTTCTGTAAGAATTATCCTGACCCACTTCTTTTTCATCCAGCTTTGTAGCCACTAATTTGGGTGTTAAGATAGCAGCCATTTCATTGCTTACCTGCCCATCTTCATACGAAACAGAAACACCTACTTCTAAGGTTTGCTTCGCTGTTCCTTTATACGTTCCTCTTACAGGAGATACATCAGTAAAGTTTCTTCCAACAGCCAAACGGACATGCAGGTCATCTACTATACAATTGTTTGTTGGGTCAAAGCCCAGCCAGCCATAGAAAGGAAGGTATGCTTCCACCCAGGCATGTGTAGCGCCTTCGCCACGCAGGTTATGATCATGCGGACAAACATATCCACTTACATAACGGGCAGGAATGCCCAGTAAGCGGAGCATTGATAAAAGTATATGAGCAAAATCCTGGCACACGCCGGCTTTCAGGTTCCATATTTCATCCAGCGTTGTGCTTATGCTTGTAATGCCTTTTATGTATTGAAAATTTTTATAGACATAATCCGTCAGTTGCTGCATAGCTGTATAAACAGAAACGGTTTTATAAAACCCTGCATCAGCTACTGCTTTTACTTCTGCCAATGCTTCAAAATTTTCCTGTTTTAAAAAATCAATGAATGGCACCATGTATTTTATTTCCTGCAGGTGGCTCCATTGCTGTTCGGCAGGCACATCATCCACCGGCCATTTTCTTTTGGTGGTGATAACAGAAATATTTGAATCGATCCTTAACTCCGTATGCGGTGCGGCATTCATAAAAGAACCGATCTCGTTGCCATAATAATCCTTATACACTTCCAGTGCAGGTTCGCCGGTGATAGCAATGCGCTGGCTTTGCAAACTCTGGTATTCATCTTTTAAAGGATACAGCATTATCTGGTTGGCGCTGTCCCTCACAGGTTCCGGGTAAGTGTACTTGGTAACATGATGTATAATAAATCGGGGCATGTAGTTCGTTAATTGTTATTCGTTATTTGGTTATTAGTTTAAGAGTATGCAAAATATTTATGGCTGAGTGCATCACCAATTTCAAACAGGCTTTTTTTTGTTTCCTGTAAAAAATTATGCAGCCCTTCGTCTGCAATAGAGTCAACAGTGGAATACCTGACATTGCTTTTTAACCTGCCAATCATAAAATCAATTTCATTAAACGCATCTGCATTGCCATCATTTTTTAATCTTTCAAAATAACGCTGCAGGCGGTTTACTGAAAATATCACTGACCGGGGAAAGTTATCATTCAACACCATTTGCTCCACCACATTCTTTGCTTCAAAACCACTGCGGTAAGTTTTTAAATACAATTCATAACCAGAGATAGACATCAATAAATATTTCCAGTAAGTGGTATCTGCTATTTTATCCATTTCATAATTCAGGTCGCTGAATTTTACATCAATAATATCGGTGACTTGTATTGCTCTTTCCAGAAATTTTCCAATATTGATAAACGCATTTCCTTCTCCTCTTGCCATGGTAACATCTGTCGTTCCAAAATACAACAACCCATTTTTCAACAGGTTGTCAAGCACTGTTACCGGGTCTTCCTTTTGCAGCCATTTTTCCAGGCTTTCTTCCCTCATGGCATGATAAAAATCATTGAGGCATTGCCACATTTCTTTGGTGATATGGTCCTGTACGCTTCTTCCATTTTCTCTTGCATGAGTAACAATGTTCAATACAGAATTAGGATTGTCTTTCCCAATCACCATAAACTGCAATACTGCCCTTGTATTGTATTGCCATCTGCTTTGCTTCTTCTTCTTTTAAAAAAGTAAAAATTTTTAAAATGGGCATCCACGAAAATTCCTGCACATCATCCTGCGATGCAGCATAATTTATCTTCAACATTCTTAAAATGTCATCTGACCGTTCCATGTAACGGCTCATCCAGTATAAACTATCGGCAACACTGCTAAGCATATTTGCCCCCTCCATTCACACCCCCTCCGCCCCCTAAAGGGGGAACTAAGGCAGGTGCCTTCGGGTTTAATTTTGTATAATAAATTCAGCATTCTGTATTTATTTTTAAAATACTCTTAACTAATAAAAAGAGCTTCAAATTATTTTACTCTCTCGGTTTCCCCTTTAGGGGGCGGAGGGGTGTCAGTCCTAACACCCACGTATCCTTACTTCCACCACCCTGTGATGAATTCACCACCAATGAACCTTCTTTTAATGCAACCCTTGTTAATCCTCCCGGAACAATTTCAATTCCACCTGGCCCACACAACGCATAAGGACGCAGATCAACCCTTCTTGGTTTTAATTTTCCATCCATATAACATGGACACTGAAGACAAGCTGATGATTGGCTGTGCAATAAAATCCCTTGGTTCCTTTATTACTTCTGCTTTATATTCTTCAATTTCTTTTTCATCGGCAGCACTGCCCATTAGCATACCATAACCGCCGCTTCCATTGGTTTTCTTTATTACCATGTCACGTAATATTGTTAAACACATATTCCCTTTCTTCATCCTTGCCTAACTGGTACGTAGGAACATTTTTCAATATCGGTTCTTCGTTCAGGTAATACCTGATCATCGCCGGCACAAAAGTATAAATCGCTTTATCATCTGCCACCCCATTTCCTACTGCATTTACAATAGCTACATTTCCTTTCCTGTAAGCACTCATTATTCCAGCTACCCCCAAGCATACTGCCCGGATTAAACATTAATGGGTCTAAAAATTCATCATCCACTCTTCTGTAAATCACATCCACCTGTTGCAGGCCGGCCGTGGTTTTCATATACACTTTATGATTGTCCACCACCAGGTCGCTTCCTTCTACTAATTCAACACCCATCAGCCTTGCTAAGGTGGAATGTTCAAAATAAGCAGAGTTGTAAATGCCCGGCGTAAGCAATACAATAGTTGGATGTGCAATTTGCCTTGGCGAAAGTGATACCAGGTTTTTATGCAGGATGGTTGGATACTCTGTTACGCTGCGTACATTATTATTGCGGCAGCAAGTCAGGAAAAATACGTTTGGTGATTTCCCTGTTCTCCAGCATATAACTTACACCACTTGGTGTACGCAGGTTATCTTCCAGAATATAAAAGGAACCATCGTTGTTGCGTATCAAATCAATGCCGGAAATATGTACATAAATATCATACGGCACGGGGAAGTTGTGCATCTCCCTTAGATAATGAGGACAACTGTAGATCATATCAGCCGGTACCACCCCGTCTTTTATAATAAACTGGTTGCTGTAAATATCTTTTAAAAAAAGATTGAGTGCTTTTAATCTTTGTTTGATACCACTTTCAATATAATCCCATTCGCTTGCGGTGATGATACGGGGAATAATGTCGAATGGGAATATTTTTTCTATGCCTTCGCCACTGCTGTACACAGTGAAGGTGATGCCCTGGCTCATGAAGAGGCGCTTTGGCCAGTTCTTCTTTTTTATTCAGTTCGTCAATGGAGAGCTGGTCCTAAGAAATTCCATCACTTTTGCATACTGCTCCCTAACGGTGCCGTTGTTCACCATTTCATCCCACACTATATCGGGCACTAAGTATGATTGCAGCATTTCGCCGGTAAGCATAGTACAGTAGTTTTGGAAATAAATATGGCAGGCAATCGTAAAAATACTCAGATAATCAAATATAGGAAAGGAAAGTTAAAAAACAATTCAATGCAATTAAATTGGCTGGGGCTGTGCTGCATTTCTATTTTGCAGCCAGAACAAATGATTTGCCACAGCCTTTATCTGTGTAAAACTGTAAGCATCTTTCAGCATTGTTCTTATTTCTCCATGTTGTTTTTTCAGGATTGGTGCTCAAATATTCTCCGATGATTTTTACTGTAGTTTCATCTGCAAATGCATGCACTTTTACTTCACCTGTCTTTATAAAATCTGTGAGATGACTTGCATATAGTGCTGACTGCCAAATTTCTTTCCGTAGCAATTTCATTTACCGTTTTTCCGTTTCTGATATAAGTTAAGGCTTACAATGCCTGAAGGAATTTTATCTGTCTTTTTTTCTGACGGTTCTTTTCTTTGTCTTTTCGGGCTGGCAGATTTTAATTCCATATTGGTTTCAATACCGTGCTGGTTACAATACGAATGCACCATTGCTAATAATTTCATCTCCATATTTATCTGCTCTTGGCTTTTCCAAAACCACTTAACAGTTGTAAATGCTGATTGGTTAAAGGAAGATAAGTACTGATCTCTTTTAAGCTGTTGTTATTAGCAACAAAATAAATCGGCAGGTCCTGTTCGTTACAAATTTTATCCCGCCAGTTTTTTAAAGTAAAAAATAATTCTGCATTCGGAATATCAGAGGCAGCCATTTGTTTTTTATTGGCTGCATAACTGCTGATGTGCATTCTTGGAATAGCCAAGATTGAGTTTGTGTTTTAAAAAACCGGCAACAGTAAAAGGCTCTTTACAATACTGAATAAAGTAAATAGTTTTTACAAAAGCCGTCATTGCTTCCAGCAAATTTTCATCAACGGGTGTTGCTGTTTCTTTATGTTCTGTAATAAGTGGATGCTGTTGTAGTTGTTCTTTTAATTTTTCAAGCAGCGGCAAAAAATAATCTGGCTGCATCTTGTATCCTTTTTTGCAGTGCCGGATTATTTTCAATCAGCAGTAATCTCTCTCATCATCTGCTGGCACTTTCCAATAAAGTTTTCTGCTGTTGCTTTTAATGCTTTGATCTCTGTTGAAAATTGTGCTGCCCATTCAGGAGCATCTTCATTTAATTTTTCGTTGTTCTTTTCAACGGATATTTTAAAAACCGGACACCTGTTTCAATTTCCTCCAATAAAAATATTTCACTCAACAATTGAAGAGTAAATACTTGTCTTGCTCCTTCAAACCTTTCTGCCAAAGAACCTTTGGGAACAAGAGATGAATGTGCCGCCACCACTTGCTGGTTACTGTGAATAGCGGTAGATGGAATTTTTGCCAACAACACAATGCCATCTAAACTGGTGCAACGGCTGAGTGCAACATATACTTGCCCGCTGCTGAAAGATGATGCAGCATCAATCATTACTTTATCAAACGTAAGGCCCTGGCTTTTGTGAATGGTAATTGCCCAGGCTAATCGTAAAGGGTATTGAAAAAACCTGCCTAGTATATGTTGTTCTAATTTTTCATCTGCTTTGTTGAGAGTGTATTTTACATTGTCCCATGTTTCTTGCGCTACCGCAATATCTTCTCCGTCACAGTTACCGTAATAGTTTCTTTATCTAATTTTGAAACCACACCAATCTTGCCATTGAAATATTTTTTTTCAGCCACATCATTTTTAATGAACATCACCTGTGTTCCTTCTTTCAATACCAGTTCCAGTTCTGCCGGGTAAATGTTTTCTGGAAAATCTCCTTCTATTTTTGCTTTGTAAGTAAATGATGGAGTATGTAGTTTCTGCAGTTTTACCTGGTTAATATTATCTGCCTGGTCATTGTGAGAAGTAAGCGTAATAAATTTTTGTTCTGCCGATGGGTGAAAGCCTTGAATAAAACGGTTGTTGAGTTCCTCATAATCATCTTTGTCCATATAATTATTACGGACCTTATTCAGCAAGTCAACAAAGCTTTCTTCTTTCTGCCGGTAAATTTTATGTGAGTTCAATTAATAACGGCGTTTGTTCTTTTACTGCTTTGCTGTCGAAGAAAAAAGGTGACGAATAATAATTGCCCAATAAATTATCCCACTCTTCATCTTCTTGCCACCGGCGGCAATTGAAACAGATCTCCAATGAACAAAATTTGTACGCCGCCAAAAGGAGCTTGATGATTTCTTCTTACACTTCTTAAAATGGCATCAATAGCATCCAGCACATCGCAACGCACCATGCTTATTTCATCAATCACCAGCAACTCCATTTTACGCAATAATTGTATGCGTTGTTTTTGATAACGGATGCTTGCTTAGTAATTCCTGTTTGTTATTTTCTGTTGGCAAAAATGGATGCAATGGCAATTGAAACAAACTGTGTAGTGTAACACCACCAGCATTGATAGCTGCCACACCTGTTGGTGCTGCCACCACCATATTTTTAGAAGAATGATCTTTTAAATATTTTAGAAAAGTTGTTTTGCCCGTGCCTGCTTTACCGGTGAGGAAAATACTTTCCTGCGTTTCGGTAATGAAGCGATAAGCCAGGTCAAATATTTCGTTGCGTTCTACAGTTGCCATAAATTATTGTTTTGCCACAGATTACACAGATTAACACAGATAAGAATTGACACAAATGATTAATAAACTAATCTTTTGTATTCAAGGGATGTTTTTCCAAAGTTAATGATTAAGGCAAGCTTTAACCCCGATGCTTTCAGGTAATTTAATGTTTGGGCAATGGCATCATCTGTAATGCCATCTTTGTTTGCTTTTACTTCCACAATAATGGATTTAAATAAAGTGTAAGTCGGCAAAAAATTTATGTTTCAGAACTTGCCTTTGTATTTTACAATGCATGTTCTTCTTCCCGCCGGTATATTCCATTTCTTGTTCCAGAAATTCTATTTCCATAGCATCTTTATAAACTACTTCTAAAAAGCCATAACCAAGTGTATTGTAAACTTCCATGCAAACACCAATGATTTGATAAGTCTCTGTCTTTATGAATAAACTCTGTCCATAAAATTATTTTAAATAATAAGTAAAGCCACAGACTTCACAAATACACACAAAAATATCTGTGCAGATTTGTGCAATCTGTGGCAGTAATTTCAGGCTCTTTCTTTTTCGCCAATCAGCAACAATTCATTCGCAACTATTTCTGTGATGTATCTTTTGTTACCATCCTTATCATTGTACATACGGTTTACGAGTTTGCCTTCAATGGCAATTTCTTTTCCTTTGGTTAAATACTTTTCAGCAAGCTCAGCCACTTTACCCCAGGCAATAATATTGTGCCAGGTGGTTTCTGTTTCTTTACTGCCGGCCCTGTCACGGTAGGTTTCGTTGGTGGCCATACTAAAGCGTGCCATCTTTTTTCCGCCATCTAATGTTTTTACTTCTGGTGCGTTACCTAAGTTTCCAATCAGTTGAACTTTGTTTCTTAATGCGTACATGTTGTTTAATTTTTCATTGTTTTATAAATTTGTTATCTCAGTCTTTCGGCGACGTCAACCGATTGACAACACAAAGATGATATGCGGCGAAAGCGATAGCCGGTTTTTAAATTTCTACTCCCGAAACTAACCGGTAAAAAACGTTTTTTACACGGATAAATTTTACTACCTTGATTATCTAAAACCCTGATATGATTGCAGCAGAAACAAAAAACTGTTTGAGTTGTGGCAAGCCGTTGAAAGGAAGAGTAGACAAAAAATTCTGTGATGATTATTGCCGGAATAATCACAACAACCAACTAAAAGCAAGAAGCAGCTATAGCGCTTATGTACGAAGCATCAACAATGCATTGCTAAAAAACAGGAAAATACTGGAATCAATTTTGCCAGGCAAAGATGAAACAGCCAAAGCAAGTAAAGACAAATTACTACGGCTCGGTTTTCATTTTAAATACCTCACTCACCTATACACTACCAAAACGGGCAAAACATATTTTTACTGCTATGATTATGGTTATCTCCCTTTAGATAACGACTGGTATTTGATAGTTAAAGAAAAAGAAGAATAATGGAAGATGCTCCGGGTTTTAATCCTGAACTTTTACTGGACCTGGTAAAAATGAAAATGCCTTTTGGAAAATACAAAGACACATTAGTTTGCAATTTACCAGTGAGTTATTTAGAATGGTTTGCAAGAAAAGGTTTTCCAAAAGGGAAACTGGGAATGCTGCTGCAAACGATGTATGAGATCAAATTGAACGGGCTGGAGTATCTATTGCAATCAATAAAAGAAAGATGACATTCCGGAAGTTTTTAAAAAAACTGTTCCTAGAAATACAAAAGCTGCAACCAGGTAAAAACATTTAACCGGCTGCAGCTAAAAACGGGGTGACCATTTAATTTTTATCTTTTCCTCCCATCATTAAAAGTTCATTTACCTCTACTTCAGTGATGGATCTTTTATTGCCGTCCTTATCATTATAGCTTCTCGTAATCAGTTTCCCGTCTACGACCACTTCTTTTCCTTTGGTTAAATATTTTTCTGCAATCTCGGCCACTTTTCCCCAGGCAACTAAATTATGCCAATGGGTTTCGGTAACTTTTTCTCCTTTGGCATTCCGGTAATTTTCATTGGTAGCAACGCTGAACCGGGCCATTTTTTTGCCGTTTGTTACGGTTTTTACTTCGGGAGCATTGCCCAGGTTACCAATCAACTGAACCCTGTTTTTTAAAGCATTCATGATCGTAGTTTTTTGAGTGTGTAATATTGTTACAGTAAAAGGGTGTACAATTTTTATGACTCAAAACTATTCAGGTTCGTTCGCTTATGCAAGGGAAAAACACCATTTTTTTGGGGATTTTTCCCGTGAGTTATTTAGAATGGTTGCAAGAAAAGATTTTCAAAAAAGAAAGCTGAGAATGTTGTTGCAAACAGCGTATGAAATTAAGATGAATGGATTTGGTTATTTGCTGGAGCCTTTGAAGAAATAATTTTACTGCCAACAAATACATTTTTTTTCTTCCTTGATACTGTATAATTTAAATCCAACTTTAGTTTTTACAAATGATGCCTGCACTTTACTTTCAAATGTATTTATTGTATCTGTAATTGTAGTTATTTTAAAAAGTGGCTCTCTTCCAGAGGCCTCTATATTCCGGTAATTTAAATCATTGTTTTTCTTAAACTGCTGTAATGCTTCATTTGAAATAAATTCTTTAATCCTGCTATTCTGTTTTGAAAGTAAAGTATCATTCAGGAAGATGGAGTCCGAAACAAAATTATCTAGCCGCCGGGCAATAAGGCTATCTGGTCCATCTGTTACCTTATTCCAGAATGACATGAATTTTTTCCAATCATTATCTAGCCTTCGATCATTATTATTAACGATCTCAGGCATTTGTGTATCTGGAACATGCAAATCATTTCCTGACTTTTCGTTACCAAACAAACCTCTTGCAGATAAAGCCCCCTCTTTCTTTATTTTAAATAAATCTTCAGTATAATTTCCATAAACAACAATTGCCCTTTCCTTTTCAATTCTGTAATATGGCTCAGGAAACCAACAGCCTATTTCTTTTTTATTTACTGATGCTAAAGCAATAAAAGCATCTTCTGTAAAATCAATTTTTTGAGCAGATATATTCCCGTTTCGTTTATTATCGTATCCTAAGTCGCTTACAGGATAACTTCCAGCCCACCTATCGTCTTTAGTTTTATACACATCATAAAACTGGTATTTCTCATGATAATATTTCCCTTTGTGTTCGGAAACAAAAAGCAGAACATTCTTATAGCGTGAAAATGCTGGTTCTCCGTAATGATCGTAAGCAATGAACTCAATTGTATCTAAATTACAATTGCCGTATACTCTTTGAAGAATTTTATATTTGCCAAGATATTTTCCATCCCACGAACCTTCATTCGGTGGTAATTCCTTTACATCAATCTTTTCCCCAACAAAAACAAATAGGGTATTATTCTTTTCTTTTTCATTAGAGAAGTCTTTTGGAATAAGCGGCTTTTTACTATTGCAGGAAAATAACAGAAGAACAAGTAAAAAGGAAATGTATCTTTTGAATTGAAGCAATAACATAAAATTATTTTCCGTTGGATTCAGATAAGAATAAATTCCATAACATCACCCCACCAACTCCCCCTTCAAAAACTTATTCCAATCTTCCAGCATCTTCCCTTTCAGCACACGTGGAAATTTATGCTGGCCGCCAACCTTGCCTTTGCTCTTCATAAAATCCATAAAGATTTTTTCTGACAGCACCGTTACAAACACATCTTTCAAAGCATGCTTGCGTTCCACTTCATAGTCATCATTCAGTTCTTTAAGTTTGGTATCAATGTGCAGTGCCAGTTGTTTTTCATCAGCAACATCATCGGTGGCAATATACCAGTGGTGTGCAAAAAAGTTTCCATGTGGCACACCAGCCACGGTAAATTCAGGAATAGAAATATTTAATTCTTCACTCGCCATTTCAATGGCCTTGTTCATATTGTCAACACTTAAATGTTCACCAACCAAACTCAAAAAATGCTTTGTCCTGCCGGTGATGATGATCTCACTTCTTTCTTTATCGATCAACCTCACTGTATCACCAATAGCATAGCGCCAGGCGCCGGCATTGGTACTTATCAAAACAGCATAATCTTTATTCTCCTCAATTTCATGGATCATAAATGCTTCCGGTTCGTCCACCATATTCCCTTCGCTGTCAAAATTGTTATCATCAAAAGGAACAAACTCAAAAAAGATATTATTGTTCAGCGCCAAATGCATTCCCACAGCATCCCTGCCTGTTTTGATAGGCTAAAAAACCTTCGCTTGCCAAATAGGTTTCTATGTAAGTGATGGGTTTGCCCAATAATTTTTCAAACCCTTTTTTATATGGTTCCATTGCCACGCCGCCATGTACATAAAATGCAAGGTGTGGCCAGATGTCATGAATGTTATTGAGTTTGTAGCGTTCAATAATTTTTTCCATGCACAGTTGCAGCCATGCAGGCACACCTACGATAAAACCAATATCCCAATTGGGTGCATTGTCAACAATCTCTTCTAATTTTTTTGCCCAATCTTTTTCTTTTGCAATTTTTTTTCCGGGCTTGTACAAACCCTGGAACCAGAAAGGAATATTTTTTTGTTGTATGCCGCTTAGATCGCCTGCATAATAAGTAGCTCCTTTTTGCAATTGTGTACTTCCCCCCAACATCAGCCAGCCTTTACCTACAGCGCTCTTTGGCACATCTTCATATTTTGTAAGGCTGAGCAGTTGTTTAATACTGGTAATAGTATTGCTGCGGATCAATTCTCTTGTAATGGGAATGTATTTGCTTGCTGCGTCGCTGGTGCCGCTGCTGAGGGCAAAGTATTTTATCTTGCCGGGCCAGCAAACATCAGTTGCACCATCTTTTGCTTTGTGCCACCAGTCATCATACATTTTATTGTAGTTAGAAGCAGGTACTAATTGCTGAAATCTTTTGCCAAGATGTTTGCTTAATAATATTTCATCAAACTTATAGGTCTGCCCAAACTCGGTGAACCTTGCTTTCTTCAATAATTTCTTCAGCACTTTTAATTGCTGGCTTCTTGGGCCACTTACCGGCAGCCTTAATGCTGTAGCAATCGATTTAGGAAGTTTAATATCTATTATGGCCATTGGCTATTAATTACGGCTATACAAAAATACCATATGGCGTATTTTTTGCCGCCGGTTGATGTAAGATATTGTTTAATCTGCTTTCGTAAGGTTTAGGTGATAACAAATATAAACCACTGCCTCAAACTGTTGGGAAAAATATTACATTAGGTGTTTGATACCTGGTAGAACCATTAAAAGTTGACAATGTTTCCCTTTTAAAAAGTAAAATAGCGTCACTAGCAAAATGTACGGCCGGTATATCCAAATGGCCATTTTACATGTACGTTTGCTGCCTAAAAATTTGCTATTATGAAGAAAGTTTTTGTTTCGTTGTTACTTTCAGTAAGCCTGCTTAAAGCCAGCGCTGATGAAGGTATGTGGCTGCCAATGTTGCTTGGTCAGCAGGTGTATAATGATATGGTGAAGAAAGGATTGAAGCTCACCAAAGAGCAATTGTATTCCATCAATAAATCATCCATCAAAGATGCCATCATCATTTTTGGTGGCGGCTGCACCGGAGAAATTGTGAGCAGCGAAGGGTTGATCTTTACCAACCACCATTGCGGTTATGATGCGATTACTGCTGCAAGTTCTGTTGAGCACAACTATTTAAAAAATGGTTTTTATGCAATGAGTAAAGACCAGGAAATACAAACCAAACTCACAGTTCAATTCCTGGAGAGTATTGTAGATGTAACAAAAGAAGTGGAAGATGCGGTAAAAGGTTTGTCATGGGCAGACAGGGTAAAGCAAATGCCGGATGTATATAAAGCGATTACTGATAAAGTAATGGATAAAGACAATGGTGTAAATGGAAAAATATACAGCATGTTCAAGGGCAATCAATACCTGATGTATCTATATAAAACATATAAGGACATCCGCCTTGTTGGTACGCCTCCCGAAAGTGTGGGAAGGTTTGGTGGTAATACAGACAACTGGGAATGGCCAAGGCACACAGCAGACTTTTCTGTTTTCCGTGTGTATATGAGCAAAGACGGCAAGCCAGTTGAATACGGTGCAGAGAATATCCCTTTAAAACCAAAATACTTTTTACCGGTAAGCCTTAAAGGAATTAAAGATGGGGACTATGCAATGATATACGGTTATCCGGGTGGCACCAACCGCTACGAAACAAGTAACGGTGTAAAATTGAAAATGGATATTGACAATCCGTCATTGGTTGCACTAAGAGATGTTCGCTTAAAACTGACGCTTGAACAAATGAAAAAAGATCCAGCAGTAAAATTAAAGCTGGCTGCTAATTATGCCACTGTTGCTAACTACTGGAAATTTTTTGATGGTGAAACAAGGCAGTTAAAAAAATTCCATACCTACGAAGAAAAGCAGGTGTATGAAAATAAGTTTACTGCATGGGCAAAGGGCAAGGCCGAATACGAAAACATTTTTTCTGATTATGCAAAGAACTATGCGACCTGGACTCCTTATGCAAAAGAAAAAGTTTACCTGAATGAAGGCATACTTGGTTCGCCAATGGCAAAGTTTGCCTCTACATTGATAAAGCTGGAAGCTGACCTGGTAAAAACTGGTGTCTCATCTGCTGATGCTAAAAAAACTTTAGATGCTGCTACTGCCGCCAGAAAAAAATATTTAGAAGATGCTGACAGGCCAAGTGATGAAAAAATTGTAGCCGCTACCTGCCAGCTGTTTTATAATGATGTTGATAAAAGCCAGCATCCGATCGGTTTTTATGAAGGAATGAAATCTGTGTTTGGGGATCTGAGAGAGGATGCTACTTTTAAAAAATGGTCAAAAGACCTGTTTGATAAAACAATGATCTTAGATGATGCAAAATGGGCTGCTTTTGTTGCCAACCCGGATGCTACTGTTTTACAAAATGATCCGGCCTTTGCTTATGCGTCTGCGTTCTTTAAAAATTATACTACCAAGTACAAAACAATTTTTGATGCATTCGCCTGCTAAAAATGATGAGCTGGGAAGAACTTACCTGAAAGGTGTAATGGAAATGAATCCAGCGGCGGCGGCTAAAATGTATCCGGATGCCAACTTCAGCATGAGGGTAAGCTATGGCAGTGTAAAAAGTTATAACCCAAGAGATGGCTTGCATTGTGATTATGTCTGCACAGGCAAAGGCATTTTAGAAAAATATGTTCCGGGGGATTATGAATTTGACCTGCCTGCAAAGCAAGTTGAGCTGATGAAGAAAAAAGATTATGGCCAGTATATTGATAAAGGAAGGAACGACCTGGTAGTTACATTTATCACCAACAACGATATTACCGGCGGCAACAGCGGCAGTCCTGTTATTGATGGTAATGGTAATTTGATCGGCCTTGCGTTTGATGGCAACTCTGAGGCAATGAGCCATAAGATTGCTGTTGATAATGATCTTAACCGTGCTATTTGTGTGGACATCCGTTATGTGCTGTGGTGCATTGATAAATTGGGTGGAGCAAGTAATTTGATAAAGGAGTTGAAACTGGTGAAAGCAGTAAAATAATTTGATGATTTGGTGATTAGCCAATTTGATAATGAAAACCGCTCTCAAATTTGAGAGCGGTTTTTTATTTGAGATAATTACTTTTGAACTATGTCAATTTTAAATATCGAATTCAAAGCAAAAACAAATGATGTGCTGGCAGCAGAAAAAATTTTGCTGCAGCACAATCCAACATTTATTGGTGAAGACCACCAAATCGATACTTACTTTACTGTTACCACCGGAAGACTGAAACTGAGAGAAGGTAATATTGAAAATGCTCTTATTCATTACGAAAGAGAAAATACGGCCGGCAGCAAATCATCGCAGGTGTTATTATATCAGCATCAACCTGATGAAAATTTAAAAGCTATTCTTACAAAAGCACTTGGTATAAAAGCTATCGTTGATAAAAGAAGAAAGATCTATTTTATTGAGAATGTAAAATTTCATTTTGATACCGTACAAAACCTCGGTACATTTATTGAAGTGGAAGCCATTGATAAAGACGGTAACATTGGCAAAGAAAAATTACAGGAGCAATGTGATTTTTATGCGGCGATGTTTGGTGTTAAGACAGGAAGATTTTATGGCTGTATCTTATAGTGATATGATAATGGCGCTAAAAAATAAATTAACTAATCAAACAACTTGCAATAAAAATTGTTACTCAATTAACTTTACAAAAAATAAATCTATGAAAAGGATATTCTCATTGTTACTGTTTGTTTCAACAGCATCATTAGTAGCAGCCCAAAACCGCATGGCAAAAGTTACCGGCGAAGAAATAAGTTATAAATCTGCCGATGGTACTATATTAAAAGGATATGTTGCTTATGATGAAGCAAAAAAAGGCAAGCGGCCGGCAATAGTAGTGATACATGAATGGTGGGGCAATAATGATTATTCCCGCCAGCGTGCCGATATGCTGGCTGGTCTTGGCTACATCGCTATTGCTGCAGATATGTATGGCGGTGGCAAAGAAGGGCCAACTCCAAAAGAAGCATGGTGAACTGGCAACGCCTTTTTATCAAAATCCACAATTGGCAAAAGAAAGAATTGAAGCCGCTGTAAATAAACTAAAAGAGTATGAGCAAACAGATGCTGCGCAAATGGCTTGTATTGGTTATTGCTTTGGCGGTTCCATGAGTTTGAATGCTGCTAACCTTGGGATGGATTTTAAAGGCGTGGTAAGTTTTCATGGTGGCCTTGCCGTAGTACCTGCCGAAGCTGGTAAAACAAAAGCAAAGATTTTGGTATGCCATGGCGCTGCTGATAAATTCATCAGCTGAAGAAGAGATCAAAAATTTCCGGAGCAATCTGGATTCAGTAAAAGTTGATTATACATTTATCTCTTATCCTGATGCCACCCATGCTTTCAGTAATCCTGAAGCAACAGAGAAAGGAAAAAAATTCAATATTCCCATTGCATATAATTTAGCGGCTGATAAAAAAAGCTGGGAGGATATGAAAGCTTTTTTCAAAACGATTTTTCAATAATACATACTGCCACGAATTTCACGAATGAACACGAAAAAATACAATTCGTGGGATTAGTGTAATTCGTAGCAAATAAACATGGCAGAAGATCTATCCATCATACAAGGCACCAAAGAAGAACAATACACAACCTTACTTCCGCAAATAAAAGCATTGATAGAAGGCGAGCCTGATTTGATTGCCAACCTAGCCAATATTTGCGGTGCATTAAAAGAACAGTTTGGTTGGTTGTGGGTTGGATTTTATTTAGTTAAACAAGATGAATTAGTGCTGGCTCCATTCCAGGGACCAGTTGCCTGCACACGTATAAAAAAAGGTAGAGGCGTTTGCGGCGCTGCCTGGCAAAAAGCAGAAACATTAATTGTACCTGATGTAGAAAAATTTCCCGGGCCATATCGCCTGCAGCAGTTTATCCAAATCTGAAATTGTAGTGCCGCTGATTAATAATAAGGAAGTAATAGGAGTGCTGGATGTTGATAGTGTTTCGCTGAATGACTTTGATGAAACAGATAAAAAGTATTTAGAAGAAATTGTAGGATGGATACGCAGATGAAACAGATAAATACGGATTGAACAGATTAAAATACAACAGAAAATCCGTTTTATCAGTTCCAATCCGCTTAATCAGCGTTTCTATCCACCAGTTTAAATCCAATTCCATGCAATGTTTCAATCTTCACCGAATCATCTGCCGCAAACAACTTCCGCAGTTTTGAAATAAACACATCCAGGCTTCTTCCAAAAAAATAATCATCCTGTCCCCATACGGCAGACAAAATCTGTTCTCTTTTTAAAACGGTGTTTTTATTTTCAAAAAAATATTGCAGCAAAGCAGCTTCCCTTTGTGTGAGTTCTGTTTTTTTATCGTTATGAGTTACTATAAAATTGGTTGGGTCAAATTGAAAAGGACCGGCAGTATAAATTTTCTTTTCTGCTCTTATTTGTTTTTTTACTCCGGGAAGTAAATATTTCAATCTTTAAAACCAGTTCTTCAATACTGAATGGTTTTACTAAATAATCATCAGCGCCAATCCGCAGGCCTTTCAGTTTATCTTCTTTCAATGTTTTGGCAGACAGGAAAATAATAGGCACATCATGTATCTGTTTTCCTGATAGCTTCTGCCACAGCAAAACCATCCATACCGGGCATCATAATATCCAGCACACACACATCGTATTTCTTTTTTGCAAACGCTTAAGGCATTCCTTGCCATTAGCAAAATGATCCACTTCAAACTGTTGTTGCTCCAGGCTGTCTTTTGTGAGAAAGGCAAGCGTGGCATCATCTTCTGCGTATAAGATTTTATGTGCTTTCATTTTTTTAATCCAGTATGACCGTCCCGGTCTGACTGGCAATTTATTGCGTTTTATTTTCAGGTCACACCGGGACCACCGTCAGGCCGGAATGCTAAAGTTATAACAGTTCCTTTACCGGGTTCACTTTCTGCTTTCAATTTCCATCCATGCAGCTCACAGATCTTTTTTACATAATACAACCCAAGCCCAAAACCATTTACCGCCAGTTTTTTACTTTCCGGTGCCCGGTAAAATTTTTCAAACACATGCTTTAAATGTTTTTGTGAAATACCAATTCCATTGTCAGCTACTTTCAACACAAGATTATTTCCTTCACTATTCAAATCAACACTTATCTCCGGTTTTTTATCACAATACTTGATAGAGTTATCTAAAAAATTATAAATGATATTGGCAAAATGAAATGCATCTGCCTGTATGGTTTGCTGCTGTGCTGCATTATTCACTGAATATTTGCAGCAGGATATTTCAGTTTAATAATATCAATGGCTTTGTTGATGGTATCTGCCACATTCACCGTTTCTTTATTCAACTGCTAATGGGTTCACATCATCTTTTGCTACATTCAGTATTTTCTCTAAATGGCTGTCTAATTTTTTTCCCTGTTCAATAATGATATTGCTGTATTGCTTTAATTTATCATCGCTGCAAACTGTTTCATTCTTTGATAAAAAGTTGGATGCAATTAAAATGGATGCCAGCGGTGTTTTAAACTCATGCGTCATGTTATTGATAAAATCCCTTTGCAATGTGGCATATTTTTGCTGCTGCAAAATGATGTAGATAGCATACAGGTAAATAAACAAGGTTATCACCATCGCCGCACACAATAGTATCCAGCCTTTAAGGGAGTTGTAAATAAAACTGTTCTTATCAGGGAACCGTACTGCAAAATAATACACTAAGTTTTTGGCCTTGGGAAAATAAGTGCTGGGTTGTGCATCTTCCTTTTTATCAAACTTGATATAGCTGCCATACAACATATCATCCGTTTCACAATCGTAAATGGCATATTCAAAATTAGTGCTGATGGCCTTTGCTTTAAATTTATTGATGAGCAGCAGTTCCAGTGTCTTTGCTTCAAAGTCATTCCGCATGTTCACCACGTAATAATCTTTTGAAAGCTTTTCCACCGGGTTTGCATGTGGTGTGGTATAGCCATAATAATGATTCATTTCATTGGCTACTTCCAGCAAACTCACCTGTATATTCTGACTGAATTTTTTTTCTTCTTCATCAAAAGCCTGCTTCAGCCACAGCACCTGTATGGTAATAATGCCGATAAAAGCTATCAGCCCTGCAAGCACAATTATTTTAATGCGGTTGATCTTCACCATACAATGTTACTGCAATCTACTTTTTGTAAAGGGGCTTTACAAATAATTTACAAGTCATTTCAATATTGATAACAGCCTTTTGGGTTGGCGCAGGATAGTTTTACACCGTAGTTACTGCAGTAGCACAACACTTATTCTATCACCTAAAATTATTTTTATGAAACAAATTAAAATGATCGCCATCATCGCCATTGCATCTGTATCACTCATGTCATTTACCGTAGGGGAGAAACAATCAACTGCTTACTTTGCTTACAACATGGCAAAGATCAACTGGATAAAAGAAAGCCACGACTTTGGTGACATACCAAAAGGCAAACCGGTATCAATTGAATTTTCTTTTACTAACACCGGTGATGAGCCGCTTTTAATTGCAGACGTGGTGCCAAGTTGCGGCTGCACTGCTTCTGATTACAGCAAAGAGCCGATTGCACCGGGCAAATCTTCCAATATAAAAATTACTTACAATGCTGCATCAGTTGGTTCGTTTGCAAAAACCATTACGGTAAATTTTCAGGAT
Organism: uncultured Chitinophagaceae bacterium; assembly: GCA_963814445.1. Classification (GTDB taxonomy): domain Bacteria; phylum Bacteroidota; class Bacteroidia; order Chitinophagales; family Chitinophagaceae; genus Ferruginibacter. The sequence continues at coordinate 54,484 of CAWFCU010000006.1, forward strand.
GCAGGGCTTAAAAAAGTGCTGAATATAAAAGGCACAGTAAAATAAGACTATAGAAACACGGATGAAACGGATTGATACGGAACGAACGGATCTTATTTGTGATTTATCAGCCGCAATCTGCCTGATATCTGTTTTCATCCGTGTTTCTATTTTATTGTTACAGGCACATTGTCTTTCCATCCCCACAAATACCTACAGGCATAGGTGCGGTAAGGACTCCATTTGGCAGCATGTTTCAGCATTTTTTCTCTTAGCTCTTTTTTATTGGCTGCTTCTATTTTATATAGTTTTACCATGCTTTGCTGAATACCCAGGTCATCCAGCGCCAGTATATCTTCCCTACCCAGTGTAAACATTAATATCATCTCTACAGTCCATTGACCCACGCCTTTAATCTGAGTAAGATATTTTATCAGCTCCTCATTTTCCATACCATGCAGTTTGGCATCTGTAATTTTTTCTTCCGTAAAAAAGAGGCAAACGTTCTTTACATAATTTGTTTTGGCATTGCTCAGGCCAATACTACGAAGTGTATCAAAGGGCATATCAATCACCAATTGCAGCGTGGGTTTTTTCTTTGGAAAAAGATTAAGAAACCGGTTATAAATAACATCAGCCACCTTGGTGCTTAACTGCTGGCTCATAATAGAAGCACACAAATGCAGCCATACATTTTTCTTCTTTGTCAGAATGTATGGTTCCTGCAATTCAATAATTCTTTTAAACTTCTTGTCTTTACCCAGGTGGAAGATATGCTCCATTATTACTGCGTTTATATACGCTGAAAGTAATAAATCATTTTGGTTTATGCATCTGCCCACTCTTTAAAATGAATTACCCTTTCCCTGCTGATGATAATGTCTTCATCTGCCTTTATTCCTTTCAAGAAAAGTTTAAGCCTGTTATTAAAGTAAGGTTTCACCTGCTCAATGGCTTTGGAGTTGATAATCATTTTCCGGTTGATGCGGAAGAAATCATGAGGGTCGAGGATAGGTTCCAGTTTTTCTAACGTAAAATTGATTATAAAGCGGTTGCCTTCCTTATCTACCAGGTACACAATTTTATTTTCTGCAAAAAAATAAGCCACTTCATCTGCCTGTAAAAAGAAAGAACGCTGGCCTACTTTTGCAAGGAACCTGTTTTTATAACGGGTGCTGAAATTTTCTTTTACTGAATCGCTCAGCAAAGAATAATTGGCTGCAGCTAAACTGGCAATATTTTTAAATTTATTAATCGCTGCGGCCAATGCTTCCGCTGTTACAGGTTTTAAAATATAATCAATGCTAAAAAGCTGAAAAGCATCCAGGGCATAGTTGTCATAAGCAGTGGTAAATATCACCGGCTTTTGCAGGTTTACTTTTTTAAATATTTCAAAGCTGTGCCCATCGCTCAAATGTATATCAACAAACAACAGATCAGGGTGTGGTTTTGTCTGCAGCCATTGTATTGACTCCTCAATGCCTTCCAATGAAGCAATGATATTAATATTGGTGTCGTAGTTTTTTATAAGCAACTGCAATCTTTCCGCAGCCAGCATTTCGTCTTCAATAATTACTACATCCATAAGTTCATATTTATCAAAGGAAGTGTTACGGTAAAATTATTTTCTGTTGTATCAATATTTACTTTTCTGTTGCTCACCAACTCATAGCGGCGTATGATATTCTGCAAGCCAATACCTGTTGAATTTTCCACCGTTTGCTTTTGCTGCAGGTTATTACTCACCACAATAGTATTGTTGCCATTGGTATGCACATCAATTAATAAGGGGTTCTTCCTGCTTACTACATTGTGCTTAATGGCATTTTCAATCAGCATCTGCAGGCTGGCTGGTATTATCATTTTATCCTGCTGCAATTCATCAATATTTATTTTTATCTGTAATCCTTCGGCAAATCTTTTTTCTAATAAGAAAATATAAGGTTTTATAAAATCCAGTTCCTGTTTCAGTTCCACCAGTTCTTTATCATGGTTACTCAGTATGTAGCGATACACTTTTGAAAACTCTTCAATAAACCGGTTGGCTTCTTTATTATCCTTCATTATCAAAGCCGCCAGCACATTCAGGTTATTAAAAAGAAAATGAGGGTTTATCTGGCTTTTTATCAATTGCAGTTCTGCCTGGGCGCTGATACTTTTTAGCTGTTCTGCTTCCAGTGCTTTTGTTTTGTATTCTTTAAAATAAAAAATAATGGCATTGATAAGATGGTACAGCAGGTTTACTAACCAGCAGTACGTCAGGTTTAATTTGAGTGGTGTATAATTTTGCTGTAAGGAATAAGGATGAAAAATCATGCCCATAATTAATACAATGGCAATGGTAAGCGTGGTAGCGGTAATGCTGCCCACCATAAAAAATGCCACTTTGTATTTTATTTTACTTTTTTCCAGCGGCCATATTTTTCTTACCAATGGCTCAGCAAGACTGTTAATTTCAAGTATTAAAAAAGTGATAGAGACGATGGTGGCAAAAGCATAATACCATTCGATACGGATATTAAAATAATAGTACACTTTACAAAACTCTGTGTTTGCATAGGTGTAAAGTGACAGCAGCAAAGCAAACCAGTATTTGTATCGGTGGGTGAACATGGCTGGATAATTTAAAAGCATCAACGGATATACAAATCATTTTGTTCACCGTTGATGCTATATATATGAATATGGTCTTCACAGGGATGTTAATTTCTTATTAAAGCAGTACCCTGTCAATTACATGTATCACTCCGTTGGTGGCAACAATATCTGTAGCAGTTACTACTGATGCCGGGTTGGCACTACCTGTTACTTTTACAGTAGCAGGAGACAATGCTATAGTCAATGTTTTTGATGGATTTACTGTAGCCCCTGTAGTACCGGCTGTTAAGTCACTGGCAAAAATATTAGTGCTAAAAGCATGTTGGCCTACAATTCCAGCAGCGTCTGTTGTTGTTAAACCAGCAAGCGAAGTAATACCAGATGTTACAAATGCATCATTGGTAGGAGCAAAAACAGTAAACTTACCGGGACCATCTAAAGTTGGTGCAAGCCCTGCCAGTACAACAGCAGCTTCCAGTGTTGAAAAGTCTGCACCATCAACTACTATTTGTGTAATTGTTTTTGTTGGTGGTATCAGCACACCATTTATTTTATGTACCACACCATTTGATGCGGTTAAATCAGCGGCGGTAACTTTTTTCCCATTTACAAAAACACCATTCGCATTTTTAGATGCATAAATATTTTTCCCATTAAGTGTATTAACTATATCGCTTACAGGCACAGCAGTAGAAAGCACCCTGGCGCCAACCACGTGGTATGTTAATACATCTGTAAAGCCTGCCGCTGCCTGTGCATTGGTAAGCCCGTTAATAACTGCATCTGTATAACCGGCAGCTCTGAAAGCAGCATTGGTTGGTGCAAATACGGTAATGTTATTGGTTGTACTAAGTGTAGTTGCCAACCCCGCTTTTGTTACCAACGTTACCAACAGGCTTAGCGTAGTGTCACTTTGAGCCAATTGTACAACGTTTGGTGTACTTGGTGCCGGATCATCCTTCTTACAAGAGGTTGATGTTACTGTGATAAATCCTCCTATTGCTGCTGCAAGGAAAATGTTTTTGATGTTTACTTTCATGTTCTGAAATTTTTTTGTGAATTGATATACTGTAACAACAGCTTTTTACATCAACCCGTCAGCAGGTATGGAGTGAACTGTATAAATAAAGGTGCTGGTTGTCTTTTTTGATTACTACTTTGTTTAATAAAAGAAATTTTTTGTTAAACAACACTATTCGTCGCCTGCTCCGCTCATAAAATTATTTTACCACTCATCAAACGTGAAAAAATATTTTTAATTCCCATCTTCGCCTGAAATCCTTTACTGTATTGGTTTTTGCTATTAAACAGGTTCTGCATCAAAACCAACTACTACAAAATAAATGGTATTATGTGTTGCATAGTACCAAATAAACTATATCTTTGTGTTATCAAAGTAGGAAAAAACAAAAAAATTAAAAAGTATAGTCATGAAAGCATCATCAACCAAATTCGCACAGTTAGAACCATTAACCCTGGTAGAATTAACAACAGTAGTAAAAGAAACATTAGCTCCGGCCAACATGCTGAGCCAGCACAGAATTTTCAGCGCCGCAGAATTATGGAATATCCAGCGCCAGACAAAATACAGGGTTCAAAGAAGATTTATTTAATATGCCTAACTCCGCTTTTGGATGGGGCAACAAGTATAGCCATGAAATTTTTTAAAATTATTACACCATGAACATTGAGAACACAGCCAGCCAGATGCGTAAAGGAGTGCTGGAGTTTTGTATCCTTTCGGTGATAAAACAGGGTGAAGCTTACCCATCTGATATAATTGATAAGATGAAAGCGGCCAACCTGAATATTTTTGAAGGAACACTCTATCCACTGCTGACCAGGCTAAAAAATGCAGAGTTTCTTACCTATCGCTGGATAGAAAGCAACAGCGGCCCGCCCCGAAAATATTTTTCACTTACTGAAAAAGGGGCTGCGTTTTATGCAGAACTGGAAACCACCTGGAACGAACTGGCGAATGCAGTAAAAGCAATCACCGAACAGGAACAACATTCAATCAACAACTTCAACAATCCATAAACTAAAAGTATAGCCATGCTTTTTTTAGTGGGTAACCAACTAACGAAACATTACAACACAAAGCCATGAAACAAGTAATAAATATCAACTTCCACGGACAAGTAGTACCGATAGAAGTTTCTGCTTTTGACTTGCTTAAAAGTTATACCGATTCGCTGGCAAGGTTTTTTGCTGACGAAGAAGGCAAGGAAGAGATCATCAATGACATTGAAAGCCGCATTGCTGAATTGTTCCAGGAGCGTTTAAAAAAAGGCGCCACCTGTATTACTGATGATGATGTAAATGCCATCATTAAAAGTATGGGCAGGCCGGAAGAATTTGACGGCGAAGAAGAAAAAGTAAGTACTGCTTTAGGCGGAGGAGAAAAAACTTCTTCGGCATCATCATCCAGCACACAAAACAACACAGGCAATAAAAGACTTATACAGGGATGAAAATAATAAAGTGATTGGTGGTGTGTGTAGTGGCCTTGCCAATTATTTTGGTACCGATCCAATTATTATAAGAATAGCTTTTGTACTGCTGGCCTTTGCCGGCGCTGGTTTACTGGCTTATTTCATTTTATGGATTGCCGTACCAAGCACAGCCTCTCAGCATATTGGAAGTGTACGCAAAAAACTTTTCAGGGATCCGGATGATAAGATCATTGGTGGTGTGTGCAGTGGTATAGGAAATTATTTTGGCATCAACTCCTGGATACCAAGAGTCTTGTTCCTGATCCCATTTCTTTCTTTTGTTTTTCATTGGAGCAACTGGGGATTTTATGACTTTCCAAATTTCATCAATTTCTCTTTCAGCCCTGGCGCATTATTCCTCTACATTATTTTCTGGCTGGTAATACCTGAAGCTTCCGGCACAGCAGAAAAATTGGAAATGAAAGGAGAAAAAGTAGATATGAATTCCATTAAAAATTCTGTAATGGAAGAGATGAAAGGTGTGCAGCAGCGGGCAGAAAAATTTGCTAAAGAAGCCGGTGGTGTTGCAACTGAAAAAAGCAAAGTGATGGGTAGTGAGATGAAAGCTGTTGCCAAAAAGGGAGGCCGCTCTTTGGGTGATGTGATTGTCTTTTTACTTAAAATTTTTGCTTACTTTATTATTGGGGTGGTGGTAATATCCCTTGTGATGGCACTTTTAGGAATAGCAATTTTCGCCATTGGTATTTTCCCTTTAAAGGATTTTGTATTGACTGAAGGATGGCAGAATGTATATGCCTGGGGTACTTTAATATTCTTTATTGCGGTTCCTGTAGTGGGCATCATTACCTGGATAATCCGCCGCCTGGCTAAAATGAAAAGCAACAGCAGGATATTGACGGTTTCGTTTATAAGTATGTGGGTGCTGGGCTGGATATCTTTTATGCTGTTGATTACTTCGGTAGTAAAAGATTTTAAAAGTATGAATACAGTGAACGAGCAGGAAGTATTTTTAAGCAACCCTTCAGTAAACAAACTGGAACTTACCAATTCTGCAGGAAATGTAAGGAATGGCTACCGCTACAACATCTTCCGTCTTGAACCATTTGAAGGGCTTGAAGAAGACACTGCTTTTGTACGCAATGTGGAAGTGATAATTAAGAAAGCCATCAACGACAGCTTTCATGTAACGATGAAGAAAATGGCGAATGGCCGCAGCAAAAGATTTGCTGATACCGCTGCCAACCTTATCAGTTATAAAGTGGAACAACAAGACAGCCTGCTGGTATTTGATAAAGGCATTGCCATCAATAAGCATGATAAATTCCGTAACCAAAGAATAATAATAACTGTGTATGTACCGGTGGGTAAACAAATAAGGGTTAACAGGAATGTAGGCTGGGGCAATAATGTACGCATTACCGGGCCATGGAACGACGATGACTGGTATGATAGAAGACGAAGGGCTTGCCTGGAGGGATAATACAGATTATATTATGAAAGCAGACGGGCTTTATACCCTGGATGGCAGGCCTGCAAATGAAGATGAGGACGAAAGGGAAAAAGTAAAAGTGGGTAAAGATGGCATTGAAATAAATGATGATGGTAACCAGATAAAAATTGACAGCGATGGTATAAAAATTAAAGAGAAAGGCGAAGGAACGTACAGGTACAACAGTAAGGATATTCAAACAATAGATTCGCTGCAGCAAAAGGTAGAAGCAGAAAAAAAGAGGGCGGCAGATTCTATAAAAAAATCAATTGAAGATTCTAAAAAAGAACTGGATAAACTGGAAAGTAAAAAACAAACTGCCATGAAAGAAAAAAATCAAGCTCCAATATTGAGCAGCTACCAATTGCCGCTGTTCATACATCTTTGACCTGCCTACCGGCAGGCGGGTATAAATCGTTTCAGTAGTTGAGTTGAAGTGAAACAAAAGAAGCCCTTGCTTTTCAGCAGGGGTTTCGTATTTTTTGCCACAGATAAACACAGATTTCGTTCCGGGTTGAATTTATTTTCAATTTACAAATTTGCCAGTTTTGCTTTTTTGCAATTTGCCTCCTTGCCCATTGCCAACTTGTTTTCCTTAGCTTTGCCGCAACATTTTTAATTTATTTATTGCTCTCTAATGAAGAACACTCCTTTTACAGAAAAACACATTGCCCTCGGTGCTAAGATGGCTGAATTTGCAGGATACAATATGCCCATCAGCTACAGTGGAATTAATGATGAACATGCTGCGGTACGAAACAGTGCAGGCGTATTTGATGTAAGCCACATGGGTGAATTTATTTTAAAAGGAGAGAATGCGTTGGATTTAATTCAAAGAGTTACCAGCAATGATGCATCTAAATTAACCAATGGAAAAGCACAATACAGTTGCTTACCCAATAACGATGGGGGTATTGTGGATGATCTGTTGGTGTATTGCCTGGAAGAAAACAAGGCGTACATGCTGGTGGTAAATGCCAGCAATATTGAAAAAGACTGGAACTGGATAAGCAAGCACAATGATAAGAATGTAGAGATGCACAATATCTCTGATAAAACCTGTTTGCTTGCTATACAAGGCCCCAACGCTACAAAAATTTTACAATCGCTTACAGAACTGGACATTCTGAATTTAAAATATTACACTTTTGTAAAAGGCACATTTGCAGGTGTAGAAAATGTATTGATCAGTGCAACAGGTTATACAGGTGCAGGTGGTGTTGAAATTTATTTTGAAGACAAGGATGATGATGCAAATAAAATATGGGATGCTATTTTTGAAGCAGGAAAAGTGGCAGGCATTAAACCAATTGGTTTGGGTGCAAGAGATACATTGCGTTTAGAAATGGGCTTTTGTTTATATGGTAATGATATTGATGATACCACTTCTCCATTGGAAGCAGGGCTTGGCTGGATAACAAAATTCACCAAAGACTTTACCAACAAAGCATATTTTGAAAAGCAAAAAGCAGATGGGCTTACAAAAAAACTTGTTGGTTTTGAAATGCAGGAAAAAGGCATTGCCCGTCATGATTATGAAATAAAAGATTTTTCGAGGAGCGCCGATTGGAAAAGTAACTTCCGGCACTATGGCGCCATCTTTAGGCAAAGCAATTGGCATGGGATATGTTGAATCAAGATATGCAGCTATTGACAGTGAAATTTATATCGGGGTAAGAAATACTTTACTAAGGGCTAAAGTGGTGAAAATTCCTTTCGCTTAATTGATAATGATCCCGATAGCTATCGGGAGATAATTGATAACGCTTTGAAAAGATATTGCAATCTGAAAAGAAATAGTACTACTAAATAAAGCGCTGAGTCAAAATAATTATCAACTATTCATTTTCAATTATCAATTAAAATAATGGCCTCCATTCATCTTACAACTTTTATCGCAGCGCCTGTTGAAAGGGTTTTTGATTTAAGCCGCAGCATTAACCTGCATAAAGCTTCCACGGCTCATACACATGAAAAGGTGATTGATGGAAAAATGCATGGTCTGATAAATGAAGGCGAAACCGTAACCTGGCAGGCAAAACACTTATATAAGCAAAGAAAATTTACATCCAAAGTAACGGCAATGAACAGGCCGGTAAGTTTTACGGACGAAATGATAAAAGGCGATTTTAAAACTTTCGTCATGAACATCACTTTAAACCAACAGATAACGGCACTATTATGATTGATGTGCTGGAGTTTGAAAGCCCGTATGGTATCTTGGGGAAACTATTGAATTCTTTTTATCTTGAAAATTATCTTGAACAATTATTGCTGAAAAGGAACGGGGTGATAAAAGAATATGCAGAAGGAATGAAATGGAAAGCAATACTGATTAATTAAAACATGAACAACAACAACCCTTCTTTATACACCTGTCTTTCCCCTGCATTACTTCACCTGTATGATGTAAGCAGCAGCATTGTGGTGATCATTGATGTATTAAGGGCAACCTCCACCATTGCCACAGCTTTATACAATGGCGCCAAACATATTATTCCTGTTGACAGTGTAGCAGAATGTATAAGGATTGGAAAACAAATTGATGGCATTACGGCCGGCGAACGTGATGGCAAAGTGGCCGAAGGTTTGGAACATGGCAATTCGCCTTTTGAATATTATCCCGGGTTTATAAAAGACAAAGTGCTGGTATTAACAACAACTAACGGCACTAAGCTGCTGCACATGGCGCTTGATAAAAACGCAAAAGGAATTATAACAGGTTCTTTTCCTAACATCTCAGCTGTGTGTGACTATTTAATTAAACAAAACCAGCCTGTGATATTAGGCTGTGCCGCATGGAAAGACCGGGTGAACATTGAAGACACTTTATTTGCAGGTGCTGTTATCCGCCGTATAAAAAATCATTTTGATATTAACTGCGACGCATCTGCAATGGCAGAAACAATGTACAACGATGCCAAAGATGATTTATACGAATTTATGAAAGCTAAAAACGCATCCCATTATCATCGCCTCAGCAATTATGGTTTAGAAAAAGATATACGATACTGCTTAGCCGATGATGGCGCAAATGTGTTATGTGTTTTTGAAGATGGAAAACTAATATCAACATAAAGAAGTAAAAGTTTAAAAATTCAAGCTTCCCTTTTAACATATTTTCTTCTTTAACCTTTTAGCCCAAAAACTTTCAATTTCTTCACCAACCCTCACTTATTTTCCTTTACTTTTGCAAATTGGCTTTTTCTCAACGGAAGGTTTAAAAAAACCATGAATAATTGACCCCAAAATTGTTTTAGCTTGGCATTATCGCATTTAATTAAATACGTATACAATACCGGATCCGATGAAGTTATCCGCAGAGGAAAAAAAATCCATGCTTCCGGTTATGTTGAACTGGCAGAACATGACGACCTCATGAATGCTGCTGTGTTCCGTGTAAAAGACGATACTTACAGCACTTACTACCGTGTAAACGTACAGCATTACAACGATCCAAAATCATTATCTGTCCGCTGCAGTTGCCCATACAACCTTGGCGACATCTGCAGGCATGAAGCAGCTGCTTTGTTGCAATTGCAGGAACTGATTGACAAGAATATGCTTGGTGGCGGCAACATCCGCTACAACCAGTTGCACACCATTGCCAAGATGAAGCATATTGATTTAAAAGTGATAAGGGTGCTTTCCTCACCGGACATGTATGATGATGCAGAAAAAATTGCCTTGGCAGGCGGTGTAGATATTATAAGCGCCGTAAACGAAAGAGTGGAAGGAACAGTAAAGGCTGAAGAAGAATCCTGGCAGGTGGTGGTGCAAAAAAATGACGAACGAAATTTTGATACTTCCTGCAAATGTCATGAAGAAGGGCATCCGCTTTGTGTTCACAAAACTGCATTGCTGCTGCATTTGTTTCATAAAAACGGCCCTTATTATTTTGATACCATCCGTAATTGGGATAAAGAAAAAAACAAACTGTTGCAGATATATGGCTACAGCCTTGATGATGATTTAACAGGCAAGTTTGAATTTGCATATAAAGATGGAAAGCCTTTTTTAAAAGTACTAGATACAACAATAAAAAGAGTTGCCCCAACTACACCCATTGCAAAGCCTTCTTACATGCAGGGTACACCAGCTGTTCCGAAAGAAATGCCGGAAGTGGCCGTTGCAGAAGAGCCCTCACCTGCAAAAAGATTGGGTGTTGTTTTTAATTTCAATACTAACACCTATCCCTATTTTTTAATTGATGCTGTACAGGGCGATTATAACAACGATACAAAAAAGCTTGTTGGCAAAACAGAAAAACTGGACCTCACCAAATATGTAAACACAGAACCGTTTAGTGAAGATGATAAAATGCTGTTGCAGCAGGTGAGAAAATTACAGGCATCAGAAATAAATAAATACCTCAACCGCAATTCCCCTTTTAGCGGCATCTGGGAAAATATTATTCATACAGATGGCGATGATTTGCCCGAAGAGACCAAAGTCGTTGATGGCGGAATACCTGCATCCGAAACTAAAAAAATTATTTGAAGAGCAGGCAAACAACAATTTTATCTTTTACCTGCCGGAGAAGAAAATATTTAAAACAGAAAACTTAAAGGAAGTAAGTTTAAGTGATACTTTTCTTTCTCCGCAATTTAAAATTGTTGCACAAGGCAACCACTTTGAATTGCAATGCCGCTTTAAAATAAATGGTGCCGAACAGCCCGTTACAGACAATGAATGCAACAGCAGCATTTTGTTTTTGTACAACTATATTTTTTACCTGTGGCAAAAGCCGGAAGATTCATTACAGGCAGAAAAATTTATTAAGAATGGCAACATAAAGCTGAGCAAAGAAAACTGGGGCCAGCAAATGCAGCGTACCATAATGCCGCTTACAAAAGATTACAATGTAGAGTTTGATAAATCATTAATAAAAGAAATAAAAAGCGGCGAGCCGGAAGTAAAATTATTGTTGCAGGAAAAAGGGGAGTACCTGGTGTTTCAGCCCATATTTAGTTACAAGGGGTTTGAAACAAAAGCCAATGACAAAGAAACCATCACTATGCCCGACGGGGATAAAATACTTATCATACACCGGAATAAAGAAGCAGAACAACATTTCATTGCTTCGCTTGAATCGCTTCATTCACAGTTTATAAAACCACAGGAAGGCAACAGCCTTATATTAAAAGGAGCAGATGTGCTACGCAACAACTGGTTCTTTTTATTTGTAGATGCCATGAAGGAAGTAAAAGTGCCGGTGTATGGTTTTGATGCATTACGCAATTTCCGTTTTAATACTGCAAGGCCATCCACTCATATACATGTAAGCAGTGGGCTGGATTGGTTTGATGCCAAAGTGGAAATAGATTTTGAAGGGCAACGGGTGGGCATAGCCGATATTAAAAAAGCATTGTCTGCAAAGCAATCGTTTGTACAATTAGGAGATGGCACATTGGGTATTTTACCAGATGAATGGCTGAAGCGTTATTCTTTGTTGTTTAAAGTGGGTGATGGCAGGACTGATAAGCTGCGTTTGTCAAAATACCACATGAGTGTGATTGATGAACTGTATGAAAACAGGGATGCAACAGAACTGAGTTTTAACCTGGATGAAAAATTTGAACGTTTAAGGGAATTTAAAAATATACCCGAAATTCAGCCGCCGGCAGAACTGAAAGATATTTTGCGCCCTTATCAAACAGCCGGTTACCAATGGCTGGGTTATTTAAATGATGTGGGCTGGGGCGGTATCCTGGCAGATGATATGGGCTTGGGTAAAACAGTGCAGGCGCTTACCATGCTGCAGCATTACCGGAAACAAAACGATGGCCTCAAAGCAATTGTTATTTGCCCCACCACATTGATCTATAACTGGGAAAATGAAATAAAAAAATTCACGCCGGTACTTACCTGGCAGATACACCACGGAAGCCTGCGTACAAGGGATGTAGAACAACTGCAATCAGCCAATATCATCATCACCACTTATGGCACATTAAGAAGCGATATACAGGTGTTGATGAAAATTAATTATGATTATATCATACTGGATGAAAGCCAGGCTATAAAAAACCCTGCATCAAAAGTTACAAGAGCTGCCGGTTTGCTCAATGGAAAAAACCGTGTGTGCATGAGCGGTACGCCATTGCAGAATAACACGTTTGACATTTTTGCACAAATGAATTTTCTAAACCCAGGCTTGCTGGGCAGCATGGAATTTTTCAGGAACGAATTTGCAACACCGATTGATAAGTTTGGTGAACAGGAACAAAAAGACCATTTACGTAAACTGTTGTATCCTTTCATTTTAAGAAGAACAAAAGAACAGGTAGCAAAAGACCTGCCGGAAAAAACAGAAACGATCTTGTTTTGTGAAATGGATAAAGAACAACGTGTGATTTATGATGCTTACCGCAACAGTTACCGTGATAAGATCATGGGCACTATTGATCAGCAGGGTATTGATAAATCACAACTTACCATTTTGCAGGGCTTAATGAAGTTGCGCCAGATATGCGACAGCCCGGCTATATTGAATGAAGAAGATAAATATCCAAACCACAGCATTAAGCTGGATGAATTAACAAGGGAGATAACAGAAAATATTGGTGAACACAAAGCATTGGTGTTTTCACAATTTCTTGGTATGCTTGGCTTTGATAAAAGCAAAACTACAGGAAGAAGGTATCATGTATGAATATTTTGATGGCAGCACCAATATCAACGACAGGCAAAAAGCCATTGATAATTTCCAGAACAATGATAATTGCCGTGTATTCCTTATTTCATTAAAAGCAGGTGGTGTGGGCTTGAACTTAACTGCAGCAGATTATGTATATATTGTTGATCCATGGTGGAACCCGGCAGTAGAGCAACAGGCTATTGACCGTACACACCGTATCGGGCAAACAAAAAATATTTTTGCTTACCGCATGATCTGTATTGATACTATTGAAGATAAAATTTTGCAACTGCAGGAACGCAAGAAAAAATTGGCCAGTGAACTGATAAGCGATGATGCCAACTTTGTAAAAGCGCTTACCAAGGCAGATGTGGAATATTTATTCAGTTAAAATATTAATCAGCATGAAAAATCTATTTGACAAACCGGCTTATGAAGAAATAATCAGCAGGATGAATAAACTTTCTGCAAACAGCCAACAGCAATGGGGCAAGATGGATGTGGCGCAAATGCTGGCGCATTGTAAAGAAGCATTTAAAGTGCCCCTAAGTGAATCACCATTAAAAAGAAGTTTTCTTGGCCTGTTGATTGGCTGGATGATTAAAGACAAACTGCACAATGATGTTCCGTGGAAACATAACCTGCCAACAGCACCACAGTTCATCATTAAAGACAGCCGCAATTTTGAAAAGGAAAAAAATGAACTCCTTTCACTTATCAATAAATTTCATGCAGGCAACCCTGCTGTTATTGAAAAAATTGTACACCCTATGTTTGGAAAATTTAGCGGTGAGCAATGGGGCATGGCGATGTATAAGCACATTGACCATCACCTTATGCAGTTTGGTGCATAAGCTTTTACTGGTGCACACACAATACCGGTAAATGAGTATGGTACAACAAATCTTTTGAATGGCTGCGGTGAAAGAGTTTTTGCAGTGCAGTATGTTTCTTTGGTATCACCACAATCCAGTCAAGCCCTTTTTCATCTGCATACTTATTAAGCCCTTCAGCTACACTTTCGCTTTCAATACTGTCATAAACAGGATTGATATCTGCAAATAATCTTTTCGCTATTATGCTGCCATCCATTACTTCGTCATCTACATGTTCATCATTATAATCAACATTCAGAATGTATAGATCAGCATCAAAATCTTTTAATACTTTCTTCAACAGGGCTACAGGTGTTGTTTCTTCTATTTTTTTATAATCGCAGGCAAAGCCCACTTTTACTACAGGAGTAAAGGATGCCTTTGGCGGCACCACCAGCACGGGGTGTTTTAACTCATGTATCACTTTAATGGTATTGCTGCCTACGATCAATTTTGCAAGGGCGTCTTTTCCTGAAAGGCCCATTACCACCAGGTCTGGTTTTACCTTATCACAAAATTCTGTAAGGCCATCAACAAAGCCCACCATCTCTGTTTTGGTATTAAAAACAACTTTGCTCCGCAGGCTTTCCTGTACACTTGCTTTCAGCATTTCTATTTCGTGTTCTGCGGCACTTTGCAACTCGGCAATATTAAATAAGGGCCACGCAACTTCGCCAATGCCTACAGGCATTTCATACGAATGGTACAGCCATACTTCTGCACCGTAAAAAATAGCAAGGTTGCCTGCAAACGTAGCAGCATTTACAGATGTAAGTGAAAAATCTACCGGAACTATTAACTTTTTCATGACCTGAAGTTTTAGGTGATAAAATTATTCCCCACCACTTTCATTACATGTGATTATTGCCAGTCAGGTATCTGACATTTGTCATATTTATAAAGAGCGGTAATGGCGGGGTTAGTATCTTCCCTAACAAAATAGAAAAACTAATTAATAATTAAAAGCGAATAACCAGTTTATTTTTATAGAAAATAATATGTATAAAGAGTGCTTATAATTTTATCAGCCGCTCTGCAGCCTGTTCAAGAGTGCTTTCTTTTTTGGCGAAACAAAATCGAAGTACTTTATTGTTTATTTCGTGTTTATAAAAAACAGAAGCCGGGATAGCGGTTACGCCATATTCTCTGGTAAGCCTTACAGCAAAATCATTTTCGGTTTCATCACTAATGTTATCATATCGATACAACTGGAAATAACTGCCATAGCTGGGCAAGGCATTAAATTTCGTTTGCGCCATCAGTTGCAGAAAATAATCCCTTTTTTTCTGCAGCATGTTTCCAAGTTGTAAATAGTGTTGCGGCTGTTGCATAAATTCTGCCAGCGCATGTTGCACCGGGTGGTTGCAACTGAAGCAGTTGAACTGGTGTACTTTTCTGTATTCATACATCAATGCAGCAGGAGCAATACAATAGCCCAGTTTCCATCCTGTGCAGTTGTAGGTTTTGCCAAACGAAAAACAAACAAAGCTCCTTTCAAGCAAATCCGGGTATCGTAAAATACTTTCATGTTTTATCCCATCAAAGATGAGATGTTCATACACTTCATCACTTAAAATAAAAATACCTGTATCTTTTACAATACTGCGTAATGCTTCAATGTCACTTTTACTTAACACACTCCCTGTAGGGTTATGCGGCGTGTTAAGCATTATCATTTTTGTTTTTAGGGTGATGTTTTTTTTCACCAGGTCCCAGTCAATAGAATAAGATGGAAACTGCAATGGTATCAAAACTGAGTTAGCGCCATTTATTTCAATATTGGGTAAATAACTGTCAAAGGCTGGTTCAAATACTATTACTTCGTCACCTGGCTGCAGCACTGTGGTAAGTGCTGTATAAATAGCATAGGTACCTCCCGGTGTAATGGTAATATCTGTTTCGGGGTTGATAACGGTATTATACAGGCTTTGCACTTTTTGGGCTATCCGCTCCCGTAAAAGCGGCAGGCCGGCCATGTGGCTGTATTGGTTGTGCCCTTGCTTCATGGAGTTGTTTACTAATGCCACTAATTCTTCACTCATCATAAAATCAGGGAAGCCCTGGCCAAGATTTACAGCATTATACTGTATTGCCAGGTTGGTCATGGTGGTAAAAATGGTGGTGCCGATATGTGGCAGCTTGCTTTGAATTACCTGTTTCAATGCTGATGCTTTTGCTTAAAAAATTTAAAAGCAAAATAAGGCAAAGAACAGTAAGATCAGGCAGATAAAGAAAGAGAAGGCTTTATTCTTGCAAAGGCAAAATAAAGCAAAGGCCTTTTTACTTTAATGCGAAAGCGAAAGAAGACAAATAACAGCGGAAACAACCATGCAATTTTAGAGAGTATTCCTGTTATAGAATGAAAAATCCTTGCTTTTTGTGCTGGTATTTCATTGATGGAGCCTACTATTACCATTTGATTTTTTCCAAAATGGTAGTCCAGGTCGGGGTACCTGTTGGAGTCATAATACTGTTTCAGGGTATCAGTTTGATGTTTCCAGTGTGAAAACATGCGCTGTT
Source organism: uncultured Chitinophagaceae bacterium (assembly GCA_963814445.1). Classification (GTDB taxonomy): domain Bacteria; phylum Bacteroidota; class Bacteroidia; order Chitinophagales; family Chitinophagaceae; genus Ferruginibacter. Next base: position 71,041 of record CAWFCU010000006.1, read on the forward strand.
CTTTGGTAATGCCGGGTTCCATATTAGCATCACAAAAAAACCACTCGTTGCCTATCAAAACTTCCATCACATAATGATGTGGAAGACCCAGGCTGCGGTAGCTTATTTTTTTATTTCTCAGCACAGCCATCATTACAAGCGCCTGTTGTGAGCAGGCTGCGTTGGGGTGCTGCATAATTTTCTCTGGTTGTACTTTGCAGGCGAAATCTTCCTTAATATACTTTCCTGCCAAAGCCGCTATCCAGTTTTCACCCGTGGAAAAGTGAGAGAAGCCGTGATAAAACCTTTGCTCAATAACAGACTCCAGCAATTCAACGTATTCAAAACTTCCAGCTGTTATATTTTTCGATGTAGCAGTACTGTCGGTGTATTTTTCTAAACGCTCTATTGAATTGATCCTGGCAAGCGTTGGGTCAAATTTTTCTTTGCCATTATAAGGCGTAACGGGGCTTAATTCGGTAGAAAAAAAATTTGGCAGCAAAAGCAATATTGCAAGGGCTACGGCCAATATTTTAAATGAGAACGATTTGGTTATCATTGTACCGGATATAATTTATTCAGTAACAATAACGAAAACTAAAGTAAAATAGTATACCTGTTCCATTCAATTGGAAGAGAAAGCCGGGAGAAGGCAGAATGTGTTATGTCAGATCCCTTTTGCTTCCTTCAACATGTAAGAAGCAACGGGTGTAACATTTACATTGAGGTTATCGAGGATAAACAGGATAACAGCGGCAAGCATTAAAAGGGGCGTAATACAAAAATGGTAAGCTCCCCGGATTATGTTCATAAATTGGCTCACAAGGATTAATTTAATGATTAGGGTAACTATATAACGTTAATATCAACCAGTTAGTATGGTTTGTATATTCTACGTAATATAATAACCCATGGCCTGTTTTTACATAGACCTCCATCCCTTTATATAAACCGCAAATGTTTTAGATAAATTTATCGCCCTGAAGTTTTTTTACCTCTGCCACGTATTCTTTTATGGCCTGTTCCTTGTCCTTTTTGCAAATGAGGAGCACATCTTTGGTATCAACAACTATAAAATCGTCGAGCCCCTGAAGCAACACGAGTTTGTTGTTATCGGCATGTACCATGTTTTTTGTTGCGTCAATTATCATTACATTATTCCCTGCCACAGCATTGTCAAAATAATCTTTTTGCAGGTTATCATAAGCGCTGGCCCAGGTGCCAAGGTCGCTCCAGCCAAATGAGGAGGGGATGATATATACATTATCGGCTTTTTCCATCACCCCATAGTCAATAGAAATATTAGTGCATTGTGGATATATCCTTTCAATAGCTTCCGGCTCTGCTGCCGTGTTGAAATAATTTTTTTCTGCGTCAAATACATCATGCATTTCCGGCAAAAACTTTTCAAATGCCTGGATGATGTTTTTTACCTGCCACACAAATATACCTGCGTTCCATAAAAAGTCGCCGCTCAGTAAAAATGTTTGCGCCAGTTCTTTATCCGGTTTTTCGGTAAATGTTTTTACTTTATATACATTGTCGCTCACACTTTGCTGCTCGTATTGTATATAGCCATAGCCTGTGTTTGGATGCGTTGGTTTAATACCAAGTGTTACCAGGCCTTTTATGTGCTCAGTAAAATCAAGTGACTTAAGGCATACTTCCTTAAACGCTTCCGGTTGCAGGATGATATGGTCTGCAGGTGCACAAATCAGGTTAGCGTCAGGATTTAGTTGCCTTAATTTATAAGAGATATAAGCAATACAGGGTGCGGTGTTTTTTCTTGATGGCTCACATAAAATATTAGCTACCGGTAATTCAGGCAATTGCTCTGCAACAATTTCTTTATACTGATCCGATGTAACTATATAAATATTTTCTGTCGGAATAAACAAGGCAAACCTATCATACGTAGCCTGTATAAGCGTACGGCCTGTATTTAAAATATCGAGAAACTGCTTTGGAAAATCTGTGCGGCTCATTGGCCAAAACCTGCTGCCAATACCACCAGCCATTATTGCCACGTAGTGATTCTTATTCATACTCCGGTTACTTTTTTTGCTGCCACACTTAAATACTTTCTTTGAGAGCAACAGGTAAATACTGCTGCCGGTATATTTCTTTCCCGGTTTGTTCCGGCAAAAAAACAGGGTGGCATAACAAACAGGGCGCAAACCTACTTTAATTCACCCACAAAGCAAAAAGGTTTGATGAAGTCAATAAAAGAATTCCTTCCTTTTAAAAAAAAGGCTTATCTTAAACAAACGAATAACAACTGCTTTTTGTACAGCAGCGATATTAAGCTAACTTTACCGGCTTTAAAAAAATTTGAGAAACCGCTAAAGTTGTTATCCCAATCACAACTATTTATATTTTGAGCAAAGAAAGTTATGGCAACCGTAAAAGCAAAAAAAACGGCCGGGGCTGAAAAGGCGTCTAAGGCAGCGACAGTAAAAAAAACAACAGTAAAAGCTGACAGTAAAAAACAAAACTATGATCTTATAGCTGAAGTGCAGCAGTATTTTGGTTTTGATGGTTTTAAAGACGAGCAGGAAGCAATCATTAAAAATTTATTATACGGCTTTGATACATTTGTGATAATGCCAACAGGTGGTGGCAAAAGTTTTGTTACCAGTTGCCTGCATTGATTAGCGAAGGTTGTGCCATCGTTGTATCTCCTTTAATTGCATTAATGAAAAACCAGGTTGACCTGGTAAGGAGTTACAGCAGCAATGATGATGTGGCTCACTTTTTAAACAGCACCCTTAATAAAGGCCAGCAAAAAATTGTAAAGGACGATTTGCTTTCAGGTAAAACAAAAATGCTTTATGTGGCACCTGAAACATTGACAAAAGAAGATAACATTGAATTTTTTAAAGACCTCAATATTTCATTTTTTGCAGTGGATGAGGCGCATTGCATTTCAGAATGGGGACACGACTTCAGGCCGGAGTACAGAAGGTTAAGGGAAATGATGGCAGATGATAAAACCAGACGCTCCTATGATTGCTTTAACGGCTACAGCTACCCCAAAAGTACAGAGCGATATTTTAAGGAATCTTGGCTTGAGGGACCCGAAGATTTTTATTTCTTCTTTTAACAGGCCTAACCTGTATTACGAAATCTTACCTAAAATTCAGAAAGACCAAACAGCTAAAAGCATTGTGCGGTTTATTTCACAAAACAAAGGTAAAAGCGGTATCATCTATACACTTAACAGAAAAACAACAGAGGAGCTTGCAGAAATGCTGATGGCAAATGGTATTAAAGCCGTGGCTTATCATGCCGGGCTTGAAGGCAAATTAAGGGCAGACCGGCAGGATCAGTTTTTAAACGAAGATGTACAGGTGATTGTGGCCACCATTGCTTTTGGTATGGGTATAGATAAACCCGATATCCGTTTTGTTATACATTATAATATTCCTAAGTCAATAGAAAATTATTACCAGGAAACCGGCCGTGCCGGGAGGGATGGAATGGAAGGAAAATGTATGCTTTTCTATTCCCATAAAGATGTGGCCAAGCTGGAACATTTAATGAGGGATAAGCCACTAAGTGAAAGAGAAGTGGGTGCACAACTGATTAATGAAATGGTAGCCTATTCGGAAGGCTCCGTGTGCCGCAGAAAAATATTACTGAATTATTTTGGTGAGGAATATGATGTAAAGCGCTGCAGCAAAATGTGCGACAACTGTAATAACCCTAAAGAGCAGCTTGAGGCCAAAGTAGAAGTGCAGCAGGCGTTTAAGGTAATTCGTGGCCTGGATGAGCAGTTTACAATGGAATACCTGATGCATATATTAAGAGGCAAGCCTAATACCCAGGTAAAAATGTTCCGGCACGATGAAAGGGACTTCTTTGGTATTGGCAAAGAAAAAGATGAGCATTTCTGGAATTCATTAATGCGCCAGATGATTTTAGAAGGCTTGATTAAAAAAGACATTGAAGAGTATGGTGTACTTAAAATAACAAAGAGGGGAGATGCATTTATGAAGAAACCTGCTTCATTTAAAATTGTGCTCAACAATTTGTTTGAAGGGGCAGATGCGGATGATGACGACACTGGCAATATTGCCGCAGGGGGTGCTACAGATGAACGCCTGATGGAAATGCTGAAAGAACTCCGCAAAAAAGTGGCCAAAGAAAACAACCTGCCGCCATTTGTAATATTTCTTGAAAGCAGCCTGGAAGACATGGCCACCATGTACCCAACCACCATACAGGAACTTGAAAAATGCCAGGGCGTTAGTAAAGGAAAAGCCATCCGTTATGGAAAAAAATTCGTGGAGGTAGTTGCAAAATATGTGGAGGAAAACGACATCGAAAGGCCGGATGACTTTGTTGTGAAAGGCGTTGTGAACAGAAACAACAACAAAATATTTATCATCCAGAACGTTGATAAAAAAATCCCGTTGGAAACTATTGCCCGGAACAAAGACCTAAAAATAAATGAGCTGCTGGAAGAAATGGAAACCATCGTAGCCAGCGGAACAAAACTAAACCTTGATTACGCCATAGAAGAAATGGTAGATGAATACGAACAGGAAGAGATCATCGATTATTTTAAAGCCTGTGAAACAAGCAGCCTTCAGATTGCACAGGACGAGTTAGCAGACAGCAGCTACACATGGGAGCAATTGAAAATAATGCGGATAAAATTTCTGAGTGTATTTGGCAACTAAATAAAATTTGTTTTGTTACAGAAAGTCTCTTAGCAATAGGAGACTTTTATTTTGAACTAAATTAAAAACTCAATAATGACAACAGTTAATGCCTATGCAGCTCAAACAAAAACAAGTTCTTTGGCTCCTTTTAATGTTGACAGGAGAGAGGTTGGCCCTCACGATGTACAGATAGAAATTTTATATAGTGGTATTTGCCATTCGGATATTCACCAGGTGAGGGATGAATGGGGTGGTTCCATTTATCCAATGGTGCCGGGGCATGAAATAGTAGGCCGGATAATAAAAGTTGGAGATGCTGTAAAAAATTTTAAAGTAGGTGAACTTGCTGGTGTTGGTTGTTTTGTTGACAGTTGCAGAACATGCCCAAGCTGCATTGCACATGAAGAACAATACTGCGATAATGGAATGGTGGTTACTTATAATGGCAGGGATAAAGAAGGCAACCCTACCTATGGCGGGTATAGTACACAAATAGTAACAGATGAAAAGTACACTTTGCATGTTTCAGAAAAATTAGCCATTGAAGGTGTGGCACCATTACTTTGTGCCGGTATTACCACATACTCTCCATTAAGGCACTGGAATATTGGTAAAGGACATAAAGTAGCCATTGTAGGATTGGGAGGACTCGGCCACATGGGAGTAAAGTTTGCCGCTTCGTTTGGTGCAGAAGTAACAGTGCTCAGTACATCACCATCAAAAAAAGAAGATGCCCTTTCATTGGGTGCCCTTCATTTTGCTGTAACAAAAGATGCCGACACAATGAAAAAATTGCAGGGCAGGTTTGACTTTATTTTAAATACTGTATCGGCCCAGCATGATTATAACGATTACCTTAACCTGCTTACACTTAATGGCACCATGGTAGTTGTGGGTGTACCGCCACAGCCATCATTAGTTGGTGCATTTAATTTAATTGGCAAGCGCCGTTCACTGGCAGGCTCATTAATTGGCGGAATAAAACAAACACAGGAGATGCTTGATTACTGTGCAGAACATAATATAGTTTCAGAAGTGGAAATAATAAAGGCAGACTATATTAATGAAGCTTACGAAAGAACTATCAAATCAGATGTACGTTACCGTTTTGTAATTGATATTGCATCAATGAAATGATTGACTGGGATTTGCTGAATTTGTTTGGTGATTTTTCATTCAAATCTCCTATTTTTGCTGCCCCGAAAGGGAAAAGGAGGTGCGGTAGCTCAGTTGGTAGAGCAAAGGACTGAAAATCCTTGTGTCGCCGGTTCAATCCCGGCCCACACCACAAAACAAATAACTTTCTTGAAAAAGAAAGGGCCTATAGCTCAGCCGGTTAGAGCATCTGACTCATAATCAGAGGGTCCCTGGTTCGAGCCCAGGTGGGCCCACAAAATTGCCCGATACAATTCGGGCAATTTTTTTAAAGAGGTTTAATAAAATAAGCACTGGTGTAGAAGTTCATTTAACCTTTTATTAACCCCATACCAAAATATTTTTGCCGCACAACAACGCATTATGAAGAAAATCATTTTTACCGCCCTCACTATTGTAACTTCTTTAACCGCTATTGCACAAAAGAAGGACTGGAAAAAGGAAGTCATTGACAGGCCAAGCGATCATATATTGATACAGCTTACCAGCGATCACTGGACGGGAGTACCAGACAGTATCAGCAGCCATATGGGTGGCTTGCCAAGGGGATTGGGTATTTCCTTTATGTTTGATAAGCCATTTAAAACAGACCCACACTGGAGTGTTGCTTTTGGCGTAGGTATTAATGGCAGCAGTATGTTTTTTAATAAAATGTCTGTAGATATAGATGCTCTAAGCGTATCAAAACTTCCTTTTACAAACCGTGATTCTTCAAATCATTTTAAAAAGTATAAACTGGTTACTGCATTTTTAGAAGTACCTGTTGAGCTTCGTTACACTTTCAGCCCACAAAAGGAAAATAAAAGCTGGAAAGCAGCTTTGGGAGTAAAAGTAGGTACACTTATAAATGCACACACTAAGGGAAAAACATTGCAGGACAAAAACGGCAATACTTTAAATTCTTATACTGAAAAAATAAGTAAGAAATCATTTTTCAATAGCAACCGTGTGGTGGCAACAGCAAGAGTGGGTATTGGGCATTTTACTTTGGTGGGGAACTATACTATTTCTTCATTACTTAAAGATGGCACAGGGCCAGATATACATCCTTATCAAATCGGTCTTTGTATAAGTGGTTTGTAAAAATTATTAATTGATAATGATGGTTTAATGTAAAAATTGCAATTAAACAATCATAAAAAACATAAACACACAAAAATATTCCCGGCAATTGCAGCCGGGATTTTTGTTTTGTAATCATCTACCTTTGCGCCTCCCGATAGCTATCGGGACCACACTATGAGTGACGAAATAAAACACGAATGTGGCCTCGCCTTCATTCGCCTTCGCAAAAATTTCAGTTATTATCAGCAAAAATATGGTACTGTATTGTACGGCCTTAACAAGCTGTACCTGTTGATGGAAAAGCAGCACAACCGTGGGCAGGACGGAGCCGGCATTGCTACCATCAAACTTAAATGTAGAGCCCGGGTATCCTTTTTTGCACCGCATCCGCAGCAGCGCCAACCAACCTATTGCAGACTCTGTTTTCACAAATTGGAAAAGAGATTGAAGAAATAGAAAAATATCAACCTGATATTAAAAATCATCCCGGTCTTATGAAAGGCCATATTAATTTTTTAGGGGAGTTGTTGCTCGGGCATCTGCGGTATGGCACACAGGGAAAAAACAATGTTGAGTTTTGCCATCCTTTTATAAAAAGAGATATTATTCCTGCAAGAAACCTGGCACTGGCTGGTAATTTTAATTTAGTAAATACAGAAGAGTTATTTAAACTGGTAAATATAGATCCCGGTGTATTTCAAAAGCAAAGCGACCTTGCGGCTATGATGGAAGTGCTTCACCATTTTCTTGTAAAAGCAGATGAAAGCTGCTCCCGGAAATTTAGATGTTGCAAACGTATTAAAACAAGCTGTTCCGTTGTTTGATGGTGGTTTTAATTTCGGTGGGCTTATTGGCAATGGCTGTTCCTTTGTAATGAGAGATGCACATGGTATCAGGCCTTCTTACTATTATGTAAACAATGATGTAATTGTAGCGGCAAGTGAAAGAGCGGCGATAAGAACAGCCTTTAATGTTGGGGAAAATGAAGTAAAAGAGTTGATGCCCGGATGTGCATTAATTACAAATGAAGACGGCAGTTACAGCGTGGAGCAAATTGTAGAACCAAAAGAAAGAAGAGCCTGTAGTTTTGAACGGATTTATTTCAGCAGGGGGAGTGATGAAAAAATTTATAAGGAGAGAAATGCACTTGGCTATTATTTAAGTGAGCCTGTGCTAAAAGCTGTTAATTATGATCTGAAGAACACCATCTTTTCTTTTATACCCAACACTGCAGAAACAGCTTTTTATGGATTGATCAAAGGCGCCGATGATTATCTCACCAAAGTAAAGATCGAAAAAATATTAAGCTGGGGTAACGATTTTGATGAAGCAAAACTAACTGAGATGGTGAGCCGAAAAGTAAGGATTGAGAAAATTGCTATTAAAGATGTTAAGCTACGGACCTTTATTACCGAAGACAGCAGCCGGAATGAAATGGTGCAGCATGTTTACGATATCACTTACGGCACTGTAAGGCCGGATGTAGATGCCTTGGTTGTGATAGATGACTCTATTGTTCGTGGTACTACTTTAAAAGAAAGTATCATACGCATGTTGTCAAGATTAAAACCTACCAGGATAATTATTGTTTCTTCTGCCCCCCAAATACGTTACCCCGATTGTTATGGTATTGACATGAGCAAAATGGTCGACTTTGTTGCCTTCAGGGCGGCCATTGAATTATTGAATGAAACCGGGCAGGTTTCGTTGCTGGATGAGTTGCTGGAAAAATGTAAAGAACTGGAAAGCAACGATCAATTGCATACAGAAAATATTGTGAGGCAGGTGTACAAACCTTTTACACTGGAACAGATCTCAAATAAAATAGCACAACTCATTACGCCAAAAGAAATAAATATTCCCGTGGACGTAATTTATCAGACCATTGAAACATTACATTTAGCCTGTCCTACCAATACAGGCGACTGGTATTTTACTGGTAATTATCCCACCCCTGGCGGCAACCGTGTTTGCAATAAAGCATTTATGAACTACATGGAAGGAAAAAATATAAGGGGTTATTAATAATCGGCTTTATGCTGATTATGAAATGCGGTTTTATTTTTTTATTTTCATTTCATGAACGATTCTCGTCAGGCACAAAAACATTATTAGTTATCCGCCATGCAAAAAGCAGTTGGGATATTGGCACACTAAATGATTTTGAAAGGCCCTTAAATGATCGTGGTAAAAAAGATGCTCCTGAAATGGCAAAAAGATTGAAAGAGAAAAATATTTTAATTGATGCCTTTGTTGCCAGTCCTGCAAAAAGAGCAAAAAAAACAGCAGAATTATTTATTGAAGAATATGGCAGAAGTAAAGATGATATCCTTTTTATTTCAAAACTCTATCACGCCCCGGCAGAAATATTTTTTGAAGTAACAGAGAGCTTTCAGGAAAATTTCAATACTGTCGCCGTCTTCTCTCACAATCCTGGTATCACCGAATTTGTAAATATGCTTACAACCGACATTCAGTTAGATAATATGCCCACATGCGGAATATTTGCAGTATCGCTTCAGTCTGCATCATGGAAAAATTTCAGGAAAGCAAAAAAGGAGTTTTTGTTTTTCGATTATCCCAAAAATATTTAGTCGCTTTGTTTTTTGTTTTCTATCACTTTATTGCACAAATAAACCCCGGTAAAAATCAGCGCTGCTGCTATAATTTTATACATTTCTAAGTTTTCATTCAAAAAAATCATAGCGATAATGGTTGCAAAAACAGGTTGAATATATATGTATGCGCCGGCAACAGAAGCGCCCAGCACTTTAATTCCATACACATTAAATAGATAAGCCAGGAAAGTGCCACAAATGGTAATAAGTGTAATACAGGCATATTCTGTTGCGCCAAAACTATTCCACTCAATTGAAATAAATTCATTCCAGCCAAAAGGCAGCACCATCAACAATCCGTAAGTAAATACCAGCCTTATCACTTGTACAGGATTGTATTTCAGCATGAGCGGCTTTACCAGTATAAAATAAAATGTATAGGAAATGGCATTGATTATGACCAGGAGGTCGCCCAGCAAAACATTTTCACCAGCGCCACTGTTTTGCCTTGATGTTATCAGCACAACGGCTCCGCTTACCCCAAGCGCAAACCGCAATTTTATAAATATTCAATCTTTCTTTTAATATCCATGCGGCAATAATGGTAATTAAAATAGGCGTGGTAAGCATCAGCAACACCGCATGGATGGAATAGGTGAGTGAAAGCCCTTTCAGAAAAAGCATCTGGTTAATGGCAATGCCTGTTAAGGCACATAGAATAAATCTGCCGGTATCTTTTCTGTCAATCTTTTTTTGTGAAGGATAAAAAAGAAATAACAGCCAGAACAATGAGAACACTTACCCCTACCCTTATTACATTCATGCCAAATGGCTGCATAAAATTGTTGCCGGTAAGATATTTTACAGCACTTAGGTTGATGGCAAAAAATAAATTGGTGCCCAGTAAACCAAGATGGGCCAGTAGTTTTTTATTCACTTAAAAAATTGTGCTGCAAAAATCAACTGTTTACAGCGATTCAGCAAATTGCTTTATTACTGTTTTGTACAAATTCATATCAAAGGTGGGAATATCAAAAGCAAAGCTCTCAGCTTGCTTCAACGCATCTTTCAAAACAAATTTTTCTTGCGGCACAGTAAAGAACATTTTTTGTGATGACAAATAATTTGCAAGATATTCCTGCTCTGTTTGTCCGGGCGTGGGAACAAGTATTGCTTTTTTACCAAGCTTTGCCAAATCCATAATAGTGGTATAGCCGCTACGGCTTATAACCATTGATGACTGTTCTATTGCAGCATTTAATTCATTTGCAGTAAGATGATTTTTTATAGCAATGTTATTGCTGCATGGAAATTTCAGACCTGTGTAATATCCTTGCCTGGCAAACCCCTAACAAATACCACTTTGCCATCATAGTCTTTTAATTGTCTCAACAATAGGTTTTCAAAAATACTTCGTTGCGGTTCCGGGCCAGAAAGAATGATCAGCAAGTCAACGGTAATTTCCGAAGCCGGTTTCTTTTCAAATCTTGACAAACAACCAATATACACATCGCTTAGCCGTAATTTTACGGTGTGTGATAGTAGTCCTGCCTAAATTTTTTTTGCAATTCAAAGTCCGGAATCCAGCATTGGGTATAATTTTTGCTGATTTTCCTGATGGATTAGTGTGGCTATTTTATCTGAAAAACGATTTCCGGTTTTTATTGATAATTGATGGGTGATATAAACAGATGGTGATTGAACGATTGAAAAGCCCAAACCGGTTATCAGAAATCACAGCACACAAATTCAGTTCTTGTTTTACCTTATTAAGCCAGCGGTGTTCTCTTCAATACAGAATACAAAACCCCCGGAAATTGAATCAATAGCTTCAGAAGAAACCGCCGTTTATTTTTACTGTACTTTATTTTATAGCCAGGTAATGGAATGATTTCCAGTTCTGGAAATTCCTGTTTCAGCATAGCTGCTACGGCTCCTTCGCCTGCTATAATTATCCTGAATGGATAATGTTGAAGTTCTTTAATGATGGGTATACAGCGGGCGGCATGGCCCAGGCCCCAGTCAAGTGGCGCTATCAAAATGGTTTTTTTAGGCGTATTATCATCATTTTTAGAAAAAAGCATTCATACAAAAGCAATAAAGAGCGGTGAAAGTAGTTTAATTTGTTAATTCCATTTTTATGAAACACTTTTTTAAAATATCCTTATTGCTCATTGTATTAGTATCCACTTATAGCCACCGGCTGCAGTTCTACCAAGAACGGCAATTGTGGATGCCCTAATAAAAAGGGATTGGTTGGTTATTAATACTTTAAGACAGTAAAGAAAATCCAGTTAAAAAATGAACAATATCAACAGAGACTTACTTGTAATGTTTAACCAGGAATTAATGAGCCCCAAAGCCATTGAACACCAGGTGGAAATGCTGCATGAATTATTGTTTGATGTAGAGCGTATGGAAAATCTTGCTGCTGCACATGAGGTAATTGATTTAAATAAATACAAATGTACCTCAAACAACACATCTGTAAAAAATACTATCAGGCAGCAGGAATTAAAGCCTTTTGTGTTTTTAAACTGTAGAAACTAACGATTACTATATATATAAATATATTACGAAAGATGCTCAAGGGCATCTTTTAGTTTTTTAAGCATTTCTTCAATTTCTTCTTTTTTGCAGGTACCCACACTAAGCCTGTACCAGGTGCTGTCTGCAGAAGCCCCAAAAGATGAAAATGGCACCACCGCCAGTTTTGCTTCATCCAATAAATAAGCTGTTACATCTGTTTGCCTTTCTAATTTTTTACCATGAAGCTGTTTGTTTTACCAACAAGGTCTAATTTGTATAGTAAGATAAATAGCCGCTTGTGGAGAAACCGCATCCACAGTCATAACCTTCGTTTTTTAACTGGATAAACCCATCATAAATCCTGTTGAGCCTTTCTGAAATTTCACTTTTAAAATGAGTAAAGTATTTATCAATTGCTGCGTCTTGTTTTAAGTAATTAGCTGTTGCATGTTGTTCTGCCATCGGGCTCCAGGCACCCACATGGCTATTGATGGCTTTCATCTTTGCTAATTAAATGTGCTGGCCCCATACTCCAGCCTACACGTACCCCTGTAGCTGCAAATGACTTGCTGATGCCATCAATAAATATGGTGTACTCTTTCATTTCGCGGCCTTAATGAAACCGGGTTATAATGTTGTGTATCACCAAAAGTAAGTGTCCAGTAAATCTGGTCGTATAGCAAATACAATTTCTTTTCATCGGCACCCCTGCTTTGGTTTTCTGCAATCACCAAATCACAAATGGCTTCCAGTTCTTCTTTTTTAAATGTAGTGCCGGTTGGGATTTAATGGAGAGCAAAGCGCAATTAAAGAAGCTCCTTTTATATGCGGTGTTATTTCTGCCGCCGTTGGCATAAAGTTGTTTTCCTTTTTTGCCTCAATCATTACGTGTTGCCCTTCGGTAAAATGCACATAATGATTATTGTTCCAGCTTGGTACAGGGTAAATTACTTTCTCTCCTTTATCTACAATAGCCCTGTATGCTGCATATATCAATGGCCTGCCGCCTGCAGCAATCAGTATTTCATTTGTTTTATAATCAAGCCCTTCCCTTTCTAATAAAAACTTTGCAACTGCTTCTCTCAATTCTGAAATGCCATCAGCCGGTGGATAAGTAGTATAATAGTCGTTAAATGCTGATATGATTTCACTTTGAAGTTCTGCCGGTATAGGAAATATAGAACTGTCAAAATCACCAATGGTAAAATTGTAAATTTTATTCCCCTGTTTTATTTTTTCTTTTATCTCGTTGCCCAGTTTTACAATTTCAGAACCAATTAATGTTTCTGCAAGCTGGCTTAACCTGTTAGAAGGCATAGTAATGTGTTTTGGTAATAATGTGTGATTGCAAATGTAAAGGTTTGAGCCAAGTCAACTGAACTCTCAACCCAACATTGTTTTATCTGTTAAAAAACATAAGCTTCTGTTCCGTGAATTGCTTTTTTTTATACTTTTAATAATTGACATTTTATAACCCAATATGCACTCATGAAAAATTACCTATTACTTATTCTTTCTGCTTTTATTTTTTCGGCTGCCTTTGCACAGGTCAGCGATGATGATGAATCAATGGCCTATCGTTTAAAAAAGAAATATCCCGACGAAAGAACGGCCTGCGTTTCTGATGTGGAGGAATATGACTTTGACCCCGGCAAAGGTGATGGCAACGGCCCCGTGGTGGCAGCCATCATGAACCAAAAAGTGCAATTCATTTCTTTAAGGGAAGCGGCGATGGTGCAGTATGGTGAGTACTATGATAAATTTTCTGCCATCACAAAATTTAAACAGTATTACAAATCCGGCAATTCATTTGGCCTGTATAAAAATGCCAAGCCCCTTGACCGCTCTGTTACCTCCAGCGATATTTTTTACGACGACAGCCGTGTAAAGTTTTACAATATCACGCTGCCAAACATGGGCCTGGGCGCTATGGTGGAAGTAGAAAAGATATTCCTTGATTCCAAATATCTCACAAGGGTGATGTTTCACAGCAGCTATGCCACCAACGAAAAAGTCATCAGGCTTAAAGTTCCTTCATGGCTGCAGCTTGATATAAGGGAGATGAACTTTGCCGGCAACAAAATAGAAAAGACACAGGAAACAGTGGGAAAGAAAACGGTCATATACTTTTACCATGAGGGACCTGGCGCCAATACCTTCTGAAAACAGTGCTCTGCCTGCGGCTTATACTTTGCCGCATTTAATTATATTGATAAAATCATTTGACATAGATGGCAAGCAATATAAAGGTTTTGAAAATGTTGGCGACCTGTATAAATGGTATAATCTTTTATATAAAAAATGTAATAATCAACCCACATCCATAAAAGCAAAAGCAACAGAATTAATAAAAGGCAAAACATCAGACATTGACAAAGTAAAATCAATATTTTACTGGGTGCAGGATAATATCCGTTATATCGCTTTTGAAGATGGATATGCAGGCTTTGTCCCACAAACAGCACAGGATGTTTTTAAAAATAAGTATGGCGATTGTAAGGGCATGGCCAACCTGCTTACAGAAATGCTGAAGCTGAACGGGCTTGATGCACACATGACATGGATCGGCACCCGGCATATTCCTTATGATTATTCTGTTCCTTCTTTATGTGTGGACAATCATTGCATCTCTACCGTGTATATCGGCGGTAAATCATACTTTTTAGATGCTACTGAAAAATATGTTCCCTTTGGTGAATACGCTTACCGCATACAGGGAAAAGAAGCATTGATTGAAAAAGGAGAGAACTATGAAGTGATTAAAGTACCGGTTGCTGATAAATCACAAAACAAAATACTTACACAGGCATCCTTTGTTTTGCAGGATAATATTTTGAAAGGCCATTTGAAAATAACTTTTTCCGGGGAAGAAAGAACTGGCTTTCATCAATTTTACCAAGGTTTGCCTACAGACAGGAAAAAAGAATTTTTACAGGATATGCTGGAGTTTGGCAACGATAACCTTGTTGCTGCCAATGTAAAAACATCTGATTTGAATAACCGGGAAATACCAGTAGTTATAGAAGGCGATATTGATCTAAGCAACAATATTATCCGTGATGAAAAAGAAGTGTATGCCGGGATTGATTTCTTTCCCAGGAAACTTTCTTCTTACATGCCCGATGAAAAACGGGTAGCGCCTTACGAATTCAACAGCATATATACAGTAGAAGATGAGATTGAATTAAATATTGCCAGGTTATAAAGTTACCGGCCTGCCGGAAACAATGAACCAACAGGCAACTGATTATGGCTTCAATGGTTCTTATTCTCAACAAGGCAATAAAATTTTATTAAAGAAGCAACTTTCCATTAATACAGGAAGAGTTAAAAAAGATGATTTTACAAACTGGTCCGATTTTCTTAAAAAGCTAAAAGACTTCAACAATAATATTGTGGTAGTTGAAAAAGACCCAAACTATGTTGCCCCAAAAGAAACACCGGCAGCAGTACCGGCACCTGTAAAACCGGCAGCCAAACCAGCTACAAAGCCTGCGGCCAAAACAACAACTCCTGTTAAAAAACCCAGCCCAAAACAGTAAACCAATGAAACCATTATCTATAATTCTTTTTATAGCGACATTTATTTTGTTTGCACCATTTGCAGGCAATAGCCAGATCATTAAAGAAGAACTGGCGAATAAAATACAGGCTAATATTGAAGCCTGCATTTAAAGAAGCCGATGCAAGTTTTAGCACCAATCAAATTCCTGAAAAATGGAAAGGCTTTTCTGGCTGTTATCATTTCTCAAAAAACAAAATTTGTTTTTGATAAAGTACAGGGCGCCGATAAACTGAATGTGTTTGAAACAGGGCACAGAAAAATTCAACTGCTCGATAAAGATGCTGTGGACCGCTACTCCCAATTTTATTTCCGCACCGGGCATTTGAATGATGGCTTTTCATTGCATATCATTAAGCCTGATGGTTTGGTAGATACAGTATCGCTTCTTACTGCAGTGTTGGTGGAAGATGTGGATGATGTGCCGGGCATGTTTACTCCTTATTTTGATAAACAAAGCACTATTAAAAACAATACAAAAAGTGTGAATGTATATTACAAACTTGCTGTGTCTAATTTAGAGCCGGGTGATATTATTGATTATGCTTACACCGTTTTTAATGATAATGATGTGGCGAGGATGAACAACCTTGAATTTGACCCTATTTATTTTTTATGCCACAGGGAATACCCGGTAATGAACCAGCAATTTGAAATTAATGTGGATGACAAATCTTATGTAAACAGCAAAGCTTTAAATGGAGCGCCAGACTTTACCGAAGGCTCTGCAAATGGATACAAAACATTTATATGGAAAGATGCTGACAGGGAAAAAATAAAAGACACCCGTTGGGTAAATGAATACATGACATTGCCAATGGTGAAATTTCAGATCATCTATTCAAAAACAACCGACGCCAGAAGAACTTTTCATCAGCGACAGGGGCGAACTGAAAAAAGCGGTAACACCGGAAGAGCTTGCTAAAAAAGTAAACCGCATTTATGAAAAAATGGATGACAGACGGCGGCAAAAAAGTTACACAGGATAACCTGATTGCCAACTATACAACATCTCTTTTTGGAACAGCAGAATATTACCTGCGAAAAACAGAAGCGTATGATGTAAGCGATGAAGATTTTATAAAACGGGTGTATTATATATTAAGGCATAGCAATGGCTATGAATGGAAAAAGCTTGGGCAGCCAGTATTTTGCTTATGTAATGATGCAGGAAGTTTAAAAAGAAAGGTATTCCGCATGAATTGGTGATCACCACCAGCAACAGCACCACCCTTAATGAAGGATGTTATTTTTGGCCAGGAGCTGATATGGCTGGTAAAAGTAAAAGACAAGTTCATTTTTAATTTTACCGCCAACTCCAACCCTTATGATTTGTACGATGATTACTTCGGCAATGAAGCCTATATCAATTACACTGGGAAAAACTCCAACAGCAAAAGCGATTACAGTTTACCAACCACTACAGTAGAACAACAATATCAACACTGCGGTATAATTGATGCCAGCATTGGATGATAAAATTGAAAACATCAACATCGCTTCTACCGATGAAATAAAAGGCATTCTTAAGACAAGATCACGAATGGCCAGTATTGGCTGTACACCAATGTATACGACAATGGATCATCTTAGTTATTATGGCGAAAGCGATTATGATAAGCTGCCTGAAAAACAACAGGATGAAATACAACGGCTGGTGTTTGCAAGAAAGCAGGAGTTTAAAAAGAGAAAGCCATAGTATATGAAACAAAGGCTGCAGAATGATTTTGAAAATGTGATGTCGTATGACAATTTTAATTTGATTACCGATGGAAGGACATTTAACAAGCAGGAATTAAAATACACGCGAGACTTTGCGCTGGGCGACTTACAAGAAAGGCGGGCAAAAATTTTTTGGTTAGCGTACCGGGGTTAATGGGTGGACAGGTGCAGGTAAAGCCTGAAGACCGCCAGCGTAAATATGATACTGATGTACGCTATCCCACGAATATTTACATGGGATATCAACTTTACAGTTCCTGCAGGCTATACGGTTAAAGGTATTACAGGCCTTAACCAGGAAAGTAGACAATGAGATCGGTGCTTTTACTACTAAAGCGGTAATAGAAGGAAACATTCTTAAAATAAATGTGAAAAAAGTGTACAAGCAGGCAAAGATCAACAAAGAAAATTTTAGCAAAATGCTTGAGTTTATTGATGCTGCTTACAACTTTAGCCAGCGAAGGATATTACTGAAGAAGAATTGATGTTATTTATATAAGTAAGAAGGGCGCTTAAATAAGCGCCCTTCTTTTATTTGTTCTCATTAAAGTTTTTCTCTGCATCCTTTGCTTTCTTCAAAATCCAGTATTACAGAATTGATGCAATAGCGCAACCCTGTTGGCGGCGGCCCATCTTCAAACACATGGCCCAAATGCGCTTTGCAGCGGCCACACATTACTTCGGTACGGCTCATGCCATAGGCATTATCAGGTGCATAAATAATACTGCCATTTGTGATTGGTTCAAAAAAACTTGGCCAGCCGCAACTGCTTTCAAATTTTCCATTGCTGGCAAATAATGGATTGCCACAAGCAGCACAATAATAAGTTCCTACTTCTTTATGTTCATAAAATTTTCCGGTAAAAGCCCTTTCTGTTCCTTTTTCACGGGCAATATTGATACACATCTGCCGGTAAAACTTTCTTCCATTCTGTATCCGGCACATTCACTTTCGAACTGTCGGTGTGTGAATAAACGGGATTGTTTTCTTTTGTTTCCATACTGTCTTTTTTTAATTGAGTATTCTGACTGTTACAACTTGAAAAACCAAGTGATAATATTATTAATATGAATGTTACCTGTTTCATTTTATAGTAAAGACGTTGTTTAATGTGAAAACCTTACATACGATAGCAATATTTATAAGGATTTTCAACAGAAACTTTAAAATGTTAATGGATATTTAAAGCCCAACTGCTATATTTGTTTCCTCACCAATACAACGGCAGTCAATCAAATATGTTCAATTTAATACTTTTTGGCCCTCCCGGCAGTGGTAAAGGTACGCAAAGCGAAAAGCTGATAGCCAAATATGGATTGAAGCACCTTAGTACCGGCGACCTGCTCCGTTCAGAAATAGCACAACAAACAGCATTGGGATTGGAAGCAAAAAAATTGATGGATAAGGGCCATTTGGTTCCTGATGAAGTGGTGATTGGAATGATAAGTTCTGCCCTGGATGCCAATCCTGATGCAAAAGGATTTTTATTTGATGGCTTTCCCCGTACGGCTGCACAGGCAGAAGCGCTTGATAAATTACTGGAATTAAAAAAGACCTGAGATTAAAGTAATGCTGGCGCTGGAAGTAGGTGAAGAAGAACTGGTAAAGCGTTTATTAAAACGTGGTGAAACCAGCAGCCGCAGCGATGATACTAATGAAGCTGTGATACGGCAGCGAATTGCAGTGTATCATAGTAAAACTGCAGCCGTTGCAGATTATTACAAAGGCTTTGATAAAGCTGTGTATTTAAAAGGAGAGGGAACGGTGGATGAAATTTTTGGACGGATATGTGGGGAGATTGATTCAAGAATTGTAAGCTGGATGATAAATATTTTTAAAGGAAGCAAGCTTACGGGCTTGCCTTTTTTATTTATCAAACTTACAAAATCAAATCCATTGTGCTTTTTGTAAGTTTGCCATCTCAAACAACGATTGCACATGAACAAACTCGGTAACTATATCACTGGCCAATGGATAACCGGCGATGGTGATGGACAAACTTTATACAATGCCGTTACCGGCGAAAGCATTGCTGCAGCTTCCACTAAAGGATTAGATTTTAAAAGCATTATTGAATACGGAAGAAATGTTGGCAATCCTGCTTTACGTAAAATGACTTTTCATGAAAGAGGCAATATGCTGAAAGCACTGGCATTGCATTTAAGAAATCATCTTGATAAATTTTACAGTGTATCCTACCAAACCGGTGCCACCAAAGCAGATAGCTGGGTGGATATTGAAGGTGGTATTGGCAACTTATTTGCCAACGCATCTCTTAAGAAGAAAATTTCCTGATGATGTGATTTGCATTGATGGTGAAAGCCACAACCTCAGCCAGAATAATACATTCATGGGTCTGCATATTCTTTCCCCAAAAGAAGGCGTGGCAGTTCATATCAATGCATTTAATTTTCCTGTGTGGGGCATGCTGGAAAAAATTGCGGTGAACTTATTGGCTGGTATGCCAGCGATTGTAAAACCTGCAACAGTTACTTCATTATATGACAGAAGCTTGTGGTAAGAGAAATCATTGCCTCCGGAATTTTGCCTGAAGGTGCTTTGCAATTGATATGTGGCAGTGCTGGAGATTTACTCGACCATGTAAACAGCCAGGATGTGGTAACATTTACCGGCAGTGCGTCAACAGGATTAATGCTGAAAAGCAATCCGAATATTTTAAGAGAGAATGTTCCTTTTACAATGGAAGCAGATAGTTTGAATTGTATTGTATTGGCAAGATGTAACACCCGGATATGCCGGAGTGGGATATTTTTATTAAAGAGATAAGAAAAGAAATGACATTGAAAGCCGGGCAGCGATGCACTGGCATCAGGAGAATATTTGTTCCGGAAAATAAATTGGAAGATGTTCATATTGCTTTGGGTAAAGCATTAGCACAAACTATAATTGGTAATCCGTTAAACGCAAAAGTAAGAATGGGAAGCCTTGCAGGAATCTCTCAACGCAATGAAGTAAAAGAGCAGGTTCAAAAATTATTAGCCTCATCACAAATTATTTACGGTAGTTTAGATAGTGTGCAGGTGTTGGATGCAGATGCAGAAAAAGGTGCTTTTATTTCTCCGATATTATTATTGAATGAAAAACCGCACTCTTCATTTGAACCACATAACATTGAAGCTTTCGGTCCGGTAAGTACATTAATGCCTTATAAGAATATTGATGATGCCATTGCGTTAAGCAAATTGGGCAAAGGAAGTTTGGTTACTACTATTGTAACTGCTGATATAAAGAAGCAAGAAAATATATTATCGGTTCAGCAACACATCATGGAAGAATATTGGTATTAAATAATGAATGTGCCAAAGAAAGTACCGGGCACGGCTCACCATTGCCGTTATTGGTGCATGGTGGCCCGGGCAGGGCAGGTGGCGGAGAAGAAATGGGTGGCATCCGTGGTGTAAAACATTATTTACAACGTACTGCATTGCAAGGTTCTCCAACCATGTTGACAGAAATCACCAATGTGTATCAACCCAATGCAAAAGGAAAAGAATCCAGGCAAACATCCATTTAAAAAATATTTTGAAGAGTTGCAGATAGGCGACCAGATCATCACAGAAAAAAGAATTATCACTGCTGAAGATATTGACCGATTTGCTGATTTAAGCGGTGATCATTTTTATGCTCATATTAAAACAACCGATTTTACCGGAACCATGTTTGAGCAGCAGGTGGCACATGGTTATTTTATTATGAGTATTGCCGCAGGTTTGTTTGTTGATGGTTATGAAAAAAATCCGGTGCTGTTGAATTATGGTATTGATGAATTGCGTTTTACCAAACCTGTTTATCCTGGTGCTGAAGTATATATCCGTTTTACCTGTAAAGAAAAATTACCCAATGATAAAAGAGTGATTGAAAAGCCGGAAGATTTTAAAAGAGGTGATGATATTGATAAAGGGAATTGTAAAATGGCTGGTGGAGTTTTTTGATGAAACAGGATGAGGTAACAGGCGTGGCAACTATATTGACAATGGTGGCAAAGAAATGAGCTAGAAGGATAAACGCACCAAAAGAGAAAAGAAGAAAAAAGAAGTTTTTTAGAGCCAACCGTTTGTACTAAATTATTCTATTTACAACTTTACTATATGACTGATTTCAATAGAAGAATTGCATTGCTGTAGTTGTTGATTTATGCATAAAAATTCATAGGAGGATCGGGCCGGGTTGTTTTGAAAGAGTGTATGAAGAAATACTTTATTACGAATTGATAAAGCTTGGTTATAAAGTTGAACGGCAGTTATTGCTTCCAATAGAATATGATGAATTATATATTGAGAATGCTTATAAATTAGATTTGATTTGTTGAAGATATGTTGGTATTAGAATTAAAATCTGTTTATCCATTACCGCCGGTTTATTTTAAACAAATAAGAACACAACTATCTTTGTTAAACTTAAAACATGGAATGATCCTTAATTTTAAAGAAGAGTTGATGAAAGATGGAATTCACAGAGTTTATAATAATTTTGGAAGAGAATTATTAAATTACTAAAAGATCAAGACCAAGGAAAAATCGTCTAATACTTCTTTTTTTGCCTTCTTTACTTTTTTATCCTTTTAGCCAAAAAAATATAACACATGAACGGTTACGTTAAAACCGAAACATCACCAAGGAATCACCACAATAGAATTTTTTCATCCGCAAAGCAATTCGCTTCCCGGAAAAATATTGGAAGACCTGGCTCATGAAATTCATTTTGCCGGCACACATGATGAAACAAAAGTGATTATATTAAAAAGCCCAGGAGAAAAAGCATTTTGTGCCGGTGCTTCTTTTGATGAACTGGTTGCAATAAAAAATGAAGCAGAAGGATTAAAATTTTTCAGCGGCTTTGCCCATGTAATTAATGCCATGCGTAAATGCCCTAAGTTTATTATTGCAAGGATACATGGTAAATGTGTTGGCGGCGGTGTAGGTATTGCTGCTGCTGCAGATTATGCTATTGCAGTGGAAGGTGCAGATATAAAATTAAGTGAACTGGCCGTTGGCATTGGTCCATTTGTTGTTGGCCCTGCAGTAGAAAGAAAAATTGGTGCCGGTGCATTCAGTGCATTGGCAATAGATGCTGCATCATGGCGCAACAGTGACTGGGCAAAACGAAAAGGATTGTTTGCTGAAGTGCATGCTAATATTGAAAATATGGATGAAGCGGTTTACCGGCTTGCAGATACATTGGCACACAGCAGTCCACAAGCAATGGCGGAAATGAAAAAAATGTTCTGGAAAGGAACAGAGCATTGGGATGAACTATTAAAAGAAAGGGCATGCAATCAGTGGAAGAATTGGTGTTAAGCAGTTTTACAAAAGATGCGATAGAAAAGTTTAAAGCCAAAGAAAAAGCTAAGTGTAGCAATAATGAAAAGAGTGAAAAAAAAGTGGCATCTACATTTTTGATGAAACCAATTTTATAGATCATTGCAATAGCCTTGCAAAAAAAGATGCAGATTTAAAACAACATTATTGATACATACGGTTATCCTCCGCTATGGAAACGCAAGCATGGTTTTGAAACACTCATTCATATCATATTAGAGCAACAGGTTTCATTAGCTTCTGCAAAAGCAGCAATCAACAAACTAAAAGAAAAGATTGGTGACTGTTACACCACAAAAAGTTTTATCACTTACTGATGCAGAATTAAAAGCCTGTTATTTCAGCAGGCAAAAATTATTTATGCAAGGCATTTGGCATGAAGCCATCATCACCAAACAACTCAATTTAAAAAATTGGCACTTGCTCCAGATGATGAAGTAAGAACGGAACTCAAAAAAATAAAAGGCATCGGCGACTGGACGGTGGATGTTTATTTAATGATGGTATTGCAGCGCACCGATCTTTTTCCACTAGGCGATATTGCTTTAGTAAACAGTTTGAAAGAAGTGAAAAACCTTCCAAAACATACCAGCAAAGAAGAATTATTATTACTTGCAGAAAAATGGAAACCGCACAGAACTATTGCAGCGTTTATTTTGTGGCATAGTTACCTCTCCAAAAGAAAAAGAAAATATTAGCTATAAGGTTAAAGAAGAAAAAAAACATAAAAAAGAAAACCCTTCTTTATCTTATTTTCTTTTTTATTCTTTTAGCCCACTGTATAATAGCTACAAAGTTGAAGAAGAAAAGAAGCATAAAAAGAAAATCCTTCATTCCCTTATTTTCTTATTTATCCTTCTAGCACATAGTCGTCTTGATCCCTGCTAAACGGTTGAAGAAAAATGCAACAAGACTTCTTTGCCTTATTTTCTTTTTTATCCTTTTAGCTCACCACCTTCGCCACTCTTCCAATCACCCTTCCATTATTATATACCTGCAATGTGTACGTTCCTTTTTGAATATTATCTGCGGGCACAGAAAAATTAATGCGGCGGAGCTCCCCCTTGTTGTAGTCAAATTTTATTTTGCGGCTGTATATTTTTTTACCGCCATCCGTATCAAAGCTGCCGCTTTCCCAGGCATTGCGTAATACTTTTCCATCTGGCTGTATCAGCACCAGCATCACTTCTCCCATACCCTGCACCAAACTGTTACGCACCACCAACGAACCAACAAACTTCTCTGCATCATCAGCACTGGCCACTTCTGCATCAGCATCATTAGCAGCAGATAGTTTTAAATCGCTGGCGCTGAAAACAGGAGAAGAACTGTTTATCTTTTCTAGCTGGCCTTTCATTACTATCATTATTTCTGTTAGCCGGAAGAAGCAATGCTATTATTACTCACTGCAAATTGTTCCAGCAAAGCCCTGAGTCTCTTATTTTCCTTTTCAACATCAATATTCCTTGTTTTCAAATCATCCACTTTTAATTGCAGTTCATTTATTTTATACCGGGCAAGTTCAAGATCGGCAATAGAACTGCTACTGTCTTTCAACAATGAATTAATTTCTGTTTTCAATTTGTACACATCGCCCAGTTTATTATCCATCATACTTACCTGTGTGCTGTCTGCTTTATTCATGGCAGAATCTATACCAGTATCAGGAGTAAAATTGCCGACTGTAGCTGCATACATCTTTGTAAGGTATCACGGGTTTTTTCTGCAGCAGCATCCATCATTTTTGGGGGGTGCCGCTACAGCAATGGTTGGCTTGTTGCCTTTTTGTTGTTTATAAAAGTTATATCCCAGCACACACAGCAGCACAAATGAAACGACCAGGAAAAGGACCGACACGGTAAGCAGGGGATAAAATTTGTTGTCCTTCATAAATAAGTACATAAGATATTGTTGATTGCGATATTAACGGCTCATCATAGCGCCTTCATCCACATAAGCAGATACCCAGCCCACTTGTCCGTTCTTCACTAAATAAAATTGTTTCTTTTCATACACACCTTCAAACTGGCGCATTATTTTCAGCAGTAAGCCAACACCTGCTATCAGCGCTTTTTGGTCAAATACTTTATTTACATCTTTCACTTCTTTTGTTACAGCAGCTTTATCAAACTGTTATCAGTGATTTTTCTCAGAAATTATCTGTGCTAAAATCATTGTAATTTCTCACCAGCCTTTCACCAAACTTCTGCACTTCATCATATGTTACCGGCACTACATTGTTATCAACCATTTCAGGAAACAACAGTGTACTGACACTCCAGGCAATGCCGCCACTGAAAGCAATATTATCACTCATGTTATATGCGCCGCTTACATTTACTGCATATTCAATTTCTGTGTTGGGTGTGCCACTAAGCACACGGGCCAGTTGCCTGCTGTAATTAGTAATACTCTTGTCTGCCTTCCAATCTTTTTTCCGTTGCATTGGTAATGCTCTTGGTTCCCCAGTTCACCTGGAACAACCGTATCTCGTTTGTATTTTCAGTAGGAAAATATCCGCCCTTGGTATTACCACTTCCTATATCCACTAAAAAAGTAGTGAAGCGCTTTTCTTCCGGTACAATGCCCATGTGGCTAAGCCTTGCCTCTTCTTTAATATCCACCACTTCCACTTTTCTTTCTGGTTCCTTAATTCTTCACCCTGAAAGAATCAACCAGTTTTTGTATCCACGCTGTCTTGTTATCTTTTTCAGCCTGGCCTTTTACACCACTGCTCACTACAGTAAAAATTCTGTCAGACGGTATTTGATATCTATTATTGATGGAATTAAACATACCAGTAAGTCCATCCAGTGTTGCTGTAAACGTTGGTTCATTAAAAGAAATAAAATCTGTATTCACCGAGCTGTCTTTCAGTAAATGAAACGATCCTGCCCTCACCGCTTTTTTATCAATCTCCACCAGGCTCATCTTCACACCTTTACTGCCCACTTCAATACCGGCAAAAATGGTACTCTTTTTAAACTTGAGTTTTAAACTTGTTTGCGCCTGTGCCATCGTTACGCCGCTCAGTAAAAGCACCCACAACAAACACAAATATTTTCTACGCTGCATTATACTTTTCATTTGGGCATAAAAGTACATATTAAACAAACGGTAGTTTGGAGATATGAACGTGCTGTGTAAAACTTTTATCTGCTATTGGGAAAGATACCTATGCGGCTACTAGCATTGTATTTATATTATATCTTCAATCGTTGTTATTCATTCAGATGTTAATTACAGGAAAGTTATAAGCCCTAAACAATCACTTTATTCGCCACCTCCATATCAATCTCTTTCTCCCACTTGGCTACTACCACAGTAGCCACTGCATTCCCAATCAGGTTGGTAAGGGCACGGCCTTCACTCATAAACCGGTCAATACCCAATATAAGAGTGATAGCCGCCACATCAATATGCCCGATGGCAGGCAATGTGGCCGCAAGCGTAATAAAGCCACTACCCGTAACCCCCGCAGCACCTTTTGAAGTAAGCAACAGCACTAATAATAAAGTAATTTGATGCGTAATATCCATCGGCGTGTTGGTGGCCTGCGCCAAAAACACCGCCGCCATGGTAAGATAAATACAGGTGCCGTCAAGATTAAATGAATAGCCGGTAGGTACCACTAACCCGGTAACGGGTTCACTACAGCCCGCCTTTTCTAACTTTTCAATCAAACCAGGCAAAGCCGGTTCTGAAGAAGATGTGCCGAGAACGATCAATAACTCTTCCTTTATATGCCGGAGCAATTTAAAAATATTAAAGCCGGCAAACTTCAGTATGCCTCCTAATATTACCACAATAAAAATTACACAAGTAATGTAAAAACAGATCATCAGGTTGCTGAGCGGACCCAGCAAACCAATGCCATATTTTCCCACTGTAAAAGCCATGGCACCCAAAGCGCCAAGCGGTGCCAGTTTCATTATCATTTTTATAATGGCGAACAACGCATCCTCCAGCGATTGTATTCCTTTAAGCAATGGTGCTGCCTTCTCTTTTATTTTACTTAATGCAAAACCCATCAGTAAAGAAAACAGCAACACCTGCAGCAAATGATTGTGGGCAAAAGCGCTGATAATATTTTCTGGTATCACGTCTAAAATAAATCCCTGCAGGTTCTGAGCTTTTGCTTGTGTTGCATATTGCTCCACGGCACTTGCATCAAGGCTTTCCATTTTCACATTCATACCAGCGCCTGGTTTCATAATATTGATAACAAGCAGGCCGGTTATCAATGCCAATGTGGTTACTATTTCAAAATAAACGATAGCCTTTAATCCTACGCTTCCTATCTTTTTTGTGTTTTGCATTCCGGCAATACCCGTTACAATAGTGCAGAAAATAACAGGCGCTATCATCATCTTCACTAATTTTATAAAGCCATCACCCAATGGCTTCAACTGCACAGAAAAATCGGGATAAAAATGCCCAAGCAAAATTCCAATTGCAATAGCAATCAGCACCTGTATATAAAGGCTTTTAAGCAACCGGGGCATTGTTGGTATTTACTATAATAAAATAATATCTTATTCGCCTTTATCTCCCACAAACCATTGTTCTTTGTTTTTGAACAATACATTGAACGTAGTGAGTGAGCCATAGCAACGGGTTATATATTGCTGTATGTTCACCTTGTCTTCGTCACTAAGTTTCTTATTGCTGTTAATGTTTTGTTCCAGCACACGGAGCCTGTCTCTCAACATTACAATTTTGTGAAAAAAATCCTCAACAGGAATTTCCTTTGGTTTCTGTGTTTTATCATAAGGTTGCAGCAACATAGTACCGCCTTTCCACCTGTCGCCCAAGGGTACCGTTTCATTCATGCCGCCCCACATACGCAAAATCTTTAATAGCGACTTTTCTACTTCACTGGCAGTTTCTATTTCTTCTGTTACACTCTCCGGTATTATTTCATCAAGGCTGCTGTCTTGCTTTTCCACCTCCTTAATACCATGATTGATAAAAGAGATAAGATAAGTGGCATAGCGGATACCCACTATTACGCCAGGGCCATACTGTGTATGCTGCAGGCGTGTGCCCACGCCCAGGTTGGTTTGTTCCATAATAACTGTTTTGTCAAAAATATATCATTAAAGCAAACCAATTTTTAAGTTATCCGTATGTTGTTTTATAATCTGGATTTTTCCAAAAAAGAAAATGGGGAAAACCTGTTGATTATTTCAAAAGAAATTGTATGTTTGTTTTACCCCTGAGTAAAATATTTCCAAAATATCCATTTGAACTTCCTTTAATTACCTGATTTCACATTCCTCTGAAAAAGCATCCTGTCTGATACGTAATTGAAAAACTGCAGTTTTCAAAGCAAAAACTATTACAAATGAACCGTAACTGGTATGCAGTTTATACAAGGCCATTAAAGGAAAAGAAGCTTGTCTATTTACTGAACAAAAAAGGAATCGAAAACTTTTGCCCTGTTACTTCTATAGAAGGAGGGAGGGGAGAGTATAAAAAAACAGCAGAACAGCCTCTTTTTAGCTCGGTTGTTTTCGTTCACATTCCTGAAACAGAAATCAAATCTCTTTTATCATTTTCCTGGGTAGTTACTATTGCCTACTGGAAATCGAAACCGGCCATTATCAGTGATGGCGAAATAGATATTGTGAGAAAAGTAACGGACACTTACGCTGAGATTAAACTTGAAAAAACAGCAGTTGAGGTTGGTTGTGAAGCGAAAATATTAGACGCCCCGGCTGTGGAGTATAAGGAAAAAACAATTTCTGTTAAGTACAAAAGCGTAAAAGTTAGCTTACCATCATTAGGCTTTGTGATGACGGCGGAAAGGATTAAACAGAAAAGCAAGGTTATTTATCAGCAGTCTGGTTTGTTTACATCCTTTCCTAAAAGGATCAATGCGTTCTTTTTTAATTAAGCAATATTTAGTTTTAAATATAAGTTCCCGTTTTAAAATTTAAGGACCGCTAATGCGGTTCAGTTATCCTGAATTCCCGTTTCCGTCCCATCCTCTGAATTTCCTCTCAAAAATAGTTTCGCTTCTTAATATGAAAGGCTATTTAATTATTTGACCGAAAATGATACCGTTATGGAAACAAATTTTACATGCTATACAAAAAAAGTCCAGGGAAAGGTTTTCTACTTTGTAAAAAAATTTATTGTATTCCCAGAGTTTGGTAACGTAACCCCTTTACTGGAATCATATGGCATGCACACAGAGTTTGACAAAGCGTGCGCCATAGCAAACCTTTACGATGCATCGATAAAAAAACAATTGCTGGAAGATATTGAAAGTGGGGTAAGACAGGCTAAAGTGATCGACTTAAGCGAAGTCGGCCTTAATAATCAAAGGCCTGCAATGGGTATGTAAGTCATTAGAGAACACACAGCCTCCTTTTTGCATTTAATATGCATGAAAAAAGTGTTGCCGGTGTTTTGCAAAATCAGGATGCGATGAAATCCTTTAATCGATTAAACTCTTTAGTAGAACTTGAAACAAATAGGTTGCTCCAAAAAGATGCTACCGAACGCATCGCCTGGGCTAATAGATTGCCATTAACATTACTGTTTGTCATAAGTATTGAATTTGATGTAAAGTTAAAGTAACCCCAAATGCTGTACTATAGGGGTTTTGCTGATTTTTTCGCCCGGTAAATTCTGAAGTCATAATCGTTATTTTACTATTGCTGGCCTGGTATAAGCACTTTATTTTTTTAGTAACTCTCCGCTTGCCTTATTACTTAAATTGAATTTTTTTGTGAAATACCTCTTCTGAATTTTTTTATTATTCCCTCGTTTACATACATTTACTATACAAAAGGTTTTACGCTAAATAAAAGTCCAATTTATCGTCAATCATCGCTTTACAGAAGAATCAGGTTAAAGCCTTTTTACTAAACCATTTTATTCACACTGCTCTTTTTGAAACCATGGCTGAACTCCATTTCGGGCATTGTAATCCATTAAATCTTCCTGTGAAGATTTGGGTATTGGCACCCTTTGTACAAACCAGGGACGAAACCATCGACTATTACTACGATTTTTCCCAAAGTATAGAAGAATACACTAAAACATTTGCAGCACTTGATCTGCAATGGCAGTGGCAACCTGTAACAATGGAAGATTATGATGAAGTAATTGAGCAGATTGTTGTGGAAAGGGATAATAATAGTTGCTTTCCTATTGTATTAAATATTTGTGATGGCGATGAAGTAAATGGAACGCCAGGTATTTCTGTTGTAAGGCTTTTAGAAGAAAGAAAATTGGCTTATACCGGCTCCGAAGAATTCTTTTATCATATCACCACTTCCAAGATCGCTATGAAGAAGCGTTTTGATAAAGCCAAAATCCCTACACCAGCCTGGGAAGCAATAAAAAGTGAAAGGCACAATGTGAAGGGTCTTTTTGAAAGATTGGGTACACCCGTTATCATTAAGCCTTCTGTTTCGGGTGGCAGTATGGGTGTAGGTACAAAAAATGTGGTACATACAGAGGCAGAGGCATCGGCACTGATAAAGCAAATGTTTGAAGGCTATCGTGGATGGAATCTTGCTACCGACGGTTTGATTGCAGAATCATTTATTCCCGGGCAGGAGTTTACAAGTTTTTTAGTAGGTGATTACAACAACCCTGCAGGAACTTTAATTTATGAGCCTGTTGAAAGAGTATTTCATGAATCCTTACCAGAAGATGAAAAATTTTTAAGCTTCGACAGGCTTTGGGAAATTTATGAGGAAGAGAATGCAATGCCCAATGAAGAAAATTTTTATGAATATGCAACAGTAAACGAAGCCGATGTTGAAGAGGTGAAAAAATTAAGCTGGAAAGCATTTGTCTCGGTAAAAGGGACAGGCTACACAAGAATTGATATCAGGAAAGATGGCAGAACAGGGAAATTATATGTGCTTGAAGTAAATGCTCAATGTGGCATCAGTGAAGATGAAAACTTTACTTCTATCGGGGCCATTTTAAAAGTTACTGGCAAAACATTTCCTGAACTTGTTATGGAGATCATTAATAATGCACTTGAAAGGCACAACATATCCACTGTGTCTGCAAGAAAAAAATCATTGAGTTTAGTAAACATATCCAATGCCAGGTAAACCAGCTAACAATCATAAACAAGACGGTAAATCATTTTCCCCCGACTGGGAAAAATTAAAAATCTGTGTACTGCAGCCTGACTATTCCACCTGTGATGTTGATTATAAAGATTATGATCCACCAAGGGATTTATCGCATTTAATTCCTTCAGCAAAATTTGATCATATCTCTCTTAATAAGCTTACCACTTACAAGCAATTAAAAGAATTAAAGAAGAATAACTACGACATATTTGTAAACCTCTGCGAAGGTTATCTTGAATGGGAAGTGCCTTCTATTGATGTGATTTATTTTTTAGAACTGCTTAATCTTCCTTTTACCGGGCCAACATCTTTGCTGTACGATCCTCCAAAAGAGTTAATGAAATATGTAGCATATACAGAAGCTGTTTCAACTCCTGAATTTGTTCTGATAGAAGACAAAAATCAAAATATAGAAAGCTCCTGCAGCAAATTGCGTTATCCTCTTTTTGTAAAACCACATAAAGCCGGCGACAGTCTTGGTGTTGACCATAGCAGCCTTGTTAGAAATTTAGAAGAATTAAAGAGCAAGGTGTCGGCTATTGTTCATGAATATGCCCCCTTGCTGGTAGAAGAGTATGTAGAAGGAAGAGAGTTTACCGTAATGCTGGCTGCCAACGCTGGAAATGAGCCAACAGTTTTTCATCCTGTAGAATATATTTTCCCTGACGGTTTTCAATACAAAACTTATTCGCTCAAAACTTCGGAGCTTCATCCCAATGCAAATATTCCGGTAGCCGATGAAACAATTGTTGAAAAGCTGAAGGATGCTGCAAAAAAAATATTCAAAGCCTTTAATGGTGTTGGTTATGGCAGGCTTGATTTCAGAATGAATACTGCCGGCGAATTATTTTTCTTAGAGATCAATTTTACCTGTTCGGTGTTTTATAAAGATGGATATGAAGGCAGCGCCGATTATATCCTGAAGTATGATGGTTATGGACAGGCGAGGTTTTTACAGCACATTATCACCGAGGGCATTGCCCGTTACAAACAAAAGCAAAAAAAATATTATGTAAAGGGTAGCCCCATCGCAGGATATGGTATTTATGCTGTCGAGAAAATTTATGCTAATGAAGTGGTTTTCAAAGGAGAAGAGCTTGCCCAGCGGATTGTTACGAAGAAAAATGTTGAACAAAACTGGGATGTTAACCAAAAGGAAATTTTTAGAAAATACGCTTATCCTCTTAGTAAAGAGGTATTTTTGCTTTGGGATAATAATCCGTGTGAGTGGGCTCCTCAAAATCACAGTTGTTCGCCTAATACAGCATACAACGGTTTAAATGTGATTGCCATCAGGAATATTTTAAAGGATGAAGAACTAACCCTTGACTATGCTTCCTTCCTGGATGAAAATATGGAGCCTTTTAACTGCCAGTGCGGCGCTCCCAACTGCCGTGGTTTAATTACAGGAATTGAAAACAACTCCGTAACAGAAAGGGAAGAAAAACCACAGCTTAAACTAACCTAGACACTTTCTGTCTTACTAATCCATTCTTGTAAATTTTTCTGTGGTATCACCGCAGGTAGTACTTTATTCATAGTAGGGAGATAGTTGTATGGCAAAATTTGACATTTTAAGGACTCTTTTTTCAAAGCATAAATATCAATTAGGTATTACGTATGCATTGTTTACAATAGAAACCATTGGAGGTTTATTGCGTTTTTATTTTTTTGGCGAAGCGGTTAATGGCATCATAAAAGGAAGTTACAATGGCCTGATCATTCTTGGGGTGGTGCATCTTGTTTATCTTTCTGTTGGCACCATTCGCCATATATATGACACCCGTACCTATTCTGCCATTTACACATCTCTTGTTACAAAATTATTAAGCCCCCGGGTTAATAAATTAGAGGTATCAAAACTAAGCGCCCACTCTACATTAGCAAGGGAATTTGTTGATTTTTTGGAACACGACCTGGTATATGTACTGGAAGCTTTTTACAACCTGGCCGGCTCTCTTATTATTCTTTTCTTTTATGATAAAAGGATAGCACTGATTTGCTTTGGCATACTGCTCCCTGTTATGATAGTGAGTTATGTATATGGAAAAAAAATGAACAGGCTAAACAAGGAAAGAAATGATGAGCTGGAAAAACAAGTGGATGTAATTTCAACCGGCAATAAAATAAAAATACAAAACCACTACAACAACCTCAGGAAGTGGCAAATAAAAATCTCCAACAAAGAGGCATTAAATTTTGGTTTTATGGAACTAATGGTATTGCTTATAATTACAGTATCATTAATGGTATCTAAGAATATTCACAGTTCCGCACTAATGGCGGGAAGCCTGTTTGGTATTTACAGTTACATTCTAAAGTTTGCCTCAGGGCTTGATACGATACCTTATATAGTACAAAGACTTTCTTCCTTACAGGATATTGCCCGGAGAATTGAGTTTGAAGAAGATAATGTTGTCGAAGAAACCCTTCCTGTTGAAGTCAAAAAATTACCTTATCGTTTTCCTGCTGAATCAGGTGAACTACAGAAAATAGCTTAACTTTGTATTACTATAAATTATAATATCTTACCTGCCAAAATCATCTTGCAGTCTTACAATATCATCTTCATTACTTGGATTGTCTGCATCTGTGTGTTGCCATATTTCGGCAACAATACCCCAGCCAGCCAAACCAATAAGACGGTGCCTTTCTCCCTTTTGTAATTGAATAATGTCGCCAATTTTTAAGTGGGTTGTTTCTTTTTCGTGGTCTGTATCACTTGTAACAACACCGGCAGTTCCGCCAATGAGTTTCCATATTTCTGCACGGCGGTGATGGTATTGCCAGCTAAGCCGCTTGTTGGGACCAACGACTAATATTTTAGGGCTTAGTTTGCCAGATATTGACAAATCTTGTTTTGTAAGATGCGGAAAATAAAGACTGATGAATTTTTCTGCTTCAGCTTCATCCAAAACAAAAAAACCACCCCATGGCCGGGTGTCATCCTTTTTATTAACCGCCAGGTTTTGTTGGTTCAGATACTCTGTTACTTTTTCAAAAACGGTGGCTTTGTCTGATGCAGCCGAAAAGCGTAATTGCATGATTAACAAGTGTTTATATAATTAACGGCCCATAAATACCATTAGTATCTGAACATCACTTGGATTAACTCCCGAAATACGGGATGCCTGGCCAAGTGTACGTGGGCGGATCTTTTTAAATTTTGTCTTGCTTCTGTACTTAAAGAAACAAGCTTTTCATAATTAAAATTATCTGGTATTACCAAGTCTTCCAACTGGCTCATTTTTGAAACCAGTTCCTTTTCCTTCTCTATATAAGTATCGTATTTGATCTGTATTTCCGCTTGCTCTACAATTTCTGTATCTATGCCAGCTAAAGCAGTTTCTATCTTTTCAACACTTTCCTGCATTTGGGCAATACTGATATTAGGTCTCAATATTATTTGGGAAGCCTTTTGCTTTAGTGCTAATGGCGAAGAAGAAACACTTTCCAGGAAATGATTAATATCAGACGGATCAAGGGTTATGGAACTCAATATTGATTTCACTTTTTCAACCCCTTCTTCTTTCGCTCTTACGTTTTCCATTCTTTCCTGTGATGCCAATCCAAGGCGGTAGCTCAATTCGGTGAGCCTTAAATCGGCATTATCCTGTCTTAACAAAGTCCTGAACTCTGCCCGGCTTGTAAACATGCGGTATGGCTCATCGGTTCCCTTGTTTATGAGATCATCTATAAGTACTCCAATATAGGCTTCACTCCTTTTTAAAACCACCGGCTCCAATTCTCTTGTTTTTTGGTGAGCATTAATACCAGCCATTAATCCCTGGCAGGCAGCTTCTTCATAACCTGTTGTTCCATTTATTTGCCCTGCAAAAAACAGGTTGCCAATCAGTTTTGTTTCTAAACTGAATTTAAGTTGTGTTGGCGGGAAGTAATCGTACTCAATTGCGTAGCCCGGCCTAAACATTTTGCAGTTTTCAAAACCCGGAACCAACTGCAAAGCTTTGTACTGTACTTCCTCTGGCAAAGAGGAAGAAAATCCATTTACGTATATCTCTACTGTATTGAAACCCTCTGGTTCTACAAAAAGCTGGTGCCTGTCTCTTTCTGCAAAACGGTTGATCTTATCTTCTATGCTTGGGCAGTAGCGAGGACCTGTTCCCTGTATCCTTCCCTGGAACATGGGGCTTTTATCGAATCCTGTCCTTAAAATATCATGTACCTGTTGGCTGGTATAGGTGATCCAGCAGCTTCTTTGTTCGGAAGGTTTTATTTTTTTTGTGTTGGAGTAGCTAAAACCAATAATTTCTTCATCTCCTTTCTGCTCTTCCATTTTAGAATAGTCCAAACTCCGGCCATCAATACGTGGCGGAGTTCCGGTTTTAAGGCGGTCGCTTTCAAAACCAAGGCTTAACAATTGCTCAGTAATGCCTGTTGCGGCTTTTTCAGCCATCCTTCCGCCACCCAACCTCTTCTCCCCAATATGTATTACGCCATTCAAAAAAGTGCCATTTGTAAGCACTACTGATTTAGCCTTTATCTCATGCCCCAGGCCTGTTACTACACCACAAGCCCGGTTGTCTTTTATCAATAATCCATTTACCATATCCTGGTAAAAGTCAACATTAGGAGTTTCCTCAAGCATTTGTCTCCATTTTGTAGCAAACAACATCCTGTCGCTTTGGGCACGGGGGCTCCACATAGCTGGTCCTTTACTCCTGTTCAACATCCTGAACTGGATCATGGATTCATCTGTAACAATACCGCTATAACCACCCATCGCATCAATCTCCCTCACAATCTGCCCTTTAGCAATACCGCCCATGGCCGGGTTACAGCTCATTTGAGCAATGGTTTGCATATTCATAGTAATAAGCAGCACTTTGCTTCCGAGGTTAGCGGCAGCTGCGGCGGCCTCACACCCGGCATGGCCGGCGCCTACTACTATTACATCATATTCTTTAAACATTGGTTGCAAAATTATCGCCTTCGGTTGCAGTATTATCAAATTTCTTTAAAAACTCTAGTTCCTTTTTTACCTCGTTTATGTCTCTTCCCCTGTTTATAAGTTCAAATTCAAAGGCTGTATAGTTTTCTATCAGTTTCAGGTAATCCCTATGCTTCCTGATAAATACCTGTTGGCTTTCAGTGCTGATGAAATCTGAGAGTTCAATCTGGTCAATTTTCAGTAGTAGTTTTTGACATATTGGATAACCAGTCGTATCATACAGTTCAGCAAAATATTTTTTTGCCGCCATCACATCCAGCCGATTTCCTCTCTCTTTGTTTAAGCCAAATACTTCCACGCTGATATTGGTAAAGTTCCAGCACATCTTCAATTCCTCCTCATTAGAAAAATCAAAATAGGTAACCGGGATAATATGATCGAATTGCCACTTGCTTGCAAAGTCATCCCACCCAATACCTTCCTTAAACTGGCATTCAAACCATTGGCGCATATTCTCAATATCTAATCCGAAGTAAGGGGCATAATCATAGCACACATTCCTTTCCAGTACATACCGCCTCAAGGCAATTTGCCACTTTCTCTTTTCCCGGAATTTTATAAGAGACGGTGTTAGCTCCGATAAAACTTCCTTTTTCTTTCTAGCCATGGAACAAAGATACACTGTTTCACGAAACACCGTTTCATGGTGAAACGGTTACTTGTGAAACCTGGAGAGGTAGTAGTTCTCTCTCTGGCGCATTTGGGTTTGTTGGGAATTTGTTTTGTCTTTATACCCACAGAGATGTAATGCCCCGTGAAAGATTACACGAAAGAGTTCTGCCTGGATGGTTTGGTCAAGTTGCTTTGCATTATCCCTAACCCTGTCAATGCTTATATAGATTTCGCCTTTTACTTCCTGTTTGTTGTCAGAAATATCAAAAGTGATTATATCTGTATAGTAGTCGTGATTCAGAAACTGGCGGTTAATATCCAAAAGGTATTCATCTGAGCAAAAGACATAGCTCAGTTCATCTAATAACTTTCCCTCATTTTGAAAAAGATCCAGAATAAAAGATTTAAGTTTTGTCCTTGGAAAAGCCGGAGCCTTAGCGTCAGCAGAAAAGAATTGTACCGCCATCAGATGATTTTCTTAAAAACGAAAGTATCAAACAAATATGAATAGATACTTTTGCAACATGGGTATAAAATTATCGCAGGTTGCTGCAGGAAAAACAGTGGTGGTTACATCGGTTGTAAAAGACGAGATATTTTTAAAATTGATGGAAATGGGTTGTGTACCCGGCGAAAAAATAATGGTTGACCAAATAGCGCCACTTGGTGATCCCATTTCAATACGCATTGCCGGCTACCATTTAAGCTTGCGTATAAATGAAGCTGAAAATATTCTTGTTGAAGAAATAATTTGATTATAAATTATTGACTATTAATATATTATGAATATTGGTCTATACTTTGGCTCCTTTAATCCCATCCACAACGGCCACCTAATCATTGCAAAACATATCATCAATAATACTTCGGTAAAACAGGTGTGGTTCATTGTATCGCCACACAATCCTCTAAAAAAATCATCACAACTTTTAAATGAATATCATCGCCTGCACCTGGTACAGTTGGCAACCGAGGGAGAAAATGATCTAAAGGTTTCAAATATTGAGTTCAGTTTGCCAAAGCCCTCCTACACTATAGACACCCTTACCCATCTTAAAGAAAAACACCCATCTTACCAATTCTCAGTTATTATGGGCAGCGATAGTTTTTGCAATATTGAAAAATGGAAAAACTATAAAGCGCTCCTGGCTAGCTACGAACTGCTCATTTATAAAAGGCCTGGTTTTGAAATAACGGAAACACATGGCGCAAAACTTACTGTGCTTGATGCACCACTTCTTCAAATTTCGAGTACTCATATACGTGAGTTAATAAAGAATAAAAAATCATTTCGCTACCTGGTGCCGGATATTGTAAAAGAGGAAATTGAAAACAACGGTTATTACAGATAAGGTCAGAGTAAGAAACCAATAAGCAGACAACCTAATACAATTAATGGAGGAGCAGCTTTTGTAAATTGAAGAATACAGAAAGTAGCAACAATTATAAATATGTTTAACAGGGCATCATAACTGAAAGAAAGAATAGAAATATCTTTTAAAAGATACAATGAAGCCGCCCACATCAACCCAACCACAACTGCATTTATTCCTTCCAATGAACGGTAGACAATTACATACTTTTTTAAATATTGCCATACAGGGAAAAAGAACAACACCAGCAAAGCGCTCGGTAAAAAAATCGCAACCGAACCAATAACACAACCCAGCACCTGAAACTTTCTTCCTCCATCTTTTAGAGCAATGCCACCAACATAAGAACCAATTGAAAATACCGGCCCGGGAATAGCACTGACAATACCCGCCCCGGTTAATAAATTCATCTCTGTTTATACGAATTATATTTTGTGTTGAATCCTGAAATTTTTTTGCTGTGGGCCTTGCCACATACTGATCAACCATCATTGGTATCAATACATCCCCACCACCAAAAACAAAACTTCCAAAGCGGTAAAAGTTTTCAAACAGGTTGTATGCCTTACTGTCTTCCCAATCTCTCTTACTGGCTGTTTCACTTAAAAAACCTGCAATTAAAAACAGGAGTAAAAAAGCCAGATATTCGTCCAGCGTATTTGCCCTGGTTTTATTTTATCTACATCCGGAATACGTTTACTGCTGAAATTAGTAACTATTCCGCCGAGAATGATTAATGATGGAATTACCCAGGGAGTTTTAAATAAAAAGAAAGTAGTTATCATCGCCACCAGCATTATAATCAATGTAATCGGGTTTTTAACTGAAACTTTAAACGATTTAAAAGCTGCATAAGAAAGAAAACCAATTGCCATTTCAGGGATAAACCTGAACACACCTGTTTTTACAGAAGCGCCTTCAATGTATCCAACCAAAAAAGATAACACCCCCATGATGGTACAGGCAGGTAAGATCCAGATCAACAGTGTAACCACTGCCAATGGAACTCCACCTCTTTTATAACCAATTAAGGTAAGTGTTTGTGTAGAGGATGCACCCGGAACATTTGGCAAAAAGAAACATACTCCATCAATTCTTCCTTTGTTACATCCCTTCGCTTGTCAACAAAGGTTTTCAGCATCATTCCTAAATGCCCTTGTGGCCCGCCAAAAGCCGTAAGACTGTGCAGTAGCACAGCTCTTAGAAAAGGGATATGTCTTATAAATGCCAGCAAGTAGTTTTATAAAAAAAGTAAATTTAACTAAATCATTTACTGATAAATTATACTTTTGAAACGGTGCATAAGTTAACTCTAAGCAATATCAACACAATTTTCAGCATTTACATTGCTGTTTTCCTTGTTTCCTGCAACCAGAAAAATTACGCTTACAAAACAGGATACAATTTTAAAAGTACTGATTCAACGCCCGATTACAGTAACCTTAATTACTGGGCTGCTCATCCCTGGAAATGGGACCCCAGCGATAGTGTTCCCCAACCTCTGACAAAAGATTACAGGAAAGATTCTGTAGTGGATGTGTTTTTTATACATCCAACTACATTTACAGATTTTAGCGATGACAGGTGGAATGCTTCTATTGATGATAGTGTGATAAATTCAAAAACAGATTACTCCTCAATACTTTACCAGGCAAGTGTATTTAATGAAGAATGCAGTGTATTTGCACCAAGATACAGGCAGGCGCATTTAAAAGCATTTTACAATGATGACAAGGAAAAAGATTCTATAGCATTTGCCCTTGCATACAGGGATGTAAAAAATTCTTTTAAATATTATCTGGAACATTTCAATAATGGGCACCCCATTATTATTGCATCACACAGCCAGGGAACACTGCATGCAGGAAAAATATTAAAAGAATTTTTTGAAGGAAGTCTTTTAAAGAACCGTTTAGTTTGTGCTTATATAATCGGTATGCCATTCCAGAAAATTATTTTTCTCAATTACAGCCTTGCAAAGATTCCTTAGGTACCGGTTGTTTTGTTGGATGGCGCACAGTAAAAAGAAATTATACAGATACAATTTTTTTACCAAAAGAAAAATTTAAAAGCTATGTAACCAATCCGCTAACATGGACATTGACTGATGAATATGCACCAACTTCTTTAAACACAGGTGCTGTCTTAAGAATTTTAATAAACTTACAAGAGGCGTGGTGGATGCACAAATACATGAGAATGTTTTGTGGACATGCAAACCAAAATTCTTCGGAAATATATTGTTGAAGAAAAAGAATTACCATATTGGTGATATCAATCTTTTTTACAACAACATCCGCAATAATGTAAGAACAAGAATAAAAATGTTCTGGAAACAATAATTACAAACCGTACTGCTTGCTGATATCCAGCATTCGTTGAATTGGTTTTAATGCTGCCAACCTTAATTCTTCAGCCATTGTAATTTCCGGTGTTTCATATTCCATACACAAATACAATTTTTCCAGTGTATTCAACTTCATGTGTGGACAATCATTACAAGCACAACTATTATTTGGCGGAGCAGGTATAAAAGTCTTATTTGGATTACTCTTCTGCATCTGGTGCAGAATACCTGTCTCTGTAACCACTATAAACTCGTTTGCATCACTTTTCTCTGTGTATTTGAGTAATCCTGTGGTACTGCCAATATAATCAGCCACAGCCAGCACAGGGTCCTCACACTCAGGATGTGCAATTACTTTAGCATGTGGATGACGGATTTTTAATTTAGTGATTTTTTCCAGACTAAAAATTTCATGCACCATACAGGCACCATTCCACAATACCATATTGCTGCCTGTTTTTTTATTAAGGTATGCACCAAGGTTTTTATCTGGTGCAAAAATTATCTTTTGTTCCTTTGGTAAGCTTTCAATTATTTTTTCTGCATTACTGCTGGTGCAGATAATATCACTCAATGCCTTCATACCTGCAGAGCAATTGATATAAGTAATAACGATATGATCAGGATATTTTTCTTTAAACATTTTAAACAACTCCGGTGGTGCACTATCACTTAATGAACAACCAGCTTTTAAATCAGGCAATAAAACTTTTTTATTGGGATTTAAAATTTTTGCCGTTTCTGCCATAAAATGAACACCGGCAAAAACAATAATATCTGCATTTGTTTTTTCTGCCTGCTGCGCCAGCCCTAAACTATCGCCAATAAAATCTGCCACATCCTGTATATCCGGCTCCTGGTAATAATGCGCCAGCAGGATGGCATTCTTTTCTTTTTTTAATCTTTCAATTTCTGCAAACAGATCAATTGACGGATCTATATCCACATCCAGAAAACCAACATTTTCTAAATTTGATTTTGCAATGTTAATATCTACCATAATACTATTATAATACTATATTTATAAATAAAGCTTATTACTATTAGGGCTGTGGATTTGTGGAAACAAATATTTTAAACGGTTTGTAAAATTAGAATATTCAGTTTATCCACCATCATCCACAGGTAATTAACAATTGATGTTACGTAATTGTTACGCTGATACCAACTACAGCAGTGCTGTTTGATAAAAGCAAGCGTAAATTTTTAACAGCCGTTGATAACATCAGCCGGGTAAAACAAAATGACGATATCGAAAACCATCTATGTGAATGAACTACCTGATAAATAATTTTGAACTTTGATATGGGGTATTGCCCCAAACCCCGAACTTATCTTTTGCGGATTGTCTCCACCATTTTTAAAAAATAAAACATGGGTTATTAACAGTAAACCGGCGTTACTAACAGGCCATGTTAATTACGCTAATCAGCTCCAACAAGAATTGTACGCCGCACCACTTTATTATGAAACAGCAGGTATGATATTATACAACCAATAATTAAACCACCCAATAAATAAAATTCATAATTAAGATCCTGGAACGAAAATGCAATACCCAGGCTGCTGTATTTATTAGTTTGGCTTTTCAGCATTTCACTAAAATGAGATACCAGTATTTTATATCTTATATATGTTGCCAGCACCATACATATCAATACCACAAATGCTGAAGCGGTTTTTTTATCGGTTGACTGCAGGGGTATCAGTTGCCAGGTAATAAATAACAGTAATGGTACCAACGCAAACACCATGGCAAACATATCCTGGTTGCTGCCTATTGCCGCAAGGTCCATATTATACCGGATGCCATCTACAGCAGGTAATACAATACCGTAAAATTTTGAATAGGATAAAAAACCAAGAAAGAAAAAAATGGCACACAGAAAAAAAATAGTGATAATAGCAGCGGGAGACTTCATACAATAATAGCAATGAAGATAGTATTTAAAACCGAAGAATGAATCAGATCTTTAATGAGCCACGAAACGCCCTGCCAGCATAGTAAGATTCTGCACCGTTGTGATATACAAAGACAGTGTTGTAGCGGCAATCACAAAAAATAGCGCCACCGAGTTTCCTGATATCATCAGGCGTTTTCACCCAACTTGATGTTTTTGTATCAAACTTTCCAAGCTGCTGTAGTTCCCTGTATTGCTCTTCTGTTAAAATTTCAATGCCCATGGCAGCAGCCATATCAACAGCGCTGTTTTTTGGTTTATTTTCTTTTCTTGAAGCCAGTGCTTCGCCATCGTAGCAAACACTTCTGCGGTCTTTGGGGCTTTCCGCAGCACAATCATAAAAAATGTATTCACCTGTTTTTTTATCATAACCAACAACATCCGGTTCACCACCTGTTCTTTCCATTTCATTGAGCGACCATAATTTTTCAGGTTTGGCTTCCAGCTTTGCCTGTACTTTATTCCATTCAAGGCCTTTATGGCGGTTCATATTTTCCTCAAAACGGGCTTTTAATATTTTAAGTAGTTCCTGCTGTTGTTTTGATGGTAATTCTTTTTTACTTGCCATTTTATGGAGTGTTATTTTATTTACCAAGCCTGCTGTTGGCAGCTGTATATTTAGTTATTTAAGGATTGTATTTATTTTTTCCTTTGATATCTTGGTTATCAAACTCCCCCTTTTAAAACTCCAAATAACCAAAATATTTCCTTTTGTATAATATTCTTCAGGATGTTCTTTTGTTGGTTTATCACCGCCCCACAAAAGTCCATCCAAAAACCCACCACCTTTAAAATCATCTTCAAATTGAAAATACATTATACTGCCTCTATCTTTTTTGTTATCAATGTTCTGAATTCTTTTAGCCTTTATTTTTCCAATAAGCATTTCATACATTTCTGGTTTGTCATAAAAAGTGCAAGCTTGAATTGAAATGCAATTGTTTTCGTTTGTGAATGCATATCCTTCTTGAGTTTCTTTTTCTGACAACAACAAACTATCAATGTTTTGTCCGTGAATTTTTATAGACAAGAAGAAAGCAAAAGTTAATACTGTCAAGAGTTTAGTCATGGCAATTTGATTATAAGGTTAATGGTTAACTATATAGCAACCTACCTCGTTAATATACGCACCCCTTGTTCACTAACCCTTTGATTTAAAACCTTAAAATGAACAGGGGGCTGCACATAAAAAACAAGTTTTCTTTTTTACTTTAAAAATAAATATTACAAGGCGATGCAGCAAATTATTATCCGCCACCACCACCATGGTTTGCAAAACAACCAAAATTGCTTGTAATGCCTTTTTATAACCCTCAAAAACCTGTAAAACTTTACTCAGGATACTAGGTTTTCAATCAATCCTTTTCTACCTCCAATCCCTTACCCTGCCTTTGTTGCAGCCCCCAAATATCACCCGAAATTTAAAGCAGCGATATACTTTTTTCCCCTATTTTTGCCGTCCATTTTATTTATCTTATACACAACAAATGCAGATTATTCAGAAAATTCGTGACAAAGGCGCCGCTATAGTAATTGTGGTTATTGCCCTTAGTTTGATCGGTTTTATTTTAATGGATGCCAACCTTGGTATGAGCCGCACTGCCGGTGGAGAACAAGGTACACTTGGTAAAGTGAATGGCCAGAAAATAGACAAACAGGAACTGGAAGACAAAGTGAAAATGTATGGCGAGCAGTACCAGGTAAAAGGTGCACAAATGAATATGCTGCGCCAGCAGGTGTGGGAGCAGATGGTGAGAACAAAAGTGGAAGAAGCCGAATACGAAAAACTTGGCATCACTTTTTCGCCCAAAGAATTAACCAGCATCATTTTTAGTGATGATGCTCCGTATGTATTAAAACAGGCATTTACTGATAAAGAAACAGGCCAGTACGACCTTGCCAAAGTACAGCAATGGTGGACGACAGCAAAAAAATGGAAAGGCGAGCAAAGACAGCAGGTGGAATCACAAATAGTGGAGCCAACTACCGAAGAAGCATTGAGAAATAAATACAGCGGCCTGTTGGCAGCCAGTGCTTATTATCCTGGCTGGTTAAAAGAAAAAGAAGCTGCGGAAGCAAAAGCGTTTGCCAGTATCAGTTATGTATCGGTGCCTTACAATGTAATTGCTGACAGCACCATAAAAGTTACAGACGAGGATATTAATAACTATGTAAGCAAACACAAGGCAAAATACCAGCAGGAAGGTGGCCGCCAGGTGGCTTATGTAAGTTTTAGCACCAACCCAAGTGCTGCAGACAGTGCAGATGTATTTAAAGCAGTTAGCGACCTTAAAGCAAACTTTGCTGCCGACAGTAATGTGCAGGCTTTTTTATCAAGGAACAGCAGCCAGCGTAATTATGATGACGCCTGGATGCCGAAGTCAACAATAACCGGTGCACAAAAAGATACATTGGTACAACTGCCGGTCGGCACTGTGTACGGCCCTTATGTAGATGGCAGCAGTGCGGTATTGGCAAAGCTGGTAAAAACAAGAATGCTCGGCGACTCTATTAAATGCAGGCACATATTAATTGGTACGGTTGACAGGGAAACCGGCGAACAGCTAACTCCTGACAGCATTGCAAAACAACGTGCAGACAGTATTGAAATGGCAATCAGAAGCGGCGCCAATTTTGATGAACTGGAAACAAGACTTTCCACAGATAAAGTGGCGCACAAAGAAAAAGGTGTAATGACCTTTGATATCGTAAGCATGCAAAACCCACAACAATTTGCACCTGAGTTTGCAGAGTTTTTATTGAACGATAAAGGCGAAACAAGAAAAGTTGTAAAGACAAATTTTGGATGGCACTATATTGAATTGATGCAGGTAATAAACCCCGGGCCGGTTTATAAAATTGCTTATATGGCAAAAGACATTGCACCAGGTGATGAAACCATCCGCCTGGCAAATAACAATGCCA
The DNA here is from genome assembly GCA_963814445.1 of uncultured Chitinophagaceae bacterium. Classification (GTDB taxonomy): domain Bacteria; phylum Bacteroidota; class Bacteroidia; order Chitinophagales; family Chitinophagaceae; genus Ferruginibacter. The sequence goes on from CAWFCU010000006.1 coordinate 115,916, forward strand.
ACAAATTATTCAGCGAAGCAAAAAGCCTGAAAGCATTTGATGACTACGTTGCAAAAAATAAATTGCAGAAAGTGGAGACACCCAACCTGCTTAAAGAAAATGATTACAGCGTAGGTAATTTGACAGATGCAAGAGAAGTGGTAAGATGGGCTTTTGCTGATGCAAAAGAAGGAGATGTAGGTGGGCCATTTAATTTGAACGACCAGTTTGTAGTACCGGTGCTTACTAAAATAGTTCCTAAAGGATTAATGGATGTAAAAACAGCCAGGCCACAGGTAGAAGCATTGGTGCGTAACAGCAAAAAAGCAGAAGCGATAAAAGCCAAATTAGCCGGTAAGGCAACACTTGGAAGCTGCTGCAGGTGCATATCCCAATATTGCAGTAGCTACTGCTGGTGCTGATTCATCACTGGTGTTTGGGTCATCCATCATTAATGGTGTGGGCCAGGAACCAAAAGTAATTGGCGCTGCATTTAATAAAGCATACCAGGCAAAAGTGAGCGACCCGATTGAAGGTAATGGTGGCGTTTTTGTAATTAAAGTAAACGGCACCGGCACAAAAAATATAGAGGTACCTGCTACAGATAAAGCAAAAACCCTGGCACAGCAGTTTGGCTATGGCTGGTTTGAACCGTTAAAGAAAGAGGCAGATATTAAAGACGAGAGGAGCAAACACTATTAATCAAATGAAATAATTTTTAAAAACCCCCGATTATCGGGGTTGTTTTTTATTCCCCTTCCCGAAAGTGTGGCAAGTGCTCTTCATTTTTATTCGGCTTAATTTTGCAGTATGGAAAATGAATTAGTAAACAGGGTAAGTGAAAGTGCATTGGTCACCATTAACCTGGAAGATTATTATCCAAAAGAAGAAGTGGCGGTGTTCGACCTGAAAGATTATTTGTTCATGGGTTTGATACTGAAAGAAAAAGATTTCAGGGAGGCATTAAAGAATTTGGATGTAACCCCATTTACAAATAAAGCAGTGGCGGTTACCTGCAGCGCAGATGCAGTGATACCGGTGTGGGCATATATGCTGGTGGCAAGTGTGCTGCAGCCTGTGGCAAAGGAAGTAGCATTTGGTAATGAAGAAGAAATAAAAAAACAGATCCTCCTCAATAATATTAATACCATACCGGTAAATGAGTTTGCTGATAAACGGATTGTAATAAAAGGCTGCGGCGATCTGCCCATTGGCGAAGCCGCTTATTTACAAGCTACTAAATTACTGAGGCCTGTTGCAAAAAGTATTATGTATGGTGAGCCATGCAGTACAGTGCCCATTTTTAAAAAGAAGTGATCCCACGCAGAGGCGCAGAGGACGCAGAGAAGAAATCAATAAAGCATAGTGCGATATAAAAATTGCTGTTTATTTTCCCGGTAAGCCCAAGGATCTAACAGAAAAAAATTCTCTTCTTAATTCAATGCCTTCCTCAGCGCCCTCGCCTCTCTGCGTGCCAACAAATTCTCACTTATCTCCCATAATTTTTTATCTTCATGGCTCTTTCGTTTACACCCAACTGTTTTGCATGATTGAGGCCATTTTAAAAGGGTTTGCTTTAAGTCTGCTGCTGATAATATCGGTGGGCCCGGTGGTGTTTGCTATTTTTAAGCAGAGCATCAACAACGGGCTTGCAGGAGGTTTTAGTTTTGTGGCCGGCGTGCTGTTAAGTGATATTGTGTGGGTGGTGCTGGCAAATGTTTTTTCCAGCGTAATGATGGCCCTGCTGAGCCATAAAGAAGTAATTGGTTTTTGCGGCAGCCTTTTTTTGATAGCATTGGGCGTGTATTATTTATTCTTTAAAAAAGTACACCTTAAAGAAGATGAAGATAAAATTGTGATACGCACAAGGGACCATGCAAAAATTGCCTTGTATGGTTTTCTTATCAATACATTGAACCCCGGCGTTATTTTTTTCTGGCTCACCACTTCCACCACCATTGCTGCGGCAGAATCAGGCGACGATCATGGCGTACGCAACCGCATTATTATTTTCAGCACCTGTATCCTGATTAATACCGGTGTTGATATTTTAAAAGTATTACTGGCAGGAAAGATCCGGAGTAAGATCAATGAAAAGGTAATAAGGATGATCAATAAAATATCAGGGCTTATATTGATTGGCTTTGGCATAGCATTAATGATCGGGGTTTTTTATGCCAACAGGTTAGCGCATTAAAGTTTTAACTCATTGTATGAAAACAATACTGTCCATCATTTTAATTTTTTTATTGACCGAAGCCAACGCCCAGGCTTCAGACTTTATACTTTTTAAAAAGAAAGGCCGCACCGTTAAAACATTCTTTGCCGGCAGCAAGATCACTTTCACCAGTACAAGCGGTGCAAATATTGAAGCCAATATACTGGCGGTAAGAAATGATTCTCTTTTTCTGCAGCAATACATAACAAGGCCTGTGATGACGGGTATGGGTTTTTATGTACTTGACACCAGTTTTTATTATTATCAATACCATTACAAAGAAATTGCAGCTATTGGTAAAACAGGCCGCAGGTTTGATCTGGCTGGCAGCGGCGGTGCATTAATGGGTGGTGGAATATTGCTGGCCGTTGCAAGCGGTGTGGTGTATTTAGCGGATAACAAAAAATTCAGTCCCGAACTGCTGGCAGCATCTGTTGGTTTGTTTGGCGTTGGTTATTTATTGTCGAGGGCATCTGGTAAGGGAATGATGATTGGAAAAAAATATTCGCTTGAATATATAAAGGCGGCCGATAGTAACAAACCATAGCTTATTTAAATTGCAATACCATCAACCAGCATTACTATGAAGAAAGCCTGGCGCATTTTCAAAAAAGTTTTTTTGTGGGCCGTCATCCTGCAGTTTATTTATATCATTTTGGTGAAATGGATTGATCCTCCCATCACCATTACACAAATTGGTAAGCTTTGTTATCAGGCAATGGATTAAAAAGAGATTATATCCCTTATGATGAAATGGGGTCCAACATGAAACTGGCCGTTATTGCTGCGGAAGACCAGTTGTTTCCCGACCATGACGGCTTTGATGTAAAGGCGATAAAGAAGGCGATGAAGTACAATGAAAAACATCCAGCTAAAACAAGAGGCGCCAGCACCATCAGCCAGCAAACTGCCAAGAATGTTTTTTTGTGGCAGCATGGCGGTTACTTCCGCAAAGGGCTGGAAGTGTATTTTACTTTTATGATCGAAAAAATCTGGAGCAAGGAAAGGATACTGGAAAATTATTTGAATGTGGCAGAGATGGGCAAAGGTATTTTTGGTGTTCAGGCTGCGGCCAAAGCATATTTTAATAAAGATGCAAAGGACTTAACACGTGCGGAAGCAGCGATGATAGCAGCTTGCTTACCAAATCCAAAAGTATATACTGTAAAACCATTGAGCAGGTACGTAGCGAAGCGCTATGATAATATTTTACAACAAATGAATAACCTGGATGGTGACCCGGATATTGATGTAATTTTGAAGGGAAAAAGTAAAGAGGAGAAAAAGTAAATTATAGACACTTTGTTTCCTTCGTGCCTTAATGGGATATAGCCCCACAAACACCCACTAAAAAACAAAACCCTATCTTCGCCGCCTACACCATTCAAGTGACAGGCAAGTTGTGAGCCGCATGGTAGAAATAATTTCCCCGCTGATTCAGAAAATACAACGTCTTTCCAGCCTTATAAAAATTAAACCATTCAATGGCATTTAAAAAATTAGAGTTAATCGAACCCATTCTTAAAGCATTAGAAGAAGAAGGATACACCACCCCAACACCTATTCAGCAACAAGCTATCCCCTTAGTATTAGAAAGAAGGGATTTATTAGGCTGTGCACAAACCGGCACCGGTAAAACGGCAGCTTTTGCTATCCCAATTTTGCAGATACTGTCATGAAGAGAAACACCAGGAAACCGGCCGCAAACAAATAAAAGTATTGATATTGACTCCTACAAGAGAGTTGGCCATACAAATTGATGAAAGTTTTGCTGCTTATGGCAGATACACCGGGCTTACACATGCCGTTATATTCGGGGGCGTATCGCAGGTGCCACAGGTAAATCAACTACGACATGGCGTGGATATTTTAATTGCCACTCCGGGCCGCTTACTTGACCTGATGAGCCAGGGTTATGTTGGTTTGCAACACCTGAAAATATTTGTACTGGATGAAGCCGACCGTATGCTCGACATGGGTTTTATACACGACGTAAAAAGAGTGATCATAAAACTGCCTGCAAAAAGACAAACACTTTTTTTCAGCGCCACCATGCCGCCCGAAATTCAGAAGCTGGCGGATATATTATTAACCAAACCAGCTAAAGTAGAAGTAACACCGGTATCATCTACAGTTGATAAAATAGACCAGGGTTTGTTTTATGTTGACAAAACAAACAAGCCTTTGCTGTTATTATACTTGATTAAAAAGCCCACAAATAAAAACAGCACTGGTGTTTACAAGAACAAAACATGGCGCTGATAAAGTGGTAAAAATTCTGCACAAGGAAAGCATTACCGCTGCAGCTATTCATGGTAATAAATCGCAGAATGCAAGGCAACATGCCCTTACGCAATTTAAAAATGGAAATCTCCGTGTGCTGGTGGCAACAGATATTGCTGCAAGAGGAATTGATATTGACGACCTGACACATGTATTCAATTATGAATTACCTGATGTGCCTGAAACCTATGTTCACCGCATTGGCCGTACGGGCAGGGCAGGTAATGCAGGCGTGGCTATTTCTTTTTGTGATTATGAAGAGCGTACAGAGTTGAGGGATATTCAAAAACTGATCGCTAAAAATATTCCTGTTGTGGATAGCCATCCTTATCCTGCAGGTTCGGCACCGGCAGCGCCGCCATCATCATCACAACAAAGGCCAGCATTTAAAAGAGGAGGCAATAATAATGGCCAGTCATCGGGCAGGCCACCACGAAGAAACTTTGGAAGCAGGCCGGCATCTGGAGGAAGAGATAGAAGAAATTAATGTTTATAAAATTTAAAAGAGCTTTCACTCTCCCCTCTCCTTTGCACAGCATCCTGCGGAAAGGAGAGGGGTAGGGGTGAGGTAAAATCACAGGCATTAGCACTCATAAACACCGCTTCAATTTTCTTTACCCAATCCTTTGCCTAACTTTGTATCAACAAACATTTCTTATGTCATCTCTCACCATCACCACAATACAAACCAACCTTATATGGGAAGATAAAACTGCCAACCTGCAGCAGTTAGAAGAGAAGATAAATTCCATTGAAGAAAGAACAGAGATAGTGGTGCTGCCCGAAATGTTCAGCACCGGTTTTACCATGCAGCCACAGTTGTTTGCAGAAGCGGATAACGGTGAAACAATAGAGTGGATGAAAAGGATTGCTGCTGATAAAAGAATTATTCTCACAGGAAGCATCATTATAAAAGAAGAAGATAAATTTTACAACCGACTTATCTGGATGCTGCCCAATGGTGAATATGGTTTTTATAATAAGCGGCATTTGTTTGGCTATGCAGGAGAAGACCAACATTATGCAGCCGGAAATAAAAGATTGATCGCTTCAGTAAAAGGATGGAAAATTAATTTACAGGTTTGCTATGATCTGCGTTTTCCTGTGTGGGCAAGACAAAATCTCCTTCAGACCACTTCGACTCCTGAATACGATGTATTGATATATGTTGCCAACTGGCCTGAAAGAAGAAGCCATGCATGGAAAACATTATTGTGTGCAAGGGCAATAGAAAACCAATGTTATGTTGTGGGAGTAAACCGTGTTGGTATTGATGGAAATAAAATTAACCACAGCGGCAACAGCCTTGTTATAGATCCTTTGGGAGAAGTGCTGTATCACAAAGCAGACGAAGAAGATATTTTTACCATTACATTGGAAAGAGAAAGACTGGAAGAAGTAAGAACAAAATTTCCTTTTTGGAAAGATGGAGATAGTTTTAACATCAATTAAAATTATTTCATCTGTTTTTTATCATCTCTTTCACCGTCATCATTTTCCTGTCTTCTCCTTTTCTCATACCGTCAACTGTTGGTGGAATATAAATATCCGGCACTACGCCTCTTCCATCTTTCGGTACATGGTTGTATTGTACAATACGGAAAAAAGGTAAACGCACCCTTAGTTTTGTAACCGGTAAAGTAATATCAGGGATCATAATCCCATTATTGCCATGCCAGCCGCCGCCAGCTTCCTCACCGACAATAGTAACATTCTCCTGGCCTTTTACTGCATTGCAAAATAAGGTGGAAGCAGAAAATGTTGGTCCGTTGATCAGCACATAAAGTTTGCCATCAAAATGATTCTTTGTTTTTGGTTTGAACATATGCCGCTCCCAGTAACCAAAATGATACATGCCGTCTTTTCTTTTTTTGCTGAGAAAGATCAAACCAATGTTGCTCCAGAAACCACTTTTTACTTTTGAATTGTAAGGCGAAAAATTTTTGGCAATTGAATAAGCGGAATCTGCCACTTTAAACGGTGTGTTCCTGATATACTTTGTGAGTAACGAAGACATGGTGATATCACCACCGCCATTGCCCCGTATATCAAGCACCACATTTTTTATTTGCTGTTCTTTTATTTTTTTAAAAGAACGGCGGATGAATTTTCTTAAATGCCTGCCGCCGCCGTTGCTGAATGTATTAAGTGTGATGATAGCAGTATTGAGGCTGCTGTCTATTTGGATAGAACGTGCATTCTCAATTCTTCTTTTTTTCAATTGCCGCTTCGAAATTTTTACATCCGGCTTGGGTGGCTTGCTGTCTTTCTTCTTTGTAGTATCAACCTGCGGTGCCCACATAGGTACTGTAATAAATTTTTCATTGCCGGAGCTGTCAATATATCCAACCTTGTAATTTTTATACAACCCAAAAACATTGCGGTGGAAATAAGGAAAGTTGCTGCTGATGCGGAGATAGTTTACATTTTCTGCATAACCATCTGTTGGTAAATAATGGAACATTTTATTCACCATTTGCTTAACAGCAAGGTTATTGATAGAAGTAATAAGTGTACCGGTTTTTAAAACAGAATCTTTTTTATTAAGGTTGCTGGTAACCACCATTGTATCGCCCCACACTTTTGCATAGATGGGCAACGAAGGAATAGTGCGGTTACGGACATACCTTCCCCAATTGTTGCTCATACCAAAACTGGTATGGCCGCAATGTATTTTTTGTGTAAGTGGTGCCAATATGTTCCAGCCAAATTGCAGTTCCGTCATACTATCGGGAATGGCACGGTAAAGACTGTCGAAATAAAAATCCATACTGTCTTTGGAAGTGTACCAGTAAAGTGAAGGATGTTTTTGTTCTAAAATGTTTTTGAGTAAACTATAGTCACTCTGCAATTCCTGTTTAGAAAATTTTTTATCAGGATTATAATTTTTAAAACTGCTTGCACAGGAAGAAACAATAACAACTATAAAGAAAATAAAAAAAATTGCCTTAATACATTTTAGGGTTTTGCTTAACATGCCTGACACGGATAATCCTGATTTCATTGTTTTTATATCTGTAAGCAATTCTATAGCTATGTAATTCAAATGCCCTGAAACTTTTATCATTCTTTAGTTTGAATTTATCGGGAGGGAATTTTTCCGGGTTGTCAATAAGTTTGCTTATTGAAGTAAGAATATCAACCTGCACCGTTTCTGAAGCCTGAATAGATTGTTCCTGTATATAACTAATTGCATTTATTAACTGATTAAGGGCGCTTTTATTCCATTTAATTACAGACATTCCTTATTGTTTTTTACTGAAGTACTTTAACACATCTTCATGTAAAACAAAATCACCTGCCTCTATTTCTGCATCAGCTTTTTCAAGTTCAAGGTTGTACTGTTCCAATGATTGTGTAGGGAAATCATCTTGCCTGTCTTTTAAATATTCTTTCAGTAAAGAGAGAAAATTTTTTTTCCCAACCTTGTCAAGCTGATTAAAGTAATCAATCATTTTTTGCGGTGTTATGGCACTGATCATATACACTTTTTTAATACATAAATTTAAGAAAAATATTCAATGTTTCAGCTTTTCAAATGGTTCCATCCCTGTGCCACCAGCTCATGTTTATTGCCGCCCTTTGTTAAAATATGTTTTCCCTCTTCAGCATTGGTCATGTACCCGATCACACTGATGTTTTCATTCTTCACTATTTTTTCATAATCAGCCTGTGCAATGGTAAACAGCAATTCATAATCTTCGCCACCACTTAATGCACAGGCGGTAGGATCGATCTCTAATTTATACGCAAACTGTCTTGCAGACTCATGTATGGGAATTTTGTCTTCATAAATAATACAACCAAGATTGCTCTGTTTGCAAATATGAAGTGCTTCGCTGCTCAGCCCGTCGCTTACATCAATCATGGAAGTGGGTATTATTTCAGCTTCTTCTAAAAATTCAATAATGTCTTTTCTTGCTTCTGGTTTTAATAACCGGCTCATAATATAATCCTGCCCTTCCAGGTCGGGTTGTGCTCCCGTTTCTGCAAATATTCTTTTTTCTCTTTCCAAAATGGTTAAACCTAAAAATGCACCACCCAAAAAGCCACTCACACAAAGCAGGTCGCCATTTTTTGCAGTACTTCTTTTTACAAACATATCCGGGCTTACTTCACCAATGGCAGTAACAGAAATGATCATTCCTTTTTGAGAAGAAGTGGTATCGCCACCAACCAGGTCAACTCCATATTTTTCACAGGCAGCATATACGCCTTCATAAAATTCATCCAGTGCTTCCAGGCTAAAACGGTTGCTGAAGGCAATGCTTATTATTATTTGTGTTGGTGTTGCATTCATGGCATACACATCACTCAGGTTTACGATCACACTTTTATAACCAAGATGTTTCAGGGGAGTGTACATTAAATCAAAATGGATCCCTTCCACCAGCATATCCGTAGTTATCACCGTTTGCTTTCCATAATGATCGATCACTGCGGCATCATCACCCACAGTTAAAATAGTAGAGGCATTTTTTGTTTCGTTGTTCTTTGTGAGATGATCAATTAAACCAAACTCTCCAAGGCTTGATATTTCTGTTCTTTGATTTTCCATCTGTTCTAATTTTTGTTTCCGTTAATTATTGCCAGCATTTCATCATGTATCACTCCGTTCGTTGCTAAAATATCCGGTTGATAAACTGAATGTGCTTTCCCATCGAAGCCTGTTACTTTTCCTCCTGCTTCTTCCAAAATTAAAATGCCTGCTGCACTGTCCCACGCTTTTAAACTGTGTTCATAAAAACCATCAAATCTTCCGGCCGCTGTCCAGCAAAGATCCAATGCGGCACTTCCCAACCTTCTTACTGCAATGCCCTTTCTAATAAATCTTTCAAATACTTCCAGCGGACTGTTCTTACTATCAAGATAAGTGTAGGGAAAACCTGTAACCAAGACAACTCTTTAACAGGTCTGATTTTTTGCTTACCAGAATTTTCTTATCATTCAGCGAAGCCCCAAATCCTTTTTGTGCAAAATAAAATTCATCCATCAATGGGTTATACACAGCGCCCATTACTATTTTACCTTCATGCTCCAGCCCGATACTGACACAACAAATAGGAATGCCATTGGCAAAATTGATAGTACCGTCAATCGGGTCAATGATCCATTTGTATTCACTGTCCATTTTTATTTCACCAGCTTCTTCGCTCAAAATAAAATGGTTCGGAAAATCAGCCTTTATTACTTCAAAAATTGCTTTTTCTGCCGCATGGTCTGCTTCTGTAACAGGATTATTGATGCCCTCCTTATTGGTAATTTTAAATTCCCCGTTGAAGAACCGCTGTAATTCTTTTGCCCCTGCTTCTGTAGCTTTTAATAAGGTGGTTTTTATCATGGCGCAAAGGTAACAATTCGAAAGAGGGTTGCCAACCGTAGTAGAATATTAGTCACCTAATAGAATGACCTTATTTGTAACTATGAAAGAAGTATAGAAAATAAGGTATGATTAACCGGCCTTATGAATTTCTACTAAGGTTTATCTTGTTTGCTTTGCAGTAAACTCATTAATTCAATCACACAACAGTTTATCTTTATCGCATAATCTTACTCATGCCTCAAAACATAAACCGTAAAAAGTTTTTAGCACTTTCTTTACTGGCACCGCTAAGCCTTGCTGCAAGGCCATTCGATAATTATTTCCGGTCTGACCTTCGGTACCGACCGGCGGCGATACCAAACAGCGACAATGTTATTTATTATAAAGCAGGAAGTATCGAATACGAAACATTACGAAAAGGATTTAATAAACGAATTGATAAAATGCCTGCGGTGATAGCCTTGTGTAACAATACCAATGGCGTGGCAGAAGCGGTTCAATATGCATCAAAAAACAATTTGCCCATTGCTGTAAAAAGTGGCGGGCATTGTATGGAAGGTTTTTCCAGTAAACAATGGCGGCATGGTCATTAATATGAGTGCCATGAAAAATATTGAATGGCTGGATAATGAAACAGTGAAATTAAACCCAGGTTGTAAGCTGTCAGAAATTTATGATGCGTTGTTGCCAAAGAAGAGGATCATTCCCGGTGGCTCCTGTGCAGGTGTGGGTATTGGTGGGTTGGTATTGGGTGGAGGTTACGGATTGATGGCAAGAAAATTTGGATTGACCTGTGATAGTTTGCAAAGCATAACAATGGTGGATGGCAATGGTAAAATTGTAACCGTTTCCGGCAATGATGAATTGCTGTGGGCCTGCAAAGGCGGCAACAACGGAAATTTTGGAGTGGTAACAGAACTCATTTTTAAAACTCATACTGCACCTTCTTTTATGCAGAGCCACCGTTTCAGGGCGTATAAGGTAAATGCAGAAAGAGCGAAGAGCATTTTACAAAAATGGTTTGAACTCACCGCAACATTGCCGGTGGAGTGTTTCAGTGCTTTTGTATTGAATGGAAAAACTCTGTACATACTCATTACAAATGTGGGTAAACAAACGGCGGCAGTAAAAAAGGTGATTGCAGGATTAAAAGCTATTACGGATAAAACAACAGCGAATACAGCACAACCATTGGCAAAAGCATTGAAAGTATATTATGGCAGAAGCAACCCGATGTATTTTAAAAATGCTTCCGCAGGCTTGTATAAAAATTTTGAAGAGATAAATGCTTTTGTTGATAAGGCACTTGATATTGTTGTGTCAACGCCCGGCATGATCTACCAGGTAAATACTTTGGGTGGTAATATTCAAAACACTGCGTTTGAAAACGCCTCTTCTTTTCCTCACAGGGCGTATCCATATTTTTCAGAATTACAGACTTACTGGGAAGTTCCTTCTCAACAAAAAAGATTGCTGGATAGATTTGAACAGGTACAACAAGTGTTTACCAGCAATGGCATTAAAGCACAGTACAGGAATTATCCTGACATAAATTTCAGCAACTGGCCGGAGTTGTATTATGGAAACAATTATAAAAGACTGCAGGCGATAAAAACGAAATACGATCCCAATAATTTATTTCGATATGAACAAAGTATTAAATAGTATTGAGCATATTTGCTTTTCAAATAAAAAATTAACTGCTGCAACTCTCCATCATCATAGTAAACTACAACGTAAAATACTTTTTAGAGCAATGCTTATGCAGTGTTATAAAAGCCTGTAAAAATATTGATACAGAAATTTTTGTGGTGGATAATAACTCAACTGATGAAAGCAAAGCATTTTTTACCAACCGTTTTCCGCAGAGTACAGTTCATATGGAAAACAGAAAATGTTGGTTTTGCCAAAGCAAATAATGAAGCAGTAAGGCTGGCAAAAGGAGAAAAAATTTTGTTTCTTAATCCAGATACTATTTTGCCCGAAGATTGCCTGGAGAAATGTTTACAGTTTTTCAAATAAACAAAATAATATTGGTGCATTAGGCGTAAAGATGATTGATGGAGCAGGAAATTTTTTACCGGAGAGCAAAAGAGGTTTTCCATCTTTCTTTACTTCGTTCTGTAAAATGACAGGGCTTACAAGTTTATTCCCTCACTCAAAAATATTTGCCCGTTATTATCTCGGCCATTTGCCGGAAAACAAAACAAATGAAGTGGATGTTGTTATCCGGGGCATTTATGATGGTTGATAAAAAAGTACTTGACAATGTTGGAAGTTTTGATGAAGATTATTTTATGTATGCAGAAGATATTGACCTGAGTTATCGAATTCAAAAAGCAGCCTGTCCCGCCACAGGCGGGAGCTACAAAAATTTCTATTTTGCTGATACAAGCATCATTCATTTTAAAGGAGAAAGCACCGCCAAACAAAGTGTCGAATACTTAAATAATTTTTACGGCACCATGGTTTTGTTTGTAAAAAAACATTACCCCAAACTTTCTGGTGGTTTATATATACTACTGTTGAAGATATTAATTGCATTAAAAAAATTGGTTGCTTCAAAAGAACAAACAACTCAAAACAAAATACTTCCGTCCACAGTATATATGATTGCTGATGAGGAAATATTTAAAGAGGAAGAACTACAGAAGCATTTCTCACAAGTGCAGCAAGCGGAAAAAATAAGCACCGCCGAAAAAGGCAGTGCTGTAATTTTTTGTGAGCCGTATGTTTCTTTTACTGAAATGATAAGTTCAATGCAGGAGAATAAAAATCAATATTCTTTTTTTATTCATGCTGATTCATCAAAAAGTATTGTTGGCAGCGGTAATAAAAACTATCCGGGTATTGCTATTGCTTTGCATCAATAATTATCGGCGCCCCATTCTTTCCCATCACAATCACTTTTGCATTCTGGCTAAGCGCCAGTTCTTTCATGGCCTTTATCTGTTCGTATTGTAATTGCTGATCTGTTAAGCCTGTATTGATGATGCGTTGGTAATCTGCAATGCCCTGTGCTTCCACTCTTTTTCTTTCGGCTTCCTGTTTTTCTTTCAGCAATACAAACTCCATTTTCTTGGCATCCTGCTCTGCATTTATTTTTGATTCAATAGAAGCTTTTACAGAATTAGGTAAGGTGATATTTCTTACCAGCAATTGCTCCAGCATCAACCCTCTTTTTTTAAAATCGTCTTCAATGCTTTTATAAATACGGATCTGAAATTCATCTCTCTTGCCTGCCAAAAAATCCACTGCCTGGTAATACACAGCATTGTCACGGATCTTGGTACGGGTAATGCGGACGGACAATTTTATCAGTATAATCATCCCCGGTCTCTCTCAATAAGTTTTGGCGCATCTGCACTCACCACCCTGAATAAAACTGTTAAGATCAATGGTAACTTCAAGCCCATCACTTGTTAATACTTTAATGGCATCATCACCTGATTTAGCGCCTTCATCATGTACACCGCTCATGGTATAGTTTTGCGTTTTTACATCCAGTCGTTTTAATATCCAGTAATGGATTTACAAAGTGAAGTCCGCTTTGCAATACTTCCGGCTGAATGCTGCCGAATAATTTTTTTACGCCTATTTCGCCGGCATCAATTTGTTTTACACAGGCGGTGGATATGCCCAACACAATAAATAATATTCCAACAATTCTGCCGGTAGGCGCAAATTTAGCAATGCTGCTATTGTTTTTTGCAAGGATGCTTACTGCGATAAGAAGAATAATGCCAAGGATAATGAGGGACATGGTTTGAAGTTTTGTGAATGCAAGTTGATGAAAAGAAATGAAAGCATACAAAGAATCTGTTTTAGCCAAATAGATAATTCAGGAACTTTCTAAATAAAAACAGGATTTGCTTTTTACAGCAAATCCTGCATATTTAAAAAGGAGATTTATAATCCTGAACTCCAAAATCCCCCTTTAGGGGATAGGGGGTCTTAATTATTCAACATCAACGGCATCACCAGCATCAGCAACTCTTCATTCGGTTCCATTTCTGTTGGTTTAATGATACCAGCTTTTGTTGGCGTACTTAATTCAATATTAACATCAGATGTATCTGCGGCGTTCAGCATTTCAATTAAAAATTTTGCATTGAAAGCAATCTGCAGGTCTTCACCATCATACTGGCAGGCCATGCGTTCGTTACCTTCAAAACTAAAGTCAACATCCTGTGCTGCCAATTGCAATTCACTTCCACTGATGCTTAAAGCCACCTGGTTAGTACTTTTGTTACTAAACACACTCACACGGCGAAGGGCATTTTGAAAATCGCCTTTGTTCACCGTAAGTTTATAAGGATTGTCTGCCGGTATCACCACTTTGTAATCAGGGAAACGGGCATCTATCAAACGGCAAACCAATTCAGTACCACCATGTTTTACAAACAGGTGATTGCTGTTGTAAGAAATATTCAGTTCATCATCATTATCAGGCAAAGCACTCTTTAAAAGATTCAATGGTTTTTTAGGAGCGATGAATGTATCTGTCTTTGGGCATTTTACATCCGTTCTTTTATATTTCACCAAACGGTGTGCATCGGTTGCCACACAGGTAATTCCTTTTTTATCCAGTTCAAAAAATACACCCGTCATTGCAGGGCGCAGGTCATCATTACTTACTGCAAACAATGTTTTGTTGATAGCAGTAACCAATGCAGAAGAAGTCATGGTAAAAGCATTGGCATCATCAGCCACCGGTTCTTTAGGAAAGTTGTCAGGGTTTTCTCCCATCACTTTATACTTACCGTTGTCGCTGGTAAGTTCCACACCAAAGTTTTTGTCAATATTAAAAGTGAGTGGTTGCTCTGGAATATTCTTCAGTGAATCCATCAGAATTTTTGCCGGTATGCAAACTTTTCCGCTGTCTTTGGCTTCAATATCCAGGTGAACTTTCATCACGGTTTCCAGGTCGGTAGCCACCACAGTCAGTTTGTTTTTTTCTATTTCAAATAAAAAATCTTCCAGGATTGGCAATACCGTATTAGCATTAATAACACCGCTGATCTGTTGCAGTTGTTTCAGCAAGGCCGAGGAGGAAACAATAAACTTCATATCGTTAAAATGATTTAGTGCCAAAGATAAAAGAATGGGAGTAATTGCGGTAAGGTATTTAGAAAATGGTTCATAACCTTTTCATCACAGCATTTCCCCGTTCATTTCATAGTAAAAAACCTCTCCGGTACTTCAAATTATGTATTGAATAGCACAGGAGGATTTTGAACCTTTATATCCTGAAACAGGAAAGTATTATCTCAATCCTGTTAATCCAAATTCTGTGATAGATCGGCCTCAACCGCTTTTGTTCACTCAAATGATTCATCATGAAACAAATTCTATTTTTTACAGCAGTTTTTTCCATTCATTTTTTTGTAACTGCCCAAACGCCGCAACTGGTCAAAAACATCAACAAACAAGACCAGGGCACTGGCTTAAGTAGTGATAATGCGATAATGAATAACAACTTCTTCTTTGGCACCGGCAAACAGCTTTGGAAAACCGATGGCACGCCCGCCGGCACGTTACTGGTAAAAGATTTTACAGCAGAAGATGCTGTAAGCCTGTCAAGGTTTGTTGCAACGGGCAATGCGGTATATTTTATGCTTTCTGTTGAAGGCGCTTACCAGATATGGAAGACAAACGGCACCGAAGACGGCACAATTATGCTCAAAGATTTTGGCACCAACCAACCGTTGTTTTACAGGGCCGCTGTGGGAAACACGGTTTTCTTCAGTTGTTCAGAAAGCGCTACAGGGGCGGAGATATGGAAATCAGACGGTACACAAGAAGGCACCATAGTTTTAAAAGATATCAATCCCGGCTCTGCTGGTAGTAATGCCCGGGACATGGAAAATGTGAATGGCGTTTTGTTTTTTTGCGCTACCACTTCCACCGGTACTGGCTTATGGAAAAGTGATGGAACAGAAGCAGGAACTACATTGATAACTGACCTTGATGCAGTTTCTAATTCTTTTGCTCAAACAGGTGAAATGACGGCTGTTGGCAATAAAGCATTTTTTTATTTTGAATCACCTGCTGCAGGCAGGGAAATCTGGGTAAGCGATGGAACTGCCGCAGGCACATTTATGTTGCTGGATATTTATGCAGGCACTTCCGGCTCTTTTCCTAATAACCTTACAGCCATTGGCAATAAAGTAATTTTTATAGCACAGGATGCTGTGAACAGGCAGGTATGGATAACCGATGGAACCATCCCGGGTACGGTGCCATTGTACGATGCTGTGCCTGCTTCAAAAAATGACAGCTACACTTACCTTACCAATTGTAACGGCACATTGTATTTTTCTGTGGCTACCAGTATCGTCAGTTCTACCGAGCCTTATATAAGTGATGGCACGCCAGCAGGCACAGTATTATTAAAAGATGTGAACCCCGGCACCAGTGGCAGTGATGCAAGAGGCTATAAATATTTTAATGGCCGCACTTATTTTATTGCCCGTACTGCCGATGCAGGATATGAGCTGTGGTCAAGCGATGGCACTACAGCCAATACGGCTTTGCTTACAGAAATTTATCCCGGCACAAACAATGGAGTTGGCGGCTCCTATTTAATAGAGGGTGTTTTAAGTAACCGGATAATTTTTTCAGGGAACCATCCCGATTACAGGGAAGAGCCTTATGCAAGCGACGGCACGGTGGCCGGTACACAATTGCTTAAGAATGTACAAACGACCGGGCTCGGCTCTTACCCGGCCAACCTGGCCGTTATCGGAAACAGGCTTTATTTTGGAAGTGTTACTTCGGGCTTCAGCGATAATGAGCCATGGTATTCTGATGGTACAGAAGCAGGCACTGTACTGTTGAAAGATGTAGAGCCGGGTGCGGCCTGGAGCAACCCATTTGAATTTACCAGCATTGATAATACAAATTTTTATTTCCGCACTTATAACAGCAGCAACTCAAGAGATATCTGGAAAAGCGATGGTACGGATGCAGGCACAAGTAAAATTGTAACAGCAATCCAGTCTGATAAAATACAAATAGTAAACAACATACTTTTTTTTGCTAAGAGCGATGCCAATGGCAACGAACTATGGAAATATGAAGCCGGCACAGCATCGTTGGTAAAAAATATAAACCCGGCAGCAGCTCACAGTTTTCCATCAAACTTTATTTCATTCAACAACCAGCTTTATTTTTATGCAGATGATGGCACTAACGGTAATGAATTATGGAAAACAGATGGTACAGATGCAGGAACACAGTTGGTAGCTGATATTAATACCGGCAGCGCAGGTTCCGGGACGTATGAAGACATGGTATTGCTAAACAATAATATTTATTTGCTGGCCATAAAAAATGATGTATTGTCATTGGTTAAAAGCGATGGCACAAATGCAGGAACTACGGAAGTAAAACTATTTACATCGAACGATGCACCGGGTAAGCTGTTTGTGTTTAATAACGCAGTTTATTTTATAAAAAAGAATGTGAACGGCAGCCTGGTAAATGAAGAATTATGGAAGACAGACGGCACGGAAGCCGGTACGGTATTGGTAAAAGAAGTGATGCCGTATATAGCAACAGATGCAGAATATGTACAGAATATTTCTTTCTATACAAATGGCGCCCGGTTTTATTTTTATGTGGACCAGGAAAACCTGTTTGGAGAAACAGAAAGATTGTTTTTATGGAAAAGTGATGGAACAGACGCAGGCACAGTTGCTATAAAAACATACCAATCCCCACCAGGTGAAGAGCAAACCATTGAAGACAATCTCAATTATATAGCCGCTTATGATAATAACCAGGTATTGTTTTCTTTTTTAGATGTTGCTTCCGGTATGGAAATATGGAAAACAGATGGAACAACAGCAGGCACATCGCTGGTAAGCGACTTAAACCCTGGTAGCGCTGGCAGCAACCCTTCTGGTTTGATAAACTTTAATAACGCAGTTTATTTTTCTGCAAACGATGGAACAGATTTAAATGAACTGTGGAAAATAAATATGGGTACCGTGGTGCCATTGAAACTGCTTTCATTTACTGTATACAAACAAAATAAAATAGTACAACTGCAATGGCGCACTGCCAATGAAATAAACAGCAGCCATTTTGAAATTGAACGCAGTACTGATGCAAGAAGCTTTACTGTTATTGGCAATGTAACAGCCGGTGGCCGCAGCGCCAACAATTATGTTTCAGAAGATCAAACAGCATTTGCGGGCATCAATTACTACCGTTTAAAAATGATTGATAAAGATGGCCGCTTTGTTTATAGCGAAACAGTAAAAATTAATTTCACTCAAAGCATTAATGTAATTGTTCAACCAAATCCTGCAAAAGACTTTATTGTAATTACAAATGGAGAACAATATAAAGTGTTGCGGCTGGTTGATATGAATGGCAAAGAGATACTTCGTTTTGAAAAGAGAGCAGACAACCGGTATAATATTTCAGGTGTGTCAAGAGGTGTTTACCTGCTGCAATTATATAGCGATGATATTATGGATGTGAAAAAGATAGTTATTGAGTAAAGAGTAGTTTGGTAAAATGAAATGCCGGCGTGAGAGCCGGCATTTTTTTATTTAATAAAAAAGGCCACCCTAAAAAGGGCGGCCGTTATACCAAACTTCCTGTAAGTAAGCCATGAAAAACTATATGATACTCTTTGAACGCATAAATACGCCTGTGCCTAATATGGCAGCACCCAATAAAATAAATCCTGCAAAAGAGCGGTTGCCTGCCTGTCTTTCTTCTTTTGCCTGGTCGATCATAGTGGCATATTGTGCTTCCTTCACATCTTCTTCGTCATCCTTTGCAACAATCCTGCCATGTTTCAATGTCTTTTCCTGTTAATGCAGTTAATTCATTTAGCTCTGCTCTTCTTCTTTGTTTTAAGTCCTGTAAATATTTTTTGCCTGCAGCACAGGTAAAGTTGCCGGTGGCAGGATGGGTGATAACATACCTTGCCTGGAAGCTTTCTTTGTTTGGCGTAACCTGGAACATAAGGTCCTGTGCAAAATGATTCCTGTTGTAGCGGAAATGCAAACGGGTGAAATGTACATTGGGGCTTACGCCATCATCATCACCCTGTTCTTTCACATCACTGTAATCACTCCAGTCTTTGTTCAGCCACCACACACCAGCCTGCACAATATCCTGTTGAGATGGTGCGGTGGCCACACAAGGATCGCATTTCATAAAATTTTGTGGGCTCACATCCCAGGCATATTCTAAAAAAGAAACATCCTGGTTTTCTTTATTCCATTGATAAGTAAAAAGGTTATCGTAAAAAGCGCCAAAATTTTTCTGTACAAACAAAGGAATTTTATTTCCTGTCGGGATGTTTACATTGCGGTAGTTGGTGCATTCAATCCTTCCTTTTTTTGTAAAGGCATACACAATCAGATCCTGGTCGCCATCTGCATTCGCCATACCCAAACGTATAGGCAACATAAACTTGGGTGAGTTAAAACTGATCTGTATCGGACGCAAAAAATTACCCGGCAGTTTTTTCTTTTCGGCTTCATTTACTTTCACTACAAAAAATTTCAGGTTGCTTTTGATGTAAGGGTCCAATACTTCTTCTGCACCTTTTGGAATTTTATAGCCATTATCGGTTAACCAGTTTTTTAATCCGTTGCTTTCTTTAGCACTAAGAATGATGATATCATATTCACCAACAATATATTGGGCTTCTACTTTTACATGGTATTCTCTTTCTGCTTTATCTGCAACAGCTTCGTTAGCGCTCATTAAACTAACAGCCTGCATACTTGGCAGAACAACATCTTTTCTTTTATATGTCCATCACAAGGGTTCTCATCATAATACTCCACCAGTCTCGGCGCACTGTAATCATTCAATCTTTGAAACAAACTTTGATCAACCACTTTTACATCGCTTTTTTGTAATACTACAGGCACCGGTACCACCATCGCAAAATCTTTGGTATCACCTTTAAAATCGTTGTACATGGTAATCACATTGCGGTTGCCATCTCTTACCAGAATAACCTGGCTGGTTTTGTTTTTTAAAGTAGCATCTGCCTTGCTTACATAAAATCCGCAAAAGGAATACAACAGCGGAGAAGCGATAATGACAGCAGCTACAATTGCAATTTTCTTTTTCATACAAGTAGTTTTTATTGATAAATAGTTTTAAGTGTTCAATGGTTATATTGTTTTATTGTTGAATTGTTGTTGGGTGCAAACTTCTCCATAGCTCCCCTTTAGGTGATGGGGGCGTTTTCCACTCAAATCTTTTTGCTTTAAACAAATGATCCAGTAATGGAACCAGCGGCTGGCTGCATACCAATACCCATATCGGTGCACCATTAATAAATTTGAATGTGGCTAAGTAAAATGAAACCGCCGCAACAAGCATTGCCCATATTATTCTTGCTGCCGGATGATTGGGTGTTGTTTTAGGATCGGTTATCATAAAAAAGGAAAACAACAACAGGCTGCCGGTGTTTAATGACTGAACAAAAAAATCAAGCGGCCATTGCAGGAAAATTATCTGCCGCAAAAAAGCAGCCCGGCAAAAGTGCCAAGGAATGCAAGGCTTACATCTAATTTTTGCACACGGGTTACTACAATAAACCCAAGACAGCATACAGCAAATAAAATTACTGCACTGCTGCCCCATTGCCCCGGGCTGAACCATGCATTGCCTGTAAGAGTGATGGCTGCTGCAATGCCTAATGCACTGGGGTTGAAAATATGTTTTCCTTTTATCCGGATGATATATTTTGAAAGGATAGAAACAACAGCCGCAAACGCTGCTACATAAAAACTATTTGTTTTTAATAACAGCGTAAGCCCAAAAGAGCTGATAAGAATAGACGGAAAGCCTTTTGCAAACCTTTGTTTAAGCGGTATTGCTTTTATTTTATCAGGCACCAGCTTGTATTCACAAATAAACTGTGTGGCAATACTTGTAATAAAATACGTGGCATACAGCCACCATTCCGCAGCCCAGTGCAGGTACAATAAGCCATAGCTTAAAAAAACAGTTTGAAAAATGATTTGAAAATAACGGGCATCCCATTGCGTTGTTTTACTCTGCATACATCGTTGGTTTGGGAATGGGATGTAGCAGCTTAGGATTTTACATAAAAGAGGATAAAAAATTTTTGTTATTGATTCATCAAATCAATTTTTTGCCGGATCAATTTTTTTACAGCAGCAGATTGAGTAAGCGATAAAGCCTCTTTAAAAAATACAAGCGCCTTTTCATTTTGATCGAGCTTGCTGTATAGCTCACCGAGTGTGGTGGGCAGCAGGTAATATTTTTTTAATACAGCAATATTGCTGATGGCTTCAATAGATGCAATTGCTTCAGAAGGGCCATGCAGTTCGCCAATAACAATGGCCCTGTTTAACGCAATAACCGGCGAAGGATAAATTTTATAGAGCACATCATAATAATGCAGGATGTTATTCCAGTTGGTTTCTTGGTAGGTTACTGCCTTGGCATGTTCAAATGCAATGCCTGCTTCAATATGATACCTGCTTAAACTTTCAGACACTGCCGATTGGTCCAAATGGTAAATGGCTTTTACAATCATTTCTTTATTCCATTTACTGCGGTCCTGGTCTTTCATCAATAAAATATTTCCTTCCTCATCAAGCCTTGCTTCTGTTCTTGCTGCAGTAAAGTGAATTAATGATAACAAGGCATGAGACGCTCCTGTATTCACCAGTTTACTCCGGCCGATCAACTCACATAAGCGAATGGCTTCGTGTACCAGGTCAGTTCTTATCAAATCATCATGATGTGTGGAACTGTAACCTTCATTGAATAAAAGATAAACAGCCGTCAATACATTTTCTAAACGGTTATCCAGGTCTGCTTTTGGTGGAAGCTCAAAGGAAACATTGTTTTCCTTTAACGACTGGCGGGCACGGTACAATCTTTTTTCAATCGTATCATAGTTTGTTACGAATGCCTTTGCAATTTCAGTAACACTAAAGCCACACAATGTTTTTAATATTATCGCCACTTGTGCCTCTGCTGATAATCCCGGATGACAACAAACAAACATCATCTTCAATTGGTCATCATCGATATGTACATCATTTACCAGTTCATTTACTGTTGGCAGCAAACTGTATTCACTTTGCAATAATGGTGTAATGGATCTTGTGTATTGCTGATGTGTTTTTTGCCGGCGCAATACATCAATGGCTTTATTACGGGCTGCGGTAAACAACCATGCAGAAGGGTTTTGTGGCAGGCCATTTATCTTCCATGTATCAAGTGCTTTTAATAAAGTTTCCTGTACCACATCTTCTGCCAATTGCAGATTTTGTGGACCGAATAATTTGGTCAATACAGAAACCAGCTTTCCCCATTCCCTGCGAAAGAGATTATCAACCAATTGATCAATATGTAATGGCCTGGATCAATGTTTTATAAAATGAAACAAAGAACACAGGCGCCTGTGTTCTTTGTTATTCATGACTTTACTTTTAAAAATTACATATCCATTTTCATCACCTGCCTTACCTGTATGCTACCGTCCTTTGCAAAATCAGGATAGCCTGCACACAATGCCACCGCTTCATCATAATTTTCGGCATTGATGATAAAGTAACCACCCACCACTTCTTTTCCTTCTGCGTAAGGGCCATCTGTTACACCTTTAGCATTTCCCTTTATTAATTTACCGCCGGGCATTAAAGGTTCGCCACTTACATACTTTCCATCTTTTGCCAGCTTATCAATCCAGGCCATCCATTCGGTCATACTTGCCTGCATTTCTTCTGGCGAAGGTGTTACATCGGGGCATCCGTGAAAGATCAACATAAACTTTTCCATAATCTTTGTTTTAATTAGTTTGAAAATATTTTTATTAATGACGGGAGGCTTTTCCATTTCCGGACAACAGCGAAAAAAAATTTTTAACTCCCGATCCAGTTTTTAAAATCACTTACATTTTCCTGGCTGATAATTACTTCTTCTTCCACCGCAGGCTCTATCTCTAATTGCAGTTTACTTTTTGGATAGGTCTTTATTTTTTTTATAGCGGTTATATTGATAAGGTATTTCCTGTTGGCACGGTAAAACACTGCAGGGTCAATTTCTTTTTCCAGGTCTGCCAGCGATTTATCCAGTATAAATTTTTGCCCGTTCTTATCAACCATGCAAACCAATTTATGTACGGCATAGAAATAAGCAATGTCTTCCACTTTCACTGCAACATAATCAACACCTCTCTTTACCAAAAAGCGTTTCTTTATTTTTTCTGCAGCAGGGTTTTGATGATACTGCATCAACTGATTGAAAGTTACCGGCAAAATACTGTTTGATGCTGTCGTATTTTTTAAAGGTCGCTTCCAGTTTTTCCTGGAGTACGGGTTTTAGTAAATAATCAATGCTGTTGTATTCAAAAGCCTGTTGCCAGTAGTCATCATACGCCGTAGTAAAAATAACCGGGCAATCAATTTTTACATGCTCAAATATTTTAAAAGAAAGCCCATCGGTAAGCTGGATGTCCATAAAGATGATGATCGGGCAAAGGATTTTGCTGCAGCCATTCCACCGATGCCTGCACACTACCCAACACAGCCAATAGCTCTATATTGCTGTTGCAGGCATTAATTGACAACAGCAGCATTTCTGCGGCGGGGCGTTCGTCTTCAATAATAATCACCTTCATGCGTTGGCGGCTTATGGAGCAATGTTAATTTATTTTTTTTAAGAATAAAGCGGCTGAAATTTACATCGAAAAAATTCATCCCCTGCTTTTAGTGGTTTTGTCTGTCAAAATTCAGTGTTGGGCAAGAGTACTTTGACGGTTATAAATTTTAGAAATAGATTAGATGGACAAAAAGGCTGTTGTATGAAAAAATTTTACTTCCTTCTTATTTTGCTATGTATAAATATTGCTGTTTCAGCACAACAGCGGCCTTGTGGTGGTAAGGTTTACCGCCAGTTTGATTTCTGGATCGGTGAATGGGAGGTATTTGACACCAGTGGTAAAAAAGCAGGCGATAGTAAAATTTCAGTACTACTCGACAGCTGCATCATCCTGGAAGAATGGGCAAGCGCCTCGGTTGTTAAAGGCGTACGCTATGCTGGTAAAAGCTACAACACTTATAATGCAGCTAAAAAAAGCTGGCAACAGTATTGGGTGGATAATGCCGGTGGTGTAACAGAATATTTCAACGGACATTATGAGAATAAAAAAATGATAGTGCAAACGGATAATGAAAAGCAGGCAAATGACACATTTAAAATACAAAAGATGACCTTTCATGACCTGGGCAGGGATAAACTGCGGCAGCATGGCGAAAGCAGTTTAGATGGTGGAAAAACATGGACAACAGACTTTGATTTGGAGTACCGCAGGAAAAAATGAGTATATTTAACACCTGCTTTTAATCAATTTATATGAAATACATTTCCTGTTTTTTGCTGGCAATATTATTTTGTGCTAAAGCCATCTGCATTGCAGAACTTACACCATTATGCGACCCGGAGAAGAAATGTAACAAACCCACAGACACCACGGCTGTAAAAAAGACGCCGCTAAAAAACAATCCTTCACCTGCAGCACAACAACCCAAAAAACAAACTGCTCAAAAGGAAGAAAAGAAAAGCGGCGGTGATCTTATTTCACCTTTATCGTGGAGGCCCTCTTTTATTTACTGATAGTATCTATTCTTCTTTTCAAAAAAAGTTTCTCATCTTTAAGTGAAACAAATAATATGAAAAGAGCAACATCAATTGGCGGCGTATTTTTTAAGTGTAAAGACCCACAGGCACAAATGGATTGGTATGCCACACACCTTGGCATAGCGATGGAACAATATGGTACCAGCTTTCAATGGCGGCAGGCAGATGATAAAGAAAAACTGGGCTATACAGCATGGAGTACTTTCCAGGAAAATTCAGATTATTTTGGCGATCCTTCTCAACAATACATGATCAATTACCGGGTGGAAAACCTTGTGGGATTAGTGGAGCAATTAAAAAAAGAAGGTGTAACCATTGTGGATGAAATAGAAGAATTTGAATACGGCAAGTTTGTTCATATAGTTGACCTTGAAGGAAACCGTGTAGAGTTGTGGGAACCTAATGACAATGAATATGCAAAAATGGTAACGGCTGTTACCAAATGATGAGTGGCTTAAAAACACACTAATTATTATAGAACTTTAAAGGAAAAATGAAAAATGTTTTTCTGATAATTGTACTGATCAGCTCTTTGGCTATTGCCAATGCACAATTCAAAAACGATAATGTACTGTATAAAAACATTGACCCGTTTAAGCTTTGTAATGCATTGCAAACATCACCCGGTTATATTTTATTAGATGTCCGCTCGCCGGGAGAATATGCTGACACTTCTTCATCGGGATATAATTATGGGCATTTTAAAAATGCCATCAATATCAATATAAGAGAACTGGATAAACGTATTCATGAACTGGATGCGTATAAAGAGAAACCAATTTTTGTATATTGTTCTCACAGCCAACGCAGCAGGCGGGTAAGTAAGATGCTTTCTGACAGTGGCTTTGCCAACATTAATAATGTAAACGGCGGCATTACAGCATTCCACTATCTTTCTGCCATTGAAAAAAATGATTGCCTGAAAAAACTGTATGAAACAAAAAATACATACAACTTTATTTCCCCGGCTGCACTTTGTAAAAAAATAACTACAGAACCAACAAATATTTTTCTTCTTGATGTACGCAATGATTCTGCCTTTAAACACATAAGCCCTGATGAAAAAGAAAATGCAATGGGAACAATTACAGGCTCCATAAATATTCCGCTGCATGATGTAAGCGCTAACCTTTCTAAAATTCCGGTTGACAAAGAAATTGTATTGATAGATATTTATGGGCATGATGCTGCCACTGCGGCTGTATTGCTGGCAGAAAAAGGATATAAAAAAGTAAACGTTTTGATGGAAGGTATTGACAGGTGGCTGGCAATGGATGAGAAAAATACGCCTTGCATGAATACTGTATATAAACCTTCGGCAGCTTATAACCTGCTGCCTGTAACAACATTCAGTAACCGGATCAAAGCAGGGAAAGAAATTACAATTGTTGATATAAGAACGGAGGATGAGCTTTTAAATAAACATAAGGATAGCTACAGGAATGTAGGGCATATAAAAAAGTCGTTACACATACCTGCAACAGACCTGGAAAAAAGATGGGAAGAATTAAGCAAATACAAAAATTCGGAAATTGTATTGTATGGTTTTGGAGGAGGCACAGAAACATTTAGTGCAGCAAAGACCTTACACAACAAAGGATTTACAAAAGTCAATGTATTAATAGATGGAATTTTTGCAATGCGGTGGACAGCAGGAAATATTGATGGCTATGGTTGGATGAAAGATCTTGTTGAAGATATTCCGGAAGAAAACAGGTAAAGAAGTTACATTTAAAGTAAAAAAATAACATGAGAAAAGCAATCACCATCGCATCACTCCTGGTATCTTCTGTTGTGTTTCAATTTTGTGGGTCTTCCAAAAAAACAACTGCAGCAGCAACAACTTCTTTTAATAAAGATGTGATGCCCATTTTGCAGGCAAGTTGCACACCCTGCCATTTTCCACCAGATGGGCATAAGGAACCATTGAATACTCTGGAAACCGTAAAGACACATATTGACCCTGTTATTGAAAGAGTAAAACTGCCTAAAGAAGACAGGAGGTTTATGCCAATGATGAGTAAAAAACCGCCGCTGACTCCAGAACAAATTGCACTGCTTGAAAAATGGAAAGAAGAAGGAATGCCTGATTAATATAAAAAATACAGACAATGAAAAATGCTATCAGTTGGTTTGAAATACCAGCAACAGACCTTGCAAGGGCCACTACATTTTACGAAACAATTTTTGGGGTATCGCTGGCTGTGATGGATATGCCCAATATTAAAATGAGGATGTTTCCGCTGGATGATATGATGACAGATGTTGGCGGCGCTGTGGTTGACAGTGGTGGGTTTCATAAACCGTCTGTTACAGACGGGCCATTGATATACCTGAACGGAAACCCCGATGTGCAAAAAGTTTTAGATAAAGTGGAAGCAGCAGGCGGTAAAATTATTGTGCCTAAAACAGAAATATCACCAGAGTATGGTTTTATGGCCGTGATCATTGATACCGAGGGAAACAGGATCGGCCTGCACAGTGTGCCTCTTCAAAACTAAGTATCATGGATTACAGTTTTAAAGATCTTACAGCAGCCAACTGGAATGATTTTGAGAAATTGTTTGGTACCAATGGCGCATGTGGCGGTTGCTGGTGCATGACGTGGCGGCTTTCCAGTGCTGCATACAGCAGAACAAAAGGCGATGGCAATAAAAAAATGATGAAAGCCATTGTAAAAAAATTTTCACCCGGAGTGATGGCTTTTGCAAATGGGGAAGCGGTTGGCTGGTGTGCCGTGGCACCAAGAAAAGAATATGTGCGGCTGGAAACATCAAGGGTTTTGAAACCGGTGGATGATAAAGAAGTGTGGAGTGTGAGCTGTTTTTTTATAAAAAAAGATTTCAGGCGCAAAGGGCTGAGTACGGCATTGCTGAAAGCTGCGGTGGATTTTGCTTTTGATAATGGTGCAGCCATTGTGGAAGGTTACCCGGTTGAGCAAAATAAAATTCCCGGTAAAAGCATGCCTGATGTTTTTGCATGGACGGGTATGGCGGCAACATTTACCAGGGCTGGTTTTAAAGAAGTGGAAAGAAGAAGCGAAAGCCGGCCTATCATGCGTTTGTATAGAATAAAAAGTTAGCCACAGATTGCACGGATGGACACAGATATTTTCTTTTCTGTGTATATCTGTGAAAAAAGTGGCAATAAAATTTTTTTATGGGCAGCAATTATACCTGGAACAAGTTTACGGTACGGATAAATATTAAAAACACCACTGTTGAAAAATTGTATGCTGCATGGGCAACAAGAAAAGGAATTGAGTATTGGTTTCTCCGTAAGAGCGAATACAAAACTGCCGACGGTACAATTTTAAATGATGAAGAGCCGGCGAAGGAAGGAGATACATACCGGTGGTATTGGCATGGCTATGGTGATGATATAAAAGAAGAAGGAATAATATTAGAGTGTAATGGAAAAGATCTTTTTAAGTTCAGGTTTGGCGGTGCCGGCGATTGCACTGTAAAAATATATAGGGAGCAGGATGAGATGATAGTGGAGCTGGTGCAGGATAATATTCCAACCGATGAACAATCAAAAGTAAACTGGCATATTGGCTGCAAAACTGGCTGGACTTTTTATTTAGCCAATTTGAAGAGCCTTTGCGAAGGCGGCATTGATTTGCGGAACAAAGACGAGCATTTGCAAAATATGTTGAATGCTTAATTGCCACGGAGGCACGGAAATATGAAGGATGATTGTTTGATGCAGAGAAATCGATTTTTATTTTTAATACCTTAAAACAATTTTTTATGGCACCAGAAATCAGGATTGACGATTTTCCATTGAAGGATGAAACAGATTTTATCATCGGCCGGGCTTATGAAATTCACAGGCTACTTGGTTTTGGATTTGCAGAAATAGTGTATAAGGATGCTTTTGAGATTGAATTTGTTGACAATGATACTTTGTATAAGAGAGAGAAAGAGTACACGGTGAGTTATAAGGGAAGGATATTAAAGCATAAATTTTTTTCAGATTTTGTTGTGTTTGATAATGTGATTTTGGAAGTGAAAGCGAAAAGTGCAATAGCCGAAGAAGATTATGCACAAACTATTAATTATTTAAAGTGCTCTGGCTGCAAGGTGGGTTTAATACTCAACTTCGGAAGAAACAAACTTGAGATTAAAAGAGTGGTTTTTTAAATGCCACAGAAACACGGAATAATGATTTAAATTATAGAGAAAAACTTCCGTGCCTCCGTGGCAACATCTTCCTTCGTGGCAAAAATAAATTGGAGTATTAAATGCCACGGAAACACGGAATAATGGTTTAAAATATAGAGAAAAATTTCCGTGCCTCAATGGTAACATATTCCATCGTGGCAAAAAAAACTGGAGTATTAAATGCCACAGAAACACGGAATAATGATTTAAATTATAGAGAAAAACTTCCGTGCCTCCGTGGCAACATCTTCCTTCGTGGCAAAAATAAATTGGAGTATTAAATGCCACGGAAACACGGAATAATGGTTTAAAATATAGAGAAAAATTTCCGTGCCTCAATGGTAACATATTCCATCGTGGCAAAAAAAACTGGAGTATTAAATGCCACGGAAACACGGAATAATGGTTTAAATTATGGAGAAAAACTTCCGTGCCTCCGTGGCAACATATTCCTCCGTGGCAAAAATAAATTGGAGTATTAAATGCCACGGAAACACGGAATAATGGTTTAAATTATAGAGAAAAATTTCCGTGCCCCCGTGGCAACATATTTCTCCGTGGCAAAAATAAATTGGAGTATTAAATGCCACGGAAACACAGAATAATGGTTTAAATTATAGAGAAAAACTTCCGTGCCTCCGTGGCAACATCTTCCTTCGTGGCAAAAAAGAAAAGGTATTTTAAATGCCACGGAAGCACGGAGTGATGTTTTGAGTCGTAGAAACAGCAAAAGAAAATATTTCCGTGTCTCCGTGGCAACATATTTCTTCGTGGCAAAAAAATATATATGGCATACAATGAAAAATTAGCTGACAGGGTAAGAGAAATAATTGCCGCCACACATAATATTACCGAAGAAAAGAAAATGTTTGGCGGGCTTTGCTTTATGGTAAACGATAAAATGTGTGTGGGTGTGGAAAGCGAAAGAATGATGGTAAGGCTTGACCCGGAAAACTATGATGATGTGATGGAAAAAGAAGGTTGCCACCCAATGGATTTTACCGGCAAGGTGATGAAGGGTTATGTGTTTGTGGATATGGATGTTTTAAAAACTAAAAAACAATTGGATTACTGGATACAACTGGCGCTTGCGTTTAATGCAAAAGCTAAATCATCAAAGAAAAAAACCAACGTAAAAAAATGAGATACATTTTCACACTCACTATTTGCCTGTTGGCGGCAACTTCATTTGCACAACAAAAAAATTCTTTGCCATTTAAAGAACTCACCGGCACCTGGACAATGATAAATAAAAAAGGAAACCTGGTGGCGGAAGTATGGGTGAAGAAAGATGATAACAGCATGGCCGGTAAAAGCTACATGGTAAAAGGCAGCGATACTATGATGCTGGAAAAGGTTGACTTAATAAAAGAAGGTGACGATATATTTTATATTCCTGTTGCCTTTGGGCAGAATGAAGAGAAGCCGGTGCGGTTTAAATTGACAGGGATTAACGGCACGGCATATACTTTTGAAAATCCAGAACATGATTTTCCTAAAAGGATAGTATATGATTTTACGGGCAGCGATACACTGCATGCTTATGTAGATGATGGCACAGATAAAAAACGACAACACTTTAATTATAAAAAACAATAACAGTATATGCAGTCAAAAGCAACAACAGTTGACCAGTACCTGGATGAAGTGCCGGAAGAAAGAAAAGCAGCCATGAAAAAATTAAGGGCTGTCATTAAAAAAAACCTGCCAAAAGGTTTCCAGGAAGGAATGGGTTATGGCATGGCCGGTTATAGTGTGCCGCATTCAAAATACCCGGCTGGTTATCATTGCAACCCAAAAGATCCGCTGCCTTTTATGGGTTTTGCTTCACAAAAGAATTTTATAGCAGTGTACAGCATGGCCATCTACGCCACACCGGCATTATTAAAATGGTTTACGGAAGCACACGCCAAAGCATCTCCCAAAAAATTAGACATGGGCAAAAGTTGCCTGCGCTATAAAAAGCCAGGAGACATTCCTTTTGGCCTGATAGGAGAACTGGCTTCTAAAATGACACCTGAAGAATGGATAGCTATTTATGAAAAGAATTTAAAACGCAAATAATGAAAAAAATATTTTGCCTGCTGCTTTGTTGTGTTACGATCAATTGTTTTGCACAGGACTCAACAAAGACAAAACAAAAGCAATGGCTCGGCGTGCTGACGCTTACAGAAAAATACAAGGATGAAAAGAACTGGGCACAAAAAGAAATGGGCATTGTTGGTGAACACTTTCAACGGCTCGTTAAAATGAAAGACGATGGTATTGTAATATTAGCGGGACGCACAGAATATGAAACCAATAATCCTGATATGATGGGATTGGTGATATTTTATGCTGCCAATGAGGAGGAAGCAAAAAAAATAATGATGGAAGACCCGGCCGTAAAAAATAATATCATGCTGGCTAAAGTGCATCCTTACGGAGTGGCGGTGAACAAGTGTAAGTAAAAAGCAGTTAGTTATAGATCGTTTTTAGTAAACCCCGGCCATGCCGGGGTTTTCGTTTTCTGCCATTATTTTTTCGCCTGCAGGTGAGAAGAGGGCAGCATATTTGAAAGCAATATGACGGGCCACCAGGACAGTATTTGGTTTTTTGTTGGGCTTTTTACCCAGGTTGGTAAAATATTTTCCCGGCAAACGCCGGATACTGAACAGTTTACCTATTTAACTTTTGGGAAGAAGCTGATGGAATAAAATTTGCATAGAATACAACATTATTCATATTCCTGATCATGACAAAGTTTTATATCTGCACTACTGCGATCGCCAAAGGCCCGTACCGCCTGCAGGAAATAGATGAATTAAATATCGACACGAATGACCTTATCTGGAGCGATGAATACCGGCAAAGCCGTAAAGCGATAAAAGTGCCGGAGTTCAGGGAATACTTTAAGAAAAAAACAGGCGGCAAAATAAGAACTCATCCAACTGCAAACGGTCCGCTGTACCGGAAAATTATTTTAGTGACGTTACTGTTTGCTTTGGTTACGTTGGTGGGATATTATTTTACCAGCTTTTAGCTATATATATTTAGTTAGCGTAGTACCGGCAGGCTAACTGTGGTAAACTGTTTATTTTCTTCTTTCATTTATCATTCACCACACTTCATTTTGATATTGACCCCACTGGCGGCAATAATATTTTCTGCTGCCCTTATAAAAGGCAATTTTACGCCATTAAAAAAATAGTATAAAAATGAAAAAGAAGATATTCTTCCTGTTAGCATTTACCAGTTTTGTATTTGCCGGCACCGCTCAAAACCTGCAGACATTTTCTGTTGACATTTCTGTAAAAGAAGGCGGCAGCAATTACCTAAGCATTGCCAATAAAAAAGCTTACACCGCTGCTGAAGCAAAAGCAAACAAATTGGCTCTTGACTTTGTACTGCTCAACACAAGCGACTGGAGTGGCTCCAAAATAGAATGGTACAATATGAGTGGCAAAGATGATAAAGTACCTGCTGAACTAACGGGCACCGCCAGCCTTATTAATGGTATCAGTTTCGACAAAGACCAGTTTGACAAATGCAAAACCAGCCAGGACTTTAAACGTATGACAAGCCATATTACCAATAATTCTTTTTCTCACTTTGCTTCTGTTGGTGAAAAGGAAGTTACTTATCATTGTTTTATTATACAATTGGCAAATGGCAAGAGAGGTTTGTTGTGGATTGATGGGGTTGATGGTGGTTTTAAAGTGCTGGTGAAGATGCAGGGTTAAGAGATGAATGTTTTAGCATAGACAAAATATACCCGCTTATACAGGCGCAGGTCTCTGACCTGTGCCTTCTTGTTACTTAGCTGTGCTACAGTTGATATTATAAATATTTTTAGATTAGTGACGAATGGCAGCAGGCCGGGAGACCTGCGCCAGCGGGCGTGTTAACGACAGGTCACAGCTCGCCAGATGTTGCCATTATTTTTTCACTTTTGCAGAATAATATTTCCTGAACCATTCCGGTACATCACTATTATTTATTTTATCCCATTTCTTTTTACCCTTTACCACTTTAAAATGAGCAAACATTTTTGAATCTTTTCCTTCGGCAGAATTATCAAAAAAGAAAACCTGGTATGCCAGCTGGCAGGCTTCATATAAAAACTCCAGCGACCGGTAATACCTGTTTCTTATTAATTCAGGCGGCACATCATGACCGCCCTGTGCCTTGCGGCTGGCCACCCTTGCTATATTAATTTCAGGAGATTCGGTTGAAACAAAATACAGGTACACTTTGTATCCCTGCATTTTTGCCAGCCTCATTATGTCAACCTTGGATATATGAGAAAAAACAGTTTCAAACGTAAAACGCTTTTTGCTCCTCCAGCAAATGCTTACGCAGGTAGTCAGCAATAATTTGTGCCATCCGTTCTGCAGAGGCATCATTTTTTAGTTTGATCTTATTACTGCGTAAATAATATGCGGAACTAAATTGCTTTTCTGTAAATGTATCATTGATGAGCCCGGAGTCAAGGCAAACTTTCGTGAAGTGCATAGGGGTTGTAACAATGTTGAACCTGCTAAAATCAAAAGTTGATTTTTTAAGGATAACGGCTATATCATCTGCATTTATATAATAACCAAAATCAATCGGTCCCTTTTTAGTTTTATAGTTTCTTACATACTGTATCACAGTACTTTTACCCGACCCATTAGGACCAGCAAACACACGGAGTTTTTTCTGTAAAGGATTTTTAGTCGAGGGCAATAGCAGTTCTTGAATTGGTTTTATCCAGTTTTTTTATTTTTTCTATACGGCCATCTGCATATTTTTTTACCACCCAGCCCCTGTGTACAATTACATTATAGCCCATTACCTGCATGGTATTGGCGGCAGCATTGGTAAAGCCTGTTCTGGCAGCTTTGGTCAAAATACGTTTGGTTAAATAACCAGGACCTGTTGAAGGTGCGGCCCTTTTTTTAGGCGCTGTTCTTTTTCTTGCAGTTTTTTTTACGGTTGCCATACTGAAAGTTACGTTTTTTATTTAAAGCAAATCACTTTCAACATAAGATTACAATGCTCCATCGGTTGGTCAGCAATTATCAGCTTTCCATTGTTATATAATCAAGGTTGCCATTTTCATCTGTCACAATTACTATCAATTGATCGGTTATTGCTGTTCCTATAGAATAATCAAAAGTGGCAAACTGGCCTGTACTTTCCGGGTATAAACCAAGCCTTACCAGCTGTAGTTTTTTTACCAGTTGCTTTTGCTGCTCTGCTGCAGGTGCTGCAGTATTGATCAGTGGCCCCAGTTCGTTTTCACCCAGTTCTTCCAGGTGATGCTCCACATACAATTTTACTGTGCCCTCCTCTTCTTTGTTGTAATCGCTTTCAATATGCTTTTTATTATTCAGGTCGTGAATACGTATGTTTTCAATAAACTGCTTTACTATTTCCAGCCTCTTGGTTTCAATACTGTGTTCATCAAAATTCAGATCTACCTGGATGCTGGTACCATTAAAGTCGATTTCAGCATCATAGTATTCTTCAAGGGCAGTTGGGTTGATGGAGCCAAAAGGTGGGATGTTTATGTTTGCCATTATTTCTTTTTTTTCTTACTGGTCTTCTTTGTTTCTTTTAGCACATTTTTATTATCGCTGTCTAATTTTCGTTGTATCTTTTTTATATCATCGGCAGGTGGTAATTGTTCCGGGTGTATGCCTCTTTCTACCAGCATTTTACGTACAGCGGTGCTGTTGTCTATATGCTCTCTTTCTATAGGGTTATATCCTTTTAAATCTTTGGTTTGCACATTCAGCCCCGTCATTTCTGCTGCAAGATCTTTTGCTTTAATACTGATGGTGGGTAAAAAGTCTGCAACAGGCCTGTTATCGGCCACTCCCATTTTTTGTTTAAGCTGATGTGTAGATAGCCTGAATAAAGCCTGGTCGCCTTTACTCCGGATAATGGCAAAACCTTGTCCGTCAACCCCACGTTCAAACAAAATTCCAGAAAGTTGTTTTTCGGTTTGGCTTAACTTTTCACGGGCTTTTACTCTTTCATATTGTAACAGCCTTTGTTCAATCACTTCGGCCCTTCGGGTTTGTACTGCAAAATAGTTTTGGGCAAAAGCAATCTCCTGTTTGCGGCTGTCGCCATTTTGTGCTATAAGATAACAGGCGTAACGGGTTAAAGCAATGTCAACAATTTCTTTTTCAGCAGTTTTGGGCATGGGTATCGTTTTCCTGACGTCAGGAAAATGATCCAACACATCTTCCCCCGCATTGGTACAGGCATCCTTTGCTTTATTGATAACTTTTTCAAAGTTCTCCCATTTAGTGTAACCCAAAAGGGTTTGCATTTGTCTTGCACTCCAGCATTCCACGCCCTCAATATCGGCTGCAGCCGATTCAAAGTTCTGGAACAGTTGTTTGATCTCTTCTGTTTTCATTTTTAATAGCTTAATCGTTTACAATTTCACCCTGCCAAGGTTCGTGAAGACACGGGCAAGGTGGAGCATTGGCTCACCAATAATAAAATTATTTTTGCCCTTTTCAAAGCGGTGGAATACCCAATAATGTTTTAGTGAATTGATATTTGTTTTGCAGGTGCAGCGTTTTAATTTATCAGATACTTTACACATGGTTTAGTTGATTGACGTTTCTTGCGTGCGAAAGAACAAAATTAATTATACTTTTTTTCTTATCAAGTGCAGGACTCTGTCCTGTGCTGTTTCGTTATTAAGCCGGTTATTTTAATGTTGTATGTATTTAGCCAGGATAGTAACAGCGGGCAACAGGGCAGGTAAATACGCCCAATTGGATCGGGTACTTAACTGATCTGTTTTCAACAGATCATCAGCAACCGGCATTGCCCATCTTTTTCCTTTGGGGCACGGTGAACACAGGGAGCCACTTTGCTTCCAGGATGATCAACCGCCAGCCGCCATAAATTACCAGCGCCAAGGCTAATGGGGCTTGCGGCAGGTGCAGCCAAATAATGCAGGTCAAAAAAATGCTCACTTAAAAACGATTCAAAACCTTCGGCTGCTCCATGATATAATTTTTTGAGTTCGTCACGTATTTCGGGAACAAGCACTTTTTGAATGGCCTGCGAATTGGGCAATATTTCACTGGGCTCGCCGTAGTAAGTGCATAAAAAGGTGTCGGTTGGTACAGGAGAGCGGTCTACATG
Organism: uncultured Chitinophagaceae bacterium; assembly: GCA_963814445.1. Lineage (GTDB taxonomy): Bacteria > Bacteroidota > Bacteroidia > Chitinophagales > Chitinophagaceae > Ferruginibacter. The sequence continues at coordinate 151,686 of CAWFCU010000006.1, forward strand.
AAAAGAATACACATCCGTTGGAAAAAACGGGATGGCATCATCCCTGTCGTAGTGCCTGATTATATTGATAGCGGGAGATGCGCCATGCGCTGTCAGCAAATTAAAATCATTTAAAAGAATATCACGGGCAAGCGCTCCCTGTTCACTCAGTTGAAGTGCACAAAGCTCTTCGGGTGAAGCCACCGCTATATTTCCGTTGAGTGCTGTTTTTTCAACAATCTCAGCAAAGTTGCCCGGTAGTGTACGGGTCCAGCAAATTGCATTTATTTCTCCCTGGAAAGGCGTGGAAACAAGATCCTGGAAATTGGTAACATAAAGAATCTGATTTGCAGCAGGAGATATATTGACCATAATGGAGTGTGTAAATATACATTCATTTATTGCTGCTTTTCCACCCGGCCTGCATTGGTGGCACATGAATGCAATGGCGATGTGTTAGGTTTTGGTTCGTGTGCGAACCAGGGCGGAGAGGGAAACTAATGGTGGAAGTAATTACTCTCTGGCTTCAACTCTCCTGCAATCATTTCCGCTTGTCTTAAGAACGGTCTCTGTTGCCAGCATTTGCATGTCAGGTGGATAACCAAACTTTCTCTAAAATTCTTTTTACTGCAACTTTCAATTTGGCTTTTACGCTTTCTTTAATTGTCCAGTCAATTGATGCGTTTTGTCTGATTGTTTCTGTCAATACAACGGCAAGTTCTCTTAACTTCTCTTGTTGCATGAGCTCTCTGGCGCTGTCGTTATTGGCAACGGCTGTGTAAAAAGCATATTCAAAATCTGTCAAGCCCATTGCTTTGGCTTCATTGTCCATTTCAACAATGTCTTTGCTAAGATTTATGAGTTCTTCAATTACTTCAGCTGCTGTCAATATTTTATTGTGATATTTTTTTGATTGAATCTTCCAACATTTCCAAAAATGTTTTGCTTTTAACAAGATTCTTTTTAGCTCGTGATTTTATTTCATCATTCAAGAGTTTTTTCAGAACTTCCAAAGCAACATTTTTATGTTCCATGCCTTTCAGTTCCAGTAAAAATTCTTCTGAAAGAATAGAAATATCAGGTTTTTTTATTCCTGCTGCATCAAAAACATCAATCACTTGTTCAGAAACTAAAGCCTTATCAATGACTTGGCGAATAGTGGTTTCAATTTCTTCATCTGTTTTGCCTGAACCTGTTCCATCAAACTTTGCTAACCTTGCTTTTACTGCTTGAAAAAAAGAAACTTCATCTTTTACATCCATTGCTTGGTCATGCGGAATTGCAATTGCAAAGGCTTTTGACAATGCAGTTACTTCATTGATGTATCTTTTCTTTCCATCATCCAATCCTAAAATATGTTCTTCTGCCGACAAGAATCATAGAAAGTTTTTTTGAAGTGTCGGCTTCAAAATAAGTCTTCATATTCAAAGCCATGATACATTTGAGAAACAACTTCCAATTTTTCCAACATCAATTGAATGGCTTGTCTTGCAATATTGTTGGGTCGCCTTTTCCACCTGCATCAGAATAAAATGACAATGCTTTTTTCAAGTCGCTGCAATACCCAAATAATCTACAATCAAACCGCCTGGCTTGTCTTTGTAAACTCGGTTTACCCTGTGCAATGGCTTGCATCAAATTATGTCCTCTCATTGGTTTATCAATGTAAAGTGTGTGCAAACATGGTGCATCAAAACCAGTGAGCCACATATCCCGAACGATTACCAATTGTAATTCATCATCAGGATCTTTCATTCTTTCGGCTAAGTGTTCTTCTTTGTTCTTTTGTAGTATGATGTTTTGAAATTTTAGGGCCATCTGACTGATGCGATGTCATTACACTTTAATAACACCTTTATTCAAATCATCTGAATGCCATTCGGGTTTTAGGGCAATAATTGCTTCATACAAATCGGCTGCAATTCTGCGGCTCATGGAAACAATCATTCCTTTGCCTTCAAAAACTTCCTGTCGTTGTTTAAAATGTGTAACAATATCTTTGGCTAATATTTTTTATTCGATTTTCACTGCCAACCAAGGCTTCCAATTGTGTCCATTTTGCTTTTGCTTTTTGTGTATTGGTTACGTCTTCTTGTTCCAGTTCATCATCAAGGTCTTCAACCAATTGTTTACCTTCTTCGCTTAAGATTAACTTTTGCCAATCGGCTTTCATAATAAATTCGAACCGTTGCACCATCTTCAACGGCATGGCTATATCGTAAATGTCCACATAGTTTCCGAAAACTGCTGGTGTGTTTACATCTGTACTTTCAATGGGTGTGCCTGTAAAACCTATATAGGTTGCATTGGGCAAAGCATCCCGCATATATTTGGCAAAACCATAAACAATTTTCTTGCCTACTACATTTCCTTGTCCGTCTTTTTCATCAATCGTTTTTGCTTCAAAGCCATATTGTGTTCTGTGTGCTTCATCTGCAATAACTACTATATTTTTTCTGTCGGAAAGCATGTTCGTAAACGATTGCCTTCTTCGGGTTGAAATTTTTGAATAGTTGTAAACACAATTCCACCCGATGCCACTTTTAATAATTCTTTTAAATGGTCTCTGTCTTCTGCCTGAACTGGTTCTTGTCTAAGCAGTTGATTGGATGCAGCAAAAGTGTCAAATAGTTGGTCGTCCAAATCATTGCGGTCGGTAATGACAACAATGGTTGGATTGTCTAAAGCTAAAACGATTTTACCTGTATAAAAAACCATTGACAATGATTTGCCACTTCCTTGTGTATGCCAAACAACACCGCCTTTTCGGTCGCCAATGGGTTGATTTTTTACTCCTGGCAATCCATAACTTTCAGGAGATTCCATGACCATACTTAAAGGCGTTTCATGTTGTCATACTGTAAAGCCTGTTGCTCTCAAAGTAGATTCAACTGCTCTGTTTACAGCATAGTATTGATGATAAGCTGCTAATTTTTTAACGGTTGAAATGGTTGTGATTCCTGTTTCAGCATCTTCCTTTTTCGATTTTTCAAAAACAATGAAATGCCTGATTAAGTCAATCAAGGTTTCTTTGTTCAACATTCCTTGAATCAACGTTTCTAATTGACTTACCAAATGTGATGCTTCTGCTTTTCCATCTGCCGATTTCCAAGACATAAAGCGACTAAAGCCCGAAGAAATAGAACCTGCTTTGGCTTCCAAACCATCAGAAATAACTACAAAACCGTTGTAAGTGAAAAGGCTTGGAATAATGGCTTTATAGGTTTCTACTTGTTTGAAAGCAGAATGATAGTGGTGTTTTCATCAGCTGCATTTTTTAGTTCAATAACCACTAGCGGAATTCCATTGACAAAAAGAATAACATCAGGTCGTTTGTTGTTTCCGTTTTCAATGATGGTGAATTGATTGGCTACTACAAAATCGTTGTTGTGTGGATTTTTAAAATCAATCAACCAAACTCTATCGCCCCTGTCGTCACCATCTACACGTTTTGAAACGGGAATACCTTCGGTAAGCAAACGATGAAAGGTTTCATTATTGGTAAGCAATTCAGGTGAAGCAATACGCTGAATTTCTTTGATGGCTTCTGCCTGTGCATCGGCTGGAATACTGTGGTTGATTCTTTTAACGGCATTTTGCAACCTATTCAATAGCAAAACTTGTGCATAGCTGTCTCTTTCTGGATTTTCGCCATCGTATGCAATATCGGGAGCATAGATATACTCATAACCAAGTTTATCAAGCAACTCAATGGCAAAGGCTTCGATGATATTTTCTGTAATTCGTGTCATTATTTAGATATAATAATCGAGTTGGCATATTGTCTTTGATTTCGCCACTTAATGGGGTATATAAAAGCGTTAGTTATACCGGCCAAACGGCCAATTTAAGTCGTGGCCGGATCGGCTATTTTTAGATTTTCCGGCCAATTTCCGGCCAAACCGGCCATTTAGCCGTGGCCAGATCGGCTATTTTTAGATTTTCCGGCCAAACCGGGCATTTAACCGTGGCCGGATTATTCAATAAAAATATATTCAGTACCTGGCCCGTCTCCTACTTTCCTCGCTTTACCAGCCGTAACAAAATCGCTTAAATGTCGCCGTGCAGTTCTTTCAGCAACTCCTGTCAATTGGCTATATCGGGATGAATTAAGTGTTTTGTGTTCTCTTAAGACTGCAGCTCCTGGTAAATCAACTTCCTTTTTACCAATTGCCTTCTCCGATTCCGGTAAATCGTGGCTTTTAAAATATTGCCATCTAATTCAAAATGGGGCCTCGGAAGACCATAATCGGTTTCCAGTTTACTCACTCCTCCATACCAAAGCCTCTTTCTTCCACAAAGCCCATTTCGAAAAAAAGGTAGGCAATTTTTGGGTTACGACTGTTACAAGGCCGTAAAATTATTTAGCTTCTCAATCGGGCTAAGAGGAATTCCGGGACTGGAAACCACAATTTTTTCATCATCAATATCTACCATTATCCTGGCACCTTCAATTGTATAATCCCTGTGGACAATTGCATTGATAATTACCTCTAAAACTGCAGAATAAGATGTTTCAGTAGTTTCATCTCTATGAAAGCTTTCTTGAAAATCCTTTAGGAAAAACAAACTCAAGGTAGCTTCAATTTTATCAGGAATTAAAACAAGAGGCCCGTCAAAATCTTTGATAATGGGATCTGATTTGGTCGGCGGATAGTAAACTTAATTCTGGCCTGTGGAAAATGCACCTGGGGTTCTTTGCCCAAAAGTAATAAACCCAGGCCCGTTGGTGTAGCTGCTTTTGTTTCAGCATCTACCTTTATCAGCTTCATTTTATTTAAAAAAGATAAATAAGCATCCGAACCCATTTTATAGGCAAGCCCGGTCGAATTGATCATTGCATTCTGAGCTTCTTCTGAAAGATCCGTTAACTGAAAATTGAGTAGTGCATTTTCAATTGGATCGATTGCGCTATGGATTTCACTTGTTTTTTCTTCCAGTGCTCTTTGCTCTGCTTCTTTAAAGAATTGTTCATTTGCCTTCGCTATTATCATTTCATATTTCCGGTCGTAATAAGCTATCTCAACCTTAGCATCTTCCAGTAGCCTTATCCCATTTCTTGCAACTGTAGGATCGGGATCGATATGGCCGATCACTACTTTTTTAAGCCTTGCATTAATACAGCGTTTATAACATCCTTTTTTGGGCACGTCGTTTTACCCAAGGTTCAAGCGTTGTATATAACGTGAAACCAGACAGGTCTTCACCATGATGTTTTCTTTCCAGTAAAGTGTATTCTCCATGATCTCCTTAGCTCACCACGGTGAGCTTTATCAAAGTAGGCACCATCACTGTCAACTTAATACACGCACCCACTTTGGGATCAGCCCTGTCAGTATGTTCGGATTGCGATTTATTCATTTCTGCAATGGACAACTCTATATATTCTTCCTCAGTATATTTTTCTCCTTTTATAAATTCTTTCTCTGCCATATAATAATATTGTTAAAAAATGCTAAAGCCATTTTAATATCTTATTCAATTCTTGTAGTTTCACTTGCTGAAAAAGCATTGTATTCGTTTATATAAGCCTGTTTATCTACGTTGAATAAAATTTCACTTGCTGAATAAGCATAATTTCCCATTTCAAACTCACCAAATGAATCATCCCAAAATTCGTTGAATTCTTCTGCTTCTAAATAGTTTAGTGTTTCTTCTAAGGTTTCTTTTGGCTTACGTGGATTTTCGTTTTCAAAATTCCGTATCAGGAAACAAGAAACAATTTCAACGGTATCAATTAAAAATTCTCTTGTAAGAATATCCACACGGTTATTTCTTTCTCTGATTTCTTCCAATGATTTACCGTGTGATGAAATGCCAATCTCATTTCTCAATTCTCCAACTTGCTGACCAATGGTAGCAAGGGCAGAAGCAATTTGATTTACCAAGTTGCTGTTTGAATAACCCAACGATGAAAAGGCATTTTTCAGAACCCCGTTTATGCTTGATGTTTCGCTAAGTTGTATTCCTTTCGATTGGCAAATTTCTTTACCTATGGTTTCTAATAGTGCTTTTGCATTTTCTAATGAATGGCTAAAATCAGATTCAATATGCGTTTCTATCCTGCCAATGTAAATTGAAAGTTCAGCCCAACGACCATATTGTTCTATCGTCTTTTTTAGCTTGTTCACTATTCTTTAATAATAAAATCACCACAGATCAATTTCGGCAAATATTTATCTCGTAACGATAAAAGGTTTAAAATTTGAGATTTGTTGCGATTTATTTTTACAAAATATGGTTCAATGATTTTATGAAAATTAAGCACTAGATCCTCGCTTGGCATTGGATATTCCAATTCAAAAAGCAGGGCTTTATAATCTAAGTTTTTTATTCCAGAGTTTCCATTTTCTAAATTGAAAAATTCATCTTGGTCATACAGATGTTGAATATAGCAATACAAGAAATAGGAATAATCAGGTTTCTTAACTCTAAGCATGCGGCAAAAATTTGAGAAGACCAGAGGTAAATTAAAAAGCTGATTCACGTCTTTATTTAAATAGCAAACCCGACCAGTTGACTGATTCTCTGTTCCCCCTGAAATTTCTATAATTAAGTCTCCTTCATTAGGTTTAATGTTGTTGTACTTTGACTCTTTGACAAACCGAGTTGGTGTTTTAAGGGGTATTCCAGTGTTTAAATCTGCAATATCTGTACCTCTAATACAATTTACGGCTTTATTAAAATCTTCCTCTATGTTATCCTTACCCCACTCACCGCCAACTGTTTCACTTATCCACTTTTCAAATTTTTGATTCTCAAATCCTTTGACTAAGATTCCTTCTTCAATAGATGTTTTAATTGGCATTACGAACCACTGCTTAAAAATTGTTGCAGCAATTTCTTCTAGTGTTTTATTTTGCCTGTGAAGGAAATCTATTTTATTATCCAAACTTAAAAGTACATCAGCTATTTCTTGTTGTTCTTTTGGTGGAGGAAGGAATAGCAACATCTTATGGATATCTTCTTTACCAACATTTTCTTGAGCAGATTGCGTTTGATTAGCTATTATTTGTTGGTACGTTATATCTGACGATAAAAAGTAGTAGAAATAATCCTTAGATAATTCACTACCTGGTTTAGGGATAAAACTACCTACACGGTAGTTTTGTAAAATAATTTCATCCCCTTTATAGCGGGAAATTTTTCCAATAGTAGCTCCCGAAAGTGCCATTAAAATATCACCTTTATTAATAATGAATTTTTTAAAATCATCAAGTCTTGAAGCCTCAATATAGTCGCAGGAAGAAATATCAATTTGTCCATTACTTTTAATTTGGGTTATTTTAAAAATTTTTATGCCTTCGTTTGTAAAATCATGTGTTCTGAATTGATAACCATGTTTTAATTCAGCTACCGATTTAAAGAAACAACACTCCAATGTGAAGGGCATGAGCCTATAGGAGATTGTTGTCTATTCATTAGGTTTAATTTTATTTAAGCTTTCAAGTATATTCTTGTTCAAAAGGTCTTCTTCGCCTAATTGCTCTCTAAGTTCTTTTTTTAATGACTCAAGTTGTTCATTGAAGTCAAAGTCATCTTCATCATCGGGTAATCCTACATATCTTCCAGGAGTAAGTACATAATCGAATTCTTTCACTTTTCTATAGTTGCGGAAGCACAAAAGCCTGCTATGTCTTCGTATTTGCCATCAAGATTTCTCCAATTATGGTAGGTGCTTGTAATTTTTTCAATGTCTTCCTGTGAAAGTTCCTGGGTTCTTCGGTTAATCAAATGCCCCAAGTTTCGGGCATCAATAAACAAAATCTCATTACTGCGGTTTCTGAATTTTCCATTTTTGCGGTTGCGGCTCATAAACCAAAGGCAGCAGGGATTTGTGTATTTAAAAACAGCTTGGCGGGCAGGTTTACAATGCAATCAATCAAATTGCCGTTTTCAATCAAGCGCTTTGCGTATTTCACCTTCGCCGATGGTTTTAGAGGTAAGCGCGCCTTTTGCCAACACCACGCCCGCTTGGCCGTTGGGTGCAAGGTGATAGATAAAATGTTGCATCCATGCAAAGTTGGCATTGCCTGCTGGCGGTGTGCCGTATTGCCAGCGTCCATCGGTTCGCAACAAGTTCGCCGCTCCAATCACTGACGTTAAATGGTGGATTGGCAATGATGTAATCGGCTTTTAGATCTTTATGTGCATCGTTCAAAAAACAGCCTTCATTGTTCCATTTCACTTGGCTGCTGTCAATGCCACGAATAGCAAGGTTCATTTTTGCCAGTCGCCAGGTGGTTTGGTTGCTTTCTTGTCCGTAAATGGAAATATCGTTTACTTTTCCTTGGTGTTCTGGTCTACAAATTTTTCAGATTGCACAAACATACCACCCGAACCACAACAAGGGTCAAACACTCGTCCTTTGTAAGGCTCCAGCATTTCAACCAATAATTCAACAACACTTCGCGGCGTATAGAACTGTCCGCCTTTTTTGCCTTCTGCCAATGCAAACTCACCCAAGAAAATATTCAAACACATGTCCAAGCACATCGGCACTTCTTGCTTTGGCATCACCTAAGGCAATGTTGCCAACCAAGATCAATCAATCCGCCCAAGACTTGTTGGATCAAGATTTTGCCGGGCAAATACTTTCGGCAAAACACCTTTCAAGCGAGGCATTTTCTTTTTCAATGGCATCCATGGCATCGTCCACAACTTTGCCAATTTCAGGTTGTTTCGCTTTGCGATTGCAGATAATTCCATCGTGCATCCTGCGGCACAAAGAATACATTTTCGGCTTTGTATTCGTCTTTGTCTTCTGGGTCTGCACCGTTTGTCTTCGTCTGCTTTTAGTTTTGCAAATAGTTCTTCAAAAGCATCAGAAATGTATTTCAGGAAAATCAAACCCAAAACAATGTGTTTGTATTCAGCCGCATCAATATTCTTACGGAGCTTGTCGGCGGTTTTCCACAGTTGTTTTTCTAAAGGTTCTTCCGTTGTTGCTTTTTGTTTGGCCATTATGTTTTTTGAATGCTGGTTTTGAAGTAAGGTTAAGTAAGTAAATGATGTTTCGATAAACAGAATTCAATATATGCAGAATTAAATTCTTTGTAAAGTATTTTATATGTAAAATGTTGATCTAGCTTAAATGAGATTATCGGATACAAACGAAAGTTTGAATAAGATATGTGCTTGGCTTTACACAAAACTTACAACAAATAACTAAAGACAAAATATTAATGAAGTAAAAATTTTCATTTAAGAAAAACAAAAAAGGCCACATCGCTGTGACCTTTTGCTCCCCCTGTTGGACTTGAACCAACGACCCTCTGATTAACAGTCAGATGCTCTAACCAACTGAGCTAAGGAGGAATTTTACCAGCCGAAACATTTGTGAAGGCTGGAGTTCCCTCACGTTTCCGTTTTGGGACGGCAAAAATAGGGGATTTCAGTTTTTAAACAATCCAATTGGAGAAAAAATAGCGGGTTATTTTAAAAATCCTGCTGTTGGCGGATAGTGTGTATTGGTGATGATTCGGGCAACGATTGCAATGCTGTGTTCCGTGTTTCCGTGGCGATTTTGCTTTAGATTTTATTGCCACGGAGGCACGGAAGAAAGAATGTTTCTTCGGAAGCCTTCGACGGCCCAGGATGACATTGCGGTTGTTACCAGCCAAACAAGCTGTTTTTTTCCTCTATTCCCACAAACACACCATCTTCTCTTATCTCCACCGGGTAGGTCTTTAAAAAATATCCTTCGCCGCTTACATTCCTTCCATTTTGCAGGCTGAACTTGTAGCGGTGCATGGGGCAGACAATATTTCCCAGGGCATCTACATAGCCATCTGCCAGGTGGCCGCCGGCATGTGGGCATTTAACGGCACAGCCAAATAATGAGTCTTTGTGCTTGCGTTAAGCAAATGGTTTTACTGCCGGCTTTTATTTCCATCATGCCGTTTTCATGGAAATGGAGTTCGTCCATGCTGGAGGCGATTTTATGCCAGGTATATTGTTTTGTCATATTAATTTTTCTTTTGTCATTGCCACAAAAGAAACAAAAAGTCTAGGCAGGAACGAATACAGCCCGTTCCTGCCGTACAGCTGTGTTGATCTTTCGCACTACTGTGGCTTGTGCTTCAGTAATTCTACTCTTAGGTGCAGTCGGTTTGCTGAGAACGAAAATAACTTTTGAATTGCCTGTTTTTTATTTTTCTTTTGTCATTGCCACAAAAGAAACAAAACTAGGCAGGAACGATACAGCCCGTTCCTGCCGTATAGCTATGTTGATCTTTTGTACTACTGTGACTTCGACAGCGGTAATGCTACTCTTAGGTGCAGTCTGTTTGCTGAAAATAGAAGCAACTTTTAAAATAAACGATTACCGGAACTTTGGGCAAACAAAAAGTAATAAATAAATAGAAAGAAGGACTGATTTTAATAAAAGAACTCTGCTTTATAAGGATATCTTATCCTATACATCTCCCTTACATTATTAAGAATGGTCTGCCGCAACACATCAACATTTGTTTTTTCCACTGCAGAAACAAACACACAATTGCCCTGTGTTTCATTTTGCCAGCGCTGTTTCAGGTCGGCAATAATTTCTTTCTTTACATCCTCTTCCAGCCATTGGTCAAAAGTTTCTGCTTCGTATTTATCCATCTTATTAAAAATGGTGATGGTGGGTTTATCAGCAGAGCCTAACTCTCCTAATGTTTTGTTCACCACTTTTAACTGGTCTTCAAACTGCGGATGAGACATATCCACCACATGCAATAAAATATCAGCTTCCCTCACTTCATCTAAGGTGCTTTTAAAACTTTCTACTAAATGATGTGGTAGTTTCCTGATGAACCCAACCGTATCACTTAATAAGAATGGCGTTTGCTCAAATACCACTTTTCTTGTGGTGGTATCCAGCGTGGCAAATAATTTATTTTCTACAAACACTTCACTCTTGGTAAGTAAGGTCATTAATGTTGATTTGCCAACATTGGTATAGCCGACTAATGACACTCTTATAAATTCACCTCTTTCTTTTCGTTGGGTAAAGGCCTGCTTATCAAAATCGGCTAAGCGTTTGCGTAACAGGCTTATTTTATTTTTTACAATACGGCGGTCCGTTTCTATTTCTGTTTCACCGGGGCCTCTTGTGCCTACGCCACCACCCTGCCGTTCAAGATGCTTCCACATTCCTTTTAATCTTGGCAAAATGTATTGGTATTGTGCCAGCTCCACCTGTGTTTTTGCCTGTGCTGTTTTGGCACGGCTGGCAAAAATGTCCAGTATCAGATCACTGCGGTCAATGGTTCGTACGCCCACTTCTTTCTCAATATTCTGTATTTGTGAACCGGTGAGTTCATCATCAAATACAACCAGGTCCACATCGGAATGCGCCTGTACATATTTTTTTATTTCTTCCAGCTTTCCTTTTCCTACAAATGTTTTACTGTCGGGATGCGCCAGTTTTTGGGTATATCGTTTAACAGCGGTAACACCTGCGGTGGTTGCTAAAAAAGCCAGCTCATCTAAATATTCATTTAGCTGTTGCTCTGTTTGGTCGGGGGTTACCACGCCTACCAATACTGTTTTTTGTTCCTGTTGAAATTTCTTTTTTTCTATCAAAGCCAATTATTTTTTTGCCACGAATTACACGAATGAACACGAATTTTTTGCCACAGACGCCGTCGGCCAAAGCCTTTGGCGTCGGACGATTTCACGGATTAACACAGATGATTTTGCCACGAATTACACAAATTAACACGAATATTTGCCACGGAGGCACGGAACTGTTCTACACTTCAATATTTCATTCCGTGTTTCCGTGGCATTTAAAATATCACTCAATCCTGGTTTCTGGTGCCATGAATTTTTTTTGCGATCCCGAAAGCTATCGGGAGCACAAATGAACACGAATTTTTTTGCCACGAATCACACTGATTAACACGAATGAACACAAATAAATATTCGTGAAGATTAGTGTAATTCGTGGCTAACCTTTTATTTTATACAAAGCAAAAATAAAGCGTTCCGGTTTGGGAACGCTTTGTAATATTTTAAAAATAGAAATTAGTTTTTTACCGTTGCTTCAGCGGAATGCATCCACTTCTGCATCTCTTCGCAGCTTTTAAAGTCATCATCAATTTTAATATAGTAAGTAGGGATCTTTTCTATGAACCATTTTTCAAGGGCCTCACTCTTTTTTTCTTCCAAAGCCCTTTGAGCAACTTTGTTGTAATCGTCTTTCAGGTTTTCACGGTGTGGTTCGCTGCGGCTTTTTAAATAAATAATCCTTACTCCTTTTTTACCTCTTTCATCCGTAAACTCTGTTGGTTGTGAATATTCGCCCACACTTATAATTCTCATCATCATCACCATGTCTTTATCCAACTGGTCAAGGGTAAGATAATTGCTGCCTTCCTGGTTTGTCTTCATACCACCGGTAAACTTGCTTTGATCATCTTCACTGTATTTATTTACAGCTTCACCAAAGCTTGTGTTGCCCACAATTAATTTTGCCCGTACCGAATCTAATTTTTGAATGGCTGCTTTTGTTTCTGTTTTTGTAACCTGTGGCATTTTTAAAATATGCCTTACCACAGCATCATCACCAGCCCTGTTTACCATTTGTATAATGTGATAACCAAATTTGACTTTTAAATGGAGCTGATATCTGGCCCTCTTTTAAAGAAAATGCTTTGGCTAAAAAGGTAGGGTCCCATTGTTTTTCATTCCGGTTGATATTGTATTCGCCGGCTTTGTCTTTGCTGCCGGGATCATCGGAGTACAAGCGCTGCCAGTGTTTTCATATCCCTCTTGCCTGTTTCCAATTGTAGCTTAAATTCTTTTAATTGTTCAATGGCATATTCTTCTGCATCCCTGCTGGCTTTGGGATACAATACTATTTGCCCTATCTCCACTTCGCTTTCATAATAAGGCAAACTGTCTGTTGGAAATTTATCAAAATAGGTCTTTACTTCATTGGGAGTAATGCGGATGTTCTCAACAATTTTATTCCGCATGGCGCTGGCTAATTTTCTTTCCCTGAAACCGTCCTTAAAATCTTCTTTTAACTGGTATAAGGTACGGCCGGCAATTTCTTCCAGCTTTTCTTTTGAGCCATACATATTCATAAAGCCACGTATCTGGTTGTCAATATCTGCAGCAATTTCTTCTTCAGAAACAGGAATGGAATCTTTTTCAGCCTGTAATACCAATGCTTTTACACCTAAGGTCTGCTCCAGAGAAAGACACCTTGCATTAGAAGGCACTTCAATTCCCTGGCGTTGCATATCAAGAATGGTATTATCTATATCGCTTTTTAAAACGATCTTATCGCCTACCACGGCAATGATCTTATCGGCCAGTTACTTTTTTGGTTGTGCAAAAGAAATAAGACAGGAGAAACTTAAAATACAAATTGAGAAAAGTTGTTTCATCAGAAAAAATTATCCTTCAAAAATAAGGCAGATGAAATCGGGGGAGATCATCTGCCTCGGTTATTTAACAAATGTTTGTTTGCCACAGAAGACTTAGCCACAGACACCGTCGGCCAAAGCCTTTGGCGTCGGACGATTGCACGGATTAACACAGATAAAAACAGGTTAGCCACGAATTGCACAAATTAACACGAATGGAAAATTATAAATTTTCTTATTTGCACATTTGCACATTTGCCTATTGACTACAAAGTTCTCTTCACTTCCACTTCTTCAAATGCTTCTACAATATCTTTTGGCTCCAGGTTGGCGTAGTTCTTAATCGTTAAACCACACTCCGTGTTTGTTGGCACTTCTTTTACATCGTCTTTGTAACGTTTTAAGCTGCCCAACTCACCGGTGTAGATAACAATACCATCACGTACCAAACGCACCCTGTTGTTCCTTGCAATTTTACCACTGATAACGATACAGCCGGCCACAGTTGCTTTATCAAACTTGTACACTTCTTTCACTTCCACATTGGCCAGTATTTTTTCTTCTACTGATGGTTCCAGCATACCTTCCATCGCACTCCTGATCTCATCGATAGCAGTATAAATGATAGAGTATAGTTTCACCTGGATGCCTTCATTTTCTGCAAGCCTTGCTGCCTGCAATGTTGGCCTTACGTTAAAGCCGATAATGATGGCATCAGAAGCATTGGCTAATGTAACATCACTTTCTGTGATGGCACCAACTGCTTTATGTATCACTTTCACCACAATTTCCTGTGTGCTTAGTTTTTGTAATGAGTCGCTCAATGCTTCTACAGAACCATCCACATCACCTTTTATAATTACATTCAGTTCTTTAAAGTTGCCCAATGCCAAACGACGGCCGATCTCATCCAGTGTAATATGTTTCTTGGCCCTCATACCCTGCTCTCTCAATATCTGTCCACGCTGGTAAGCTTTTTCTTTTGCTACTGCTTCGTCATCATATTCTTTAAAGGTTTCACCAGCCTGTGGGGCACCATTCAAACCCAATATTAAAACCGGTGTTGATGGAGGCGCTGTATCAATACGCTGGTTCCTTTCATTGTACATGGCTTTTACTTTACCAAAATGCTGACCGGATACGATCATATCACCCTGGTTCAATGTTCCGTTCTGCACCAATACTGTTGCTACATAGCCACGGCCTTTATCAAGCGTAGCTTCGATCACCGTACCATTAGCAACTTTACTAGGATTTGCTTTTAGTTCAAGAACATCTGCTTCCAGCAATATCTTTTCCATTAAAAGATCAATGTTCAATCCTTTCTTGGCACTTATTTCCTGGCTTTGGAATTTACCACCCCAGCTTTCCACCAGTATGTTCATCTGGCTAAGTTGTTCGTATATTTTTGTTGGGTTGGCACCGTCTTTATCAATTTTGTTTATCGCAAAGATCATTGGCACGTTGGCTGCCTGTGCATGCGAAATGGCTTCTTTTGTCTGAGGCATCACTGCATCATCCGCAGCCACCACTATCACTGCAATATCAGTTACTTTGGCACCACGTGCCCTCATCGCCGTAAAGGCTTCGTGGCCCGGGGTATCCAGGAACGTTATATGCCTTCCTGTTTCTAATGTTACTTCATAAGCACCAATGTGCTGTGTAATACCGCCAGCTTCACCGGCAATTACATTTGTATTACGGATAAGATCAAGCAATGATGTTTTACCATGATCAACGTGGCCCATGATGGTAACAATTGGCGCCCTTGGTTTCTGATCTTCTTCATTATCTTCTTCATCGTCCTCCTCCAGGTCAGCGGCATCTTCCACACCGATAAATTCCACTTCATAATTAAATTCACTTACCACCAGTTCAATTACATCAGCCTCCAGGCGCTGGTTAATAGAAACCATGATGCCGAGGCTCATACATTTACTGATAACATCTGCAAAGCTTACATCCATCAGGTTCGCCAACTCACTTACAGAAATAAATTCTGTTACCTGTAGTTTGTTGCTTACTTCATTGTCGCCTTCTCTTTGTTCTGCTCTTTCATCCCTCCTGGCTTTACGCATTTTTGCTTTGCTTTTGCCTTTGCCGGAGCCGCCGGCAAGTTTTGCCTGCGTTTCTTTTATTTTATCCTGAATTTCTTTTGCGTCAATTTCTTTATCCTCTCTGCGGGGCGCCCCGGTTGCCGGCCTGTTGTTGCCAAATCTGTTCCTGTCGCTGCCGCCACCGCCGCCAGGCCTGTTTGGTCCACCAGCACCTGGCCTGTTCTGTCCGCCACCACCACCTGGTCTTTGTCCCTGGTTAAAACCTCCCGGCCTTTGGCCTTGCTGTCCGCCTTGTGCAGGTGTTGGAGGAACACCTTTTCTTTTCCATCGGGATACGCTTACGCTTGCGTTTATCTTCTGCATCCTTTTTTGGCCGGGTGTCATTATCAACAGGTAATTCAATTTTACCAAGAATTTTTGGGCCTTCTAATCTTTCTGCTTTGATATTTTCAATGGCTGCAGGTGCATCTGCTTTAGGTTCTTCCGGCTGCTGGTGTTTCAACAACAGGAGCTGGTTCAACTTCTTGCAACAGGCTCTTTCTTTTCAGCTTTTTTATCTTCCGTTTTTTTAGTGCTTTTCTTTGGCCTTGTGGAAGAGTCAATAGCATCAAGGTCTATCTTCGTTACTACTTTTGGTCCTTCCAGTTCCGGTGCTTCAATTTTTACAGTATCCGTACCACTTTTTCTTCTGCTTTCTCCTCTTTCTTAGGTTCTTCAACAGGAGCAGGTTCTGCCCATGTAGTTTTAGCTTCAGCAACGGGTGCAGGCTTTTCTGCTACAGGAGGCAGGGGGCGGAGGTGTTTCTTTCTTTTTAAAAGAAAGGTCTTCTTCGTCTTTCTTTTTCTTTGGCTCGGCAGGAGCGGCAGCTTTTGTTAGTTCAATTTTTTCTGCATTTTGCTTTGCCACTTTATCCTGCTGAAATTCCTGCTGCAGGATACGGTACATGTCTTCCGTAAGCTTTGCAGTAGGCTTCAGATCATCGCCGCTAAAACCTTTTGAGGTCAAAAAGTCAATAAGGGTATCTTTACCAATATTAAATTCTTTGGCCGCTGCCATCAAACGGGGTGTATTTGTTGCTGTTTCTGACATTCTTTAGTCTTAAATTTCTAATGCGCTTTTTATTTTTAAATAATTGTTATCACCTTTTGCAACAGCATAACATCTTATTCTTTTTCAAATTCTTCTTTCAGATACCCTTAATACTTCAGTAATGGTTTCTTTTTCAAGATCGGTCCTGCGTTCCAGTTCTTCGGCATTTAATGCTAATACCGCCCTTGCGGTATCACAACCCACACCTTTCAAGTGTTTCAATTACCCATGGTTCTATTTCATCGCTGAATTCTTCCAGGTCAATATCAAATTCATCCACTTCATCTTCATTATCCCTGTACACATCAATATCATATCCGGTAAGTTCACAGGCTAGTTTGATATTTACACCTCTTTTACCAATGGCCAAAGAAACCTGGTCGGGCTTTAAATACACCGTTGCATGTTTCTTTTCTTCATCCATGCCAATGCTGGTGATTTTTGCAGGTGTAAGTGAACGCTGTATCAACAACTGTACATTATTTGTATAGTTGATCACATCAATGTTTTCATTTTTCAATTCCCTTACAATACCATGGATACGGCTGCCTTTCATACCAACGCAGGCGCCAACCGGGTCAATCCTGTCATCAAAACTTTCTACTGCAATTTTCGCTCTTTCTCCCGGTTCCCTCACAATTTTCTTAACAACAATAAGGCCATCAAATATTTCAGGAACTTCTATTTCTAATAATTTTTCAAGGAACACCGGGCTTGTACGGGCTAACAATAATTACCGCCTGGTTGTTTTTCAATTCCACTTTTCTTACAACACCCCTTACATTTTCACCTTTTTTAAAGTAATCGGAAGGTATTTGCTCAGATTTTGGAAGAATCATTTCATTGCCTTCTTCATCCAGCAACAACACTTCTTTTTTCCAAACCTGGTAAATTTCGCCACTCACAATTTCACCCACACGGTCTTCGTATTTTTTTATCAGTAGGTTTTTCTTCAGGTCGTTGATACGGCTTGCCAATGTTTGCTTGCCGGCAAGTATAGCCCTGCGGCCAAATTCTTTTTGAATATCCACCTCTTCATACAACTCTTCACCCACCGCATAATCGGGCTCAATTTTAATAGCATCTTTATATTCAATTTCGGTGAGGGTATTATAAATATCACCATCATCTACAATAGTACGGCGGCGGAAAATTTCCAAATCACCTTTCTGGTCGTTTACAATTACGTCAAACTGGTCATCGCTACCATATTTTTTTCGTATCAATGTTTTAAAAACATCTTCCATTACTTTCATCAATGTAGGACGATCAATGTTTTCTGCCTCTTTAAACTCCTGGAAGGAATCAATTAAATTAATACGTGCCATATAGCTTGCCAGCACTCCCGATAGTTATCAATGTTTTGCCCCGCCGGCAGGGGGTTTTGTTATTGAATTAAAAAGATATTAATACTGTCGCTTGTTTTATATCGCTGAAAGCAATCTCCTTTGTATGGGTAACTGCTTTCTTGTTTTTTCCTTCTGTGTATTCTAACTGGATGCTGTTTTCATCCATGCTAACCAATTTTCCTTCCTGCTTTAGTGTCATCCGTAAACACCACTTCCAATTTGCGGCCAATATTTTTTTTGTACTGCCGCAGCATTTTCAGCGGTTCATCCACACCCGGGCTGGATACTTCAAGTGAAAAATTACCATCAGGATACCAGCCTTTTTCTTCAATGGCTTTATACAAAGCCCTGTTTATCCTGATGCATTTCTCAATACTTAATCCACTGTCTGCATCAAGGTATATTTTAAAATTATTGGTGGGCTTAATACGTATTGAAACAAGAAAAATATCATTATCGTCTTCAATTATTTTGCCCACCAACTCTTCAATAGACTGTATTGTTGTTTGTTGATCCATATTCAAAAAAGAAGGGAACGATTACCGTTCCCTGCCCTTGTTTCTTTTTGTCCGGTGCAAATGTAGGTAACTATACATGAAACTCCAAAAGAGAATGGTATTTGCATCATTTATTTAAGCGGTAAACATTTTAACAGCCTCACTTGTAATTGTGTAATACATTTGTGCCATGATAAAGATAGCTATACAGCTTTTTTGTTTGTACCTGTTATATAAACTGGTATTCGACCTTATTATACCAGTTGTAAAAACCACCAAACAGGTAAAGAAGCAATTTGGCGAAATGAATACCCGTATGGAGGAACAGATGAACAGGCAGCAGGCACAGCAGTACCAGGATAATTATTCCACTAAACCACCGGCGAAAAGAAAGTAAGTAGTGATGATTATATTGAGTATGAAGAAGTAAAATAACTACAAACCCAGGTTTTCAATTCTTTCGGCTGCATGTAACAACTTTGTTTGCAAGCCGGCTTTTGCAGCACCTTCAATATTTGCAACAGCGTCATCAATAAAAAGGGTTTCTGCTGCCATTAATCCGCCTTCATTCAACACATGTAAATAAGTTTCGGGATAAGGTTTACGCTTTTGCAACAGGTGAGAATACCATGCTTTTGTAAAATGATCCTCAAAAGGTAACCCGCCAATTTCTTTTTTAAACATTTCGGTAAACGCTGCATGGTGAATGCTGTTGGTATTGCTTAAAAGATAGATCGAATATTTTTCTTTTAACTGCTAGCAAATGTGCAATGCTTTCTTTGCGGAAGCCGATGAGTATTTCATTCCAGGCATTTTGTATTTGCTGTAAAGCTGGTGCCAGCGCTGCAGTGTAGTTGCAATGCGGCATAAAATTCATCATTGCTGATATGCCCTGTTTCAAGCGATTCAAATATTGGGTTGGCAGATTCTTTTGTATAAAAACTATCGAAGTCTTTTACACCTAAATTTTCAAAAGCCTTTTTGGTTTTGTTGAAATCAATATCGAGTAACACACCGCCAAGATCGAAAATGATATTTTTTATTGCCGCCATTTTATATTTTAATTACAATGAATTTTGTAAAGATAACAGCAGGCAACATTTTACAACAGTAAACGATGAAAATTAAAAACATAATAATAAAAGGAGCGGCAGGCAAGCCGATTGCGTTGGATATATTTTTTAAAGAAGATGCTGTGAAAAAACCTGTTGTGATATATGCACATGGTTTTAATGGGTTTAAAGACTGGGGAGGTTTTGATTTGATTGCTGATGAATTTGCCAGTGCAGGTTTTGCATTGGTAAAATTTAATTTTTCTCATAACGGCACCACACCGGAGCAGCCGGAAGAGTTTGCCGACCTGGAAGCTTTTGGAAATAACAACTACAGCAAACAATTGGCTGACCTGGAATTAGTAACCGACTGGATCTGTGATACTGATAATCCTTACCATCAAACATTGGATACAAATAATATTTACCTCATTGGGCACAGCATGGGAGGCGGCATATCCATTTTGTTTGCAGCAGAAGATAGCCGGATAAAAAAGCTGGTAACATGGGCAGCCATCAGCGAATGTAAAACACCATGGGGCAGCTGGCCGCCGGAGAAAATGAAAGAATGGCTGCTGGAAGGAGTGCAGTATTATACTAACACCCGTACCAACCAGCAAATGCCATTGTACTATCAGTTATATCTTGATTATAAAGAGAACGAAGAAAGATTGAATATAGAAAAGGCGATTAAAAAACTGACGATTCCCATTTTAATTTGTCATGGCACAAATGATATTGCAGTGCCGGTGGAAAAAGCTCATCAATTAAAAGAATGGCAACCTGCAGCAGAATTGTTTACAGTGGAAAGCAACCATGTATTTGACCGGGTGCATCCGTGGACAAAAGAATATTTACCGGAAGCAATGGATATGGTTTTGCAAAAGACAATCGCCTTCCTTAAATAAAAAAGGGGCCAGGATAAAAATCCAGCCCCGCTTTAAATCCAATATCCTATGAAAAACCTGATAGCAAAGCTACGGCTCAAATTTTTTCTGCATATACCCCTTTCAGGGTATTTTTTAAATAAAAAAACCCCGACGAATTCGGTCGGGGCTAAATATATGAGGGGTTACAGTAAGTATTACTTTGCCATATAAGTGTACTTGCGGCGCAGGCGGTTTCCTTTCATGTAAAACTTAATGGGATAAACATTAGGCGACTGTGTAAACTTGTTGAATAGATTACTAAATACTTTTGCAAGAGTTGTTGTTGTTGTTCCTGTTATTATTCATAGTAATAGATTTATAATATGAATGGATAACGAAAGGTAAAAGGCTTTATTGTGTAAGAATTGTTAAGCCTTCTAAACGAAAGCATAAAATTTTTACAGTTAACCTACTTATTCTATTATTAGTTGCTTTATGAGCGCCTTGACCTTGGAAATATTTTTATCCCTTTTGTAATACTTAACAGGATATTCGTCGCTGGTTTTTTACCAGCTTGGTGAAGAAGCTCCTTACCACTTTCATCAATGGATTTGGCTGGTGTTTAGTAGCTGATTGGTTCATTTTCATAGGTATTTGTATGTTGAAAACGATACAGGTATCAAAAATTATTGTTTTATCTGTTGTTAACAGTAACGTAAATAATTACCAAACAGATTTTAAGCTGGTACATAATAGCTTGTTGTAACGGTAACTTTCCTTTATTGCTGTACAACTGAACGCCTGTGTAATACTTGCTTGGAAAAAATAATGATGTAAGTACCACCGAACCATCATCAGCAAATACTTCCACGGAGGAATGATCAATAAAAACATGCAGTTTTATAATATTGTCTTGTAGTAAACGTGCTGCAATATTGCTTTGCCTGTAAAGGAAGCTGAAAAAGAAGTATCTCCTGCCTTACTGCGGTCAATATAAAACTGGTTCAGTTCTTTATTATAGCCAACCTTTAGTATTTCGTTTTCATAATTTGAAAAACTAACGCCAAAATCTGTAGCAGTTGATTTGATAAATCGAAAGAAAGATTCAACTTCATATAAACCTTTGGTAATGTTGGTTTGCTATAGGATATTATCTGCTGATGTTGTCTTAAGGTTTCTAAATTTTTTACAGGCTTTGAAAATACCCGGTAACCGGCTGCAGTGTTTTTTAATGATAATTCCCTTGGTATTGTCATTGCGCTGCGCCAGCTTTTGGTTGGTACTACCTGTGCATAATCCCAGTTGCTCATCCAGCCAATAAAAAGATTTTTGATTTCCTGTATTGCTCCAGGTAACACCTGCATAATCATCCGGGCCATAATCAAGCCAGTAAATAGTTTCTTTTGCTATTATCATTGACAAAAGTTTCCCCATTAAAATTACCAACAAAATATTGTGTGGCGCTGCCACCATTTGGGCCGCCATTTCCAATACTTACAATCAATACCCATTTTGTTTTATTGCTGCCATCAATTTTCATTTCAATCAGATCAGGGCATTCCCATACACCGCCATGGCTGCCATCCTCTTTGCCAAAAGTTCCTGCATAGTTCCCACTCTTTTAAATTTTTAGAGCGATAAAATTCTATCCTGTCAGCAACAGCCAACACCATTATCCAATGTTTTGATGCCTCATGCCAGAAAACTTTTGGGTCACGGAAATCTTTTGTGCCCTGGTTTTTTATAACAGGGTTGTTTTCATATTTTGTCCATGTTCTTCCTTTATCCAAACTATAAGCCATGCCCTGGTATTGAAAATCTGTTTCAATACCAGCTTTTTCTTTTTTCAAATCATGGTAAGTAAACAATGCCACCAATGGTTTCTCATTTCCTTTTTGTAAGCCGGATGAATTGTTTTTATCAACCACCACACTGCCGGAAAAAATCAAGCCCAAAGAATCAGGGTATAATGCAATGGGCAAATGTTGCCAGTGAACCAGATCTTTACTAATGGCATGCCCCCAGTGCATTGGCCCCCAAACGGTACTGTCGGGGTAATATTGATAAAACAAATGGTATTCGCCTTTGTAATACACCATGCCGTTTGGGTCATTCATCCAGTGTGCAGGCGGAGAGAAATGAAATTGTGGACGGTGTTTTTCTTTGTAATTAATTTTTTGGCTGAAAGCTGTTGATGAAAATAGAAATATAGGCGGCTAAAATAATTTTGAACATGGCAGTACGTTTTTTGCAATCGTTATTATCAAATATACTTTTAGTTAAGTTCATTTCTAAATAAAACAGCCCTTAGGTTTTCCAAAGGCTATTCAATAAATATATCAAATCAATAATCAATCACCTGTTCTTCCATCACTTTCGGCATTTTCCTGAATTCATATTGCTGGTTGCGCAACTGTGGCTCAAAGCCTGCTTCCTTAATGGCTGCCTGAATACTTTTACTTGTAAAGCGGTGAGGGGCACCAGCGGCACTTACCACATTTTCTTCAATCATAATACTTCCAAAATCATTGGCGCCTGCATTCAGACATATCTGTGCTGTTTTTTTCCCACCGTAAGCCAGCTTGCCTGTATGTTTTTTACATTCGGCAGCATAATGCGGCTCATGGCGATCATGCGGATGTATTCTTCCGGCGTGGTTAAATTATGTACGCCCCTTATTTTCGCCAGCAGTGTATCTACATCCTGAAAGGTCCAGGGTATAAATGCAATAAAGCCTTTTGCATTTTCAGGTTTGCGGCTTTGCACTTCCCTTATTTTTACCAAATGCTCAAAACGTTCCATCAATGTTTCCACATGGCCAAACATCATGGTGGCGCTGGTGGTAATATTTAATTTATGTGCTTCATGCATTACATCCAGCCATTCCTGGCTGCCGCATTTGCCTTTGCTTATTAAGCGCCTACCCTGTCTGATAATATTTCTGCTCCGGGGCCCGGCAAACTATCCAGCCCTGCTTCTTTTAATGCTATCAATACATCCCGGTGAGTGCTTTTTTCAAGCTTGGTAATATGCGCCACTTCCGGCGGGCCCAAGTGTATGCAGTTTAATATTGGGATAAAGTCTTTTTAATTCTTTAAAAAGATTTACATAATAACTCAATCCCAAGTTCAGGATGATGGCCGCCCTGCAATAACAATTGCTCACCGCCATAGCGGATGGTTTCATCAATTTTTTTTTTGTAGGTTTCTATATCTGTAATGTATGCTTCGGGATGGCCGGGCACACGGTAGAAATTACAAAATTTGCAATTGGCAATACATACATTGGTGGTATTGAGATTGCGGTCAATTATCCAGGTTACTTTGCCATGCGGCACCTGTATTTTTCTTAATTCATCGGCCACATACATCAGCTCTGCCAATGGTGCATTTTCAAATAAAAAAACTCCTTCTTCTGCAGAAAGGAATTCAAAGTTCATCGCCTTTTTATAAAGTTCTGTCAGTTTCATATAACCGTTTAGATAATAAATAACAAAAGTACATCCATTAGGTTGTATATTTATTTACAGCTTGATATGAAAAAAATATTTTGCTTTTATCTTTTTTTTATCTGTTATAGCATGTTGCTTTTGCACAGGAAATTTATACTCCCCGTCCACAGGCAAAATTTATTACCCATTTCCCTTTTAAACAATACAGTGGCGGCGTAATGGTAGTACAGGCGCTGCTCAATGATATTCCCGATACATTAAATTTTATTTTGGATACAGGCAGTGGTGGTATTTCGCTTGATTCTTCCACCTGTGCCAAATATAATATTGTGCCCAGGCTTTTCCGACACCATGGTTACCGGTATGGGCAGTTCACACAAAGCCAAGTTTGTTTATAACCAAAAACTGCATTTTCCCGGCTTAACAGTTAATGATCTTGATTTTCATGTAAACAATTATGAAGTGCTTACCAGTGTATATGGAGAAAAAATTGATGGCATCATTGGGTATAGTTTTTTCCGGCAGTTTATTGTAAAAATTGATTTTGATACACTGGAAATTGAAGTATATAAGCCCGGCGAAATAAAATATCCAAAACAGGGAACATTGTTGCGGCCTGCTTTTACCGCTTTGCCCATACAAAATGTGAGTGTTAAAGACAGGCGCAAAATTGATTTTAATTTTTATTTTGATACCGGCGCAGGGTTATGTTTTTTAATGAGTGAAGCATTTGCAAAAGACAGTGCAGTACTTTCATCCAAAAGAAAACCTGTGAACACACAGGCCGAAGGAATGGGTGGAAAACTGCAGATGCAGATAACCGTAGTAAAAATCATTGCAGATTGGCCATTATAAATTCAGAAATGTGCCCACTTATATTTTTAAAGATGATTACAATGTAACATCTTATCCTTTTGTAGGTGGGCTTATTGGCAACGATCTGCTGCGGCGTTTTAACATTGTTGTTAATTATCCGCAAAGGGAAATACACCTGTCAGCCCAACAGTCATTTTCTGGATCCTTTTGATTATGCTTATACCGGTATGGCCACTTATTATTTAGATGGAAAAATATTGGTGGAAGATATTATGCCCGGTTCGCCGGCAGAAAAGGCAGGGCTTAAGGTAGATGATGTGCTGATTGCAGTAGGCAACAATTTTTCCAATAATATCATGCAGTATAAAACCATTCTGCAAAATGCCAACGAAAAAATAAGCATGATTGTAAGCCGCAATGGCGAAATTAGTACAATTGTATATAAAACCCATAAGTATTTTATAGATTCCTGCCTGTTATAAATACTTTACACCTTCATTCTTGCACAATGTTATTACACAGCCCTTAACTTTGCGCCCATGATTAATTTTGAAAGGTTTACATTAGCCAATGGCTTAAAGGTATTGGTGCATGAAGATAAAAATACACCTATGGCGGTGGTGAATGTGATATATGATGTGGGTGCAAGAGATGAAAGCCCGGAGAAAACCGGCTTTGCACATTTGTTTGAACACCTGATGTTTGGTGGCAGTGTGAATATACCACAGTATGATGAACCATTGCAGGTGGCAGGTGGCGAAAACAATGCCTTTACCACAAATGATCTTACCAATTATTATTGCCAGTTGCCGGCGGAAAATATTGAAACTGCTTTTTGGCTGGAAAGCGACCGGATGTTAAGCCTTGCTTTTGGTGAAAAAAGTTTGGAAACACAACGAAAAGTGGTGTGTGAAGAATTTAAAGAACACTACATCAATAAACCTTACGGCGATGTACAGCATAAATTAAGGGAGCTGGCATACACTAGCACATCCTTACCGCTGGATGACGATTGGAAAAGAATTGAAACATGTGGAAGATGCAACACTGCAGGATGTAAAAGATTTTTTTCATAAACATTATACACCTTGCAATGCAACACTGGTTGTTGCAGGAAATATAACAACAGAAGCAGTAAAAGAATTGGCAGAAAAATGGTTTGGCCCCATACCTGCCGGTGAAAAATATAACCGCCAACTGCCGGTAGAGCCAACACAAACAGCGCCAAGAACATTGGAAGTAAAAGCCAATGTGCCATTGGATGCTTTGTATAAAGCTGGCATATTTCATCCAGGCTTGATGACAGGTATTACGCCACAGAACTGATAACAGAAATTTTAAGTGGTGGTGGTTCATCCCGTTTATTCCAGGCATTGGTAAAAGAGAAAAAATTATTCAGCAATATTGAGTGCAGCCATTTTGGAAGTTTTGATGCAGGGCTTACTGGTTATTGAAGGCAAATTAGTGAAAGGCGTAAGAATGAAAGATGCAGAAGCGGCTGTGATGGAAGAAGTAAATAAACTAACGCAGGAAGGCATCAGCGAAAAAGAATTGCAGAAAGTAAAGAACAAAACAGAAAGCATGCTGGCATTTGAAGATATGAGCCTGATGAACAGGGCAACCAATATTGCCATTTATGAATTACTGGGAGATGCCGACCTGATTAATAAAGAACTGGGCCGCTACCAGGAAGTAACAGCAGCAGAAATTAAAGAAGAGTGCGGCAGGATATTTAATGAGAACAACAGCAACACCTTGTATTATTATTCTAACAATTAAAAATTTCCGTACTAAAAATAAAAGAATTTAAAATCACTTAATCATATCCATAAAAAAAATTAAATGCTCAACAGAACAATTGCGCCGCCAATAAAAGATGCCATAGAATTTTCCCTTCACCTGAAGCCTTATACAAAATATGTGTTGGATAATGGTGTGAAGGTATATGCTATTGATGCAGGCAGCCAGGAAGTGCTGCAGATGGAAATGGTGTTTTATGCAGGTAACAGTTATGAAGCAGCCAACGCTGTTGCGGCAGCCACCAACCAGTTATTAAAAAATGGCACAGCAACAAAATCAGCCTTTGAAATAAATGAAGCGTTTGAATATTATGGTGGCTTTTGCAACCGTTCCTGCCACAATGAAACAGCAGTGGTATCCTTCATACACTCAGCAAATATTTACATGAACTGTTGCCGGTGATAAAGGAAATGATCACTGATTCTGTTTTCCCTGAAAATGAATTGAAGATCTACAAACAGAACAGCAAACAAAAGCTGAGTGTAAGTTTAAAAAAATGTGATTTTGTTGCCAACCGCCTAATTGATACTTACCTGTATGGCGAACACCATCCTTATGGTAAATACACTGTTGCTGCAGATTATGATGCCATCACTGTTGACCAACTGAAACAACATTTTAACCAATATTATGTAAATGGAAGTTGTGTAATATTTATTGCCGGAAAATTACCCGGATGATTTGTTTGAACAACTGAATAAACAATTTGGCTCGTTAAGCTTAACACCCCACACTAAACCTCAAACAGTAAACATTATAACTTCCCGCTACAGAAAAAAAATACCGCATACAAAATGATGCAAAAGGTGTGCAGGGTGCAATAAGGATAGCAACACCTTTTCCAAACCGCCATCACCCTGATTTTACAAAAATGATGGTATTGAATACAGTGTTTGGCGGTTACTTTGGTTCAAGGCTGATGAGTAATATAAGAGAAGACAAAGGTTATACTTACGGCATACACAGTTTTGTACAAAATCATTTGCAGGACAGTGCCCTTGGTGATAAGCACCGAAGCTGGCAAAGATGTTTGTGAAGCGGCCGTAACGGAGATTTATAAAGAGATGAATATTTTAAGAAACGAATTGATTGATGATGAAGAGCTGTTACTGGTTCGTAATTATTTAATCGGAATTATTCTGGGCGACCTTGATGGCCCTTTCCATATCATCGGCCGCTGGAAAAATATTATACTCAACAATCTCGATGAACAATATTTTTATAATTCTGTTGATACTATTAAAAATATTTCTGCAGAAGAACTAAAGCAACTGGCAAATAAATACTTTGTGCCGGAGAATTTTTACGAACTGGTTGTAATTTAATTTTTTTTGCCGCATCTTTAAATCTACAACCTGCAGCATATGAAATTTATTTTAAAGATACTTATCACCACTGTAAATGCTTTTATACTGGCACATATATTGCCAGGTATTAAGATTGAAACAATAATTTTTTACTGCTATTGTTGTGGCAATAGTACTGGCACTATTAGATGCATTTGTAAAACCATTGTTGATATTATTTACTTTGCCGGCCACCATACTTACGCTTGGGCTTTTTCTCTTTGTGATCAATGCTTGTATTATTTTAATTGCTGACATTTTGTACATGGCTTTAAAGTGGAAATTTTTGGCATGCCCTTGTTGTTCAGCGTTTTGCTTTCGTTTCTTTAATTCTTTTGTACACAAGCAGGCGTTTAAGGAGAAAGGAAACTGCAAGTCAACAGTAATGGTTAAATTGTTTTATTGTTAAATTGTTGTTGGTCTTTTCAAAATGTAATCCAATAGACAATTCAACAATTTAGCAATTTAACCATGTATCAATTTCCTACCTTCACAGCCTCAAATTTTCAACCTACTTTTACGATATGCAGTTCCATAGAAACAACTTCTCCAACGAAGAATTAATCAGCATTTATAAAAAGATCTTGCTGCCGAGGATGATCGAAGAAAAGATGCTGGTGTTGCTGCGGCAGGGAAAAATATCTAAATGGTTTAGTGGTATTGGGCAGGAAGCCATTGCTGTTGGCGCCACCATGGCATTGGATGAAGACGAATGGATAATGCCTTTGCACCGCAACCTTGGTGTATTCACCACCCGTAATATGCCGCTGAATAAATTATTTAAACAATGGCAGGGTAATAAAGATGGTTACAGCAAAGGGCGTGAAAGAAGTTTTCATTTTGGAACAAAAGAGCATCATATCTGTGGCATGATCAGCCACCTTGGTCCGCAAATGGCCATTGCAGATGGAGTGTCATTGGCACATAAATTAAGTAACGAACAAAAAGTATCGCTTGCCTTTACAGGCGATGGCGGCACCAGCGAAGGTGATTTTCATGAAGCATTGAATGTGGCTGCCGTGTGGGATCTGCCCGTAATATTTTTAATTGAAAATAATGGCTACGGTTTAAGTACACCGGTGAATGAACAGTACCGTTGTTTTAGTTTGGTGGAAAGAGCGAAGGGTTATGGAATGGAAGGTGTTCGTATTGATGGCAATAATATTTTAGAAGTGTATGATACTATTAAAGGCGTACGCAATTATTGCATCGAAAATCAAAAACCATATTTGATAGAATGTATGACCTTCCGTATGAGGGGACATGAAGAAGCAAGTGGTGTAAAATATGTGCCGCCTGCATTGTTTGAATTATGGGAGAAGAAAGACCCGATAAAAAATTATGAGCAATTCCTGCTGGAGCAAAATGTATTAATCGCAACCTGCGGTTGATGAAATAAAAAATTCAACCAAAGAATATATTGAAGCAGAATTAAAGATGGCGTATGATGCGGCACCGATCGTTCCGGATACGGATGAAGAAGTGAAGTGATGTATATGCAAAAATATGTTTCTCGTTTCTCGTTACAGAAGGAGACAGCTTCAGCCAATAGTCGAGATTTCAACGAGCAACGAGCAACGATTCCAACGAGAAACAAGAAACAGAAAAACGATTTATAGATGGTATAAAAGATGGACTTAAGCAAAGTCATGGAAAAACATCCCAACCTTGTTTTAATGGGACAGGATATTGCAGAGTATGGCGGTGCTTTTAAAATAACAGAAGGCTTTGTAGAAACATTTGGCAAAGCAAGAGTACGCAATACACCTATTTGTGAAAGTGCTATTGTTGGTGCGGCATTGGGTTTATCATTGAAGGGATATAAAGCAATGATGGAAATGCAGTTTGCAGATTTTGCAACCGTAGGGTTTAACCAGATCATAAATAACCTTGCAAAAATTTATTACCGCTGGGGGCAAAATGCAGATGTGGTGATACGGATGCCAACAGGTGGCGGTGTGGGTGCAGGGCCCTTTCACAGCCAGAGCAATGAAGCCTGGTTTGTACATACACCGGGATTAAAAGTTGTTTATCCTTCCACACCTGCAGATGCAAAAGGGTTATTGATTGCTGCGATCAATGACCCTAATCCTGTATTGTATTTTGAGCACAAAGCTTTGTACCGAAGCATCAGTGGCCCGGTGCCGGATGAATATTATGAAGTGGAAATTGGTAAAGCAAGATTGGTGCAGGAAGGAGATGATATTACTATTATTACTTATGGCGCTGCGGTGCATTGGGCGCTTGATTATGCAAAAAATAATCCTGCCATTTCATTATACATTCTTGATCTGCGGACATTGCTTGCCGCTTGACTATGATGCAATAGAAACTGCTGTAAAAGCAACAGGCAAAGTTTTGTTATTGCATGAAGATTCTTTGACTGGTGGCATTGGTGGTGAAATAGCAGCATGGATCGCTGAACATTGTTTTGAAAATTTAGATGCACCGGTGATGCGTTGTGCATCTTTAGATACGCCTATTCCTTTTAATATTGAGTTGGAGAAAAATTTTATGGCTTACAGCAGGTTGGGGGAATGTATAGATAAACTTTTGCAATATTAATTTGCTTCAAATTGTATGGCATGAAAAAATTCTTGTTTTCATTGTGTATTTTATTTTGCTCATTTTCTTCGTCATGGGCGCAAAAAAATGAAGAAGCTATAATCAAAAATGTTTTAGAAATTCAACGCCTTGCGTGGAACAAAGGAAACTTAGAAGAGTATATGCAGGCTACTGGCAAAACGATTCCTTAATGTTTATTGGCAAAAGCGGCATTACTTATGGCTGGCAAGCAAACATTGGAAAACTATAAAAAGAATTATCCTGATACCGCTGCAATGGGTAAACTTAATTTTGAATTTGTAGAAATAAAAAGGCTCTCTGTAATATATTATTTTGTAACAGGCAAATGGCATTTAACAAGAAGTATCGGAAATATTGGTGGCTGGTTTACTTTGTTGTTACGGAAAATAAAAGGTAAATGGGTTATTGTAAAAGATCATAGTAGTTAGCTTTATTCATCAATCTCTTTAAACCCTTTCCATTTTTTTCTAAAGTAAATGATCAGCAGGATAAAGGTTGTTAAGAAAAAAATATAGTACAGGACATTCCAGATGCTAAGCTTGTCTTCAAAAAAAGCAAGGTTGTAGTAAATGCCAATGGTCATGTTTACCATCATCCACAGCAAAGCCATAGCAAGTGAATTTATTATAAGTGCCAAAAATGCTTTTACCTCCGGTTCCATTGTAATAATTGAAATATAAAGTTCGGTATTAGCAATAGTATTTAAAAGGCTTGTGTAATTATTTTACCAGTATTTGTTTAAAATCTGCGCTGTCGCCATTAAAAACATTAAAGTCAACATACGCATCAATACCATTTACACGGCCTGCTTCATTGTGTTGCCAAAAACTCCAGTTGCGGTTTATCCTCGGTTTATCTTTTACTAAATAATGCGCCACCCACAATGGATAATCATCAAACTTGCCACCAAGATATTTTTGATAGAAACTGGCACCTGTATAAATGATAGGCTTTACTTTATAATATTTCTCAATAATAAACAGCCATACTTTAACTCTTTGCTGTAGAATTTCTTTTGGTACGTTGCCAGCCTGCTCAATATCCAGCACCGGCGGCAGATCGTATTTTTGCAACTTTACTTTATTAATAAAATTTTGAGCCTGGGAGCTACCATCTTTATAAGGATTAAAAAAATGATAAGCACCTCTTGAAATACCAGCTTCCTTTGCAGCCTTCCAGTTTCTTTTAAATCTTTTGTCAACATCATCACTGCCTTCGGTTGCTTTAATAAAACTAAACCGGATGGAGATAGTATTTATATGCATTGCTTTCACATCTGCCCAGTCAATGGCATCCTGGTAGCGGCTTACATCAATACCATGTATAGAGTAATTCACGGGTATATCAATACCAAAATCTTTGTAGTGAACAAATTTGGGTTTGCTCATGTACCAGGTAAGCCCGGCCGTTAGGGACAGCATCAATACCACAAAAATAATAATCTGTAGTTTCTTCTTATTCTTCTTTTTTGCCATGTTTAAAGCGGTGTGTAAAAATGGGCAAACCATTTTATATAGCAATGAGAACGAATAATTTCAGATAACATTAACTGTTTATACAGTCGGCAGGTGCTAAAAAGGCAATATTTTTAAGATCCGGGCGTTAATTTTGCACCCCCTGTGAAAAAAGGGACATATACAATATTCATGAAAAAGACGAAAGAAATCCGTTTTCGCCTTCATGGCTTTTTTTGTTTTATCAGCTTGCTGATAACACTGGCCGGCACACGGGCATATTCCCAGGCACCATTTACCGAAGTTGACACTGCTGATATTGCCGAACAGGCAGTAACTAAGGAATACGTGATCACGGAGTCAAATGTAGAGTTCCCCGAAATATTAAAAGGTAATGAAGAAGCTGCTTCTGATTACATTGAAAAATTCAGTGAAAGACGAAGGGATTACCTCGTTCGCATGTACACAAAGGGTAAAAAATTATTGCCCAAGGCCGCAGGCATTTTAAAAAAGCACAATCTTCCGGAAGAGTTAAAAGTGTTGATGATATTAGAATCTGCTTATAATGGCAATGCCGTTTCAAAAGCAGGTGCTGTTGGTTACTGGCAGTTTATGGATGCGGTGGCAAAAGAGTATGGATTAAAGTATGTGCCAAGACAAACAAAATTTGAAACGGTAGTTGTAAAAAAAGTGATTAAAAGAAGGGGAAGAAAAATAATTATTGAAAGGAAAGAGAGAGGTAAAAAAGAATACTGCCCAGCTAAACAAAAAGGAAAACTGGTTGATGACAGGAAAAATTTTAATAAAGCAACCATAGCTGCAGCAAGGTATTTAAGGGACAGGCGTGTAAATCTTGCTGATAACTGGCTGCTGGTAGTAGCAAGTTATAACTGTGGCGTAGGCAATGTGTGGAACGCAATGGAGAAATGTGGAAAGGAAAACCCAACGTTCTGGGATATAAAAAAATATTTGCCGGAAGAAACAAAAGCTTATGTAATGAACTTCATCGCATTAAATGTTATTTATCATAACTATGAGAAGTTTTTAAAAAACAACATGATATTTAAGGATGTGAAAGCAGAAATGCCTGGCGAAAAAGCGGAAGATTATTTTGAAGAGGAAATGGCGGATACCAAAGCAGCTATGCAATAGATCACTCTACCTTAACCAGATCTTTTTTTAATACAAAGCCCGATGAAGATTGGGCTTTTTTGTTTGCAAAATATACCTCTACAAAATTTTTTGTTTGCAAGTAGGAAGAAACAATATCTCCTTTTAGCAAATATGCTTTACGTGGCTTGCTGCCAATTTTTGGATCGTTATAAAAGAAGGTTTTGGCAGCCGTTACTTTCCATTTGGTTTCAATAAAACCAGGGTTGCCATTAAAAGAATCAATAGAAACTTCGCCAAGCTCTTCTTTATCTATCGTTATATCCTTCTGGGTTTCGTCTATCTCAGTATTATGATAGCTTCCTTCTTCCTGTTTTGACAGGTACCAATTATTTTTTACCCTGTTATAAATAAACGAATAGTGATAATACCAGCGCCACGAACTGCCGCCATAAAAATTGATCTCAAAACCAGTGTTGGTTATTTCAATTCCTTCATACGGATCACCAAAAATGCCGCCGCACTGCCGGCATAAAATAGCACTGTCATTTTGTGCTATCTTTTTCAGCTTGCCGTTGGCTTGCCTTGTTAAAATAATAAGCGGCCTGTTTGCTTCAGTATTAAGTGTGTCTTCTCCTGTTTGTTTCAATACCAGTATAGCATCTGTTCTTTTATCATTGTTTAAATCTCCGGTAACGTAATCAAGCATTTCATAGCCTGGAAGTAAAAATGATCTTGCTTCTTGGGGTAATATTTTGCTTTGTGCAGCAATAGTATTTATTAATAAAAGGCAAAAACCACTTAATATCCATTTACTCATAAGGGAAATTTTTTAGCTGACAAGATAAAAACAAATTTATCAAAGAAACATTATCAAGTAACTTTGCCCTATGCCCCAAATAAACTGGAACGATAGTTTTAACCTGCTGAGTAAGCTCACTGCAAAACGTATCTGGAATGGCGTAAAAGTGCTCAGCAGTTTTTATGCAAGCCGGTTATTGAATAAACCGTTTCAATGGGGCTATCCTGTTTCTATTTCCTTTGAGCCTACCACCAGTTGCAATCTTCGTTGCCCCGAATGCCCAAGTGGATTAAGGGCCTTTACCCGGCCAACAGGAATGTTGGAGAAAGATTTTTTCAGCAAAACAATTGATGAGATTCATAAAGAACTTTTGTACCTGATCTTTTATTTCCAGGGAGAGCCATATTTGAATCCAGCTTTTTTAGATATGGTGAAATATGCAGCAGGGAAAAAAATTTATACTGCCACCAGTACAAATGCACATTATTTGAATGATGAAAATGCAAAGCGTACAGTAGAGAGTGGTTTAGACAGGCTGATCATTTCCATTGATGGTACCACACAGGATGTGTACAAACAATACCGTGTTGGCGGAAACATCAATAAAGTGATTGAAGGCGCAAAGAATATTGTGAAATGGAAAAAAGAACTGAACAGTAAAACGCCTTTTGTGTTTTTTCAATTTCTTGTGGTAAAGCCAAATGAACACCAGATAGAAGAGATAAAAAAACTGGCAAAGGAAGTAGGTGTGGATGAAGTGCGTTTTAAAACTGCACAGGTGTATGAGTATGAAACAGACCCCAACAATTTAATACCCACTATTGATAAATTCAGCCGGTATAATAAAAATGCAGATGGAACCTATACCGCAAAAAATAAATTAGCCAACAGGTGCTGGAAGATGCAACATGCCAATGTAATTACCTGGGATGGGCTGGTGGTGCCTTGCTGTTTTGATAAAGACGCAACACACAGGCTTGGCAATTTAAAAACACAGTCGTTTAAAGAGATATGGCACAATGATAACTACAAACAATTCCGCAGTGAACTGATGAAGAGCCGGAAGAATATTGATATTTGTGCCAACTGCAGCGAAGGTGTAAGTGTGTGGAGCGAATAATTAATTTGACAATGTCTCAATTTGAAAATTTGACAATGTTTTGGATATCATTATTGCAAGGCATTAAAATTAACCACTGTATTTTATTTTCAAATTGAGCTATTTTCAAATTTTCAAATTATAACTATGAGCATAGAAAATGATATTAACCAACGCAAATTCAGAAGCGAATACCAGAAGGCAATTGTGAATTTGATATATACTTATAATTGGACAACAGAACAGCTAAAAAAAATTTTTGATAAGGAAGAAATAACAATGCAGCAGTTTAACATACTGCGTATTTTGCGTGGCAGCGATAAACCACTTTCCACTTTACAAATAAGAGAGCGCATGCTTGATAAGATGAGTGACACCAGCCGTATTGTGGACAGGCTTGTATCAAAAGGGTTTGTAAAAAAGACCACCTGTGAATCAGACAAGCGGTTGGTAGATGTAACCATTTCAGAAAAGGGCAGAAAGCTGTTGCAAAAGTTAGATGCGTTTGACCCAGAAATGGATGCCATTGCACAGTCGCTTACAGAAGAAGAAGCAATAACATTTAATAGTTTATTAGATAAAATCCGTCAGTCAAAGTAATATCCGTATTAATGAAATTACTCTCCCCCTTTTGGCAGTTGTTTGCATTTTATTTGTTGTTTCAAAAAAAGCCAATGCACAAGCTCCGGCAAAGGAGTTTCGTGGCGTATGGGTGGCCACAGTTGATAATATTGACTGGCCGTCAAGAGGAAATTTCGATAGCGACTCACAAAAGCTGGAGTTTATAAAATTGCTCGACATGCACCAACGCAATGGCATGAATGCGATGATTGTGCAGATCCGCCCCTGTACAGATGCTTTTTATCCCTCACAATACGAACCATGGAGTGCATGGCTTACAGGAGTGCAGGGCCAACCGCCTTCTCCTTATTACGACCCATTGCAGTTTATGATTGATGAAACACATAAACGCAATATGGTGTTTCATGCATGGATAAATCCCTACAGGGCAGAGTTTAATTTAAAAGATGACCTTACTTCCGCCACACATATTACCAGGCTGCACCCGGAGTGGTTTGTTACTTACGGCGATAAAAAATATTTTGATCCCGGTAATAAAGAAGCACAGGAATATGTAACCGATGTAGTAACTGATGTGGTAAAAAGATATGAGGTGGACGCCATTCATTTTGACGATTATTTTTATCCTTATCCCGTGGAAGGAAAAAAATTTCCTGATGACCAAACGTATCAGTTGTATGGAAAAGGAATGACAAAGGAAAACTGGCGCAGGAGTAATACAGATTCTATCATTGCACATTTATACGCTGCCATAAAAAAGGAAAACAGCAAATGTATTTTTGGAATAAGCCCTTTTGGTGTGTGGCGCAATATTGATAAAGACCCGGTGAACGGAAGCAAAACAAATGGTTCACTTTCTAATTATGATCATTTGTATGCAGATATTTTATTGTGGTTGAAAAACGGTTGGGTAGATTATGTGGCACCACAACTCTATTGGGAATTCAATCACAGGCAGGCGCCATTTAATACTTTGCTTGAATGGTGGAGCAAACATAGTTTTGGTAAGCAATGCTATATCGGCCTTGGTATTTATAAAGCTGGCAGCAATGCTGCATGGCGGGATAAAAAATTGTTGCCGAAGCAAATAGAAGCGATCCGTAATACACCTAATATACAAGGCATGGCTTTTTTCAGCAGCAAAAGTTTTGAAAGCAATCCTAATGGATGGAGCGATAGTTTACGATTGAATTATTTTAAAGAGAAGGCAGATGTGCCGGAAATAAAATAACTTTAAATCTATGAGCAAATTTAAAAAATGGCTGCTTGTTGCAAAGGCATTAATGGTAGTGCTATATCTTATCCAGGTAATAGTATTTACTCCAACAGACAACTTTAAGTTGTTCATGAGCATAACTATGGTATTTTGCTGGGGACTACTCTTTTCATTTGATTTGTACGATTATAACAAAAGCCGTAAAAATAAAACCTGACACCTACACCCTCTGTGGAAAATAATACGCCCATAAAAACGTTTAGCGGTAATGAACCGCAGCAAGGAAATAGATTTTCTCAGGGGCATCGCCGTATTACTGGTGGTGTTTTTCCATTTTCCTGTTATTGCCGGTATTGACAGAATGGGCTGGATAGGCGTGGACCTCTTCTTTGTCTTGAGTGGTTTTTTAGTGTCGGGCCTGTTGTTTAAAGAATACCTGCGCCATGGTAAAGTAGATGCCAAAAGGTTTTTGATCCGCAGGGGCTTTAAGATCTATCCGCTGTTTTATCTTTTTATGGCTGCTACTTTCATAGTACGGCTTTGTTTTCATGAATCATTTACTGTAAAAGAAACTGTAGGCGAATTATTGTTTGTCCGTAATTATACAGGCGGCTATTGGGCACACACCTGGTCGCTTTCTGTAGAAGAGCATTTTTATTTTTTGCTGGTGTTTGGCGTATTGTTCATGGTAAAGAAAAACCTGATGCAGCGGCCAAAACTTATTACCACCTCTTTTATATCCATCATGGTTTTGTGCCTGTGCGTACGCATCATCAACAGTATTGTTGAAAGCCGTATTGGCTCTAATACTTTCTTTAATCCGTGGGCAAGATATGTGCATACACATTTCAGGATCGATTCTCTTCTTTTTGGCGTGCTGCTATCCTATCACTATCATTTGAATAAAGAAAGGTTTATCAGATTTGTTTCAGGCAAAAGAAAAATACTGCTGCCATTATGTGTGTGCTGTGTTTTACCGGCCGCATTGCTGGATAAGGAAGGAATATTTATATCAACCATTGGCTACAGCCTGTTGTATCTTGGCTTTGGCGCATTGCTGTTGTATTTTATTACTGATGATGCCATGCAAAAAAAACTGGAAAAGATATTCAGCAGCCAGGTAGTAAAAATGATCTCTTATGTTGGCATTTATTCTTACTCCATTTATATATGGCATGTATTTGTAAGAGAGTATTTCATCAAACAAATGGATGGTATCTGGGGCCTGAATAAGAACGTTGAGTTTGTTATATATGTAGCGGTAAGCCTGATCTTCGGGATCTTTTTATCTAAATACGTGGAGTTTTATTTTATAAAGATCAGGGATAAATTTTTCCCTTCTGCTTCTGTATAACAGATAATCATCTTTATTTTTTATGATGATTAGTTAATGATTGATATGATTTGTATGATTGCTGCTTGCTCTCTTGCAGCTTTGAATTTTTGACTCCTTGCTCGCTTGCTCACCTTTTCCTCTTTCCTTCCAGCCAATCACATTGCTCCACACTGCCCAGCCTGAAACGGAATGGCACTTTAATAATCTTATCCATTTTTATTTCCTGTTTACAGAAAAAACTTAACTTTTTACTATAAAAATCAACAGGTAAAAAAGGTTTATACGAAAAGCAACTTATAAATAGTTTTTTAAAATCAAAAGGCTCAGGCTTGGGAAATACAATCTGCAAAATGGGTAATACTTTCCTCTGTGGCAACGCTGTATCTTGGGATTTAGCGGCGCCACCCACAACAATCATGCAAAAAAATAAAATTTTAAGTTTTTTATACACAATACAATGGTGTTTGTATGTAAATTTACGCCTTTACAGACTATATGGTTTGCTTTATCCGTTAATAAAGTAACTGTTGGCAAGATATTTTTTAACAGCAAACCAAAGAGAGCAGGGATTGTTGAAGAATTTTAAAAATTTATAAAACTACTTCGTTTACCCCGAAGAAAACAAAGAAGAAAATGAGTTTAAGCCAGGGTTTATATCAAAAGCAGCTACAAAAATTATCTCCCCAGCAAATTCAGTTAATGAAATTGCTGCAGGTACCTACTGCTTTGTTAGAAGAACGCATAAAAGAGGAACTGGAAGAAAATCCGGCATTGGAAACAGGCGATGAAGAAGAAAAGGAAGAATTTGAAAACGATACTTCATCCGAATTTGAAGAAGAGGCAAAAACCGGTGATGAAGAGTATGAAGAAAAAGAGGCAGTTGAAGATGGATACGACAATATTGACATCAGCGAATATGTGCAGGAAGGCGATGATGATATTGCTGATTATAAAATGAGGGATGATAATTATCCCGACCCCGACGAACAAAAAACAATTCCCCACAAGGTAGAAACAGGCTTTAATGAACTGATGCTGGAGCAACTTGGGCCAGTTAAATCTTTCCGAACATGAAAACAAGGTGGCAGAGCAAATAATCGGCAACCTTGATGATGATGGTTACCTGCGCCGTGAAATTATTGCCATTGTTGATGACCTTGCATTCAGGCAAAACATTCAAACCTCAGAAGAGGAAATAGAAAAGCTTGTTTTACAAATACAGCGATTTGACCCGCCGGGTGTGTGTGCAAGAGACCTGCAGGAATGTTTGATATTACAGTTAGAAAGAAGGGTGGAAGAAGGTGACAGTGTGGGCCTTGCCATGAAAGTGCTGGAAAAATACTTTGATGAGTTTACCAAAAAGCATTACGAAAAAATACAACGTGGGCTCAATATCAACGACGACCAGTTAAGGGATGTTATCAACCAGATAATAAAACTGAACCCTAAACCCGGCGGCACTTTAGGAGGCAGTAATCCCGGCGAAGGTTATGTGATACCTGACTTTTTTATCATCAACAATACCGGCAAATTAGAACTTACACTGAATAGCCGCAATGCCCCCGACTTACGCATCAGCGAAGGCTACAGGGAAATGCTGAAAGATTACGACAAAGGAACCAAGAAAGACAAGCGCCAGAAAGAAGCGGTGTTGTTTATCAAACAAAAAATTGACTCGGCCAAATGGTTTATTGATGCTATCAAGCAAAGGCAACATACTTTGTTAAGCACCATGGATGCCATTATGAATTATCAATACAATTTCTTCCTTACCGGTGATGATACAGAACTGCGGCCAATGATATTAAAAGATATTGCCGAAAGGACAAACCTTGATATCAGTACGGTAAGCCGTGTGGCCAACAGCAAATTTGTACAAACAGAATTTGGTACTTACCGCTTAAAATTCTTCTTCAGCGAAAGCTTGCAGACAGACAGC
This sequence comes from uncultured Chitinophagaceae bacterium, assembly GCA_963814445.1. Classification (GTDB taxonomy): domain Bacteria; phylum Bacteroidota; class Bacteroidia; order Chitinophagales; family Chitinophagaceae; genus Ferruginibacter. The sequence continues at coordinate 191,479 of CAWFCU010000006.1, forward strand.
GGCGAAGAAGTAAGCACAAGGGAAGTAAAGAAGATATTGAGCGATATGATTGAAGCAGAAGACAAAAAAAGCCCGTTGAGTGATGAAAGGCTTACTGAACTGCTGCAGGAAAAAGGCTACAACATTGCAAGAAGGACCGTTGCCAAATACAGGGAACAATTGTTTATTCCTGTGGCAAGGTTGAGAAAAGAACTTATAATTTTGGTGAATGGTGAATGGTGAATTGTCAATAGGAAAAGAAGGCGGGCTTATAGAGGAAAATAAGCAGCCTGCTGCAGTAAGGTTCTTTGCTCATTTGTTTTCTTATATTTTCCATCCGCTGTTTATTCCGTTATACGTTACCTGGTTTTTAGTGTTTATACATACCAACTTATTTTGTTGGTTATGGCATGAAAGAAAATGTATTTCTGTTAGTCAGGGTTGCTTACACACATGGTTTTCTTTCCTTTGGTAACTGTATTGTTATTAAAAGGGCTTGGCTTTATCAATTCTATTTTTTTAAAAACACAAAGAGACAGGATCATTCCCTATATCAGCCAGTGGCATTTTTTTTTTCTGGGCTTATCTGGTATTCCGTAACCAGCCAGAAATACCCAACATATTAACTTCTTTCACTTTTGCAGTTTTTCTTTCTTCTTCCGCAGCATTGATGGCTAATATTTATTTTAAGATAAGTATGCATGCTATTGGCATGGGTGGTTGTTGGGTTTGTTTATCATCATCATGCAGCAGAATAATATTTTGATGACGGTGCCGCTATCCATTGCATTTTTAATTACAGGGCTTGTTTGTACCAGCCGTTTGATTGTAAGCGATCATACTACAAAAGAAATTTATACCGGATTGGTAATGGGAATTGTTTGCCAGTTGGTGGCTGCGGCGATGTATTTTTAAATGTATCCGGTCTCACCTGCGGTATCAGCAGTACGAAAAAACCCCGGTAATTAAACGGGGCTTGATCTTCGTCTGTCGTGCCTAACAATTAAAGTTTTCCGAGGGTGTGCTATAGGCGTAGCCACCCTGCCACGATCAACTATTGATGATTGCAGATAGGGATAAATATCTTTTTGATGGAGCGTAAATGAATAAACAACTGCCATCTTTTATTGTGTCAATAATTTTTTTACTTACTGCTGTTGGTACCGCAGGGCAACCGTGGCTCCTGCCGAGAAAACCATTTTGCTCAATAAATGATTCGCTTACATAATCGGCACCATGCATTACCACAGCTCTTTTGTATGCCTTATCATTAAATCCTTTTTCACAGCCATTCAACCGCAATGAAATACCATGTTTGCCTTTGTAGATATCCGATGTGGTGTAAAACCCAAGGCTGCTGGCAAAAGAAGAAGCTGCATTGGAAAAGTTGTTGGCGTATTCTTTACCGGAGTTGCGGCCATGTGCCACCAATGTTTTAAAAACTACATTGCCGGTTTCGGTATCAATTACAAACAATCTTTTTTCTGAAGAAGGTTTGCTGAAATCTATAATGGTGATAAAACCTTTGTTGGCAATCTTATTGATCTTTGTGAGATATTCATACCCTTTCATGGCATAAGAAAACAGGTCAATTGAAATACCTTGCTTGTCTAATTGCCAGGAAGAATATTTTTCAGCAATAGCGGTGGAAACTTTTTTACCTGCTGGAAGCAAACGTTGCAGAGCCGGCAGTATTCAGCTTTTCTGTAAAGCCGCCGGGTAAGCTGGAAGTTGTAAGCAATAAAGAAAGTGCCACAAAAGGCATCCGTATAAGGGATAACATGAATTAAGTTGGTTTTTCGGTAAGCAGCCTCAGCCGCTGGATATAATCTATTAGCGAAAATCCTGTGTGTTTATTGCCACACAACGGCAAAAAATTTTATTGTGTTTTCAGCCGATATTTTTCTTAATTTGTCAACTTCTGTGTTTTACTTCGGTTGCCTGCCAGCAACAAACATTTATAAACGAAGTAGATAATGCACTTGTCACCAAGAGAAACGGAGAAACTATTACTTTTCTTAGCCGGGGAACTGGCAGAAAAACGCAAGGCAAGGGGCCTCAAATTAAATTATCCTGAAACTATAGCACTTATCAGCAGCCGCCTGCAGGAAGCTGCAAGAGATGGAAGATCTGTTGCAGAATTAATGCAATACGGCACTACTATATTATCACGCCAGGATGTAATGGAAGGAATACCAGAGATGATACATGATATACAGATTGAAGCAACATTTCCTGATGGAACTAAGCTGGTGACAGTGCATGATCCTATAAAATAAGGAATAAGAAATGTGAAATAAGGAATGAGAAAGTATAAGACACACCTAAACTCCTAAACCACTCAACTTCTAAACCAACCTTAAACCATTAAACTTTTAAACATTAAACTTCTTATGATCCCCGGAGAATACATCACAGCAAAAGGCAGCATTAAAATAAATGCAGGAAGAAAAACAGCCAACGTAACTGTCGTAAATACCGGCGACAGGCCCGTGCAGGTTGGCAGCCATTTTCATTTTTTTGAGATCAATAAACAAATGAGTTTCGAAAGGAACAAAGCTTTTGGTATGCGGCTGGATATTGCAGCAGGCACCGCAGTACGATTTGAACCCGGTGAAGAAACAGAAGTACAGTTAATAGAGTTTGGAGGAAAGAAAATTATCAATGGCTTTAATAATTTGGTTGATGGAAAAATAAAAGCAGCACAGGCAAAACAAAAAGCGGTGAGAAAAGCTTACAGCAATCATTTTAAAAACAGCAGCGAATGAGTAAGAATATAAGAAGGATTAATTATGCTAAGATGTATGGTCCAACCACTGGTGATAAAGTGCGGCTGGCCGATACAGAATTATTTATTGAAATAGAAAAAGATTACACTGTATATGGTGATGAAGCAAAGTTTGGTGGTGGCAAAACCATCCGTGATGGTATGGCACAATCGGCAACAGCTACACGAAAAGAAGGCGTGCTGGATTTTGTCATCACCAGCGTAATGATCATTGACCATTGGGGAATTGTAAAAGCTGATATTGGTATTAAGGATGGAAAGATCGTTGGCATTGGTAAAGCAGGTAACCCTGATACAATGGATGGCGTTTCTCCCAATATGGTGATTGGTGCTGCTACCGAAGTACATGGTGGCGCAGGATTAATTGCAACTGCCGGTGGAATTGATACACACATACATTTTATTTGTCCGCAGCAGATTGACCATGCTTTATTCAGTGGCATCACTACCATGTTTGGTGGCGGCACAGGTCCTGCCGATGGAACAAGTGCAACAACTGTAACTCCCGGTGCATGGAATATTCAGAAAATGTTGCAGGCTGCTGATGCTTACCCAATGAACCTTGGTTTTATGGGTAAAGGAAATTGTGCAACAACAGCTCCGCTGGAAGAACAGATTGAAGCCGGTGCATTAGGATTAAAAATTCATGAAGACTGGGGAAGCACACCAGCGGTGATCGATGCTTCTTTAAAAGTGGCTGATAAATTAGATATACAGGTTGCGATACATACCGATACTTTAAATGAAGCCGGCTTTTTAGAAGATACAGTTGCGGCTATTGCCGGCCGTGTGATTCATACTTTTCATACAGAAGGTGCCGGCGGTGGACATGCGCCGGATATCATTAAGATCGCAATGTATCCCAACATACTTCCTTCATCAACCAATCCAACAAGGCCGTACACCGTAAATACAATTGATGAACATTTGGATATGCTGATGGTTTGCCATCATTTGAATGCAAGTGTAACAGAAGATGTTGCTTTTGCCGACAGCCGCATTCGCCCTGAAACAATTGCTGCAGAAGATATTTTACATGATATGGGTGTGATAAGTATGATGAGCAGCGATAGCCAGGCAATGGGCCGGGTGGCAGAAGTGATAACCCGTACATGGCAAACGGCACATAAAATGAAAGTGCAACGTGGCGCATTGCCCGAAGATGATGGCAATGATAATGATAACATCAGGGTGAAAAGATATGTAAGCAAATACACTATCAATCCTGCGGTGGCACATGGCATCAGCAGTTATGTTGGTTCCATTGAAAAAGGAAAGATGGCTGATATTGTATTGTGGAAGCCTGCGATGTTTGGCGCCAAGCCCGAAATGATCATCAAAGGTGGAATGATCATCGCAAGCAAAATGGGTGACCCGAATGCTTCGATACCAACACCGCAGCCTGTAATTTACCGCCACATGTTTGGCGCTGCTGGCAAAGCCTTGTTCAATACCTGTGTCACTTTTGTTTCGCAGGTATCACTTGATAAAAAAATAGTTCAGAAATATGGTTTGGAAAAAATGATATTGCCTGTAAAAAACTGCCGAAACATTGGCAAGAAAGATATGGTGAACAACAGCGCCACACCGCATATAGAAGTGAATCCCGGAAAACTATGAAGTAAAAGTGGATGGAGAACATATTACCTGTGAACCGATGAAAGTGTTGCCGCTGGCACAGCGGTATTTTTTATTTTGAATAAGGATGATTTTTAAAGGGGATTGATTTATGATTGATATGATTTGTATGATTAATGTTGTACTACTTGCTCATAATCCCGGAGGGATTGAATGTGAATAACGGCGGGTGAAACCCAGTCGAAAAAACCAATCAAAATGCTGCTGCAAACTAAAATAGGAAACCTCTCTAATTGTAATAGCGATAAAACTATCGATTGGCTGCAACTGGAATGGTATGAAACAAGAAAAAGAATATTGAGAAAGCAAACTGTTGGCGGCAAAGAGGTTTCATTAAAATTTCTTAATGAAAACCCTGAGTTAACAGAAGGGGATATTTTATATGAAGATGATAAAATGATTATAGCGATATCTGTTTTGCCATGTGAATGTATTGTGATAAAGCCAATAAATATGTTTGAAATGGCATCGGTGTGTTATGAGATTGGAAACAAACATTTGCCTTTGTTTTATGAAGATGAAAGTTTGTTGGTTCCATTTGATGCTCCATTAATGCGGTTATTATCAGCACAGGGATATGAGGTGAAGGAAGAAGAAAGAAAATTACTGCAACCTTTGAAAACAACCGTTGCCCCTCACAGTGATAGCAACAATAGCCTCTTTTCAAAAATCATGAAACTCACTAATCAATAAGGATGAACGCTGCTTTATTACATCTTTTGCATTTATCAGATCCAACATTACCGATCGGTGGTTTTTCTCATTCTGCAGGCTTGGAAACTTATGTACAGCAAAATATTGTAAAAGATAAAGAAAGCGCAAAAACCTTCATCACAGAAATGCTGAGCCGCAATTTGCAATACACGGATGCAGCATTTGTTTCTTTAGCTTATGATGCGGCTGCCAATAATGATTTACAAAGAATATTGGAACTGGATGAAGAATGTACTGCTGTAAAATTGCCGATGGAAATGCGCCAGGCAAGTAAAAAGTTAGGAATGCGGTTGCTGAAAATATTTCAACCCCTTGATAAAACTCAACTGGTAAAAGCATTCAATGAAAAAGTTTCAGCACAGGAAACAAGTGGTAACTATTGCATTGTGTTTGGTTTGATTGCACACTCATTACATATTACCAGGCAGGATGCATTGTATGGTTTTTATTACAATGCAGTTGCTGGATTTGTAACCAACAGTGTAAAGCTTATTCCCCTTGGCCAGCAGGATGGACAGGAGATTTTATTTTCATTGATACCATTGATACAACAACTGGCAGAGCAATCAATGAATATTGATAAAGAAATGATTGGATTATGCTGCACTGGTTTTGATATCCGCTGTATGCAGCACGAGCAGTTATACTCAAGGTTGTATATGAGTTAATAATTTGTTTAGAGATTTAGATGGTTTAGAAAGTTTAGTTGCTCAATAAAGAAACAACTGTAAAAGTGAGATTATTCTTTCCTTTCACTGAAAGGAAAGAATAACAGAACAAGTTCACAACGATGCTAAATAGTAGCATCCCGATGGGTATCGGCATTAAGTAAAAAAAATCTGTGCAGATCTGTGTAATCTGTGGCAAAAAATATGAGTAGAAACTATATAAAAATTGGCGTAGCCGGACCGGTTGGTTCTGGTAAAACAGCATTGATAGAAAGGCTAAGCCGTGCTATGAGTAAAGAGTATAGCCTTGCAGTAATCACCAATGATATTTATACAAAAGAAGACGCAGAGTTTTTAACAAAGAACTCTTTGCTTCCTGCAGAAAGAATTATTGGTGTGGAAACAGGCGGCTGTCCACACACAGCCATTCGTGAAGATGCCAGCATGAACCTGGAAGCAGTGGAAGAAATGGCAGCAAGAATTCCAGATGTGCAAATTATTTTTATTGAAAGCGGTGGCGATAATTTATCAGCAACTTTCAGTCCTGACCTTGCTGATGTAACCATTTTTGTAATTGATGTAGCCGAAGGTGATAAAATACCACGTAAAGGCGGCCCCGGTATCACAAGAAGTGATTTGCTGGTGATCAATAAAATTGACCTGGCTCCTTATGTAAATGCAGATTTAGGAGTGATGGAAAGAGATGCAAAGAAAATGCGTAATGGCAGTCCGTTTATTTTTACCAACCTGATGAGCTTACAGGGATTAGATGTTGTGATTGGCTGGATAAAAAAATATGCCTTGCTGGAAAATGTTGATGAACCAGCTTTATACAGATGAATGCACAACTGCACATACAGGTAGCTGACCGGAATGAATGTTCTTACTTAAAACATTCCTATTTCACCACGCCGTTTAAAGTGGCGAATATTACCGAAGATAAAACACAACATGACCTGCATCTCATGCTCATGAGTTCATCTCCCGGAATTTTGGATGGCGATGTGTATGAGATGAAAATTGAGATCGATAAAAATTGTTCTTTGCATTTGCATACACAGGCTTACCAGCGCTTGTTTACTATGAAGCACGGCGCTTCACAGCAAATGGATGTTCATTTGGCAGACAATGCATCGTTAGTTTATTTGCCACATCCTTCAGTTCCGCATGAGCGATCTGTTTTTACCAGCCGCAATAATTTTTATCTCGGCAATAATTGCTCTTTTGTTTTTGGTGAAGTATTGACCTGCGGAAGAAAATTGAATGGCGAAGCTTTTTTGTTTTCAAAATACCACAGCATCAACCAGGTATTTGTAAATGACAAATTAGTGATAAAGGAAAATTTATTGATGCAACCTGCTATGATCGATGTGCATGCAATAGGGCAATTAGAAGGATATACACACCAGGCAAGTTTGATGTATTTAAAGGAAGGCGTTGATATAAAACAACTGCAGACAGATTTACTTGAATTATTGGCGGAAGAAAAAAATATTGAATATGGTGTTACTGTTGCACCGGTAAATGGATTACTTATTCGTTTGCTTGGGAATGGAGCAGAGCAGTTACATAAACTGTTAATAAAACTGAATATACAAATTGATTATAACCGCAAAGGCGCTAAGACGCAAAGTGAAGATCAGCTTAGCACCTCTGCGTTGTAGCGGTATAAACTTATACTATGAATCCTGAAATGCAAGCTTTATTGATAACAGCGATTTCGATTGCCTGCCTGCATACGCTTACAGGCCCGGATCATTATTTACCTTTCATCGCATTATCAAAAGCAAAGGGTTGGAGTATTACTAAGAACGATTGGCTGGACGCTTACCTGTGGAATTGGTCATGTATTAAGTTCAGTTGTATTGGCGTTGGGTGGTGCTGCATTAGGTTGGTCATTAAGTAAAGTAAGCTGGCTGGAAGATGTAAGAGGCGGCATTGCCGCATGGGTAATGTTGATGTTTGGCATTGGTTATACATTATGGGGATTCTATCGCCTGTATAAAAATAACCCACACAAACATTTTGATATGGATGATGATGGCTTGTATGTATATGAGCATCAGTCATAATGAAGCAGTAGCACCACAGGAGCGTTACCGTGTTACTCCCTGGGTAATGTTTATTATTTTTTTGTTGGGCCCTTGCGAACCAATGATACCACTATTATATTTTCCTGCGGCACAAAATAGCTGGTGGGGTATGCTGCTGTTGGTTACCGTTTATACTATTGTTACTTTATTAACCATGCTGGCGATGGTGGTGCTGGGTTATTATGGCATTGCATTTACCACTACACAAAAATTAGAAAAATATATGCATGTGCTGGGCGGCGTTACAATTTTTATTTGTGGTGCAGGGATGTTGTGGATGGGATGGTGATATCTACCAATAAATAAGTTTTGAAGAAATGAATTCACAAATGATTATTTCTTCTTCAAACTCTAAAAATACAATTGTGTATTTCTTTTTGTATGATATACATTTATAGCCTTCTGAGTATCTATTAGGTTCCCGGCACGGAGAGTATGATTTACGATTGTCAGCCATACGGATGAAAAAGTCATAGGCATCATCCGAAAACTTCTCTGCTGTTGCAATCATTCCTTTCGATTCAACGAACCATGCAATTGTTGCAATTGCATCTGCAGCTGATTGTTTTACTGTTATTTTTCTCCTGCCCATTTCCTTATCTGCTTTTTACTGTAAGCACGGGCTTCATCAATACTTAATAATTTTTCAGGCTTTGATTTTAAAGCTGCTTTTTTCTGTAGTGCTTTATAATCTTTTTCAGGAACCAGCACATATTTTTTTTTCTCAATCGTAATAAGCGTCATATAAATTTCTTTATTCAAATCTAATATTTATTCGTCAAACTTTTTCTAAAAGACTAACCATTCCGTCTTATAATAAAAAAGCCCGGCAATTACTCACCGGGCCTTTATCATCATCAATCACAAAACTATTTACTGCATTGCCTGTTCAGCCATGCATCTCTCACTTTTATTTGTTCTTTTGTTGCTGCTTCATCAATACTCCAATACATGCTCTTCTGTTTTAGTTATTTTTTGTGCCGGTGCTGATAGCGTAACCTCTTCCATTTTACCATCAGTATTTTTTCTTTTCACCACCACGGTAACCATATCTCCTTCTTTAGCTGTTTTTGTAAACCTTTCTGCAACCTCATTCAAATTTACTGCATTTATTATTTCTCCATTCAGGCTTACATATATATCACCTTTTTTATAACCCATCTTCTTTCCAAACTCATTTAACCTTACTACACTTGTTATTTCAGGCTTACCTTCTTCATTTGGTGTAATGGCAGCGCCTCCCAGCGTAATAACAGTTACATCCTTTTTAGGGGTATATTTTATACCTGCCATGGCAAAAAACTTATCATACGGCAACGCTTCATTTCCTTCCACATATTTTGCAAAAAACTCCCTCACTTCAGGAAAAGTGAGTTTGGTTATTTCGTCAAATAATTTATCATCTTCAAAATAATTTGTTGGGCCATATAGCAGTGACAGGTCATGTTTTAAGTTGTGTACACCATAATTGCCCTCTGATAAATATTCAAGATAGAGATCAAGACAGGCATTTATCATGGCTCCTTTCTGGTACACATTTACATACTGCTTTGCATATTCATCCGCACTGCCAAGGCTTAATTTTGTAAATGATAAAGTATCATTAAAATACTTTCTTGATATCTGTATTTTCTTGCTAAGCCTTTGCAAATATTCAGTTGGCTGTAATCAACCCTTGCGTTACCTGTGTATGGTGTGCATCATATTCAGTGCTGCCTTCATACAGCCATAAATGTCTTGAAAGAATTGTTTTATTAAAATTGAATTCTCTTACTTCTTTTGAACAAATGTTCAGTGGGGTTACAATATGAAAAAACTCATGAGACGAAACATCAATTATCTGACCGATGAAAGTTGTTTGTGGCAATTCAGGGAGGCTGTAAAAACTGGAATAAGAATGTTCCCATGCACCCTGGCCCTGCACTGTTGGTTGCTCACTATTGAAATAGTATAAGAATGCGTATTTGTTTACAGGCAGCTTTCCTCCCATATAGTTCTTTGCCGCATGTCAAAAGGCTTTCAGGTTTTCAGCCACAAACTTTGATGTGATTTGTTTTTTTGGTGAATACACAGATACCAGTATATCTGTAATGCCAACTTTTAGCACCGTAGTATCGGGTAAACAAAACATGATGTGGTGAATCATACAAATGATCAGCATTATCACAAACAAAAACATCTTTTGTGGCAGAGGTACTCTTTAGCAACCAGTCCCGATGAACCATAAAAACCTTCCGGCTTTGTAATGTTCAATTCAAAAGGCAATTTTTTTAATCCATCCAGGTAACCAAAGATGCCGCAGGTATTAAATACAAAATTTTTATTGGCTTCAAAGTTGGTCCCTGCCATTTCATACACACCATGTTTAAAGGAAGCATCCCAACTGTCTTCCACCTTGTATTCAATTTTATACAATGTAGTTGCTTTTTCAATTTTCCATCCGTTTGAATCCGGCGTTTGTTTTACTGTCAATGCTTTTCCTGCTTTGTCAAAAGCTTTTACATTGTGTACAAATTTTCCAAAGTCACTGTTGGTATAAGTGCCGGGTACAATCTTCGGCATATAAAAAATAACGCTTGCTGTTTTCACTTTTGGCGTAAGCAAGGTTATGGTGAGTTCGTCATTATCTGTTTTGGTAAGATCAACAGAATACTGGTACCTGTCTTGTGCCTGCAATGAAACGGTTGCCGCAACAAACAATGTGATAAGCAAATGAAATTTCCTGTTCATGTGGTTTTATTTAACTGCAAAAATCGGTAAAATGGAGGTAGCAGGTTTGCCGCTTGTCAAGTAGCAATAAAGTCAATTTTTTCCGGGCCTGAAACAGTGCCTATTAAATTTTCTGTTTAATAAATATTTCAGGAACTTGCCCGTTCATAATTTTTAGCCCATGGGTTTTTTGAAGAAAATATTCAGTGGTAAGGAGGAAGAAGTGACCATCAATAGTTACGCCGATTTCTGGCACTGGTTCCAAAAGCACGAAAAGGAATTTTTTAAAGTAGTGAAAGAACACAACAAGATTGACGAAGAGTTCCTGCAGAAAATAACACCAGCATTAAGGCAATTGAACGAAGACTTCTATTGTGTAACAGGCATGGCTGATGATAACACGGCTGAACTCATCATTAGTGCCGATGGCATTATAAAAGAATTTGTATTTGCAGAAGAGTTTATTGCCGCAGCGCCCTCAGTCAGCAGGTGGAAGTTTACTGCACTAAAACCTGCCACCGATATTGAAACGATGGGCATTGAAATGGATGGCAATGAGTTTAGTAATAATAACATCAGCTTTTTCAGTAACGATATGAATGAGTATCCTGATGAAATTGATATAACCCTTGTGCATAAGGATTACACAGAAGAGAACAAGGACATCATCACCAGCGGTTGCCTTATTTACTTAGATAATTTGCTGGGAGAATATAACACAGCTATAATGGTGGATGTGGTACAGGTGGCTGGCCCGGAAGATGAACAGGAATTGATACCAATAGAAAAACTGCAGGGTTATCTTATATGGCGGCAAAAGGAGTTTGTTGAAAAATATGAAGGAGTGAGATACGGGACCGAAGAAGACAGCTACAACGCTATGGAGGCAGAAGATGAGGAAGGCACACCTGTATTTGCTATTGTTAACCAGGACCTGATGAACTGGGATGCTAAAGCATCTCATCCCTGGATGATGGTGGTGGAAATAAAATTTGAGGATGAAAAAAATGAAGGCTTACCAGGTGATGATGTAGCCAACCTGATGAATGAATTTGAAGATGAGATACTAAAGCAACTGCCTGATGTAGATGGCTATCTCAATATTGGCAGGGAAACATACAAGGGTACAAGAACAATTTACTTTGCCTGCAAGGAATTCAGGCAGTCGTCAAAAACAGTGGCGGCTATTATAAAAGAATATGCAGGTAAGCTGGATGCGTCTTACGAAATTTTTAAAGATAAATACTGGATGACGGTGAATCATTTGAAGCCTGTATAAATATATGTCTGCAGAATTAAAAGCTATTCAATCAATTTTAAAGAAACAGTCAAGCATGGCGGCATTGGATGCCAATAATAAATTTGTGCCCGGCAGCAAAAAAGTATATGGTGTACGAAACCCGGTTTTAAATGACCTGGCAAAACAATTTAAAGAAGGCGGATTTGATTTAGTGAAGGAACTATGGGAAGCCGGGGCTTATGAAGAAAAAATAACAGCACTTAAAATGTTGGGCTGTATTGCAAAGAAGGATCCGGCACAATCATTACAGTTGGTACAGTATTTTGCAAAAGGTATTGACAACTGGGCTGAATGTGATACGATGGGTATGCAGGCATTAAAACCAATTTTAAAAACTCATCAAAAAGAAATTTTTGCATTGGCCAAAAAATACAATATGTCAAAAGATATGTGGCAGCGCAGGCTTTCGCTTGTGCTCGTGGAATATTATACACGAGATAAATCTCTATTACCGGAAATAAATGGATTAGTGAAAGCGCTTGAGAATGATGAGCAGTATTATGTGAAAAAGGCAATTGTTTGGATAAAGAAAAATATTGCGAAGGGCAAATGAATTGTTTGTAATAAAAAAGGGCATCTGTTAGCCAACGGATGCCCTTTTTTATTGTTTTTATTTTTCTATTTCAACAATGATTGAAACGCTGCTTCATTCACTTTTACCGGGTATTTCTTTTTTAATGCTGCGATCCATTTTTCCTCCAGCTCGTTTTGATAATCATTTATCACAAGGCCCTTTGCTTCTTCAAAGCTGCGTTGTTGATTGGCCTGGTATAATTGCAACACTTTTATAAAGCTGGCGGTATTATCTGTGCTGTTTAGCTGCGGTGTTGTTATAAAGCCTGCGGTTGCAGCAGCACCTTCTGGTAACTGCAATTGGGTTATTTCGTACCTGCCGGAATCTGCCTGCAATTTCCCTTCACTTTGTTCAGCAATATCTTTCCACGCTTTGCCTGCTTTTAATGCAGTAATTGCTTCATTCGCTGCTTCCATGCTATTGGCGCTGAATAATAAAACAGAAGCGCTTTCTGCCCATTGGTATTTTGATTTGTGTGCTTCGTAGTATTTTTTTAAACCAAAGCTGTCATTCGCCGCTTTGCTCCACACATTTCTTTCCATTACTTCAAATAACATATTACCTTCTTTGAACTCCTGCATCTGGTATTTAAAATCGTCGCTGTACTCTTGTAAATGTTTCCTGTAGTATTCCAGGGCAACAGTGTTCTTGTATTTTTCTAATAATGCTTTATTGTTCTCTCCTTTGTACACATCCGGGTTCAATTTGTAATCTTTCACAAAATGCAGCCAGTCTGCACCCGTAACTTTTGATTTGGCAAAATTGAACAGCACCATTTTCTTTATGGGATAGTTGCCCACTTCTTTGGTTGAAACAACACTATCTGCATATTTAAAAAGCTGTTCATCTTTTACCGCAGCATTTCTTTTAAAGCCTGTTTTTGTCGTCACCGTTTTCATAAAGCTTGCTTTGGCAACATTTATCCTTGCATCCTGTACCACCTGTTGTTTTAATGCAGCCATGTAGGCTTCATCATTTTTATCTGTTGGTATTTGTTTTTGCTCCAGGCGTTTTACAATATGGTAACCATAACCGGTAAAAATGGGCCTGGTGATGTCGCCATCTTTCTGCAATGCAAACACTGCTTTTTCAAAAGGCATTTCAAATTTGCCGGTACCAAACTCAGCCATTTCACCACCGGTGAGATAAGTAATGCGGTCGTCGCTGTGTTTTTTTGCCAGTTCAGCAAAGTTTCCACCAGCCTGTAAAACAGTATACACAGAATCGGCTAATTTTTCAATTTGTTTTTTTTCAAATTCATCGGCAGTGGGCGGTACGGCAAATAATATCTGCGCCACTCTCCATTTGCCGGCGCTTTTTCTTTCATCAGCATTTTTAAAAACATGCAGCGTGGATTTAGTGCGGTAAACATTTGTAACGCCACCGGGCTTTAAACCATACACCAGGTTTTCAATTTCATAAGGCACTGTGAGGGCAGTAATATAACCAAGGTCTTTTCCTTTTACCGGTATCAATTCATCACTTATCTCACTTACCATTTTATCATAGTCTGTTTCACCCGCCAGCAACCGTTGCCTTACTTTTTCTATTGCTTTGTTTGCTTTTACAGTATCAGCAGCGATCATGTTGCTGTTGATAGTTATATAAAAATGTAAGAGATGAATATCTTTCTGGTTGCGGCTAAATGCTTCATCCACCAGCATATTCACACGGCTGTCATCATTCAGGTAACTCTCTTCCACCTGGCTACTGAAATTCTGCACATCATATTTCAGTTGTGGCAAAGTATCCAGCTTCAATTCCTGCGCTGCTTTTACTTTCAGTTTGAATTTTGAATAGAGGTCAAGGTATTCCCTGTATGATTTTTCTTTATCGGTAACAGGCGTTTTGTTTTTGTTGTAAGCCCTTAAAAACTCATCTTTTCCAACAGCGTTGGTGCCGTAAGTAAAAAGGGTTTGAGAAAAGCTGTTGGTTATAGTAAATGAAATAACAAGCAATAAAAAAAAGTGCTTCATGTGTTGCAGTTTGTACTATTTAGTTTTGGAGGAATTTATTTTTACCTGCAGCAATTCATCAATTTGTTTCAGGCTTAATTTTTTTGCCATTATGTTTTTGTTCTTATCAAGCAGCAAAACTGTTGGTGTCATGATCACATCATACAACTGGCGGTAGCTTGGCTTTTGTGCTGCAGCGTCTGCATCTTCCATTTCTTTTGTTGAGTATACATTCGTCCATTCGTCAAGCCCATGCTCATGAATAAATTTTAACCAGGCTGGTTTCACATCTTCTTTTGAATCACCAGATAAAACTGAATATATCTTTACGCCTTCTTTTTTCCAGCTTGCTTTATAAAATGAATCAAGCCTGGGTATTTCTTCTTTGCAATGGCCACAATTAGGATCCCAGAAAATTACAAGGGTATATTCTGCTTTCAGGCCGTACAACGGAGCTGGCTTACCTGCAGTATCAAGCATATCCAATGGTGGTGCTGGTGCGTCTATTGCTGTGCTCACTACCATATAATACCTTCGCTTGATGGCTTCCATCTGTTTTTCATTCAGCCAATTGGTGAGGCCCGGCCCATGGTATTTTTCAAACAGGTGTACAAAAACTTTATCCTGCCCCATGTATTTTGGATTAATATACTCATCGGTACTCCAGTTTAAAATAAACTTATACATCTCCGGGCAGCTACGGGCCAGCAACAGTTGGTAATCCATCGCTTTAATAATGCTGTCGGGGTGCTGAATAATTATTTCACGATAATATTTTTCCCACTTAGGCAAAAAGAAAGGAGTGCGGATGATGCGTTCATCCATGAAAGTAATGCCATCCCAATAATGTTTTTTATAGTGATAATAGTTTTCCAGGGAATCGGAACGGTTGGAGGGCTTTGCATGAAGAACAGGAGCTTCCTTCATTGCATTGAGTACAGTAGCCAGCATAGATTGTGGCTGGTTTTTTATAATATTCTCCCTGTAGTCATTCAATTCTTTATTGTATTTATTGTAATTGGCCTCATGCAATGCAGAGTCTTCTTTTGTCCTGGAGTTATTATAAGCCGTCTTTTCCTGTTCCCAGGCCTTGCCTTTTATCGCTACATATTTTTGATATTCCCTGAACAGGGCATCTTCCTTTGAACCGGTAACCACCATTTTATTTACCAGGTCGGTTGAATCCATCTTTACAATAAGCTGCTGTTCTTTATCAATAAAGAGATCGGCATACTTTGTTTTGCCGGGAAGAAAGATGGAATAAATGCCACCGGGTAATTTTTTCTTTCCCTCAAACACCGCAAGTCCCTGGGCATTTACCGCAGCAGAATCCTCAATATTAAAGTTTTTACCGCTGTAATAGGTAAGGAAAGCAATACCGCTTTTATACTGCGGAATATTTAAGGTGATTTTAAAACCTGCATTTTGTGCTGTTGCAAGTATTGATAAAGAGCAAAACAGCATGGGTAGAAATAATCGCTTCATAATTTTCAGTAAGGCGTAAAAATACCTAAAATCAACGTTCTGCCAACATCGGCCGGTATATGACATTTTAAAAATTACAAATCGTTAACAAAGAACGACAGCCAAATATTTTTTTTGGCCATCCCGATAGCTATCGGGAACACAAATGAACACGAAGTACTCGTGACAATTAGTGTTATTGTGGCTTAACAGAAATAATTATATGTGAGCCCTAGCTTGTACTTTTGCCGCTGTGAAAAGAAAAAAATTTACACTCGAAAAAGTACTGGTTACCGGCTATGCAGCTGAAGGCAAGTCGCTGGCAAAGGTTGATGGCAAAGTAATTTTTATTGAAGGCGCTGTGCCCGGCGATGTGGTGGATGTATTTGTAAGCACCAATAAAAAAGACTGGGGCGAAGGAAGGGTTACCAAGATCCATGAATATTCCACAGAAAGAACGGAGCCATTTTGCCAGCACTTTGGAACCTGCGGCGGGTGTAAATGGCAAATGCTGCCTTATGAAAAACAATTGGAATACAAGCAGCAGGAAGTGGAACAAAATTTTAAAAGGATTGGAAAAGTGGAACTGCCTGCGTTGTTGCCGATTATTGGCAGCGATAAAACAAAATACTACCGGAATAAACTGGAATTTACATTCAGTAACAAACGCTACTTAAGCAAGGAAGAAATAGAACAAGCCGGAGAAATAAAACAGGAAAATGCATTGGGTTTTCATGTGCCAAGAATATTTGATAAGATAATTGACATCAATGAATGTTATTTGATGGATGATGTGAATAACCAGATAAGAAACAGCATCCGTGATTTTGCAAAAGAAAATAATTATTCGTTTTACGATATAAAGCAACACACAGGCTGGCTCCGGAATATCATCATCCGCTATTGCACTACAGGTGAACTGATGGTGAATATCTGTTTGGGATATGAAGATGAAGCGGAGAGAAAAAAACTGCTGGATTTTGTTTTGAAAACGTTCCATCCATCACCACATTACTTTATACCATCAATCCAAAATGGAACGATAGTATTTATGACCTGGAACCCAAAGTTTATTTTGGTAAAGGATATGCAATTGAAAAGCTGGAAGATTTTAAATTTAAGATTGGCCCTAAATCATTTTTTCAAACCAATACCAAGACAGGGAGAAAAACTATACCAGATCACAAGAGACTTTGCAGGATTAACAGGCAATGAAATTGTGTATGATCTGTATTGCGGTACTGGGAGCATTGGCATTTTTGTAAGCAAGCTGGCAAAAAAAATTATTGGTGTGGAAGTGGTAGCAGAAGCCATTGAAGATGCAAAAGAAAATGCAGCGCTAAATAATATTACCCATGCAGAATTTTTTGCAGGCGATGTAATTAAAATTTGTGATGATGATTTTTTTGCAGCACATGGCAGGCCGGATGTAATTATTACTGATCCTCCACGTGCTGGTATGCATGCAACACTGGTTGAAAAATTATTGGAAATTGCAGCACCAAAAATTGTGTATGTAAGTTGCAACCCGGCTACACAGGCAAGAGACCTTGCTTTGCTGGATGCAAAATATACAGTAGAGAAAATACAACCGGTGGATATGTTTCCGCATACACATCATATAGAGTGTGTGGTGGAGTTGAGGTTGAGGTAAGCCAATATTTTAAAACAATAGTAGACCATACCTTCCCTACATTTGCAATTTGGCACCTGCTGCTAATTAATTGACATATGAACATTAAAGTAATAGCCTTCGACGCCGACGACACCCTTTGGGTAAATGAACCTTACTTCAAAGAGATAGAGGAAAAGTTTTGCGACCTGCTGGAAGATTACCTGCCACGCCATACATTGGTAAAAGAATTATTCAAAACAGAGATTGATAATTTATCGCTGTATGGGTATGGTGTAAAAGGTTTTATGCTGAGCATGATTGAAACCGCATTAAGGATAACTAACAATACACTCAGTATTGAAGTAATTGAAAAAGCATTGGGTTTTGGTAAAGAACTGCTGCAAAAAGATATAGAACTATTGGAAGGAGTGGAAGAAGTGTTGAAAGCAGTAAAAGGAAAATATCGATTAGTGGTTGCAACAAAAGGTGATTTATTAGACCAGGAACGTAAACTAAAAAAATCAGGACTGGAACATTATTTTCACCACATAGAAGTAATGAGTGACAAACAGGAAGCGGATTATTTAAGTTTGATAAAGCATTTAGATATTGAACCATCACAATTTTTAATGATGGGTAATTCTCTTAAAAGCGATGTATTACCAGTGTTGGCCATTGGCGGGCATGCTATTCATATTCCTTATCACACCACCTGGGCACATGAGCATGTAGAACATAAAGTGGAACATGAAAATTTTCGTCATGTAACACACATTAATGAAGTGCTTGAATTTTTGTAATGACGAATTACGGATGTGTGCGAATCATTAACAAATAACGATTAACGAATGAATTTAGATATACTTCCAAAAGTAGAACTACACCTTCACCTCGATTGCAGCCTTAGCTATCGATGTGGTTAAAAAGTTAGACCCTTCTGTTACGCAGGAACAATACAACCATGAATTTATTGCGCCGCCAAAGTGTGATGACCTTATTGATTTTTTAAAACGGGCAGTAAAAGGTTTTCAACTGATGCAGACAAAAGAAGCATTGCAATTGGTGGTGGAGGATCTGTTTGAACAATTAAAAAAAGACAATGTCATTTATGCTGAAATAAGGTTTGCCCCTTTTCTTCATTTGGAAAAAGGATTAACGCCTTATGAAGTGGTGCAAACAATTGAAGCTGCTACAGCCGAAGCAGTAAAACAAACTGGCGTGGAAGCAAGGTTGATATTATGTACACTTCGTCATTATACCGAAGAGCAGAGCATGGCAACAGTAAAACTGGTGGAACAGTTTGCCGGCACTTATGTAGCAGGCTTTGATATTGCAGGCGATGAAGCAGGTTGCCCGGTTACCAATCATGTATCAGCATTTAACTATGCAAAGGAAAAAGGGTTGCACATTACTGCCCATGGCTGGTGAAGCTGCTGGCCCGGAAAGTGTATGGGAAGCATTGGAACATTTTAAACCAACAAGGATCGGGCATGGCGCAAGAAGTGTGGAAGATGAAAAACTGGTGTCACATTTAAAAGAAAAAAAGATCCATTTGGAAATTTGCCCAAGCTGTAATGTGCAGACATCGATGTATGATACCTACAAAGACCATCCTGTTGATACATTAAAAAAGAAAGGTGTTTTACTAAACATCAATACCGATTGCCGCACTATTGTTGATATTACCCTGAACAGGGAATACAATAAACTTCAGGAGAACTTTGGCTGGACAAAACAGGATTTTTATGAATGTAATGTAAATGCGGTAAATGCGGCATTTATTCCTGAAACGGTAAAAGAGAGATTATTGCAACAACTGGTGGCAGCTTATCAATAGTTCATTCATCATAATTAACTGCTAAGATTCTGTTTATAAGGCAAACAATCCCGAAATTGCATTTAAACTTTTATAGAAGATGCAAAGAATTACACCCGGTTGTTTTAAATCTTATTATTATTAATGTGCTTGTTTAGGTTGCCCAATATAGTTGTGCGACAGCATAATTTGGCACTGACGAATCTTATTGCCATGTATCACATACGATCAGCTGACTTTTCAAACCGCATCAGTTGTAACTCACATGTTTCACATGCTTCTTATGATCGATTTGGTGATATTGTTTTTTTTCATATTCTATTCAATATGTTTGCTCTTTGGATGTTTGGTCAACTGGAAACTATTTGGACAAAAAATTTTTGATGTTCTATTTCATTTGTGGTTTAGGGCGGTACTTACACATATAGTCTTATGTGGTATTTGCGGCAGCTGTTGCATCAATGGCATTGCTATTATGCAGAAGTAGCCACAGTGTGTTAAGAAGTGCTCTACTTGGTGCCTCGGGGCTATATGGGTTGATTGCTGCCTTTGCTTATTTTTTCCCAATACAGAAATGTTCATTATGCTTATTCCTTTCCCCATAAAAGCAAAATATATGGTTGTGTATTTATTGCTCTATGATCTATTTGGTGGAATTCACCGTGGAAGGTAGATGATGTGGCCCACTTTGCTCATCTTGGCGGCCTTGTATGGGCTTTATTTTGATTATTACTGGAACAAAACCAACCGTAAAACGTTTTACTAACCTTAACAGTTATATAAACAGGGAAATGTAAATTTGTAGTAAACACATTTTTTATGGGAGAGGCAGACAGGTATATGGATTACAGGCAGCCCCGGAAAAGATTTACACTGGGGGATGATAATAATGCATTGGTGGCATTGGTTACCATTAACATTCCTTTTATATTTTACTGCTTGTAATAGAAGTGATATATGCCAATATGCAGGGAGGTAAAACAACGTTTACAACCGAAGTATTGCCCTGGTTTCAATTGCCTGCCAGCCTGACCGGTTTGGTAACACGCCCATGGACAGTGCTTACAGTAATGTTCACCCACATCAGCATTTGGACACATGCTGGGCAATATGCTCTGGCTATGGACATTTGGTTCTATTTTACAGGGACTAAGCGGCAATAAAAGATTGATACCCGTTTACATTTATGGTGGGCTTGCCGGTGCAGTGGTTTTTATTATTACTGTAAACCTGTTGCCTGGGTCACGGCAATACAGTAATGTTTTTTGGTTGTATGGCGCCAATGCTTCTAATATGGCACTGGCTGCGGCGGCTACCATGCTGGCACCAGGTTACCGTTTTTTCCGCAACATTGGTGGCGGCATTCCTATTCTGGGTGCTTACAGTGGTATTTATGATCATTGATTTTGCTGCGTGCTATACGTATGGTGCTCCGTTCAGCCTAGCTCACCTTGCTGGTGCAGGGGCAGGTTTTATGTTTGTTTATTTTGTGCGTAAGGGAAAGGATGGAAGTATATGGATGAATAAATTCTATAACTGGTTCATGAATCTATTTAATCCCGAAAGAAAAACAGCCAACAGGGCTGTAAAGGAAAAAGTATTTTATAATACCGGCGAACAGAAAGCCTTACAAAAAAACCAGCAATGTAACACAGCAACGGATAGACGAAATATTGGATAAAATAAACCAGAAAGGTTATCATTTTCTTACCGATGAAGAAAAGAATATTTTAAAAAGGGCGGCGGAAGAAGATTTATAATAATTTACCATTAAAAATTTTCCCGGCTATTTGCTAACTTTACACCATGCCTAAAAGCCTTTTCCGCAGGTTATCAAAAAAATTTTTTATTGTTTCCAATATTATCGTTGCAGTATTATTTGTAATGGGTTGCTATGGAAAATTCTTTCTTTACACTGGGCTGGCCATTTGGTTTTTTGCCACTGGCGGCTTTTTATTTATTTATCCTTCTGATTATTGTTTATTGTTTTCTGGCTTTTTGTAAAAAGAGGCTGGTCACTTATTTCAATTATTGCCATTACTATTTCCATATTACCCACTTCAGCATATTATCCCTTTCAGGTTTTCATCGCAGTTTGATGCAGTGCCTAAAGCAGAAGACATGACGGGTGATGAGCTGGAACGTGGCACAGTTTGATGTGCTGTATTACAAAAAGAAGCCCGGAAAAAAGGGATGATATGCTGGCGCTGATAAATAAGTATAAACCGGATATTGCCTGTTTCCAGGAAATGGTGGCGGCAGATACATTGGTGAATTTAAACAATCCTTATTACCGCAAGTACAGTTTTTTTTCTGTGTTTGAATATGCTGAAAAGCTCAATTTCCCTGATTACTTTTTTAGTTACGATTTCAGGCATGATTTTTTAAACCACCAGCATTTTGGCACCATGATTTTTTCAAGGTATCCCGATCATAAATAAACAAACGCTTAGTTTTCCGCCCCATAATTACAATTCAGATTTTCAGTATGCAGATATTGTAAAAGATGGCGATACCATCAGGGTGTTTAATATTCACTTGCAGTCATTGAAATTTACCGATGGTAACCTGGCTTATATTGAATAACCCAACGCATGGAATCAAAACAGGATCTGAAACGTTCGAAAAGTTTAATTTGATAAATTCAAGAAGGGCTTTTTAAAACGAAAGGAACAGGCAGATAAGAGTAAGAGAGGAAATTGACAAAAGCCCTTACCCCGTAATTGTATGTGGCGATTTTAATGATGTGCCCAACTCGTATGCCTATCAAACAATTGGTGAAAACCTGCAAAATGCGTTTGAAGAAAAAGGCAGCGGGCTTGGCCGTACTTTTACCGGCATAGCGCCTACATTGAGGATTGATAATATTTTTGCCAGCACATCGTTTACTGTAAACCAGTTTGTAAGGTTGCCGGTAAAACTAAGCGATCACTTTCCCATTATTGCTGATCTCGGAAAGAAAAAGAATGATTGATTTAAAAAATTATATTTGCAAAACAGATAGACTACGATGCTATTTTCTAATCACATAATTTGTTCTAAAGCTGTTGTTGCTATTAACGGATTTCTTTGTGTTATGCTCTCTCTTTTATTTTTCAAAAAAAGTTGCTGAATGATATACAGGTACAAGTGAGTCCCGAAGCAACACACAAAACAAGAATCGGGATAAATGACACAACGATGTTGAAAAATGATATAGCGCTTGTTGCGAAATAAAACTAACCGTAAACAATAAACTGAAAACCGTAAACCATAATGTCTTTAAAAATTTATAACTCTTACACCCGGCAAAAAGAAGTATTTAAACCCATTACACCCGGCCATGTGGGCATGTATGTATGCGGACCAACTGTAAGCGGTGAAAGCCATCTGGCCATGCAAGGCCCTATATCACTTTTGATGTTGTATATCGTTACCTGTTGCACAAAGGATATAAAGTACGGTATGTACGCAACATTACCGATGCCGGCCATTTTGAAGAAGAAGGAAGGGAAGCGGAAGATAAGGTGGGCAAAAAAGCACAGCTTGAAAAACTGGAGCCGATGGAACTGGTGCAGAAATACACCAATCTTTTTCATTGGGCTATGTTAAGCAGTTTAATTGTAAGGAACCAAGTATTGAACCAACTGCCACAGGGCATATTGTAGAGCAGATTGAAATGATTGAAAAAATCATTGATGCAGGTTATGCGTATGAAAAAAATGGCTCGGTATATTTTGATGTAAAAAAATATGCAGCCAGTCATGATTATGGAAAACTGAGCGGCCGTGTAATTGATGAACTATTGGAAACAACCAGGGAACTGGAAGGCCAGGAAGAAAAAAAGGACAGGGCAGATTTTGCTTTGTGGAAATCGGCAGCACCGGAACATATCATGCGTTGGGTAAGCCCCTGGGGTGAAGGTTTCCCGGGCTGGCATATTGAATGTTCGGCGATGGCCACAAAATATTTGGGAGCAGAGTTTGATATTCATGGCGGTGGTATGGACCTGCAGTTTCCTCACCATGAAAGTGAAATTGCACAAAGCACCATCTGCAATCATCATGCACCGGTAAGATACTGGATGCACAATAACATGATCACCATCAATGGAAAAAAGATGGGCAAGAGTTATAACAATGTGATCAAGCTACGGAAATGTTCAGCGGCAATCATCCATTGCTGACACAGGCTTTTCACCCGATGGTGATACGGTTTTTTATTTTGCAAAGCCATTACCGCAGCCCGCTAGATTTTGGCAGCGAAGCGCTGGTGGCAAGTGAAAAAGCATTGAAGCGTTTATGGGAAGCATATGAAGCTATTGAAAAAATTTAACTGCCGGCGATAATGCAGTAGCAGCCGATGCAGCAGCTGGATGAAAAAGTGCTGAAAATGGTGAATGAGTTTGAAGAATTTATGGATGATGATTTCAGCACAGCAAAAGTGCTGGCCAATATGTTTGAACTGTCATCTGTTATCAATTCAATAAAAGACGGGCATATAAAAACAGATGCGTTGTCTGCTTCAACATGTAAGCTTGTTACAAAAACAATTTGCTATTATATCTTGAAGATATTTTTGGTTTGCAAAGCATTTCATCTGGTAATAATGAAACGTTTAAAGGAGTGATGGACTGCTGATCGATATAAGAAAAGAATCGAAAAGAAAAAAGGATTATGCAACATCTGATAAAATACGCAACCAGCTAACTGCTTTAGGCATTGTGATGAAAGATGAGAAAGATGGAAGTGTGAGCTGGGATGTAAGCTGATCGCCGCAGATTCGCAGATTATTGATAAGACGTCCCGATTTATCGGGACGCTTATTTGTTAAAAATAACCCAACAATCAATTTCCCTTCATCACTTGGTATTGGCTTTGCATTTTACTTACAAAATAAAAGCCATGACCAGATTTTTACCAGCAATTACACTGATGTTGATCTTTGCATCCTGCAAAACCAGTAAAGATTATTTAGCACACCGTAACGAAGACAAAACACTGTACAACATCATCAAGCAACTGAATAAAAAACCCGCTGATGAATTGGCAACAGCAGCCTTGCCCGAAGTGTATGCACAACTACAGCAAACGCATTTAAGCAATATCGAAAACTACAAAAACAGTAGTGAGCTAAACCGTTGGGACAGGATAAACAGTGAGTATTACATATTGCAGGATATGTACAATGAAATAATCAATTCATCGGCAGCCAATAACTTGGTAACAGCAGTTAGTTATCAAAAACAAATTGATTCAACAAGGGAAATGGCTGCAGAAGATTATTATCAACTGGCTGTTGAATATTATAACATGAACAACTGGGAAGATTACCGTAAAGCGTATGCAGCATTTAAAAAAGCCGATAGCTGGATAAATAATTATAATGGAAGTGAATCAATGATGGATTCTGCAAGAAGAAAAGGTATTGTAAGCATTGTGATAAATCCTGTGCAGGATAACAGCTTTTTCTTTAACAGCGGCATGAATAATAATGGATTTGATCTCACCGCAGCTAACATTCCTCAAAATTTAACGACAGACCTGGGTGGAAAAAATGGTGGCCGCTATCCTGCAAAATTTTATACTGACTGGCTGGCACAACGTGATAATGTATCGGCAGACTGGGTTGTTGATTTGACATTAAAGAATGTAAATATTCCTTCGCCAGGTATTTATAACTATACAAGAAATGTGAGTGAAAAAATTGAAGAAGGAAAAGATACAGCAGGCAGGCCTGTTTACAGAACAGTATATGCCACAATGCATATTCAAAGAAGGTCGTTAAATGCCAGTGCACAAATGGATATGAATGTAACAGATGAAGCGGCTCAAAAAAATATTTTGTTCGATAGCTTTCAGCGATTCGTACAACTGGCAGCAGGAAGTAGCTTCTTATTCCGGCGACAGCCGTGCCTTAAGCAACAGGGATTGGGAATTGGTAAATAACCGCTACTATCAACCCAATAAAGAAGATGTATTAAGTGAATTATATAAAGGACTTTATCCGCAGGTAAAAAACAGGATAAGCAGGGCTGTTGATTGGTAGAAAAATAAACCCCGTCCGTTAGCTAACGGACGGGTTTTATTTTATTTAAGAATGTTTAATGCTGCACCTTCGGCAATAGTGATATTTACACCCGGTGAAATAGATAAACTCCTGATGTTTTCGTCAGTATTAATAATAATTTCTCCTGATAGAATAACCACATCTGTATTTTCTCCGGGCAATGAACCGCAACTCCAGTTACCCGTGTCTTCCCATGCTGTGCTTACTGCGCCTGTCCACCGATTGATAAATTTCAACTCTTCAATGTTGCTTACAGAATCAACTCCTTCAAAAGATGCAACGCAACGGAATTTATAACCATACAAATTCGATGGCATAGCTTTTAGCCACAAAGTATCATTAGTAGTCCCTGAAAAAACTATGTCATCAGCGATGTTTTCAAATCCATTGCCAGTATCAACCTGCCATTGATAAACATAACTGTCGCCCGCTGGTTGATAAACAAAATAAGAATCGCCAAACTCACAGAATTTTTTTTCAGGCACTACAGGAGGTAAAGGTTTTGTGAATTGCAATACCAGGCCATTATCACCTCCGGCAAAACCATAGGTTGAATCAAACATGTGGATAGTGTATAAAGTATTGGTGGTACCCGATGAATCTCTTACCCAGTCTGTTCCATTATACCTGAATATTAAACCGGAGTCGCCTGTTATCCATCCATCATTACTGGCAGTAAAAAAAATGCTGCGTAAATTTTGTTCGGTTTCTAATGAGTGCTGCACCCACGTTGCCCCATCATATTTAAGTAAAACGCCTTCATCTCCTACAGCCCAGGCGGTAGCAGCGTCAACAGAGAAAACAGCAGTTAATCTTTTGTTTGTAATGGCCGGTAATGTTTGCCAATTGTTGTCTGCATATCTTACTGTTAAGCCACTGTCGCCAACTATCCAGCCATTTTCTGTATCTGCAAAATGTATATCGAACGCAGATTTGGTGCCTAAGGTAACAGCAGGTGCAAGAGAGTTTGTTTGATAGCTATATTTTGCTACTACATTTCTTATTTCACCGGAAGACCAGGTAAAGTATTGCCGGCAGAGGTAACCGCTTGTGTCATTAAAAATATGCATACACACATTAGCAATGCTGGTATCAGGATTAATAACAGGATCAATATTTTTATTTATCCAGTATTCCCCGTTCCATTCAAGCAAATTACCATCAAAGCCCAAACCAAAATCCTGGGAAAACATTTTTAGTGCTATATAAAACGTATCGCTGTTTAATACCGGGGCGCTATCAGGCCAGTTTTTATAAGAAGTTAAACCCACATATTGACCATTGAACCAAATATTTTCTTCATCAATTGCATTGATACTTGTGATAGCAAAATCTGTTGGTTGTATAAATACAGAATCTAAATACTTTAATGAAAAACCATCCCACACATTATCCTGCAGCCTTTGTACTTTTCCATCATTCAGGTCGGAAGGATTGTTATTGCCGATCTGCGACATTCCCCAGGCCCTGTTATAATCAATTGTTTTAACACTCTGCAGGTCAGCTACAGCAGCGGCCGGGCCGTGGAACCATATACCATTTTCATACACGAAATTTGCATTGTTATCTGAAACGCTGATGCCGTAATTATCATCCAGCATTGATAAGTGTAACTGCGGGTAATAATCCTGAATGTTCTCTGGTTGCCATTCATTTGCTTCGCTGACAAAACGGTATATATCATGCTCGCCGGTAATAAAGCCATTGCGTGGTGATGAAAATTCTATATCAAATAATTGCCCGTTCAATGTACTGTGTACATCCCAAAAACCGTCTTTAAATTCAAATATCGCACCCCCATCTTCAATATGTTCTGGTATATAACCAATCATCCATCCATGCTCAGGTGTATCAAAATAAATATCCCTGAAACTGTACATGGGCAGCAGGTTTTGCATGATGTGGTTGCTGCCTTCAATTTTTACAACAGTCCCGTTTTCTCCTGCAGCCCAGCCATTAGTGCTGTCGAGCATAAAGATCGTATTGAGTGTTATGTTCACGGTTTCCGATTCATCCACTTTAAAAAGCACACTGATTGTATCGCCATTAAATAATGACACTTTACCATCGTAGCCACACAAAAAGGTATTGCGTGGGTTTACTGTAAAAACATTGGTGTATGTAAATGGCAATGAGTCGTTGATAATAATATTTGCAGGCCGCCACAAATTTTCTTTTAGCTGCATCAGCCCTGCTGTGGTTAAAAGAAAGCCATTTGAAGTATCAGAAAAATGCATGGCATTAGGGATAAAATAATCAGGGCGCTTTAAATGGTTATAATTTAATGCAACAGGTTGCCATTGCGCCGGTAATGTTAATGCGATAGATAAAAAGCAGCTAAGGAAAAGAAATTTTCTCACAAGTCATTTTTATTAGGAAGCTGTAAAGTTGCAGAAAATACGGTCAAAAAACAGCAATTAGTTATTCACCACAGCATTTAACTGTGGCAACGAATGCACTAAAAAATTGAATAAACGATCCAGCTTGAAACATAGGCCAGTCCTGTCATATAGGCCAATTGTATCAAAGGCCATTTCCAGCTACGGGTTTCCCTTTTTACCACGGCAAGTGTACTCATGCACTGCATGGCAAATACATAAAATATCATGAGAGATAAGCCGGTTGCCAGTGTATATACTCTGGTTCCATCAGGCTTGGTGGCAGCCGCCATTTTTTGCCGTAGCGTAGTGTTGTTAGTATCGTTGTTGTCTCCTACGCTATACAATGTTGCCATGGTGCCTACAAAAACTTCTCTTGCTGCAAAAGATGTGATAAGTGCAATACCAATTTTCCAATCGAATCCAAGCGGGCGGATTGCCGGTTCAATCGCTTTACCTAAAATACCGGCAAAAGAATTTTCCAGCGATTCCGTCTTTTGCAGTTTATTCAGTTGTTGCTGTTGCGATGGATTTTGTTTGGCCAGCTGCTTCATACTTCAATTTTACCGCCTCCATTTTTTGCGGTGGGCCAAAACTGCTAAGCCCCCACAGCAGCAGGCTTATCACCATTATTACTTTACCGGCATCAAATACAAATATTTTCGCCTTCTCGATCATGGTTGTTAAGGCGTTGCTCCATCTTGGGCTACGGTAAACCGGTAGTTCCAGTATGAAAAAACTTTTTTCTTTTATGTTGATGAAAAACTTCATTACATAAGAAACGATCAATGCCATTACAGTGCCCATTAAATACAATCCCATCATTACCAAACCCTGCAGGCTCAAAAAACCAAAGTATAATTTGGAAGGAATAACCAACGAAATCAGAATGGTATAAACGGGTAATCTTGCACTGCAACTCATCAGCGGTGTTACCATGATGGTGAGCAAACGTTCTTTCCTGTTCTCGATATTCCTTGCACTCATTACCGCAGGCACCGCACAGGCAAAACCACTTATCATCGGCATCACACTTTTTCCATTCAATCCAACCTTACGCATAAGTTTATCGGTGAGAAAACTTATCCTTGCCATATAGCCGGTATCTTCCAGCAGGTTTATCAATCCAAACAAGATCATTATCTGCGGAATAAAAACCAGTATGCCGCTTAAGCCAGCCAGCACACCATTCACCAACAGGTCAGCCCACCAACTCTCGGGTAAAGCATTGCTCACAAAACCACTCAGTTTGCCAAAAGACCATTCAATTCCATCCATCGGGTATTGTGCAATCCAGAACACACATTGAAATAACAAGAACAAAACAGATAATAAAATAATATACCCCCATCTTCTATGAAGGAAAATATTATCAAGCCTTTCTGTAAGCAATACTTTCTTTAATGGGTCTGCTTCCACCACCGTTGTCTGCATGATATGCTTGATACGGGTGTAGCGGCTCATAATTTCTTCTGCCTGTGTTTTGGTGGGATTGAAATTATTTTTTACTTCAATCGCTTCAATATCGTTTTGTAAAGAACCAGGCAATGAAAAATGTTCATGATTGATCAAAAAATGTAAAGCCTTATAATCACTTACCTGTGGAATCAATTCTTTTACAGAAGCAATGGATTGAGCAGCCAGTTCATCAGCTTCAATAAAAGGGCGTGGGCTAACAAAATGAGAAGCAACTGTTTGCTCTATCGTTTTTTTTATTTGAACAACGCCTTTGTTTTTTCTTGGATTGGCTGCCACTATAGGAACACCTAATTCTCTTTCCAGGCCACTAATATCGATCTGCGTTCCTTTTTGATGAGCAAGGTCTGTCATGGTTAATACCATCACCACCGGAATTTTCAGATCAATGATCTGGGAACAAAAAAGAAGGTTTCTTTTCAGGTTGCTGGCATCTGCCACCAGCAATACCATGTCTGGCTGAATATCTTTATCCTGCAGCAGCAGTACTTTATATGCCACCCATTCATCTGCTCTTTTGGGATATAAACTATAAGTGCCGGGAAGATCGATCAATGTAGAACTGATTGTTTCAGAAATTTTACACTGCCCTGTTTTTTTATCAACTGTAACGCCGGGGAAGTTGCCCACCTTTTGATTAAGCCCGGTAAGCAAATTGAATAATGAACTTTTACCGCTGTTGGGGTTTCCTACTAAAGCTATATTGATGTGCTGTGACAAATTACCTTTCCGCCTGCTGTTGATTAAAAATTGTAAACCGTAAAAGTACTTTTATTCAATGGTTCTGCCTTACGAAATGAGGCAAAGAAATGACGGATTGGGAATATTGCATGGCTACATTGTTCAATTGCTGAATTGTTATTTGGTAACCAGTAATATCATGCTCCATTCACAATTCACCATTAACTATTGACCATTCACAACTCTCCCTTACTTTTGTTTGATGTGGCCACAATACTTACAACAAATACAGCAAGGTGATGCAAAGGCATTGGCCCGTTGTATTTCTTTGGTGGAAAATGAAGTGGCAGGATATGAAGATTTAATGAAAGTGCTTCCATTGTCTTCAACTCCGGTTATCGGCATCACCGGCCCGCCTGGCGCTGGCAAAAGTACTTTGGCAGATGCATTAATAAGTTTACTCGTAACACAGGGAAAAAAAGTTGCTGTGTTATGCGTTGATCCTTCTTCTCCTTTCAACCTCGGCGCATTACTCGGCGACAGGATACGCATGAGCGAATGGTACAATCATCCCAATGTTTTTATCCGTTCATTAGCAACAAGAGGTTCTCTCGGTGGATTGCATCCAAAGATCATTGAGATAACCGATTTAATGAAAGCGGCGCCTTTTGATTACATCATAGTAGAAACAGTTGGCGTGGGACAAAGTGAAATTGAAATTGCAGGACTTGCTGATGTAACCATTGTAACCGTTGTACCAGAAGCTGGGGATGAAATACAAACCATGAAAGCCGGTTTGATGGAGATTGCTGACATCTTTGTGGTAAACAAAAGCGACCGCCCCGATGCAGATCTGTTTGTAAAGAATTTGAGAATGATGCTGGCTCCTGCTTTTCATACAAAACAACAAGCAATACCCATTATAAAAACCATCGCCTCACAAAAAGAAGGCATTGAAGAATTGCTTAACTGCCATCACCGAATGCACCAACGGCAAACAGCAAACAGAAAACAGTAAACGCAATTGGCTGCTGGCAGAAAAAGCCTGGCACCTCATTCAACAAAAAAGAATGACCGATATAAATAAAGAAGAATTAAAAAAGAAAATTGAAGCGGCTGGAAATAATTTTAACCTCTACAATTTTATACAAACATTTTAATTACCTGTTGCTCTTCCACCAGCGGTAACCTATCACCCCTACAATAGCAAAGGGTGCCATCATCAAATACAAAATACCGGAGTTTAATCCTGACGCAGGCCCTTCGCCTAACTGCTGTGCTGTTTTAGTACAGAGCGAACACTGTGCAACTGCGGTTGTTTGCACCAACAATAAAACCAAAACAATTGAAAAGATGGTAAGGCATTTTTTCATACTGCAAAAATAACAAACAGTAATGGAAACTGTTTAAAATGATTAGCCACTAATTATACTAATTCACACGAATAAAAAATCTGTGTCAATCTGTGCAATCCCCGCCTGAACGGAACGGGCAGGTGTGGCAAAAGATTCGTGTTCATTCGTATAATTCGTGGCAAAAAAAATCCGTCCCGACTTTAGTCGGGACGGATACATATTTACAATTGTAATAATTAAGCTGTTACCGCCATTGATTTGCTCGCCCTCTTCCGGTCATCTTCATTCAGTATCACTTTGCGTAAGCGGATGCTTTTTGGCGTTACCTCAATACACTCATCCTGCTGAATATATTCCATACATTCTTCCAGGCTCATCAAAATTTTTGGCGCTGCTTTACTGGCATCATCCGTTCCGCTTGCACGGTGGTTGGTCAATTTTTTTGGCTCTGTTGCATTCACCACCAGATCTCCTGGCTTAATATGCTCCGCTATGATCTGCCCTGCATACACTTCTTCTCCCGGGTCAACAAAAAATCTTCCCCTGTCCTGTAATTTATCAATAGAATAACCCGTTGTTTTTTCTGTTGTCTTTGATCATCAGCACACCGTTGTTACGGCCTGGTATCGTACCCTTCCATGGCCTGTATTCATGAAAACGGTGAGCCATTACTGCTTCGCCTGCTGTGCTGGTAAGCATATTGCTTCTCAATCCTATCAATCCTCTTGAAGGAATATCAAATTCCAAATGCTGCATTTCGCCCTTGGTTTCCATCACCAGCATTTCGCCTTTTTTCTGCGTTACAAGGTCAATCACTTTGCCGCTGTATTCAGAAGGTACATCCACCACCAATACTTCATACGGCTCATGTTTCACGCCGTTTATTTCTTTCACTAACACCTGCGGCTGACCGATAGTTAATTCAAAACCTTCCCTACGCATGGTTTCAATTAAGATACCTAAGTGAAGAATACCACGGCCATACACATTAAAACTATCTGCACTGTCGCTGTCTTCAACTTTCAGCGCCAGGTTTTTTTCTGTTTCTTTCATCAGCCTGTCACGCAGGTGACGGCTGGTTACAAACTTTCCTTCTTTACCAAAGAAAGGCGAGTTGTTGATACCAAACAGCATACTCATCGTTGGCTCATCCACGCTGATCACTGGTAATGCTTCCGGATTTTCCACATCAGCAATGGTATCGCCGATATTAAAATTCTCCAATCCCACCACTGCACAAATATCACCGGCAAAAACTTCTGTTGCTTTCTTTTTGCCCATGCCTTCAAACACATACAGTTCTTTTACCTTCATTTTTTTGATGGTGCCATCAGCCTGCATCAAAGCTATCTGCTGGTTTTCTTTAATGCTGCCACGGGCCACTTTACCCACCGCAATCCTTCCGAGGAAAGAAGAATAATCCAGTGAAGTGATCTGCATTTGCGTTGGGCCTTCATTTACTTTTGGCTCCGGCACAAATTCCAGTATCGCATCCATCAATGGAAAAATGTTATTCTGTTTCGTGATCAGCGACGTATTCATCCAGCCATTTTTGCTGCTGCCATATATGGTAGGAAAATCCAGTTGTTCTTCTGTAGCATCCAGGTTAAAGAACAGCTCAAATACGGCATCATGCACTTCATCGGGGCGGCAGTTTGGCTTATCTACTTTATTAATTACCACTATCGGGTGAAGCCCAAGCGCCAACGCTTTCTGCAATACAAAACGTGTTTGCGGCATTGGCCCTTCAAAAGCATCTACCAGCAACAACACGCCGTCAGCCATTTTCAATACCCTTTCCACTTCACCGCCAAAGTCACTGTGGCCTGGGGTATCTATCACGTTAACTTTAACGCCTTTATAATTAACGGAGATGTTTTTACTGAAGATGGTGATACCACGTTCCCTTTCCAGGTCGTTGCTATCCATGATCAATTCGCCTGTTTCCTGGTTTTCCCTGAAAACCTGGGTGGCGTGTAAAATTTTGTCAACCAGGGTGGTTTTACCGTGATCAACGTGTGCAATAATTGCTATATTTCTGATATTCATATACGCTTTTTTAAACGAGCGGCGAAGGTACTGCATTTCAGCCGGATGGCAAGATTAAATTGGGATTAAATGGAGGGTGGATTGATATTTTGGAACAGGCTGAAGAGCGTTGTGGTACATCGTCGTCACTCACTTGTACAGCATAGATTCATTGGGCTGTTAATTGAACCTAAGTGAACGGTACGATAAAATCGTACGGTTGAAATGAAGGAGAAGACAGCAAGCTAAAGCCGGGGCTGTAGAATACCTTCGTTATAGCACTCCAAAAAATTGAAAGCGTGACAAGTTGCAACGGTTTCGAAATTTCAGTTCTACTAAACAGCTGAATAAAATACAATAAGCAACTGTCCGAATTTTCCAGACGATTTAATTTTCAGTTGTCCGCTATTTGCGGACAACTGAAAGCTGCACAAAAATTTAACAACGCCGTTATGTCAGGCTACAACTTTGGCAAGGTTTTCTATTATCTTGTTTCCAAATAAAAAACTTTGCTTCTTTGCTTTATTAGCCGCCTAGGCGTGAAACAAAAAAACAAAACATGAAAAACGAACAACAGTTTCTTCCCAACATTGCCCTTTGTATCCTGATGGATCTGATTGGCATGGCGAGCTATCTTATTCCTGCATTTGCTGAATTTATCGACATCATCTGGGCACCAATTTCTGCCATGATATTTTACAAAATGTTTGGCGGAAGAATTGGTATGATTGGTGGGGTATTAAACTTTGTGGAAGAAATAGTTCCTTTCACAGATGTAATTCCTTCTTTCACCATTGCATGGTTTGTAAGAAAGCATCAAATTGAAAAACAGCTTACTGTAAAATAGTTACCTCATCCTGGGTATTAAAATTCAGGAAGTATTTTTTTTCATTTTCACTTAATGGGATCCTGGTAACCATTAAATGCTCCAGCATAAACTTCATGCTGTGTTTAATAAGTTCCCCTTTATTCAGCATAGCAAAAATAACAGCCAAACCTTTTGCTGTGTAAATGCCGCACAATGGCTCTGCTTCTTCGTCATTGGTAAAAATGTACGCATCCGAATTTTGCTGTTGGTAAATTTTATAAAGAGAAGTAAGCACGGAGATCTCCATCCACGGCATATCGCAGGCTAATAGAAAAATATCTTCACCAGGAAAAGCAAGATGACAACTTAACACTCCAAGCAACGGGCCCTTTAGTGAAAGCGTATCGTTATCAACTATCAAATCATCGATTGAAAATATTTCAGCATAAGTTGAATATTGATTTTTATTGACGGATATTTTTACAGTGATATTTAACGAAGACATTTTATCAATGGCAGATTGTGCCCAGGTTTTTTCTTCCTGTTTCAGTAAACCTTTATCACTGCCCATCCTTTTACTTTGCCCGCCGCATAAAATAATACCCAACATTTTTTTTAATTTGTGTGATGCGATTTTGTATCGGAATGACCTAAATTTTTTCCGGGACTAACTTCGTCTCTTATCATTTGTTTCAGTTCTTTTATTTCAGGAAAGCCGCCAAACTCTTTACGGTTAAAAAGTATTTTTCCTTCAACACTGATATTAAAACAACCGCTTATTTCGCTTGGTTGCAGCGTTACCCCTTTGAGTTCATTTTCAAACGTGGTTAAAAATTCCTGCGCCATATAAGCGGCTCTCAGCAGCCATTTACATTTGGGGCAATATTCAATGGTGAGAGTTGGTTTCATTTTTGTGTAAATTATCTATTCGTGTTTATTTGTGTTATTCGTGGCTTTGTAGTTGTGTTAGTTTTTAAAACTATTCAGAAAGAAACACTAAAAATAAAATTACATTGATTGCCGAACAAACAGAAGTATTACCGGTTTTATTATTGTTCTTTTATCAAGTAATTTGCATCAAATTCGTCTCATGTTATTCAATCTTCAATCATCATATTCACCTGCAGGCGACCAGCCCGATGCCATCCGTAAATTAACAGAAGGCATAGACGAGGGAGAACGCTATCAAACATTGTTGGGTGTAACCGGAAGTGGTAAAACATTTACCATGGCCAATGTGATACAGAATGTGCAGCGGCCAACATTGGTTATCACACATAACAAAACATTGGTGGCGCAATTGTATGGCGAGTTCAAACAGTTTTTTCCTGACAATGCAGTGGGATATTTTGTAAGCTATTATGATTACTATCAACCGGAAGCATATATGCCCGTGAGCAATACTTACATAGAAAAGGATCTGAGCATCAATGAAGAACTGGATAAACTCCGGTTGCAGGCAACGGCACAATTACTAAGTGGAAGAAGAGATATAATTGTGGTGGCAAGTGTAAGTTGCATTTATGGTATGGGCAACCCAACAGAATTTGAAAATGGTATTGTAAGAATTCAGAAAGGGCAGATTATTTCAAGGCAGGGATTTTTGCATTCGTTGGTGAATAGTTTGTATAGCAGGAGCCAGGGAGATTTTACAAGAGGGACTTTCAGGGTGAAAGGAGATACAGTAGATATTAATCTGCCTTATGTTGATTATGGATACCGCATTACTTTTTTTGGTGATGAAATTGAAAGTATTGAAACATTAGAACTCAGCAGCAGCAAACGGATTGCAGAAGTTGAAAATGCAGCCATCTTTCCTGCCAACTTATACTTAGCGCCAAAAGATATTATGCAGCAGGTGATCTATGAGATACAGGATGAAACCGCTGCACAGGTGGAATATTTTAAAGCACACGGGAAAATATATTGAAGCACAACGCCTGGGTGAAAGAGTGAATTACGACCTGGAAATGATAAGAGAGTTGGGTTATTGCAATGGGATTGAAAATTATTCAAGGTTTTTTGACAGGAGAAATCCCGGTACAAGGCCATTCTGTTTGTTGGATTATTTTCCAAAAGATTTTATTTGTGTGATTGATGAAAGCCATCAAACTGTTCCGCAGGTAAGTGGTATGTATGGCGGAGACAGAAGCCGGAAATTAATTTTGGTTGATTATGGTTTTCGTTTGCCATCTGCGTTAGATAACAGGCCATTGAATTTTCATGAGTTTGAAAGCTTGCTGCCACAAACGGTTTATGTAAGTGCCACGCCGGGAGATTATGAATTGGAAAAAACCGGTGGCATAGTGGTAGAGCAGGTGGTAAGGCCAACAGGTTTACTTGATCCACCGATTGAAATACGCCCTTCTATTAACCAGATAGATGATTTGCTGGATGAGATCGATAACCGCATAAAAAAAGGAGACCGTGTATTGGTAACAACATTGACCAAACGCATGGCGGAAGAGATGGATAAATATCTGCACCGCATCAATATCAAAAGCAAGTACATACATAGCGAAGTGGATGCTTTGGAAAGAGTAGAGATTTTAAGAGAATTACGATTGGGTGTAATTGATGTATTGGTGGGCGTGAATTTATTAAGAGAAGGTTTGGATCTGCCGGAAGTTTCACTCGTTGCTATTTTAGATGCAGATAAAGAAGGTTATCTCCGTAATGAAAAAAGTTTAACACAAACTGCAGGACGTGCCGCAAGAAATGTGGATGGCCTGGTAATTTTTTATGCAGATAAGATGACGGAGAGTATGCAGAAAACAATTGATGAAACTACCCGCCGCAGGGAAAAACAAATCGCTTATAATATTGAACATGGCATTACACCCAAAACAATTATCAAAAGCAAGGAGCAGATATTTGCACAAGGTTCTGTGCTGGATGTAAAAGGGTATGACCCATCAAGGCCATATTCCATTGGCGATGACCAGGATATTGTAACCATTGCTGCAGAAGACCAGGAAGAATACCTTACCATTCCCAAAATGGAAAAGAAAATTGCTGCTGTGAAAAAAACAATGGAGAAAGCAGCGAAGGATATGGATTTTATGGAAGCAGCAAGGTTGAGGGATGAAATGTTCAGGTTGCAGAAGGAGCTGGAAGGGATGAAAGGATAGATTATAAATAAGTATTCTCCAATAAATCACTATCTTAACCCTTCATTTATTTTAAACCACATATTATGACCACGATTGCTCTGTATAACCTGAAAGGCGGTGTAGGAAAAACCGCCAGTTGCGTAAACTTTACTTACCTGGCTGCTGCCGATGGTTTTAAAACCTTGCTGTGGGATATTGACCCACAAGGCTCGGCTTCTTTTTACTATAAAGCAAAACCAAAAGTACACCAGGGCATAAAAAAACTCATTACCAAAGATGCGGTGTTGGAAAGCGCTATACTAAGTACCGATTTTGAACTGGTAGAAGTAATACCAGCCGACAACAGCAGCAAAAGCTTCGATATTATGCTGGAAGAAATGAAAGGGAATAAGAACAGGCTGAAAGGGATATTAAAACAATTAGATGGCGAATATGAATTTGTGTTTATTGATTGCCCTCCGGGTTTCAGTGCCTTGCATGAAAATATTTTTAATGCGGCAGATATTGTTTTAATGCCGGTGATACCAACCACTTTATCTGTTCGTACTTATCATATGGTAAAAGATTATTTCAAAGAAAAAGACCTTGACATAAAAAAGATGATGTGCTTTTTTACTATGGCCGACCTGCGTAAGAACCTGCACAATGAAATAATGGAAGAGTTGTATAAAGACAAGCGTTTTTTCCAGAATTATATCCCTTATTTATCTGATGTAGAAAAAATGGGCATTCACAAAGCGCCGATAATGGAATTTGCCAACAGCAGTTATGCGGCTCAATGCTACCGTGAGTTGTGGACGGAGATAAAAGAAGGAGTACTATAATTTGATATTAA
This sequence comes from uncultured Chitinophagaceae bacterium, assembly GCA_963814445.1. Classification (GTDB taxonomy): domain Bacteria; phylum Bacteroidota; class Bacteroidia; order Chitinophagales; family Chitinophagaceae; genus Ferruginibacter. The sequence goes on from CAWFCU010000006.1 coordinate 229,514, forward strand.
AAAAGCCGGGTAGAAACCCGGCTATCAATAAGTTTTTATCACATTTATTTATCAATTCCAAAAGCTCCGTCTGTCACTGTTTTAATTACTGCGGTTGTGGTTGGTTTATACAACGTACCGCTAAAAGTGCCTTCAACTCTTGTAGCAGTATTTGTAGTAAGTACAACAGTAAATGTTAGCGGAAAACCTGTTGCAGCTCCTGAAGTATAACTCTCTGCAGGGTTGGTATTATCCAAATAAGCAGGTGTAGCAGATAACCCACCCGTTGCAGCATTGTCTATATAAGTTCCGGTAACCACTGCGGTGCCGGCACCATTGATCAAATCAAAATAAAAATACTCTCCTAAATTAGGATCAGTAAGAGAATTACCTTCTATATCGATATTGTTGGGGCCTTCAGTGGCTGTAACATTAAAATAAAATGTCTTTTCAACCCCGTCAATTTTGCAACGGATAAAATTTGTTGGCGTAGTGCCGGTTACAACCACAGAAAATGTGCAACCCGTTAGGCCAGCAATAAAATTAAATGTGCCTGCTGCCGCAGGTGTACCACTTGCTGTTAATGTAATCGTGTTTGCACCAGTAGTTGTAAAAGTGCCAGAACCGCTATATACTATTCCATTAACACTGGTTGTGGTAACAGAATAAGTACCGATGGTATCAACATTTACCTGCAATACAACTGTATTGGCGGCTGTAGCTGCCGTGCCTGCTGTGAGTGTACCGGTTATGCTTGCACCTGCACAAGTACCTGTGCCTCCATTAAAACTATAAACAGCAGTAGTAACAGGCACAACACCCGGAGCAACAGTTACAGAAAATGCACAATTTGTTGGGCCGGGAGTAAAGTTAAAAGTTCCTGCTGTTGTAGGTGTGCCATTTGCATTTAGTGTAATACTTTGTGCACCAGTAGTTGTAAAAGTACCGGAACCACTAAAGGAAATACCATTGAAGGTGCTGGTTGAAACCACCCAGGTGCCAACTGTATCTACGGTAACATCCAACGTAACAGTATTGGCAGCAGTAGTTGCTATTCCTGCCTTAAAAATACCCGAAAGGGTTGCTCCTGTGCAGGAGGCTGTGCCCCCATCATCAAAAGAATACAGCGCTGAACCGCCTGCGGAACCGCCACCAATTATAACACCGGGTACACCGCCATTTTCAAAACTTATTTCTCTTTCGCAGGAAACAAAGAATAAAGAAAGCAACAGAATAAATGGAACGAATAAAAACGTCTTCTTCATAATCAAAATTTTAAGGGTTATTTCATTTTCATAAATAACCGGTACCAAAGATATTAAATTTTTGCACCTGAACATTTGTTAGTACTTTAACCACCATTAATTAACAAACTCACTTATGGAAAGACATTTAACATCCTGGTATAGCCCATCATTACAAAAGGAAATGCCGGTGGCCATGTATGGGCATTATGGCGTTGCCTTATTATTGGTACCCACCGCCGCCGCAGATTATTTAGAGTATGAGCGCTTTCAATTGATAGATGCTTTGGCACCAATGATTGACGGAGGGAAAATAAAAGTGTTTTCTGTAAACAGCATCAATAATGAAAGCTGGCTTAACAATGAAATGGCTGGTGAACACAAAGCCATCCGTCATAACCAGTTTAATGAATATATCTATAATGAAGTAATACCTTTTATAAAAAACAATACTTCATGGGATACACCCATCATTATTTCCGGTGCATCCTTTGGCGCCTTGCACAGCATGAATTTATTTTTAAAACGCCCCGACCTTATCAATGGCGTAATTGCCATGAGCGGTGTGTATAATTTAATGGAATACACAAAAGGGTTTTATGATGACCAGGTGTATTATAATTCTCCCTGTCATTATGTACCCAATCTTACCGATCATAATATGTTGGAACAGATAAGAAGTAGCAATCACATCCACATTCTTACCGGTAGTGGTGAGTATGAAGCACCGGATGCTGCCAGGGAATTTGCCGGTGTGTTATACAATAAAGGCATCAATTATGAATTAAGTGTGTGGGGAGAAGAATGGAAACACGACTGGCCTACGTGGAGGGCAATGTTGCCATTGTTTATAGATACCCGTTTTTAGGCAAAGAGGTCAAAAGAGAAAAGGAGTATAAAGAGATTGAAGGCAGGAGAATATTTTTTCTCTTGCCTTTTTTCATCTGTGTATATCCGTGTAATCTGTGGCAAATTTGCATGTCTGTGAATTTCATTTGTGTTCATTAGTGTAATTCGTGGCAGTATCATTTTTACTTTTTACTTTTATCCCATGCAAAAGAAATTATTTTTACTCGATGCCTACGCACTCATCTTCAGGGCATATTATGCACTCATCCGCAATCCACGTATCACAAGCAAAGGAAGAAATACCAATGCACAGTTTGGTTTTACCAATACATTGATCGATCTCATCACCAATCAAAAGCCTTCACATATGGCAGTGTGTTTTGATACTGCGGCACCAACAGAACGCCATACAGATTTTGCTGACTACAAAGCCAACCGCCAGGAAACACCGGAAGATATAAGAGCCGCCGTGCCCGATATCATCCGCATTATCGAAGCGCTGAACATCCCTGTATTGGCAATTGATGGCTATGAAGCAGATGATGTAATTGGGGCTTTGGCCAAACAGGCAGAGAAAGCAGGCTATGATGTGTATATGGTAACACCCGATAAAGATTACGGCCAATTGGTAACAGAGCATATCAAAATTTACAAGCCACCTTACCAGGGAAGTGTGTTTGAAATTTTAGGTCCCAAAGAAGTATGTGAAAAATGGGGCATTAAAAGTGTGAGCCAGGTAATTGATATTTTAGGATTGATGGGTGATGCGGTTGATAACATCCCTGGCATAAAAGGAGTGGGAGAAAAAACAGCTGCCAAGTTGCTGGCAGAATATGATACACTGGAAAATATTTTAGCCAATGCAGAAAACATTAAAGGTGCGATGGGAGAAAAAATAAAGAATGGAAAAGAGGATGCTATCATGAGCAAAAAATTGGCAACAATTATTACCGATATTCCTGCAGCAGAATTTCATGAAGAAAATTTCATGATAAAAGAAATGAACAGGGAAGCTTTGAAAGAAGTATTTGCTGAGCTGGAATTTAAAACATTAGGAAAAAGAATTTTAGGAGAAGATGTGGTGACGACAACAGACGATGGACGACAGACCAGCAGAAAATTCAAAAGCAAAAGAAGGAAATGTGCAGATGGATTTGTTTGGAAATATTGTTGAAACAAAAGCTGCTGCACCCACCCCGTCGTCGGTTTTTGGCCCCGACGGCGGTTCAGACGATGCTGTCCTTACTGTTGAAAAAAATATCAGTAATACAGCCCATGATTATATTCTGTTGAATGATGAACAATCAATTCAACAATTTATCAATACAGCAATGCAACAAACAGAAATTATGTTTTGATACAGAAACCACCGGCATTGATGCCAATGACGCAGAACTGGTTGGATTAAGTTTTTCTTTTGCAGCAGGAGAAGGATATTATGTTCCCTGTCCTGTAGATAAAGAAGAGTGCATTACTTTATTAAAAAACTTTCAGCCATTATTTGAGGACACTACAAAAATCTGGGTTGGTCAAAACCTGAAGTATGATATGCTGATGCTGAAATGGTATGGATTTGAATTGAAGGGAAATATTTTTGATACGATGCTGGCGCATTATGTTATTGAACCAGATGGCAAAAGAAGCATGGATGCATTGAGTGCAAAGTATCTTGGTTACGAACCGGTACATATTGAAGAACTCATTGGCAAAAAAGGAAAAGGCCAGGGTAATATGAGAGATGTGGAGATGGAAAAAATAAAAGACTATGCTGCTGAAGATGCAGACATTACCTTGCAATTAAAAAATATTTTTCTTCCGCAGTTAAAAACAAAGGAAGTAGAAAAAGTTTTTTATGAGGTTGAAAACCCGTTGGTGAAAGTATTGACCGATATGGAGTTTGAAGGAATAAGAATTGACGAAACATTTTTAAATGATTACAGCAAACAATTAGAAATAGAAGCAAAGAAAAGTGAAGAGCTGGTGTATCAACAGGCCGGCGTTCGGTTCAATTTAGCAAGCCCCAAACAATTGGGTGAAGTGTTGTTTGATAAATTACAACTGGATCCCAAAGCAAAAAAAACAAAGACAGGCCAATATGCAACAGGCGAAGACGTGCTGACAAAGCTGGCTGTAAAAAATAAAATATGTGATGACATCCTTGCTTTCCGTGAGTTGACAAAACTGAAAAATACTTATGTGGATGCATTGCCAGAAATGGTAAATAAAAAAACAGGCCGTGTTCATACATCCTATGCACAGGCGGTGGCTGTTACCGGAAGGCTTAGCAGCACCGACCCTAATCTTCAAAACATTCCTGTACGAACAGAACGGGGAAGAGAGATAAGAAAAGCATTCATCCCAAGAAATGAGGATTTTGTTTTAATGAGCGCTGACTATTCTCAAATTGAATTGCGTATTGTGGCTGCTATCAGCGGTGATGAAAATATGTGCAATGCGTTTAAAACAGGAAAAGATATTCATACTGCCACTGCTGCAAAAGTTTTTAATGTGGAGGAATCAGCCGTAACAAAAGAAATGCGTTACAAAGCCAAGAGCGTAAATTTTGGTATCATCTACGGGCAAGGCGCTTTTGGTTTGGCAGATAACTTAGGCATAGCAAGAGCAGAGGCAAAGGAAATTATTGACAACTACAAAAAGCAATTCCCAAACATTCAAAAGTATATGGATGACACCATCAACTTTGCCAAAGAGAATGGATATGTGGAAACACTGATGGGCCGTAAGCGCTGGCTCCGTGATATTAACTCTGCCAACTTTACCGTACGTGGTTTTGCAGAACGAAATGCTATCAATTCTCCCATACAGGGCAGCGCTGCAGATATGATAAAGCTGGCGATGATAAAAATTCATGCAGCGTTTAAGAAACATAATTTCAAATCAAAAATGTTGTTACAGGTACATGATGAATTGGTGTTTGATGCCCATAAAGATGAAATTGAAAAAATAAAACCCGTGATATTGGACTGTATGCAAACTGCATTGGCATTGCCAAATGATGTACCGACAGATGCAGAAGTGGGAATAGGTGAAAACTGGCTGGCGGCGCATTAGGCTAAAAGGGTAAAGAAGAAAAGAAGGCGAAGAAGATCAGGCAAAGAGGCTGAAAGAGAAAAAGAGATGAAGAAGACAAAAATTTTTCTATTCACACTTCACCATGGTAATACTTATTCAATGCAAAGACCGTGTGGGCCTGGTGGCTGATGTTGCCGGTGTAATGGCAGGTTTGCAGATCAATATAGTTTCTATGAGAGAGCATGTTGATAAAACAGACAATCGTTTTTTTGTACGCATTGAAGTGGAAGGAAATGCAGAAGCTGTTACAGCGGAACAAAAACTGAAAGCCATATTACCTGCTGAGGCAGAAATAAAAGTAAACCCTTCTTCTACAAAGAAAGTAATTGTACTCGTAACAAAAGAATACCATTGCCTCGGCGATATACTCATCCGAAATCATTTTAAAACATTGGGAGCAGAAGTACAATGTGTGATCGGTAATCATAAAACATTGCAGGATGTTTGCAGGCGCTTTGACATTCCTTTTCATTTGGTATCGCATGAGAACAAAGACAAACCAATTTTTGAAAAGGAAGTATTGACGATAATTGAAAAATACAAAACCGATTTTTTAGTACTGGCAAAATTCATGCGGATATTGTCTCCTTCGTTTATAGAAAAATTTACTCACTCCATTATTAATATCCATCATTCTTTTTTACCAGCCTTTGTTGGTGCCAGCCCTTACCGGCAGGCCTATGAACGGGGTGTAAAACTCATTGGTGCCACCGCTCATTTTGTTACCAATGATTTAGATGAAGGGCCAATCATTGCACAACAAATTATTCCTGTCAATCACTCCTTTACTGCAGCAGATATGGTGAAGGCCGGTAAAGAAATTGAAACCGCTGTATTGGCAAGAGCGATGCAACTGGTATTTGAAGAAAGGGTACTGATATGGAAAAACAAGACCATTATTTTTGAATAGCGGCACCCATTAAACTTTTTTACATAGCGAAAGTCAGAAACAAATATTTATCAAACTTTGTATGAGAAAATTGCTATTCCTTTTATCAGTTTGCTTTTTTACAAACATTTCGTTTTCCCAATCAACATACACAATGGCAAACTTTGCCAGCAGTGGCGATACGTTGTATATAACCAAAGCACAGATCAGCAATAATAATTTTGATACTTCAGGCACAAATATCACCTGGGATTTTTCAACGCTCTCAGGCAATTCACAAAGAAGATTGATATACCGGCTTCCAACACAAACCGGTTTCACCACATTTCAATGGCCTTATATTGCTAACAGCAACAATGTAAACCTTTCTTCTACAGACGGGCAAACAACGGCAGTATTAGGTTTTCAGCAAAGCAATCCCAATGACTATTTTTTAAAGAACAATAATTTGCTCCGTCAAAAAGCTTCTTCCTATACCGTAAGTATTAATGGTTTTGCTTTTAATGTGAAAAATGTGTACGACAACCCGGATACGTTGTATAAATTTCCGCTGCAATACAATGATAATTATACATCCCATTCTTCATACAGCATCAATATACCTGATGTGTATTTCCGGCATTCTGTCATCAACAGAAAAGATACAGTGAAAGGATGGGGAACAGTTATTACGCCACATGCCACCTACAGCAACGCACTGCAATTGGTTTCTGATGTTGTGCAAATTGATTCGATAGCAGTGGCCAACCAGCCGGTAATTACAAACGATACCCTGATACAGAGAGAAATAAGCTGGCTTGACCCTTCAGAAAAAACTCCTGTGTTGTTGGTGAAGCAAACAAAAACAGGAAATGTATATGTTACTTCTTCTGTAGAATACCTGGATGTACAACAATACTACCAGCCCACTGCATTGTTTGCTTATTTGCCAGCCCAGCCAGGTATGGGAGATACAATTATTTTTCAAAATCTAAGTACAAATGCTGCTTCATACAAATGGAATTTTGCCGATGGTACCGACAGCAGCACAGCGATAAATCCAGAGCACATTTTTGTAAATGCAGGAATGTACCCGGTAAAGTTGATTGCATACAATGGGCCTTTAGCCGATACCATCATCATCAATGTAAAAGTGAATCCGAAAAATCAAACGTATACATTTACTGGTAATGGCAATTGGGATGATGCTGCCAACTGGGTTAATAATAATATCCCTCCGTCTCCGTTGCCAGCCACCAACAATATTATTATCAATCATGCTGCAGGCGGGCAATGTATAATGAACGTGGCACAAACAGTAAGTAGTGGTGCCAGCCTTATTGTGAATACTGACAGGCATATGGTAGTACAGGGAAATGTAAGGGTTCAATAATTATTTACACATCCCACAAATTGCTTCTTTACGTTGATGCTATCTTTGCCGCATGCAACCTATTTTAATTTATTGTTACGATGCTTATTGCGGCTGGTGTTATGGATTTAGCCCGGTACTAAAAAAGATAGAAGAAAATTTTAATGGCCAGTTTGATATTGAAGTATTGAGCGGTGGAATGATGATTGAAGAAAATATAGCACCCATTGAAAAGATTGCCCCATTTATTCAAACAGCTTATACAAGAGTGGAGGCGTTAACAGGAGTAAAGTTTGGGGAAGATTTTTTATGGCACATTAATCATCCGGATCAAAGCGACTGGGTGATGAATTCTGAAAAGCCTGCCATTGCTCTTTGCATCTTTAAAGAGTATTATCCTCAACAGCAATTATCATTTGCCAGTGATATGCAGTATGCGTTGAATTATGAAGGAAGAGACCTGGATGATGATGAAGCATACAAACACCTGCTGGAAAAGTATGGCATCAACCCGGAAGCATTTTATTCAAAACTGGGTAGCGAAGAGTATAAAGAACAGGCCTACTACGAATTTACTTTGTGTAAACAATTACAGGTTACTGCTTTCCCTGCGGTGCTGATGCAATTGAGTGAAACAAAATTTCATTTACTGGCAAGGGGCTTTACACCTTATGAAGCATTGGAAGAGAGAATTGAATTGCTGTTGAAGGGAAATGAGATGGTTAAATAATTTTTTACCACAAGGAACGCAAAGTGAAATCACAAAGAACACTAAGCACTTTCCTTTGTGCCCCTTGTGTAAATCTTCGTGGACCTTGTGGTTAAACCAAACTTGCTGCCTCTTTATCCATAAACCAATTCACTGTTCCATCTAATGGTTGTATCAATTGTGCAGGATACAATTCAATATTTTTTTCTCCTTTTAAAACATGATGCACCGCTTCTGCTTTATTTTTTCCATATACCAAAAAGACAACCTTGTGTGCTTCATTGATCAAAGGCGCTGTCATGGTAATGCGATAAACATCCTGTTCTTCTAAAAATACAGAACGCACTATTGCGTTTTCTTCATGCAATACATCAGTATTTGGAAACAACGAAGCAGTGTGTGAGTTGTCACCTAATCCCAAAAGAATCAAATCAAATTTTGGTTGCCGTTTTCCAAAATAAGTAAAGATTGTATCTGTGTAATTTGCTGCATCATGCTCAGGGCTAAGCGATGTGCCGATATAAAATATTTTTGACTCATCGATCTTCAATGGCTCAAATAAAGTTTCCTTCGCCATCCACCCGTTGTTATCGGGATAATTGAAAGGAACATAGCGTTCATCACCAAAGAAAAAGGAAACCTTGCTCCAGTCAACTTTCTCTTTGTATTCCTCTGATGTAAGTAATTGGTATAATTTTTTTGGCGAATTGCCGCCGGATAAAACAACAGAGCACTCATCATTTTTTTTGATGGCATGATTTACTGTCTTTATAAAAAAATCAGCAAGGCCTGCTATCACTTCTTTATCTGTATCATAAATATGTAGTTTCATTTTACTCCTGATTTCTACACAACCGCCGTCAGGGCTGTTAGCCGCTGACGGGGTTGTTAAGCATTTATTTTTTCCCATTAAGCGGCAATGTATACCAATGAAAACCATCTGCAGCAATCAAAGCTTCTGCCAACTCCGGTCCCCATGAATCAGCAGAGTAATTAGGAAAATTTAAGGAAGGTTTGTTTGCCCATGTACTAACAATGGGCATCAGCAATTCCCATGCGGCTTCCACCATATCTCCTCTCATAAACAATGTTTGTTCACCCTGCATCACATCTAATATTAATGTTTCATACGCTTCGGGTGTGTAACTGGAATAGGTGCTTTTATAATCAAACACCATATCAACAGTATTCAGCAGCATCTCTAAGCCGGGTCTTTTGCCCTGCACCTGTATGCGTATGCTCATCTCTGGTTGTATGCTGATGATAAGCCTGTTTTGTTGCCAGCTTTCAATCGCTTCCCGGGGAAAAATAAAATGCGGCTGGTCTTTGAACTGTATAGAAATGATAGACGCAGCCTGGTGCAGGCGTTTTCCTGTTCTTACATAAAACGGTACATCCTGCCAGCGCCAGTTATCAATAAAGAATTTTATTGCTGCAAATGTTTCTGTGTTTGAATTGGGATTTACATTTTGCTCTTCCCGGTAGCCAGGCACTTCTTTTCCTTCCATCCAGCCCTTGCCATATTGTCCTCTTACTACACTTTTCCTGAGATGTTCCGGATCAAAGCGGCGGATTGCTTTTATGATATCTACTTTGCGGTTGTGTATTTCCCCGGCATTAAAATTATTTGGTGGCTCCATCGCAACCAAACAAAGCAACTGCAGGATATGATTTTGAATCATATCCCTCAATGCACCGGAAGTTTCATAATAACCACCACGGCTTTCCACGCCCAATCTTTCTGTAACAGAAATTTGTACATGCTGAATATAGTTGCGGTTCCATAGCGGTTCTAATATTGCATTGGCAAAACGAAAGGCCATAATATTCTGCACTGTTTCTTTGCCGAGATAATGGTCAATGCGGTATATCTGTTCTTCTTTATAATTTTCGTTGAGCAGTTTGTTTAATTCTTTTGCAGAATCCAGATCATGCCCAAATGGTTTTTCAATTACGATCCTTGTATGCTCTCTTTGCGCTGCTAAATTATTTTTTGCAATGTTGGATGCAATAACAGGAAACAGGGAAGGTGCTACGGCAAAGTAATGTATCACATAAGGTTTGGCAGTCCACTCTTTTTCATATTGGTCAATGTATTTGCAAAACACATTGTAGGTAGAGTAATCATTCAGGTCAACCGACTCATAAAAGATATGTTTTGAAAATTCAGCCCATTTATCATCTGCTGCTTTGCCGCTTCTTGAAAACTGGTTGATGCCATCCAGCAATTTGGCCCTGTAGTCTTCATGCGCCAATGAAGATTTGCCTACACCGATGATGGCAAATTTATCCGGCATCCATCCATCTAAAAATAAATTGAATAATGCAGGTGAGATTTTTCTCCAGCACAGATCGCCACTGCCGCCGTAGATGATGAATATGGTTGGTTGTGATTTTATTTCTTGTAATGTTTTCATTATGGAGATACTTATGATTTTTTATATGGATTAATTTATGATTGTTATGATTCGTATGATTGCTCTCTTGGTTTTTTTGCGTCTTGCTATCTTGCCAATTGGCTATTTGTCTTCGTTCCACTCTGTATGAAACACACCTTCCTTTCCAATCAATTCATAAGTATGTGCACCAAAATAATCCCTTTGTGCCTGGATTAGATTTTGTGGCATCCTTTCACTTCTTATCGCATCAAAATAACTTAGTGCATTGGCGAAGGCAGGAATAGAAACGCCATTAGCTATTTGCGTGGATACAATTTGTCTTACAGCAGGTAATACAGATTTTATTATTGACTGAATAGATGCGTCAAGAAACAAATGTTCCAATGCAGGATTTGTTTTGTAAGCATTGTAAATATCTTCAAGCAATGCTGCTCTTATAATACAACCACCCCGCCAGATCTTTGCTATCTCATCCAGTTTCAACTGGTATTTATATTCTACAGAGGCTTTGCTTAATAAATGGATGCCTTGTGCATAAATGCTGATGGTTGAGAAATAAAATGTTGCTTCTAATTTTTGTATTAATTCTTTTCCTGCAACATGCTGTTTTTCTTCGGCCGGATACGCAGCGGCAAGAGATGTTCTTAAGGACTTGTATTTAGAAAGATTTCTTAATGCAACAGCTATATCAATCGTAGGTATTGGTAATTCAAGATCGGTGGCAATTTGTGTTGTCCACTTACCTGTTCCTTTTGATTTGGCTTCGTCTTTTATTTTATCAACCAAATATTTTCCATCTTCCTCTTTGTAAGCAAAAATATCAGCCGTAATTTCTAATAAATAAGATTGCAGTCTTCCTTTGTTCCACTCAGCAAATACCGATTGAATTGCTGAGTTGCTTAATTGCAAACTTTTTCTCATTATCTCATACGTGTCTGCAAGTAATTGCATCAGTGCGTATTCAATTCCATTATGTACCATTTTTACAAAATGCCCGGAAGCACCAGGCCCAATATAAGTAACACAGGGTTCTCCATTAACCTTGGCTGCAATTTTTTCAAATACCGGCTGCATGTATTGATAAGCTTTAGTATCACCCCCCGGCATCATGCTCGGCCCACGCCTTGCGCCTTCTTCACCACCGGAAACGCCCATGCCAAAAAAGTGAAACCCTTTTTCTTCCAGGCGTTTCACCCTTTCTGTAGTATCGGTAAAATGAGAGTTGCCGCCATCAATAATAATATCGCCTTTGCTAAGCAGCGGAGTCAGATCATTTATCACATCATCCACAATTTTTCCGGCCGGCACCAGCATCATTACAACTTTAGGAGAGGTAAGGCTTACCAGAAAATCATTTAATGAAGAAAATCCTTTTACGGGTTTGCCTTCCCCTTCTTTTTCCAGTACCGTTATTTTAGAAGCGTCTTTATCATAGCCTGCTACAGCAAAGCCATTATCTGCCATATTTAATAAAAGATTACGGCCCATGGTGCCCAACCCAATCATTCCAAAACTGTATTTTGTTGTCTCCATATTTTTATGTTTGATTTTCAAGGTACATCATTTGTGAAATCATTTTTTGTATTGACAAATAATTAACGGGAATGGTTCATTAAATCATTTTTTTATTAAAAATCAGTTGCACCAGAAAAATCAAAACCGTATTTTGTAAAAAAAACTTTTATGAAACATTTTACCAAAACAATTGCTTTTGCTATTCTAATGACTGTTTGCCTGCAGGCATCAGCACAAACACAGGAAGAAATGAAAAAATGGATGGACTACAGCACTCCTTCCGATGTACAAAAAATGATTGCTAAAAGTGATGGGGACTGGAGTGAAGAAATTACAATGTGGATGGCCCCCGGAGCACCTGAAATGAAAATGACGTCAAGCTGTACCAACAAAATGATACTTGGCGGCCGCTACCAGGAAGCAAAACATACAGGCGATTTCCAGGGAATGCCTTTTGAAGGTATAGGAATGCTTGCCTATGATAATGCATTGAAAAAATTGATCACTACATGGATTGATAATATGGGTACGGGCTTGATGTATATGGAAGGCACATGGGATGAGGCAACCCAATCTGCAACCTTTAACGGGAAAATGACAGACCCGATGGCTGGTAAAGAAGTAAATGTGAGGGAAGTATGGAAAATGGTTGATGACAATACCCAGGAACTGGATATGTACCAGGAAAAAGATGGTAAGGAATTCAAATCAATGCATATAAAACTCACAAGAAAAAAATAAAGGCAATAAGCGTATAAAAAAACGTCCCCAATAAGTTGGGGACGTTTTTTGTTTTTTATTTCAAAATTTTATCTCACTTCTTTCACCACATTATAAATCACTTTGGGCTTACCCAATGTATAATAATGCAGACCGGCACACCAAACTTTTTTAATTCTTTTGATTGCTGTATCAGCCATTCTGTTCCTATTTGTTCTACTTCTTCATCTGTTTTCGCTTTCATCACAGCATTGGAAAGATCAGTAGGAATATCTACATGAAACATTTTTGGTAATACTGTTAGTTGTTTTTTATTGGTAAGCGGTTTCAACCCCGGAATAATAGGAACATCGATACCAATTGCCCTGCAGGCTTTTACAAAATCAAAAAATTTCTGGTTGTCAAAAAACATTTGTGTCATGATATATTCTGCGCCGGCATCCACTTTTGCTTTTAGGAACTCCAGATCGGTATCTAAATTAGGTGCTTCAAAATGTTTTTCAGGATAACCTGCAGTACCGATACAAAAATCAGCCTTGCCGCCATTCTTAATATCTTCTTCCAGGTAAATACCATTTTCAGGTTCACCACCTGTTTCAAAAGATCAACAGCATAAGCATGGCCATTGGGTTCTGGTTCAAAGGCAGCTTCATTTTTTGCAGCATCGCCCCTTAACACCAATACATTATCAATACCCAGAAAACTAAGATCGATCAATGCATCTTCTGTTTCTCTTTTACTAAAGCCGCCACAGATCAGATGCGGAACAGTATCAACATTATAATGGTTTTTAATGGCCGCACAAATAGCCACGGTACCCGGCCTTTTGCGTACTTCCACTTTTTCAAAAGTACCATCTGCTTTTTTCTTAAACATGGTTTCACTGCGGTGATAGGTTACATTTATAAATGAGGGCTTAAATTCCATCAAAGGATCAAGGTGATTGTAAATGGAATTGATGGTTTTGCCTTTTAACGGAGGCAAAATTTCAAACGATACCAAGTGTGTCTTTTGCCTGTGCAATGTGGTCGGTAACTTTCATCTATTCTTTTAAAATATCTGCAAACATACTTTACAGATAAGCCTATTAAAGCACAAACCAATGTTAAACATTAATCTGAACATAGGCTAGTTATTGATGCTTTGCCTTATTTTTGTTGCAAACGTTGCAGGATTTGGAATTTAGTAATACATACAAAGAACCTTGTAAAAGTTTATGGCAGCCGTACGGTTGTAAACAATGTTTCATTTAAGTAAAACAGGGAGAGATTGTTGGTTTGCTGGGCCCCAACGGTGCCGGTAAAACCACTTCTTTTTACCAGGTGGTGGGTTTAATAAAACCTGATGCAGGGGAAGTTTTTTTAAATGACATCAACATTACCAAACTGCCCATGTACAAAAGGGCGCAAATGGGTATTGGTTACTTGCCGCAGGAAGCCAGTGTATTCCGTAAGCTGAGTGTAGAAGATAATATTATGGCTGTGCTGGAAATGACAAAACTTACAAAACAGGAACAAAAAGATAAACTGGAATCGCTGCTGGAAGAATTTAGTTTGCAGCAGTGTAAGAAAAAACAATGGCGATACATTAAGCGGTGGCGAAAGAAGACGAACAGAAATTGCCAGGGCACTGGCAGTTGATCCTAAATTTATTTTATTGGATGAGCCCTTTGCCGGTGTTGACCCCATTGCGGTGGAAGATATACAGGCCATTGTGGCAAATTAAAATATAAAAATATCGGCATACTCATTACCGATCACAATGTAAATGAAACACTCTCTATTTGCGACAGGGCTTATTTGCTGATTGATGGAAAAATATTTAAACATGGCACTGCAGAAGAACTGGCGGCGAATGAACAGGTAGAAGATTATACCTGGGCAAGGAATTTTGAATTAAAGCGGAAGGATTATTTGCATGAGGAAGCAAGAGATAAAGACAATAACCTGTAATACAACTATCACCTGCTAATACATTTCCTCTTTCCACAACATTTCCGTATTTTGCTCAATACGAATGAAACTGCTTATCCCCCGCCATATCCAAATTAGCCCGGATGCGTTTGTGGCGTATCCAGAACTGGAGCAATCATCCGGTGGCGGCACAGCGTGAAGTATTGCAGGAACTGGTTACTTCTGCACAATACACCGAGTTTGGAGAAAATACAGTTTCTCAAAATTGTTTACGCTTAAAGCGTTTAAAAAAACAGTTCCCATACATGAATACGATGATCTGAAACCTTACATCGAGAGAATGATGGAGGGCGAAGAAAATATTATTATGGAATAGCCGGTTAACTGGTTTGCAAAATCATCCGGCACCACATGCGATAAAAGTAAATTCATTCCTGTAAGCGAAGAAAGTCTGCAGGACAATCATTTCCAGGCAAGTAAAGATGTACTCACCAATTATTATAAAAATTTTCCTTCAAGCGATCTGCTTACCGGCAAAGGCCTGGTGGTTGGCGGCTCACACCAGATCAGTAAAGTTAATGAAGAAATTCAATATGGCGATCTAAGTGCTGTGCTGATGCAGAATTCTCCTTTTTGGGGGCAATGGATACGTACACCGGAATTAAGTATTGCCTTGCTAGATGAATGGGAAGGTAAAATTGAAAAACTGGCGCAGATAACAGCTGAAGAAAATGTAACATCACTTGCAGGTGTACCTACCTGGACGTTGCTATTGCTTAAAACGAATTCTGGAAATAAAACAAAAACAAACTATTAAAGAAGTATGGCCCAATCTTGAATTGTATATAAATGGTGGTGTTTCATTTGTTCCATACAAAGAACAGTTTGAAAAAATTATTGGTGCACAAATCAATTACCTTGAAATATACAATGCCAGCGAAGGCTTTATTGCCGGGCAGGAATGTCCCGGATGATGATGGGATGTTGTTATTTACAGAGCATGGTATTTTTTATGAATTTATGCCGGTAGAAGAATATGGAAAGAAAATCACCAAAAACAGTGGGCTTGAATGAAGTGGAGGTTGGAAAAAATTATGCCCTGGTAATCAGTACTACCGGTGGCCTGTGGCGTTATTTAATTGGAGATACCATACAGTTCACTTCTCTTAATCCATACAAAATAAAAGTAACCGGCAGGTTAAAACATTATATCAATGCTTTTGGCGAAGAAGTGATTGTTGACAATACTGATAAGGCCATTGCCGTTGCTGCCGAAAAAACAAATGCTATCGTAAATGATTATACTGCAGCACCCGTTTATTTCAGCGATGAACAGTAATGGCGCACATGAATGGCTGATAGAGTTTGAAAAAGAACCGGATAATCTTACAGCGTTTACTTATCGAACTGGATACTGCATTAAAAGATATTAACAGCGATTATGAAGCAAAGCGGTATAAAGATATTGCCTTGCGACTGCCCATTAGTACATGTATTGCCAAAAGGAACATTTACAGAATGGCTGAGAAGCAAAGGCAAACTCGGCGGCCAGCACAAAGTGCCAAGGCTAAGTAATGAAAGAACAATCCTGGAAGAAATACTGGCAATAAAATCTTACTTTATAAATATAAAAGCAGATAGCTTTGCCTGCAAATTATCATTTACTAAATCACAATAAACAACAATGAAATTATTAGAAGGAAAAATAGCAATTGTAACCGGTGCAGCCCGTGGTATTGGCGAAGGATTGCAATAAAATTTGCAGAACATGGTTGCTAATATTGCATTTACTTATGTAAGCGACAGCAGTGCAGAAAAAGCAAAAGCACTGGAAGAAAAATTAACTGCACTGGGTGTAAAAGCAAAAGCATACCAAAGCAATGCTGGTGATTTTGCCGCCTGCGAAGTTTTTGTAAACGATGTATTAAAAGAGTTTGGACAAATAGATATGTGTGTAAACAATGCCGGTATTTCAAAAGATAATTTATTGTTGCGAATGACGCCGGAACAATGGGATGAAGTGATACAGGTGAACCTGAAAAGTGTATTCAATATGACCAAGCAGGTGATAAGCCCAATGATGAAAGCAAGAAGCGGCAGCATCATAAATATGAGCAGTGTGATTGGCGAAATGGGCAATGCCGGCCAAAGCAGTTATGCCGCCAGCAAAGCAGGATAATTGGTTTTACAAAAAGTTGCCAAAGAATTGGGCAGCCGCAATATCCGTTGCAATGCTATTGCGCCGGGTTTTGTGGAAACAGATATGACGAGTTATTTAAAAGATGGCGAAGGTGCAGAAAAATACAAAGCAGGTATTCCTTTGGGAAGATTTGCCACTGCAGAAGATATTGCCAATGTTACTTTGTTTTTAGCAAGTGATATGGGCAGTTATATTACCGGGCAGACAATCAGTGCTTGCGGTGGATTGAATATTTAATTACAAAGTTATACTTACAAAAAAGGGTTGTCTGAATTTCAGTCAACCCTTTTTATATTTTGTAATTAGTTATGAACTTCTGAACGCACCGGGTGATTTAATTTTTTATGCGGCCCCATAAAAATACGCAGCAGGATACGGAAAGCTGACAGCTCAATAAATAAAAGACACAAACCCAACAAAATTATCAGTACAGTCTGGTTGCTGTGTACATAAGTAAAGAATACATCAATGCCAATAAATGCAGCTGTTATCGGAAAGCCCAGCATACCAATAGCATGCAAGCAAAAATAAAAAGCCGGTTGTTTCCTGTTCATACACATAGCCATGAAACTGGTTAAGCGAAATATCATTATCAATGGCTTTTATTTTTTGCAAACAATAATAACCCAGTAAAAAAGCAAGTAAAATACCACTTGCATAAAAAATGATTTCAATGCTGTTGATATGTGCTGCATTAAATAATACTGCAGCTATTATAAATAAATGTGCTGTAAATAAATAACTCCATGCTTTTAATGCAGATTGCCTGGAAGAAAAAGCAAAAAGAATAACTACCAATGCAATGCTCATTAAAATAAGTGGCAATACTTCGTTTAAAGAAGGAATTAAATTATGATTGGTATAACCAAGTATCACAAATGCAAGCCCTGCAATTGTAATAATGCCGATGATAAGATTTGATTGTAAAAATTGTAATTGTTTTCCCAACCATTTAAAAGGGCTCCACAAATAAGTAAACATCATGCTGTCTAAATTCCATTCTTTAATACCCAGCATGTACAAGGATGCTTTTAATTTTGATACCGGCTTTTGTTGCGGTTTGATGTAATGAAAATATTGATGATGTACCAGGTAGTTTAATACCGAAGGAGAAACCAATAACTGGTAGGTTCTTAAAAAAGCATTGCCTGCAAAATGAACCAGTACCAGCCAATGCCATCCTATTGCCACTTCAATAAACATCAATCCTATTTGTGCGGCAGATGAATAAGCAATTTGTGTTTTAACTGTTGGCTGTACCCTTGCAATAATGTGGCAACAATAGCCGTTAATGCACCAATGATGATGATGACAATTTTTGCCCACAACATATCTTCCCAAAAAGGATGTGTACGCAGCAATAAAAAAACACCAATATGCACACTCAACGAGCCATAAAAAATTGCAGAAGAGGCAGTGGGGCCTTCCATTGCTCTTGGCAACCAGGTGGTAAAAGGAAACTGTGCCGATTTAATAGCAGCAGGCAATATCATCATACAAACAATAAATATGGCCATGCCTGTATTGCCAGATTCAACAGCCATATTTTTTGCTTCACCCAATTTATCAAAAGTGATATTCTGATGTGTAAGGTGGTGCATCATCCACATGCAAAGCATCAAAGCCACATCGCTGATGCGGTAATAAGAGATTGCTTTAAATGCATTTTTTACAGGCAGATAACGGTTGCGGTAAAATGCAATCAATATAAAAGAACAAACACCTTTTATTTCCCAGCCAATAAAAAGCGTTTCAAAATTTCCGGATAAAATAATAAAATTATAACCGGCTGCAAATAAAAGTATGGTATTAAAAAACCGTTTGTAACCCTGGTCACGGTGCATGTAGTATTTACTGAAAGTAGCCACTAAGAAAAATAACAATGCGCCAACAATACTGAACACGGCCGTTATTTCATCATAATACAATTCAAAGGCAAAAACAAAATGATCTGTTTCGTAAAGTGTTGCAAGATGATAAGTAACTGGTTTAAAGCCATTCAACATCCACCAGGCAGCAAATGAAACGGCAACAAATATATAAAATACTTTGGTAAACCGTACAATTTTACTCAATGGCTCTTTCACTTTTGTTTTGCCAGAAAAGGCTTACAAAAAATGCCAGGAATGGTATGGCGATAAATAAGACGAGTAGTTGGTTCATTTATATTTTTCTTACAGCGTATAAACAGAAGTCGTTTTAGATTTAATCCAGCAAATACACCGGTAAATTTTCTTCGGTGGCATGCACAATATGATTGGTTTCCATTTCCTTTGCCCCTTCAATAAACTCTTCCATGTTGTGAATGGTTTTTATTTCCGCCAGCATCTGTAATGGGTTCATATTTTTCAAACACTCCATTCTTAAAGTAATAAAATTGTTGTTCTTCCGGATGCAATGCCACAATATGCACCCATTCATTTTTATACCATTCAAATACTTCGGGTGATGATTGAATTGCTTTTAAAACAATTTCAGGTTTATGTTCCACAATCACCAGCAACCGTACCGGGTCATGCACTTCAATCATTTGCCAGGGAAGGCCGGGCCTTAAATCGCCATCACTGCTGTTGGCCACGCCAAACAAGCCCATTACATTATGCGGAAGTTTGGTACCTGCGCCCATTTTAATATTATCTACCCTTGAAAAATAATATTCAAGGTTAATACCACCGCAAACCAAACCAATGGGCCGCATTACTGCTGAAAGAATTGTTCCATCAGCATCTGTGGTATAATCATAACTGTTTAAAAAAGCCCTTCTGTCAAAAACAAACCTTTGGTATGTTTGCCTGCGGCCAATGATGGCTAATGTGTTGGTGCCATGCCCCAGTTCCGGTCTTGGTTCAAACAAAGAAACCGAACGGCTGTGAATGGCTTTGCGTACCTGTTCCAGTTCCTGTTTGGTATTGATAGATGCAAATCGCCTGCTTCTTTCTTTTGCATTCAGGTTTAATGCCGTTTCAAAATTTTGCATGTTGATGATATGTGCTTTTGTATTTTCTGCAGTCAACACATTCTTCATCATAATAACCCATTACATCAGCAGCAGTATCATGCATGCTGCCCATAAACTGTGTGGTATCAGGAATTATAATTCCTTTTGCTGCTAATATTTCTCTTACTTTTTTATGATTTAAAATAAAAGCCTGCACTCTTGCATTGGTGGCGCCGGGCCTTCCGCTGCAGGCACCGCAATCATGTGCACCATGATGTGGATTGTTGGCACTGCTGCTGCCATGTGCTACAATATAAATGATGGAGCGCAAAGTTTTTTACCAAACCAATGCCTCTTAAAAATCCTTCGCCTCTTGTTGCCATTTCATCAAGTGGTATAACCAATCTGCAATCCATTTTCAATATCTGCTACATTTTTATTTTCAATGGTAAGCTTCGATTGTTTATCCATATGCCCATAGGCATTTGAAATAGCCGGGCTCATTTTAGGACGAAACAGCATTTGTATTTTTTTTACAAATGCCCAAAAACCAAAACTCGATGCTTAATAAAAAACCTGATACAATACCATGTGTATAGTTTTGTATAGATCAGTTCTTCTTGCTTGACTGTTTTTGCATCAGTATTCTTTAATTAGATATTTAGGTGTTACCGGTGCCGGGCAAAGTTTATCATAAAACTTACTGCCCTGTTGCTGAAAATAAAACTCCACACCAAAAAAACCGGGAGCACCAAATGTTTCAGCACTTTTATCAACTGCTTCAATATGGCGGCGGATAGAATCTTCTCTTTCATCAATGCAAAAAATGGCCTGTAAATGCATGGCGCCCCATTAATTGGCGGAGAGATTTTTAGCTACTCTATTATTTTGCAATTCTCTTTTTTTATCAGCAATCAATATTCCTTTTAACACTGAATCATAATAACTCCATTCAAAAGCATCCTGCCAAGTTCTATTACTTCTGCCAATTCTGTTTTAGGAACATCTGCAAATAAATCAACCGGAGGTTCTTTACATGATTGGCCAATGGCTGCCATTTATTTCCCAAGTGCATGATTCAATGCATCCAGTTCCATCAGCAATTCAAATTCAACCAATTCCTTTAATGTTATTTGTTTCCTGTCAAGCAATGTTTGCGGATTATCTTCCACTGCACTTACAAAACCACTCCAGCCATGATGTGCAAACTGCTGATCAAACAGGTATTGTTCAAAATATTCTTCTTTGCCAACAATTGTTTTTAAAAGTGTCTGTTATAGAATAATTACCTGATAAAAATTGTTCCTTATTGTTTTTGTTTTAAAGAAACTTACAAAACTGTTTTGTTCCATTTCTTTAATACTGTCAATAAAAGGTTTATTAACAACCGGGAAATTTTCAATGGCAATACCCTGGTCTAAAAAAGCACAAAGAATACGGAAGAGTAATGGATGAACTTTATTATCCAGATCCAGGTGATATGCATTCTTTCCAGTACTTTCTTAATTGCCCAATACGTGGATGGTTAATGGTATCATATTCCTTGCTGAAGCAATTTTTCTTTCCATTCTGCTACAGCTGCATTGCCTTTTTTACCGGCAATAATTTTTTCAGAATATCTTCCCTTATCCTGCCGGTTTTATACAATTCCCTGTATTCCGGCAATTGCAAATGCACCTGGAAGCCAAATATTTTTGATGCTTTAAAAATGGCATCATAAAACTTCATGTGCTGAAAAGCATGCAGGGAATTATGATGAATAAAATCTTTTAATGCCTGTTGTGAAGGCAAAAAATGTTTTAGCTCATGCAATACGTGGCACTCATCAAATTTGGAATCATGTCATTTTATAAAGTTAAGCTATTCACTGTTTAGTGAACAGACTGAACATTCAACTCGTTTTCTATCTGGTATTTTTCTTTAAATCCTTTCAGTTGCAGGTCTATTTTTTTAAGTGGTGCTTTTATATCCCTGAATTCTTTTATCAGCTCCAGCACATCAAAATCAATATAAGATGTATTGCTGGCATCAATCACCACTTTGGTATTGGCAGGCATATTGTCCAGTGTTTGCCTGATGGCTGCTTTATTTAAAAAAGATACTTCTTCAGAAAGATTGATATTTATAGCATCGCCTTCATGGTGCTTGCTCTCATGAAAGAAAGTAGGAGTTTTTAAGATTGCCATGAAGGATGGCGCCAAAAGCAGCAATGATACCGGCAACTACACCAATCAACAATCCTTTTCCACTAACAGCGTGGAAATACTCCGAAAAGGTCAATAGCAAGAATAACAATTACTGTTACAAAAAAAGGAATAAACTGGTATTTGCCATTCTTAACATTTGCTTGAAGAAAGAAGGCTTTGCCAGTTTATAACCGGTAAGCAGAAGAATGGCAGCAAGGGCAGACAAGGGAATTTTATTGAGCAACGATGGAATGAAGATAACACAAACAAGCAACAAGCAAACCATGAATAATTGCAGATAGTTTTGACTTTTAGCTCCTGCATTTACATTGGCGCTGCTTCGTACAATTACACTGGTAATTGGCAATCCACCGATTAAACCTGCGGCTGAATTTCCAATGCCCTGTGCAAATAATTCCCTGTTGGTATTGGTTACACGCCTTTCTGGGTCAAGTTATCAATCGCTTCAATGCTTAGCAATGTTTCAAGCGAAGCTATAATAGCAATAGAAACACCATACATGATCATTTTGCCATCTAAAAATCCTTTAAAATCGGGCAATGTAAAAAAACCAAAAAATCTCCGATGCGTTATGCAGCAATCGGTATTTTCACAAGGTGTTCGTTTTCTGCTGCCAGTTTGCTGCCCAGTGCTTATCCATATTTGATTAATAAGAACTGCAACTACAACGGCCACCAATGCCCCGGGAACAAACGGCAGTTTTTTTTTTATAAAGGGCTTTTCCCAAAGCAACATGATGACGATGGATACTGCACATATAATAGTGATACCAACTTCTATATGCTGCAACGGTTGCAGCAGTTCATGCATGTTTTCACTTCCATAAGGAAGCAGTTCTGTAATATTCCCTTTTTCATCTTTATCATACCCAAACGCATGTGGAATTTGCTTTGCAATAATCAAAATGCCGATGCTGGTAAGCATACCTTTAATAACACTGCAGGGAATGTAGTTGGCAATGCCGCCCATTTTAGCTGCACCAAGCGCTATTTGTAAAATACCGGCAATAAATACCGCACATAAAAACAAAGGGAAATCTCCAATGGCAGTAATAGCACCGAAAACCAAGGCAGCAAGACCTGCCGCCGGGCCACTTACACTTAAATGCTGAATTACTTAAAGCGCCAATTACTATACCTCCTACAATTCCGGAAATCAATCCGCTGAAAAGTGGTGCTCCTGATGCCAGTGCAATGCCAAGGCAAAAGGCAGGGCTACAAGGAAAACAACAAGACCTGAAGGCAGGTCTGTCTTCAGGGTTTTTAAGTTGAACTGCATGAAATGTTTTGTTTTATATGTTTACTAATTGTTTTTTTTGCTTTGGCTTTTTGGTCAGGTTCATAAAAAAATCAACTTTTCCATTATCAACATTATACACGCCGCCTACAAGACCTATTTCGCCTTTTTTAAAAAGTTCTTTTACAATTTCACTTTGATGAAGTATTTCTTCAAGGCTGTTCTCTACATTGGTATATGCCACAGCGTCATCAAATAAATACTTATCAGGTTCTACAAGCATCGCTTTGCTTATAGCAGGGTTTATCCGTTGCAGCAGCCCGGTTATATGGCCATCTTCTACTCCCTGTTTGGCGCTTTTAATAGCACCACAGCCAGTATGGCCTAATACCATCAATACTTTTGAACCCACATATTTTACGGCATATTCAATGCTTGCCAGTATATCGTTGTTTACAATATTACCAGCTACACGAATGCTGAACAGGTCGCCAAGCCCCTGGTCAAATATCAGTTCTGATGAAGTACGGGAATCCATACAGCTTAATATTACAGCAAACGGATACTGGCCTTCTCTTGTCTGGTTTATCAGTTCCAGATGGTCATGGTCCTTATTAAGATTGTTTACAAATCTTTTGTTTCCTTCCTGTAATATTTCAAATCCCTGGTATGGGGTAAGGTTTTGTAAGAATTCTTTTGAATGTTGTCTCATATTGTATAAATTAATTAATTGTAAGTAATGACTGTGCAGGGGAATGTACCCTGTAATAAATAACTGGAAGAAGGCTTTTTGTAAAACGCTTTATGTCATCTCGATAAAATGTGGAAATGTAATTAAGCCGCATTGGGCGGAGGAACAAGCAGTTCGCCGTGAAAGGCGATGTAATCATCAGCATTTTCCTGTTTATGATAAAGGGAAACTTTAATGACAAAACAGTGCGTTATATGATGTTCATGAAGATATTCTTCGGACAAAGTAGTATTGCGGTACTTTTTCTTCAATGTTGTTATTGCCGGAATTATTGGTTTCATCCCCATTGCAGGTTTCGGAAGAATCAATGGAAATCCCTTTTTGTTGTTTGGCCAGCTCTTGCTGGGCAGCAACAACAAAAGGCGTACTTACTGTGAGCCACAGCAGCGTAAGCATTAAAAATACCGAAGATGCTTTTTGAATAAATGTATATGTATTCCTGTTTTTCTTCATTAGATGGCTGCAAATTAGTGTTTTACTTTTTTTAAACCAAACCATTCGTACTTATCATAAAGATTTTTTAATAAATGAAATTTATATGGCAGAAAGGCTAATGAGCAAAACTGATAAAGTATCAGCTTGTCTGAAGATTGTGTTTATACATCTAAAATTGATATTTTGCATATAGAATTATTATTTAAAAAAATGTCAATATGAAACCTTACGAGACTTTATTAAAAGATAACAAATAGTGGGCTGCCGAAAGGAGGCTGGAAGACCCGGATTTTTTTAAACGATTAAAAAATGTACAAAACCCGAATATTTATGGATAGGCTGTAGTGATAGCCGGGTACCGGCCAATGAAATAACAGGAACACTGCCCGGTGAAATATTTGTACACAGGAATATTGCCAACCTGGTGATACATACCGATGTAAACCTTTTGAGTGTGCTTGAATATGCAGTAGTGCATTTAAAGGTAAACCATGTAATTGTTTGCGGCCATTATGGTTGCGGGGGAATAAAGGCAGCCATGGGCAATAAGAATTACAACCAGGTACTCAATATGTGGCTCCGGAATATCAAAGATGTGTACCGGCACAACAGGGAAGAACTGGATACAATAACCAATGAAGAACAAAGGGCTGACAGGCTCACCGAATTGAATGTAAAGGAGCAGGTGCAGCGGCTTGCCAAAACATCCATCATTCAAAAGGCATGGAAAAACAGAAATGGCCCCGATCTGCACGGGTGGGTATATGGGTTAAAAGATGGCCTTATACACCCGGTGTATGAAATGCAGGCCGGTTCAGATATTGATCCTTTGTACAGGTTTGATGATTTGTAAAAAGAATTAATCCCCGCTACCCAGCGGGGATTTTTGTTTAAAACTTTATCAATGTAACAACGGTTTTTAGGTGATGCCACGTTATTGCAACTGCCTGTACAATCCATCTTTAAGATGTACCCGTTTCAGTCTTAAGGAATTCAGATGTTCATCGCTGGTAATTTCTGCTCCCTGTTCAATCCGGTGTATATGATGATCTACTTCGTGATATTCATCAAATAGTTTTCTGAAATGATGATCGTTCATTTTTAATTCATGAATTTTTTCTTTGAATTCGGGGAATTCATGCAACAGATCGTGTTTTTCCATGTTGATTAGTTTTTTGTCAAAATTAAACTGTCTGAGAAAGCCAGGAATTGATGAATAACACCTTACATGCTGACTTATATCAGCAAATAAGCAAATAGGCAAATGTTCTGATTAGTGTTTGTGATGAGATGAATTGCACTTGCTTCTATGGCAAAG
Organism: uncultured Chitinophagaceae bacterium; assembly: GCA_963814445.1. GTDB lineage: Bacteria > Bacteroidota > Bacteroidia > Chitinophagales > Chitinophagaceae > Ferruginibacter. Next base: position 255,260 of record CAWFCU010000006.1, read on the forward strand.
GCGATAGTTATAATAATGAGCACTTACTATAAGTATAACAGCCGGTATCAGAAACCAGTTTTCTATGCTGTGAAAAAACTGTTTTAGGAATAGAAAAATAAAACCCACAGAAAAAATTATAACAGGCAATAATGAACGATGATGTTTTACATAACCATGAAACAGGGCATAACTCCCCACAACAAAAGCAATGCCAATCATGCCCCATTCAAAAAACAAATTGTGAATGATATTGATGCCAAACAGCGGCAGGCTGGTCATTATAAGTGGAAGCAATGCACAGTGAATAGCACAGGCTAACAGATGTGGCAATCCCAATTATATCCCAGTTAAATTTTGCTTCCATTTTTAAGAACTGCAAATATAGCATTTTTGCAATGTTGTTGCAAGTATTAAAGTTGATTTTTTCTTAAAATTTTGAAAGCTGGCGGTTTTTTGCCTGTAGCTTTGCAAAAAATTATTGATAGATGAAAAGTAAATGGGTGCTGTACCTTGGTTTTTTTGCTTTGCTCTTTGGGGCATACTTTCTTTTTGTTTTTTCTCAAACAGATATATCAAAATCAAACCTGCCGGTTATCAGCGATGTAAAAGCGTTTTCTTTTACCGATCAGAATGGCAAAACAATAAGCAACAGGGAGGTAGATGGAAAAGTATATGTGGCAGAATATTTTTTTACCACCTGCAAAAGCATTTGTCCAAGAATGAATGCCAATATGCGGAGGGTGTATGATGTGTTTAATGACAACCCAAATTTCATGATCATCTCACATACCTGTATGCCCGAAACAGATTCTGTACCGGTTTTAAAAAACTATGAAGCAAAAATGCTGTCAGGCAAACTGTTTCAAAAACCACGACGGTTCGTACAGGTTGGAGGATAGATACTGCATCGCAGAACCGCCGGCAATAAATACAAACTGGCATTTTGTTACGGGTGATAAAAGGCAATTGTATAATATGGCAAGGCACAGTTATGTGATTGATAACAATAAAACAGACACGCTTACAAAATATTGCTGACGAGTTTATACATACACAGTTATTTGCATTGGTTGATAAACAGCAAAGAGTAAGAGGTATTTATGATGGCTTAAAAGAAGATGAAGTTCAAAAGTTGCTGAAAGATATAAAAGCATTACTGAAAGAAACGAACCAGAACAGGAGCCTGAATTAATTGTTATAATTCTAAACGAAAAATAATGGTAGAGATCGAAGATATATTAAAGAAGAACCAGCTGAGTGTTACAGACGGAAGAAAAAAAATACTGGAACTTTTTATAAGCAGTGAAGGTGCTTTGGCACATGCTGATATTGAAGAAAAGACCGGTGAGAATTTTGACCGTGTTACCGTATATCGTACGCTGAATACTTTTGTGGAGAAAGGAATTATCCATCATATACCTACCACAGATAATTCCATTTTATACGCTTTTGCAAAGACAATTGTGAAGCTGGCCATCACCACGATAACCATGTACATTTTATATGTGAGGTATGTAATAAAACTATTTGCCTTGATGAAGTAACAGTGCCGGAGGTAAAATTGCCCAAAGGTTTCAGGCCATCACATGCCGAAATGGTGGTGAATGGTGTGTGCGGCGATTGTAAATAATTACTGCACTTTATCTAACTCCACTTTTACAAAATCCATCAACTCTTTGATCACATGCGGAGAAAAATCAAATTTCAATCCTGCCGTTTCATATAATTGCGGCAATGTTGCCGTGCCGCCAAGCGCCAACGCATTGCAATAATTATCCAAAGCCTTTTCAGGATTTTGTTTAAACTGCATCCACATGCCGATAGCACCTAACTGTGCAATGCCATATTCAATATAATAGAACGGCACTTCAAACAAATGCAACTGGCGTTGCCATGCATTGCTGCGGTAAGTTTCTAATCCACTGTAATCAACAGAGCCATCACTGTATTCACTTAAAATTTCCATCCACCTGGCTGTACGTTGTTCATTGCTATGGCCGGGGTTTGCATACAGCCAATGCTGGAATTTATCTATAATAGCGATCCATGGAAATAAAGTGATCACTCTTTCCAGCTGGTGTTCTTTTGCTCTTCTTAATTCTTCTGCATTATCAAAAAATACATCCCAATGCTCCATACTGAATAACTCCATCGCCATACTTGCCACTTCGGCAATTTCCATTGGGTATTCTTTAAAGCCGGAAAGCTTTAAAGGATGTGCCAGAAAAGAATGAACCGCATGGCCACCTTCATGCACCATGGTGGTAACATCATGCATCTGCCCTGCTGCATTCATAAAAATAAATGGGGCGCCACTTTCTGCTAACGGGCAGTTGTAGCCGCCTGGTGCTTTGCCCATCCTGCTTTCCAGGTCAAGATGTTTTATCTCCTCCATCTTTTTGATGCAATCGCCAAAGAAGGGGCGGAGTTTTGTAAAACAATCAATCGTTTTTTCAGTAAGGTCTTTGCCTGTTGTAAAAGGTGCTAATGGTTTTATGCCATCCTGTTCTGCTTCAATATCCCATGGGCGTAATGTATCTAAACCTAATTTTTCTTTTTTCTTCTGGTAAATAATTTTTACCAATGGCAGTTACATGTTGTTTTACTGCTTCATGAAAAGCAAAACAATCTTCTTTGCCATAATCAAACCGTCCCAATTCTTTAAAGCGATAATCAGTATAATTGCTGAAGCCTGCATTTGCAGCCAGTTCATTCCGCTTTGCCATTAATGTATTGAACAAATCATTCAAAGGTTCTTTATCCTGCAATCTTCTTTCCTGTATTTTCCTGTACACCTCTTCTCTTAAATTCCTGTCAGGGTTTTCTAAAAATTTGGCAGCTTGTTGCAAGCGTATATTCCTGTCCATTAATTGTAACCGTCATCTTGCTGCTGATAACACCAAACTGTTGCTGCATTACAGACAATTCAGATTGTAACGGAATATTTTCTTCCCTGAATAGTTCAATATTTTTTTTGATGCTGCGGAGATAAGTAAAATATTCTTTTGCCTGTAGTGTATCAACCAATGGATGGTTCACTAATTTTTTATTCAACAAATCAGCATAGTGCTGAATGTGTGGTTGTATATCGGTACAGAAAAAATTAAATGCCGCTTCTAATGCAGGGTCGGTTGTATCACAGGTCATTTTTATCTGCCGCCAGCAGGCATCTTCACTCACCACAGCTTCCAGTTCACTTAATTGCAGCAGCCATTGCTCCAGTTCCTCTTTAGTATTGATCTCCCTTTCCAGCACGGATTTGAAGTAAGGTTCCATGCTTTTCCAGTCGGTCAATGCAAAATCGGCCGGAACAAAATGACGGGGTAGTTTTTGAATGTTTGCTGTGTACATGCCCTAAGAAATGTCGCCCCAAACCCCTAAAGGGGCTTTAGAGTTTTTTGATTTGAAGTTTATAAAATAAATACAGAGTGGTGTTTCAATGATTAATAGCGTTGAAAATTTAAGACTCTTGCCTTAGTTCCCCCTTTAGGGGGCGGAGGGGGTGTCTTATGCCATCTTCCTTGGCGAATTTATTTTTTTAGCTGGTGCCTGCTTGGTGCTTACCTGTTTGGGCCCTGCAGCCTTTGCTTTAGGTGTTTCCTGTGCCGGAGCATCTTCTGCAGGTGCTTCAGATAATTTTATTTCAACATTGTTTGCTTCCAGCAGGCTAAGCCACTTCACCATTTTTTTCATATCGCTGGTATAAACCTTTTCAAAGTCCATTGTGGGATAAACTTTCTGAAAATATGCTTTCAATGCTTTTACATCATTGGCATCAGGAAGTTTTTCCTTGCTCCCTTTCATTGCATTCAATACTTCCACAAGGTTTACATTATCAGTTGTTGTAAAGATCTCAATGCTTTCAAGATGTGAAAAACTGTGCTGCCTGCTGCTCACAAATTTTGTCGTTTTATCTTCCAGCGAACGCACAATGCCTCCATCGGCTTTAGAAGCTACCAATTCAAACAATCCACCTAAGCCGGTAATAGATACCAATTTATTATACTCCATATAAATTTTTTTAGTGTTGCAAGATAAAGGTAAAAAGGTAAATGCCCGTATTTTGAATTACTGATTTGCAGGGGTGAAAATGTTAAAAATTCCGCTATTCATTCAGCAATTCCCGTATTTCTTTTTCATCTTTTGCCCAGTCATAGCCCTCCAGTTTTGTTTTTATCACTTCGCCTTTTTTATTCAGCAAAAAAGTAGAGGGAAAAGAACGGATGCCCAGTTCTCCCAACCGCTTTTCAGAATTGGTAAAAATGATCTTATCGGAATCAAATCTTTTCCTGAAGCGGTTTACTTTTTCTTCCGGTTCGTCGGAAATATATAGTACGGTAAATTTTGATGAATTGATTGTTGCGGCCAGTCCGTTCAGCCAGGGTGTTTCCCTTGCACAATCGCCGCACCAGGTTTGATAGCAGGAAACAATTACCACATTTCCTTTTAATGCATCAATGCTGGTGGTTTGTTTATTGTCAAGTATAGTAAGCTGCTCGGTTTGAAAACTCATTTTTGGTATCAGCAGGTAACGTTTTACAATTCTGTAACCAACAAAGGCCAGCAATAAAAAAGCAATAATGGTGGTGATGTTTATTTTTTTCATTTTAATCTTTAGCGGTTCAGCATTCTTTTACGTTGTTTATCCAGCCTGTCATTTAATAGTTTTTCCAGGTCGTCAAAATTAATTTTTAAAGATGTGGAGGTTATTGACAATGGCGTTCCATACATTTTCATGTTTGCTGTCATTAGTTTGCGTTTCATTCCGCTTGCCTTTTCTAAGATTGCGTCTGGGTCGGTTGTAAAAATGAGTAAAAACTTTGTTGACATCACTTGTTCTGTTTTTATTTCCGTTATATCGGCCCACTTTATCAGTCCCACACTTGATGCGTTGGTATTGTCAATAATTCCATTATCATCAATCGTAAGCCCAATAGCTTTGTCAAACATTTTCTTAGTTCCATAAATTGCGGCTGCACCAAAAAATAATACGGAGGCAACTCCGGTAACCCTTATAATTATCGGGCTTCTCATTCTTGTCGAAATAAATTTATCTGGATTAACAATGAAAAGTGTTCCAATGGTTACAAAACCGAGTGCTCCCAGTAATAAGAGAAGCATTTTAGTTTTGCTTAGTGGAATTTCAATTTTGTTCATTTTGCTGCTTTCGCTGATTTGTATTTTTGTGTTGTATCGTTTTAATGTTAACCGCAAAAGGATTTCGTTTCACAAGGTTAATGTTTTCAGCATTATTAAACCGGTTTAAAAAATGCCGCAGTGTAAAATCTGCCAATGGGTTTTTTACTTTGATATAATTAAATACCTGCCTTGGCAATGCGCCTGCATTTGCTTTTGCATCCCTGGCTGTTCTGCCTAATTCTAATTTTTCAGAACGGCGCTCAATCATTTTTGCAATGCCTGCAAATAATATATTGAAATAGGTTTTGTGCTTTGTGTTGGCTTCATAATCCAGCCCGATGAAATGTGTTTCCATTTCTTTTTCATAAAAAATAAATGTATAAAAACCGATCATCTTTCCGTCTGCATACAAAGCATAAAATTCAAAACTATCCTGCAGGTCTTTCTTTAGCTCATAAAAGTAAGCTGCATTTATGGTGCCGAGTTTTACCGTCTGTTTATTTACCACGTTCCAGTATAATCGTTCAATTAGTGCAGCATTAGTTTTTATCTCGCCTGCATTCAACTGTTTTGTTTCCACTCCTGCAAATGCTGCAATAATTTTCTTTGCTCTTTGCCGGTAATTTTTGTGCAGGTTGTTTATGTAATCCTCAAAGTTATTCCAGGCTGGCCTGTTCAAAATTTCCATAGTAACATCACCGTTGAAAAAGCGGTAACCCCAGAATTTGCAACTTTGTTCAACAAATGCTTCGTTGCAATCTTTTACAATAATACCGGCTGGGTTTACATTTTGTTTTGTAAAAAGTTTTATTGCATCAAACACCAACTGCCTGTGTGCAGCATCCTTAAAATAAAATCCCTGGAAATTTATCCTGAATAAATGGCCGCAAACAAGTATAGAAAGTTTTGCAGGTAAAAAACATTTTATCAGTTTGGCTGTAGTGGCACTGCCATTTCCAAAATTCAAATGCTTATGTTGAAAACAGAATTGCTGCAGGTACAGCAGCCCGATCAATTTATCTTTTATAAAAACCTGCACATAATTATTTTCAATATCATCCACTCCAGCTTTTTCAAAAGCCAGCAAATGCCTGCTTTTTAAATGGTGCCCTTCAGGTAACAGGGTATCCCAGTCATTTGCACAATCAGAAATGTTTTTTGCTATTGTAATGTGTATGTTCAAAAGGCAGCTTTATACAAATATCAGCAATCAACCCCTATTTATAAGAGTTGTTTATATAAGTTGCCTTTAATGCCTGCAAAGCGGTGCTTACATTTTCAGCAACTTGCCTTTGTAAGCTATTTTGTTTATCAGCAAAGTATAAAAATAGATTCCCGGCGGAAGGGTTGAAATATTAAACTGTTGAGTATTGGTAAAATTGGCCATTCTTAATCCGGCGGCATTAAATACATATATTTCTTCTGCAAGAACAGGTTCTCCGTTTTGCATACATTTAAAAACCCCCGTTCCGGGATTTGGATAAATGATAACTTTTGTGTCGGTACTTACTGGTGTTGCAGAAGTGCTGCAGGCGGTTTTTTGTTTCAGGTATTCGGTATTATCACCCAATCTTTTTGTGATGATACAGCCAGCGCCGCTTTTTAAAATAACAATAGCATTGGGAGAAGATGTTGCAGGCAGATCTATTGATGCGCTATTACTATATTCTGACCATTGATATGAGTCGTACACCTGCCATGTAAGATCATTATTATTTGTTACAGCTTTTACATTCGTTATACATTCAGCAGTTGCAGTTTTAATGGCAACAGTAAAATCATTTGCTGTGCAATTCTTTTTCCGGGCATACCATTCAATATTGCTGATGTTTGCAAAACACAACCTTGCCTGTTCCATTTTAAATGCTTTGTAAAAAATTCCTGTATGAGCCTGTGGTAACTGCAGGTAATACAAAGCAGAATCTGCACTGGTAATAAGTTTGGGTTCAATAGTATTCAACTCCCCATCTTTAAACATAAATGCTTTGCTGATATAATCAGGAGTAACAAAACCTGCACCACCAGGGTTAGAATTATTAATGCTGAAGTAAACTTTTTCAATACCAGCAGGTATATAAAACCATCCGGGCAAGCTTAAAAGATCGCTGCGGTAATTTTCGGAACTGGCCCCAAGGAAAGGCCCATTCTTATAAAAATAATTTCCATTGGTAGTAATACTGATGGCGGCTGATGATTTGTATTTTGATGTAACAGATAGTTTGTAAGTACCAGCTTCTGGCAAACTTATATAGAGGATACCAGCGCCGCTGTTGTTATCAAGAGAAATATCAGTAATAATGCCAAGAGTTTTATTTACTGATTCAACAGTGATATTTATATACCCTTTCCCCTGCATCTCAAAACGTGGAGTGTATTTAATGGTAAAGCTTCCGGTTTTTTCTGCCAGTATATAAAACTCAGTTTTTGCCGAGAAATTTTTTGCATTTGTATATCCCAGTTGCACATTTATTTTTTCCAATGGCAAAAGGTTATTCCTTTCAAACTGCGATTTTATTTCTTCAGCATCTTTGAATGAATAATTTGGGATAAGGCTTGTTTGTTTGTTGTGATCTTCGTTGAAGTAAGTGTCAATTTCTTCGCTGGTAATTAACGGCAGTAACCCATTTTGGTATGCAGCGCCATTTACAATATTGTATTTGCTATAAATAACATCCGTTGTTTTGTACTGGTAAACAACATAGTTAATAAGTACACTGCTGTTTACAACCTGCAGACGGTTTATTTTGGCAAGATATAAACATAGTGCTTCAGCTTTACCTATTTTATCAATTGCCGGCCTTTGATCAAACGTCCAATCGTAGAATAAAACCATATAATGCAAAAAGGCTTTCAGCTCATTGATGCGTTGTTTTACAAGTGCAGATGAATGTTGGGTTTCTGTTTCTGCCTGTTTTACTAATTGAAAATAATATGGCAGTTTGTATTTATTATCCTGGAAGCCATTATAGACCATCACCGTTTTATCATCGCTCCAGCAATGCAGCAGTTTATTGATAGTAGCAGAAGCGCCATCAAAAAGACCACAGAATTCCTGTAACTGGTTCTCTATTTCTTTATCATTTTTTAATGCTGTATTTGCTGCAAGCAAAAAAGGCAGGCTTGCAAATTTTGATGCAGAAGCTTCCCAGGTAATACCCTCGCTGTTTTTTTCTTTTAACCGCTGTATGGTTTGCTTCATATCATCTAAATAAAAGGAGGGTGTTCCGCCGCTCCATTGTGCCATGTTGAGATAATGATATTCAGAAATATTATTCCATCTTTTATACCACCTGTTCAGCAAGCCCTTGGCACTGGTTTCAAATTGAAAAGCTGTGGGCACCACCTGTACATCAATAGTGGGATTGATCTTTATTGAGGAAGAAGGAACATCTGCATGGCTATCGTAAGCATATATTTGAAAACGCTTGCCGGGATAAAGTGGACTTATTTTACCTGCTGTAAAATTGGCGAGTATAAAATGCTGGTCACTTTCATTTAGATAGCGGTTGCTGCCGCAATCATTATTTTCTGAATTGGCCCAACGGGAACCGTCAGGAACTTCTATACCAATATTGCCATGTCCATATTCAAAATTGCGCCAGTAGTTGGCATAAATATCCCTGTGGTTAAAAATGTGATTTTTATATTGTGTGTATTGTGTTTCAATTTTGCCAGCCCATAATTGCATGGCAGCAATATTATTAACGTCTGGAACTGATTGCCTTGTTGCCTGCCGGGAACCATTGAAAGGCGCCACATAACATGGATTGTTTTGAAGGGTGGTTACATAATCTTCTGTGAGAATATCATCCCTGTGGCCTGAAAAACGGTAAGCACCCACCATATTATTTCTTCGTTGATAAAGCGCCCATTGGTGGCCGAGTTCTCCATTATAGGTATCCCAGTAATAAGTGTTGTTATTGTCCATTGCCCAGGCACTGGCACCACCACTTATAAACCAGGTTTTATATTTAAAGCGGCAGCTATAAACAGTATCCATGTTTTTATAGGGAGAAGAGAGTGCTGGAATGTTTTCCCATATTGTTCCTGGCTGATAAAATGTAAAACCTGATTGGTATAAATATTCATACACACCATAGCAGAGGCCATTATCCTGCCCTGCAGTAAAGCTGATACAATTGTTGCCATTGCTTTTTACTCTGCAAGCCTGGTTAGCGGTAAGAGTAGTGTCATATATCAACACCACGCCGGTTACCGGCACAGCATTACTGTATGGCTGCGTTGTAAAATTGCTGCCGGCAACAGCCCTTTGCAAAAGCATAGCAATGTCCTCAGCAGTTGACTTCAGTAATTGCGAAGCCCCTGCAGGGTAATAAACAGTTTGCGCCTGTGAGTTTACATAAGCCAATAGTAATACGGCTGCTGTAAGCAGGCACCTCCGGATGAACGCCATAGTATAAGTTTGGTAGTGAACTAACTATGGTTCAACACAGAAAAAGGAAATAAAATGGAAATTCGGTACAGATATCAGAGAGTAGTAGTCGGATCGTTTTCCGAAGATAGGGGAATTATCTTAAACACAGGAAAAATATTTAACCGCAACTGTTATTGAAAATCTGAAGGGCACCTGTAAGAGCTGATGTTGAACGAGATACCTATTTCTGCAATTACATACTGGTCTTTTTGTTTGCTCCATCCACGCTGGCGGCCTTCTAAGCCAATGGTAGTTCCTTTCTCATAACTCCTGTCCTGCAATGCTAATGCGGTGGGGTTTACAAATTTATCAGCGCCCACAAAAGTGGTGCTCACGTCATCCAGGTAATCAGAAAAAGTGAGCCGCTGTGCTATTTGAAAAGAGATGTTGAATTTATCGTTCACATTGTACTTAATGCCCATGCCAATAGGTACACACATGGCCATACTGCCATAAGGTTTTCTGCCTTCATAACCAATGTTCTGTCCTTCGGTTCCTAAAGGGCGCAAATAATATTTTTTACTATTGAGGTAAGCATAAGGATTGTAACTAAATAAGCCTAACCCCATAGTAAGATAAGGTGTGAAATTATGGCCAGGTTCACCAGGCTGAAATTTGAAGAAATTAAAATCGGCACTTAATGCAAATTCAAGAATGTCGGTATTAAAGCTAAGGTTGCGTTGTTTCTGATAATCGCTTTTGCTGTATTTATCGCTGTATCCCAATTGTGCATAATGAACAGCCAAACGGGCAGAGAGGTAATTATTAAACTGTTTACGGTAAAAAGCACCTATTGCAATTTTAGGACGGTTAAGAGCAGCCCTTGTATTAAGGTCGCCAAAATAATGTGCAGCGCCAAATGTTACGCCAAATTCACCCTGTAATTCGTTTGGGTTAAAGCGCTCCTGTGCAGAGGCATTGCATAATACTGCTAAGGTGAAAAAAGCAGGTACAATGATTTTTTTCATAGCCGCAAAATAAGGAATTGTTTGTTAAAAAGGACAGCAGAATGCAGACAGGATTTAACTAAAGCCTGCTGTTTGCAGGGATTTATAAAAAATTGTAGCCAGGTAAATTTGGTTAATTTCTCTTATCCAATCCCCACGAAAGTTTATTCCTCAGCGTCTGCAGAAAATTATTTTCATTCAGCCGGATAAGATTGATCTCAAATTTTTCTTTTCTTATTGCCAGTTGCACTTCTTTTGGCACCACCATGCGGCGGCTGTCGAGTGTGCAAATGAAAGAGTCGGTGCGGCCTTCCACTTCAAAAGAAATAATGTTGTTATCGGGGATGATGATGGGCCGGATATTAAGATTATGCGGCGCAATTGGCGTAATAACAAAACTGCCACTTTCAGGAAAAACAATAGGGCCATTGCAACTTAATGAATAACCGGTGCTTCCTGTGGGTGTAGCCACTATCAACCCATCTGCCCAATAGGTATTTAAAAATTCACCATTGAGATAAGTATGAATTTTTATCATGGATGATGAATCCTTTTTTTGCAGGGTAAATTCATTTAAGGCATAAGGCGTTTTATTAAAAATGGGAATGTCGGCATCAAGATGAATGAGTGTTCGTTTTTCTGTAACGTAGGTACGCTGTGCCAATGCAATGATAGCAGAGTGCAATTCACCTTTACCAATGTTTGCTAAAAAACCAAGACGGCCATAATTGATACCAAGAACAGGAATGCCTTTATCCTGCACCAATGTAACAGTATCCAGTAAAGTGCCATCGCCACCCAGGCTTATGAGGCAGTCAATATCTTCATCCAGGTCTTCAGCAGAGCTAAAGGTGTTGTATTTGCCGGTAAGGTTGAGGGAGGAATATATTTGATTAAAAAAATCCTGGAAAAAAACCGGTTCCATTTTTTGTGCAAACAACTCTCCCAAAAAAGACTCCATGTCTTTGTTCTGGTCGTTTTCTATTCCCCGGCTGTATATAGCAATTTTCATTGTATTGGCTTTGTGGTTTCAGTTGTCTTATTAAAAGACAAGGTTTACATAACAATCCCCCAAATCATCCCATAGCTATCAGGATCAAAATCTATAATCCACTCTGGGCTTGTAAAAATAGCCCGTTTTTGCCTAACTGGTTAAAGCTATACTCTATCCGCAGGTTTACGTCATAAATAGAAAGGATATCAATGCCAAATGCCGCCTGTGTAAAGCAGTTTATTATTAAGGCTTGTTTTGAATGCCTTTTTATTATATACTACCCCTAAATCACCATAGGTTTTTGCAAAAACGGTAAATGGTATAACGTGGTATTTATCTGATCTGAATGGCGTTTTTATGTTGATGGTAAACAATTTTTTCTTTAGAGTATTGCGGATCAAGCCAAATGCCACACCATCTACCACGTACAGTTCCAGCCCACGAAGGTTTACATCAGAATAGCCTAAAGAACGCTGGTTGATATAGGGCTGATTGAATGGCAGTGTTGTTTTTGCAGATAATTCTGAGCTTGCATACCAATCATTATTTAATGCCCAGTATTTATTGTATGAACCTTCTACAGAAAACATATTGATGCCACCGCTGAAACCAAACCCTCTTTTTAATAAACTTGAATAGAACCAACAGTACCTTTTAAAGGGTACATGGCATTATTGGTATTTATATACCGGTAGGTATAACTGAAGTCAACATAGTTTTTATGTGCAACAGCATCTTTAAAATAATTGGGATTGTATTTGGTCCAAACCAATGAGTCAACCACTGCAACATGATTAAAAGTAATATTGAAGTAATGTGTACCCATAATATTTTTACGGAAGTTGTAGCCTACACCAGCAAAATAATTTTTTCTTGAAAAATCGCCGTTATTAAAAAGCACGGGTTTATTCAGCGTATCAATCTTATAAATGAATTCCCTGTTTTGTAACAATGCCTGCTGTAAGTGAAAATCCATTGTTCAGCTTTTTTTCACTTACAGGTTTAAAATAAGTGAAGGAAATATTTCTGGTAAAACCATTAAGTAAAGTAAGCCTCAGCAAATCCCGGTGGCCTGTAAGATTGTAGTGTGTGAATTTAACTCCATACACCACCCTGTCAAGATCAGCATCATATTTCTGTATCCATTCATTGATGTTCCGGTCAATCAACTGGAATTTTGGAATCGGGAAAATATACCAGCGTTCTTTTAGTGCAAGGTTTATGTCAACAGTGTTTGGTGCAATTTCAGTAAGCTCCGCTTTTACTTCCAAAAAAAGATTGGTATTATACACCTGCTGCTGTAGTTTTTGTAATTCATCGCTGAAAGAGGTTACGCTTACACTGTCACCGGGTTTCAATTGTATTTCCCTGCGGATGATGAATTCTTTGGTTTTTTTATTGCCACTAATATTGATGTTATGGATGATGATCTTTGCAGAAGAATCTTTACCAGCCAGTAGTTTTGCAGTGATGTTATTGATACATTAATATTCTGTGCCGAAGCGCCAGCAGCCATCAACATCACCCAACAGAAAGTATATATTGTTTTAAAAAACTGCATTATAAATTAAAATACCTGTGTAAACAGGTTTGCAAATGTAAAGGCTAAAGGGGAGCTAAAAGGATAAATAAGAAAAGAAGCTAAAAAAAGCAGTTAAGGCAGAATGCCAGACAAACAGATTGATTGAGAGAAATGAAAACCTGAAGCCTTTTCTTTATCTTATTTTCTTCTTTTCCCTTCTAGCTAAATGTCAAGGTAGTTCATCAAATGCCTGTAATTGCTGTGTATTTCGTTCTCAAATTTTTCATCACCAAAAAAGTAGATCACATCGTACTCATATCTTTCAAATGTAGCAACAATGGCTGCGATTTCTTTTTTATTGAGGTGCAATGTTACAGTGAGCAGCCCTGTATCAGGTTGTGTGGTGGTATTTAAATGAAGTATATGTGCATCGTTGCTTTCTACCAGGCGGCTTATTTCTGAAATAGCAAACTGGCTTCGTTCCATTTCCATTACAATGATGCCGCCAATTTCATTGGCGCCGGAAAAATTGCCCAATGCTTTCAGCAGATCGGTAACAGTAATGCTTCCCACAAATTCCTGTTCATCATTCACCACCGGTACGCAGGTAGTGTCATGCATATTGCTGAAGTTAACAGCATTTAAAAAATGTTCATTCTCTTTTACGCTGGCGCTAATAAATGATTCCTGGAAAAACTGTAAGCTGCCTTTTTCTTCTTCTGCATCCAACAGATCTTCTTCACTGATGAGGCCCAGGAATTTTCCTTCGGCAGATACTACGGGCAAATGCGTAAGGCGGTAGTCGTTGATCAACTGAAGCGCCTTGGCATTACTATCCTGTAGTTTTAGCCGGGGAATATTGTTATTGATAAGTTCTGTTGTAAGCATAGCTGCCTGTTTAACGGTTGTGTACACCGCAATATTGTAAAAATATCAATTGGCAAGACAAGAAAAATTGTTAATTCGTTGCAGCAGGCGATTTTTGCATTGCAAGAAATGTACTTAGTACGGTATTGAATTCATCAGGTACTTCCATCATAGGTGCATGGCCGCATTTATCTATAAAATGGAGTTCGCTGTTTGGTATAAGCCGTTGAAATTCTTTTGCAACAAATGGTGGTGTAATAGAATCATTATTTCCCCAGATAAGGCAAGTGGGTTGCTTTATTTCTCTCAATTCTTCACCAAGGTTATTGCGGATGGCACTTTTTGCCAGTGCAATTATCTTTATTACTTTAAGCCGGTTATTGGTAATTTCAAATACTTCATTCACCAATTCTTCTGTTGCCATTGCCGGGTTGTAAAAAGTAAGTTCTGTTTTTTTACGGATATATTCTTTATCTCCACGTTTTGGATAAGTATCTCCCATGCCATTTTCAAACAAACCAGAACTACCGGTGAGGGTAAGCGTTTTTATTCTTTCCGGGTGTTTTAAAATATGCACCAGCGCCACATGGCCGCCAAGGGAATTACCCAGCAAATGAATGTCATTATAATTACGGTGTTCAATAAATTTATGTACAAATTTTTGCAACCCACCAACTGAGGTATGCAACAAATCGAGATCGAGCAATGGAAGTATCGGCACTATTACTTTATGCGTTTTACGGAAATGTTCAATCAGATCCATAAAGTTGCTCAATGCGCCAAACAAACCATGCAGCAGCATCAAAGGTTCGCCCTGCCCCTCTTCAATATATTTAAACTTGCCGTCTTGTTTTATTTCGTAACTCATTAGTGTACCTGTTATGGCGTTGCAACCGCACCGTGCTAAAATAAGCAATCGGTATAAAATTAAGCTGTTTAAATTTTAAAACATCATATTTACTTAACCTGTGGTAAAGCAACTGATGTTTGCAAGAACTATTGCTGCAATTTTCCAGCAATATTTTCAAAGAAGTTTTCGAGACTGGTAAACATATCTTTAAACCACGGTATAATTTTACCGAAACCGTCAATTGCCACCGGGCCCCATGGCTTTATGTATGGATAGGCAACCGATTTATTAAATGCTTCCGGTTGCAGCAGGTGAATTTTTTCAGCATAAAATAAAAGAATGCTGAAGATGATGGTGTAGAAAGCCACATACACTGCTGCCCCCGCCAGTTTATTGGCCCAACCCAAAAAAGCCATCTCAAAAGTTTTCTCTATAAATTTTCCGCCCCAGTTTACCAGCACTACCACTACTAAAAAAACGATAGCAAATGAAATTACAGGCAACCACTTACCAGGAACTGAAACATTTTTTTCCAGGTATATTGCTACCACAGCAGATAATTTTAATGCTGCGGCTAAACCTATGATGTATGCAATAATTGAAAACAATGCCACCACAAGCCCTTTGCGTAAGCCTTTTATAATAGCTATGATGATGAGGACGGCAAAGATGATGTCAATCATGTGAGGAGAGGTTTCCCACAAAGGAACAAAGTCAACAAAGTTTTTTGCTTGGTTTTCTTAGCGCCTTTGTGGGAATATTTTATTTACTCAATAATTCTTTTACAATAGCGCTAATGGCTTTTCCATCTGCCAGGCCGGCGAGTTGCTTACTTGCAACACCCATCACCTTGCCCATATCTGCCGGTGAAGCGGCTCCCGTTTCTGTAATAATTTTTGCAACCGCTTCTTTAATTTCTGCTTCGGTTAATTGCTTTGGCAAAAACCTTTCTATCAGATCCATCTCTTCTTTTTCTTTTGCAGCAAGATCGGCACGGCCCTGTTGGGTAAAGATGTCGTAAGAATCCCTGCGTTGCTTCATCATCTTCTGCAAAAATTTTTGTTCGGTTGCTTCATCAATGGCACCGCCTGCACCAGGGTCGGTTTTTGCTTTGATGATCTCTGCTTTGATAGCCCTCAATCCACGAAGCGCTGCTTCATTTTTTGATTTCATGGCGTCTTTCATTTCAGCCATTATTTTTTCTTCTAAAGCCATTAGGATTATTTTTTTGATTGATATGATTTGTATGATTGCTCGTTTGTTCTTTTTGCCTATTGACTCCTTGCCTATTGCTGCTCCTTCAATTGTATTGCCTTAAATTTTTCCATAAAATCTTTCGCAAATTTTTTCATGTCCTCTGTTAATTCCTGCTGGCGGGTGGCCCTGTTAAAAGTGTCGGCCATGGTCATCATCATCTGGTAATAAAAATCTGCCATCTCGTCCATCATCATATCTTTTGTCCACAGATCAATTCTTAATGCTGCTTTATCGGCGCCATCCCAAAAAGCAAGGCACATGGCTTTTGCTTTTTGTTCCGTTTCTGCAGTACTGCCGCTGGCATTCCAGTTTATTTGCTGCGGTATCTTATCCGGTCCCAGCAACACATCAATTTGTATAGTTGATTTATCCATTGTAAAATTTAGTGTTAAGGCTGCAAATGTAACAAGTTCTGTTTTTACCGGGGTTGAATGATCGAAACTATGTTTTGCCAGCGTTTATCGTCATTATTTCCAGGATACAATTCCTTTCCTTTCTGCACAAGCTCATTTCGCCTGTTTTCATCTTTATACACCAGCATCAGTTGCTCTGCAATAGCATCAACAGCAAATGGGTTAGCATACAAAGCAGCATTAGCCAACAATTCTTTTGCCTGTGGACTGTTACCTGCAATCACAGGCACTTCAAGCAACAATGCGTTTTGTAAAAAGTTTATATCGCTGTATAAGGGAGAAAGATTAATGGCACACCAGGCAGAAGCCGCAATAGAAATTGTTTCCTCTTCAGCAAGCCCCTCAATTAATTTTATTTCATCCCTGTACTTATACAAACGAAGGCTGTTAACAAATTCATTTTTTGAAGGAATGTTGTCTGTACGCAATAACAACTGCATGGAACTCTTTTGTCTTTTCTTAAATAAAGAAAACGCTTTCAACAGGTTGGTAAGACTGTTTCTGCTATGTATTGCTCCATAAAACAAAAAGTATTCATTACCTCCGGCATAATTTTCTTTTATTTTTTCTCTTTCCTCCCACGCTAAAGGCTGATATCTTTTATTGCTGTCGTAAGGAGCAACAGTGATTTTATTTTCTTCTATCGCAAACTTGCTTATAATTTCATTTTTTATTGCTTCGGAAAAAGTGACAACCATTTTTGCTTTTTGCAAAAACACAGGCATGTTTGTTTTGATAAAACTCACATACCGTTTACTGAACCATTCGGGATGATACAGAAACTCAACATCATTTACCAATACACATTGCGCCACGTTGGTTCGTAAAGAACAAATGCCATCAGCGGAAACAAGCACATCAGCTTTTATCTTTTTTAATGCAGAAGGTAATTTATAATTGTACCACAACTTCCACAGCAATGGATTGGCAGATCGCTGCTTTATAATAATATTCTTTACATTATTTGATGGTGAAGCCGGAAGTGTATCATCATTTGCAATAAAGTAAAATTGGTGTTTGGGGTTAGCAACAGCAATATGGTTAAAATAATGGAGCAGCAATTTTGCAGCAGCAGTATCGCCTGATAATATCCTTGTGTTGATTGCAATAACCATTATTGCAAAAGTAGATTGATGAAATTAAAGTTTGACATTTATAACCACCTCCTGTTTAGCGATAAGCCTTCCCACGGGAACTGCAAATTTCTCCAATCCATTTTGGTGTAAAATATTTCTTACTTCTTCGATAGAAGAAGAAGCAACAGCCACCAATAAACCACCACTGGTTTGTGGGTCAGCAAGAATTGCCTTTTGATAATCTGTGATGGCGCCAATCTTATCTCCATAACTTTCCCAGTTTCGGTGTGTACCACCAGGAATGGATTTGTTGTCAATATAAAATTTCAAGTCATCTATGATGGTTGGGATTTTTTCAAAATCAATTTCTGCACTTAATCCACTTCCTTCTGCCATCTCCACCAAATGGCCAAGCAATGCAAAGCCAGTAACATCAGTCATTGCATTAACAGCTTTTATCTTTCCCAACTGCTCACCAACTTTATTTAACTGCATCATTTGTTTTGCAGCAATGCCTTTATGTTCTTCTTTTAAAATTCCCTTTTTTTCTGCGGTGGTTAAAATGCCAACACCAAGCGGTTTGGTTAAAAACAATACATCGCCTTCCTGTGCTTTGTTATTTTGTTTGATGTTTTCTATTGCAACAAAACCATTTACTGCCAAACCAAAAATTGGTTCAGGCGAATCAATACTGTGCCCACCAGCCAACGGAATACCTGCTTCTTTACAAATACTGCGGCTTCCTTCAATTACTTTTTGTGCAACGGATGGTGGTAAAATATTTATTGGCCAGCCGAGTATTGCAATGGCTAATGCAGGCTTTCCGCCCATTGCATACACATCGCTGATGGCGTTGGCAGAAGCTATCCTTCCAAACTCGTAAGGATCATCTACTATCGGCATAAAAAAATCAGTGGTGGAAATTAATGCAGTGCCATTTCCAATATCATATACTGCTGCATCATCTTTACTGTGGTTGCCAACAATAAGTTTATCATTATCAGGCATGGCAAAATTGCTGGCTAAAATTTCATCTAACACTTTAGGTGAAATTTTACATCCGCAACCGGCACCATGTGAGTATTTCGTAAGTTGAATTTGTCCCAGGCTTTATAAACTCACTCATATCATTCGTTCTTTTTTCTTCTGAATACAATCGCTGCATTGGTTTTTAAATCCGCACTAAAGCGAACCTCATATCTTTTTTCCCCATCATTTACAATCAACAATCCTGTATTGGGGGGAATTTCTCCAAGGCTTTCGGCATACATCACCAATTTTACACTATCCATTGTTGCAGTGATATAAACTGTTTTTGTATTTGGCCTTTGTGCTAAGCCCTGCTTTTGAAAAAATAATTCCACCATTCATCAATACGGTTACTGTATCACCATCCACTTCACCATTATCATACAGCGTAAGTACCAGGCTGTCTGTTTCAAAATAATAAGACTGATCTGATTTTGTAACACGTTTATCTATTTCAGCAGCACCTACTGTAGAAGATGGTGCTACATAAGCAATGGTAGGTTTTGGTGGTTCTGTTTTCGCTATAACTGGCTCTGGTTTTTTTACAGGCGCAGGCGCAGGTTTGGATACTACAGGCGCAGGATCATTTATAACAGGTTCTCTTTTTTCAGGCTTTGGTTTTGGAGCTGCCGCTACTATAACAGGCACAGGTTTTGGCGCTGGTGGTTTTATTGTTGATTTGGCAAGCAAATCCATTTGTGCTTTCTTTTGTTTGCCCAGTGGCTGTATTCTCGTTCTTGCAGGCCACGGCTTTGTATTCAACGGTGGAACTACTGCTGTTGTTTTTTCTATTGAAGGAATTATCAGGTCGGGCTCACCCTCTGCAACAGCAACCACTGGTGGTTCAGGTTTCGGTGCAGGTGGTTCTTTCTTTTCAGGTTTGGGAGTTGTTGCCGCTACAGTAGTTGGTTCTTCTATTGAAGGCCTGTCTTTAAATGAAAGTTTTGCAGAAAGGTTTAGCGTATCCAGCCTTTTAAATAATTCCGATTTTTTAAAATCATTCTTTCTTTTTAATATGGCCGTTCCTTTTGCAGGTGTATAACCACGTACTTTGTTTGTTTCCCAGGTCCCGTCCATTATCAATTCCTTATCTGTTACGGTAAGCTGCACCAACATTATTTTTTTTACACGTCTTGGCGTGCGGATAGAAAACTGGTGTTCTAAAAACTCTTCGTCTTCAATAATAATATCATTGCCTTTCCATTTTACATTTATATCCCTTATGCCGGCCTCTTCTTTCCCATTAGCCGTCTTAAAAACAATTCTTGAATAACCAAGCAACTTTCCTTTTTCTTCGCTTATGGCCATTTCGTAAGGCAAGTGCACAAGCTCGCCGGCTGAATCGGTGAGCAAAATTTCGCCATACCACATTCCTGTTATGTCTTGTTGCTGGGCAAAAACTGTTGTGGCATTAAAGCAGCATAATAATAAAATGTATTTTAAATAGCGTTTCATCCCCGTTGTTTTGTTTTATTCGTCGGTATCAGCAAGTGCTATACCGTTTTCGTTCAATAATAAATCAGCATTGTTTTTAGCATCTACTGCATTGCCGCTAATTTTTTTAATTAACCCGGCTGCAGCCTCCCTGTTATATAATCCTTTTGTGTACCATTTGTCGTAATAATTCAGCAAGATGCGGAAACATTCTTTATGATTATCTTCCAGCAAAAAATTTATCGCATTTTTAGCTTCCAGCCCACCCAGCCTTTTTTGTATTCGGATAACGGCATTTACCAAGGTTTCTTTGTCTTTCTTCCCGTACTCTGCGGTAAGATAATTCAATCTTTCTTCAAACGGAATGTCGAGAAATAAAATATTGCTGGCCCTCATTTGTTTCCAAAAGCTGTCAGGGATTTTAAGGTCGCCAATGCGCTGGCTTTCATCTTCAATGAAGACATCGTTAATTGTTAATGGTTGTTCGTTATTAGATTTTCCAGCCAACGAATAACTAATACCATATAACGCTTCCGCCAGTAAATTTTCAAACATCTCCTGCGTGGGTTGTGCTTTTTCACCAATTGCAGCCAAAGGCAGAGCCTTTGTGGTTTGCCAATGCTTCCAGATCAATAATGGGAAACCCTGCTTCTTTCATCTGGTGCAGCACTATTGTTTTTCCTGAACCGGTATAGCCACCCAACACCTTTAACTGCTGTTGCTTTTCAAATTGTTCTCTTACCCATTTCCTGTAAGCCTTATAACCTCCAGCCAGTGTATAAACTTTAAAGCCATATAGATCCAGCAGCCATGCAATACCTGCACTACGCATACCTCCACGCCAGCAGTGTACAAGAATGTTTCTCGTTTCTTGTTTTCTGTTGCCCGTTTCCCGTTGGGTGCCCGATGAGTTATGAAGTCTGTCATTATATAACGAGAAACAAGAAACAACGCTTTCCACCGCTTCCACAATATCTTTCATCTTAACTCCAAAGTAATCCAGGCCAATTTTTATTGCAGTTTGACGGCTTTGTTGTTTATATGCCGTGCCTACTATTGCTCTTTCTGCATCTGTAAATAGTGGAAGGTTGTATGCACCAGGTATATGTGCATGATCATATTCCCCGGGGCTGCGTACATCAAATACCGGGTTGGTTTGTGCCAGTTGTAAAAATTCCTGTATGGTTATTTTTTGTATTGCCACTTTTAAAGGAATAAAAATACAAAAGAAAAAACTGCTGATTGTTTCAGCAGCTTTCATTATCAAATTAGCTTGTCATTAAATCAAATCATTTACCCATTCATACTCGTCAAAAACTCCATATTATCTTTTGTGCCTTTCATATTTTTCAGCAATAAGTTAATGGCTTCTTCTGTGTTCATATCGGCCATGTGCTTACGCAATACCCACATGCGCTGTGCCACTTCTTTATCCAGCAACAAATCATCACGGCGTGTGTTGAAGATGCAACAATATCAATAGCAGGATAAATTCTCCTGTTGCTCAGTTTCCTGTCTAATTGCAATTCCATGTTACCGGTACCTTTAAATTCTTCAAAGATCACCTCATCCATTTTACTGCCTGTATCAACCAATGCAGTTGCAATAATGGTAAGCGAACCGCCAAATTCAATTTTACGGGCAGCACCAAAAAATTGTTTTGGTTTTTGCATCGCATTGGCTTCCACACCACCACTCAATACTTTACCGCTTGATGGTGCCACTGTATTGTGTGCCCTTGCCAAACTTGTAATACTATCAAGTAATATCACCACATCATGTCCGCACTCCACCAGGCGTTTTGCTTTTTGCAATGCGATGGTACTAACTTTCACATGTTTTTCAGCAGGTTCATCAAATGTAGATGCAATTACTTCTGCCTTTACACTGCGTTCCATATCAGTAACCTCTTCCGGCCTTTCATCCACCAGCACAATCATCAAATAACATTCCGGGTGATTTTCTGCAATGGCATTGGCCAGTTCTTTCAGCAACATTGTTTTACCCGTTTTTGGCTGGGCAACAATCAATCCACGCTGGCCTTTACCAATTGGCGTAAACAGATCCATTATCCTGGTACTGTAATTACTTGCGCTTGTTACAAGGTTTAATTTTTCAAACGGAAATAACGGTGTCAGGTAGTCAAATGGAACCCTGTCTCTTACTTCTTCCGGGTTTTTACCATTGATGGTTTCAACTTTTAATAATGCAAAATATTTTTCTCCTTCTTTTGGCGGACGAACAGAACCATACACCGTATCGCCTGTTTTTAAACCAAATAATTTTATTTGTGAAGGGGAAACATAAATATCATCAGGAGAAGAAAGATAATTGTAATCACTGCTTCTTAAAAAGCCATAGCCATCAGGCATCATTTCCAATACACCTTCACCTAAAATAATACCATCAAATTCTATATTGAAAACATTGGGGTCGTGGTGCTTGCGTGGTGTTGCTTACTTTGAAAAGACGGTGCTGTTTGTTGTGGCTGCTCCGTCATCTCTACCAGTTCCGGCTGTGCCTGGATATCCATTTCATCTTCTTCCTGCAACAATGATGCTATGGCTGCCGGAATAGTACTTTGTTCGCTTGTTATGGGCTGCAGGTCTTCTTCCTCTTCCATATCGGGTTCAGCCTGTTCAGCTTTTTTGAAGGTTTTTTCTTTTCTGCTATTGGTTCGGCTTTTTTTGATGCTGCTTTAGCGGCAGGCTTTGTCTGCAGCTTCACTCGGCTCCTTTAGTAATGCGTTTGCGTTTGGGTTTTTCGTCTTTGCCATTATCAGCGCCTTCATACAGCTTGTTTATCTAGGATTTTAAAAACAAGATCCTGTTTTTCTAATTTCTTATAATTGGGGATGGCAAGTTGCTCTGCAATATCATGCAGCTCAGGAACGAGCATGTCGTTCAGTTGTAATATATCGTACATAAAAAATTGAAAATGAGTTTTTCAAAAAATCGGTCTTAAAAACTTGAAAATGTGATTGGAAATTTATGTTGACTGGATGGTGTTTCGCCTGACGTTGGATAAATGGAAAGGCTATATCAGCAATGATTCCAGCACAATATTACGGGCTTTTTAGGGAAAATGAAAAATTTTTTGTTAATCGGTGCTTAATACAAACGCATACCTGTACATTTAGCTCTACATTTACACTACTGCATTTTTTAAAGGTTGCCCTGCTTCAAAAGCATCAATATTTCCCAATGTTATTTGGGCAATTTGAGTTAATGCTTCTTCTGTAAAAAAGCCCTGGTGAGCTGTAATCAGCACATTCGGGAAACTTAACAACCGCATTATCATATCATCCTGTATCACATTTTCAGAAAGGTCGTTAAAGAATAATTTTTCTTCCTGTTCATAAACATCTAATCCGAGGTAACCGATTTTTCCTGTTTTTAATGCTGCAATTACTGATTGAGTATCAATCAATGCGCCACGGCTGGTATTGATGAGCATTACTTCTTCTTTCATCATACGAATTGTTTGCTGATTGATGATATGTTTTGTTTGTTCATTCAACGGGCAATGCAGTGAAATAATATCTGATTGCTGAAATACATCTATCAATGGCAGATATTCAACACCTTTTGCAGCCAGGTCTTTATTCTCAATCAGGTCAAAAGCCAAGTACTTTGCAACCAAAGCCAAGCATGATATTGCAAAAAGCCTGGCCTATTTTTCCTGTGCCAATAACGCCGACTGTTTTTTCAAACAGATCAAAACCTGTTAATCTCTCCAATGAAAAATTACCTTCTCTTACACGGTTGTATGCTTTATGTGTTTTACGGTTAAGCGTAAGAATCAATGCCACAGCATGTTCGGCTACTGCATGGGGTGAATAGGCAGGCACTCTTACTACTTTGATATTGTTTGCTTTTGCTGCTTCCAGATCAACATTATTAAAACCGGCACACCGAAAGGCAATTAATTTTATGCCTGAATGTTTTTAACTGCTCTAATTACAGCTTTGTTCAGTTTGTCATTTACAAAAACACAAATAGCATTGCAGCCTGCAGCAAGATTGGCTGTTTGTTCATTTAATTGTGCTTCAAAATAAATGAGTTCATGTGTGGTAACATAGCGGTTAAAAAATTCCCTGTCGTATGATTTGGTGGAGAAGAAGGCGATTTTCATTATGTATAAAGTTAGTTGTGATTGATATGATTAGTATGATTTTAAACAGATTGAATGGATTTTTAAGAGGATTGTAAAATTATCATAACGGATTGAACAATCAGTATAATCATTTCAAGCAAGTAATATCACGTTCTCATCTAACTTCCAATTCATCCGCACAATCATGCCAATCACATCAATCCTCCTAAATCCCCATTATATTTGCAGCCATAAAAAAATTTTATGTTCAACAAAAGAACCAAAATAAAAGAACTGCTGGCAAGCGATGCCGCCAACTACGAGGCAACAGTAATGGGATGGGTACGGACTTTCCGTAACAACCAGTTTATTGCGTTGAATGATGGCAGCACCAATAATAACCTGCAGGTGCTGGCAGAGTTGGGAAAATTTGATGACGCTGTTTTAAAAAGAATAACAACAGGAGCCTGTATAAAAGCAACCGGTGAAATAATACCATCATTAGGCAAAGGGCAAAAAGTAGAATTAAAAGCAACTTCAATAGAAATATTGGGCGACAGTGATGCAGAAAAATTTCCATTGCAGCCCAAAAAACACAGCCTTGAATTTTTGAGGGAGATTGCACATTTGCGTTTTCGTACCAATACATTTGGTGCAGTATTCAGGGTACGGCATTCATTGGCTTTTGCAGTACATAAATTTTTTAATGATAAAGGGTTTTGTGTATATGCATACACCTATCATCACCGCAAGTGATGCAGAAGGTGCTGGCGAAATGTTCCGTGTAACAACTTTGCCGATTGATGGCACTGCTCCAAAAAATGATGATGGCTCTATCAATTTTAAAGAAGATTTTTTTGGCCGCACCACCAATCTTACCGTAAGCGGACAATTAGAAGGTGAACTGGCCGCTATGGCTTTCAGTGATATTTATACATTCGGGCCAACCTTCCGTGCTGAAAATTCAAACACCACAAGGCACCTGGCAGAATTCTGGATGATTGAACCGGAGATGGCTTTTTATGATTTGGAAGACAATGCTAATCTTGCCGAAGAATTTATCCAATACATTATTAAATATGCATTGGAAAATAACAAAGAAGACCTGGAATTTCTTGCACAGCGTTTGGCAGAAGAAGAAAAAAGTTTACCGCAGGATAAACGTAGCGAAATGGGGTTGATGGAGAAATTAGAATTTGTGCTAAGCAACAAATTTGAAAGACTCACTTACACACAGGCGATTGATATTTTAAAAGAAAGCAATCACAACAAAAAGAAAAAATTTCAATATGAAATAACAGGATGGGGAATGGATCTGCAGAGTGAGCATGAAAGATATTTGGTAGAGAAGCATTTTAAAAAACCTGTTATCCTTACCAACTATCCTGCTGCCATTAAATCTTTTTACATGCGCTACGATGATAACTGTGAACCCGGAAGGCAAACAGTTGCAGCAATGGATATATTGGCTCCGGGAATTGGTGAAATTGTTGGTGGCTCTCAAAGAGAAGAAAGATTAGATAAGCTGGAGCAGAAAATGAAAGACATGCACATTCCGATGGATGAATTGTACTGGTACTTGGATACAAGAAGATTTGGTGCTTGTCCTCATGCTGGCTTTGGGCTTGGGTTTGAAAGAATGGTGCAGTTTGTAACCGGCATGGGAAATATCAGGGACGTGATTCCTTTTCCAAGGTATCCGAAGAGTGCGGAGTTTTAACCCACTCCGCCTCCTTACTAAGGGGGAACTAAGAAAGAGGATATAAAGTACTTTTATGAAATAATGCCGGGATTTATATCTCCGGTTTTTTATTTCCCTGAATTTCGATTTGATTATTTTCACATTCTCAATCAATACAAATGCTTCAAGTAAACTTTACTCCATTTCCAACACTTGTAACAGAGCGTCTTATATTAAGAGAAATAACAACTAATGATGCCAATGAAATTTTCTTTCTGCGTTCTGACGCAGGCTTACTGAAATATCTTGATAAAGAACCGGAAAAATCAGTAGAAGAAACCATTGCATTTATTGGCATTATAAAAAAAAATCTTGATGACAATGATGGTATTTTATGGGGTATCACTTTAAAGGATAGCGATATTGTTATTGGCAGTATTTGTTATTGGCGTATGCAGAAAGAACATTACAGGGCAGAGATTGGTTATATTCTTCATTCTGCTCAACAGGGAAAAGGGATTATGGATGAAGCAATAAAAGCAGTGCTGCAATATGGTTTTGAAACAATGAAATTGCACTCTGTAGAAGCGAACGTAAATCCTGCCAATGAAAGCTCGATGAAGTTGCTGGAGAAAAATGGATTTGTAAAAGAAGCATACTTTAAAGAGAATTATTATTACAATGGAAAGTTTATAGATTCGGTTATTTATTCATTGATTACTCCCAAAAAATAAACAGCATTACTGCAGCTTTTCCAGTTTTAATTGGTTAATGATACTTAGTATTAACAGTACAGTAAAAAAATATTCTTTTATTTCTTCTTTATTGCTTTCATAAGGGCCCGGCGGTTCAAATAAGTCCTGTGAAAAAGGTATGGCTACGTAACACATGCCAGCTACTACAGACATGGTTACATTTCTTCTTATCTGGCTCATAAAACCGGTCATGCGTTGCATCATCTCCTGGCTCATAATGGTTGAAGCTTCCTTTACATTGGTTGTAAATACTGAATGGTAATTTTCAAATTCGCCATTGCGGCAATCAAGCCTTACTATACCCGGTATGCCAAATGCAGGTAAATATTGTTCATCATCCTTTTTGTATATATAAGTGCCGCTGCTGAATTTTTTGTTTACAGGTGCGGCGAAAAATAACCCGTGGAAAACTCCTGTTATTGTTCCCCTGCTTCTTCTCTCATAAACATTCAACTCAGAACATTTGAAAGAAACATTTTTGTAAATGCCTTCAATCAGATCATCTCCATCATACACATTATAGCGATTGCTAAACAAACCGCTATTCCTGAAATAAGAAGAACTCATATACACATCGGGTTTGTACACAAGCCCCGGTTGAATAAAATCAATGATCTGCCTAACAACCTGTTCTTTAAAATTTGTTTCAAAAGCCTTACTGATTGTTGCATAATTACGGGCACTTATTACTACCAGCACCACTATTAAAACAATTAAAAACTTACCGAAGTTTCCTGAAGAACCAGATATTCCATATATGATCACCGGTATTAATGCAAAAGCAAATACGATAATACCAATACCCCACCTGTCTGCTTTTTTGTTTTGTTGTTGCAGTTCATCAATGTACGGCTTCAGGTTTAGTTCGTAAAATGAATCAAAGTTTTTTATCCCCTCCATCTTTATCCTGATTTTTATTACAATTTAATAAAAGCAAGATAGTTTTACAGGATAAAAATTTAAAGAGAAGTGTAATGAATTTTCAATCTGTTTTTCCATATACCGGGCAAGTAATTGCGGAATACCCTTTAATGGACGATAATGATATTAACCATTGTGTGGCCAATGCTGAGAAAGCATTTGGTATATGGAAACAATACAGCTTCAAACAAAGGGCATCAGTGTTTACAACGATTGCTGCCATATTAAAAAGAGATAAAGAAATACTGGCGGCACTCATTACAAATGAAATGGGTAAAGTGATCAACGAATCAAGAGCTGAAATTGAAAAGTGCGCCTATGTATGTGAGTACTATGCAGAACATGCAGAAGAATTTTTAAAAGATGAACCGCAAGACGCAGGTTATTATAAAAGCTTTGTTGCGTATGAACCCATCGGTGCAGTGCTGGGTATTATGCCCTGGAACTTTCCTTTCTGGCAGGTGTTCCGCTATGCAGCCCCAACGCTGATGGCAGGTAATGTTACTTTACTGAAACATGCACCTAACGTTTGTGGTTGTGCAAAAAAAATTGAAGAGATTTTCCTGGAAGCCGGAGCTCCTATTGGTGTTTTTCAATCACTGATAATTGATACGCCTGTTGTTGAAAAATTACTAAAGCAAAACATTGTGCAGGCTGTAACGCTTACCGGCAGCGACCGGGCCGGCAGTGCCGTGGCTTCTTTAGCAGGAAAAAATATTAAGAAATCTGTGATGGAACTTGGCGGCTCTGATGCATTAATAGTATTGCCTGATGCTGATATGAAGGAAGCAGCAAAAACCGCTTTGCAATCAAGAATGCAGAATGCAGGACAATCTTGTATTGGCGCAAAAAGATTTATTGTAATTGAAAAGGCAATGAATGATTTCATGAGTGAAATAAATACGCTTATTAAGAATTTTAAACAAGGAAACCCATTTGATGAAAACATAAATATGGGTCCAATGGCGAGGCTTGACCTGGTGGAAAATTTACAAAAGCAAATGCAGCAATCGATACAAGCTGGCGCACATTTACCATTTGGCGGCGAGGTAAACGGGTGTAATTTTTCTCCTTCCATTTTAGTAAATGTTCAAAAGGGCATGCCTGCATTTGACCAGGAAACTTTTGGGCCACTGGCTGCCGTTATACCTGCTAAAGATGAAGCTGAAGCAATTGCCCTTGCTAATGATTCAGTTTATGGATTAGGCGCCAGTATCTGGACAAAGGATTTAGATAAAGGAATTGCATTGGCCCGTAAAATAGAAAGCGGCGCTGTATTTATCAACTCATTGGTTAAAAGCGACCCAAGAATTCCCTTTGGCGGCATTAAAAGATCCGGCTATGGAAGGGAATTGGGCAGGCATGGGATACTGGAATTTGTAAATGCAAAAACAATTGCATTATCACTCTGACTCATTACCAACAGCATCCGGTGAGTGTTTCGCATTCATAACCACAATTGCCGCATTGATAAATATAGTTTGGGGCTATTGCATAGCTTGAAAAAAGCCAGGTGAGGATTGCGGTTATATAATTCCCCGCTTCTTTTTTTGTAACCTGGCTAAAACTATTGCTTCCACATTGGGGACAGGTAGCGCTTAACATATATTCAAGATGATAAGCGGCAAGAAGTTTAGCAGCTTCCGTTTCATCTTCTTTTTTAACCACCAGCTTTATTCCGCCAATAGCATTTGACAGTATTGGGTCAATGGTTACAGTATGTTCATCTTTTAAATAACATTCAATGCCATCATTTTGCAAACGGGTTAAAATAATATTAGCTGAAAAATAATTATCAAATGTTTTGATGGTGATTAACTCCATAGAGATTTATTTATATGGATTAAATGGATTGATATGATTTGTATGATTTTTAATTCTAAAAAACTAAATAATAAATATTGTAAAGATTGAAGGTATGTAATAGACGAAATAAAAAACCGCTCCCCAAAAGAGAAGCGGTTGATATTTACTAACCCATCCTTGATGTAAAATTTAACCGGCCTGCATCTCAGCGATCTTTGCTCTTATCTTTCCTTCAATTTCCACAGCCATTTCAGGGTTGTCTTTCAGTAATTCTTTTACTGCATCCCTGCCCTTGCCCAAGTTTATTGGCATCATAGCTAAACCAACTTCCGCTTTTCTGCACTATACCCAATTCAACACCCATATCAATAATTTCTCCCACTTTGGAAATGCCTTCACCAAAAACAATATCAAACTCAGCATTGCGGAATGGCGGCGCCACTTTATTTTTTACCACTTTCACTTTTACCCTGTTACCTGTTGCCACATCGCCATCTTTTATTTGTGCCATACGGCGGATATCCAACCTTACCGAAGCATAGAATTTTAATGCATTTCCACCGGTTGTTGTTTCAGGGTTTCCAAACATCACACCTATCTTTTCCCTTAACTGGTTAATAAAAATGCAGCAGCAATTTGTTTTTGAAATGGTGGCGGTAAGCTTACGCAATGCCTGGCTCATTAATCTTGCCTGCAATCCCATTTTACTGTCGCCCATTTCGCCTTCCAGTTCGCTTTTTGGAACCAGGGCAGCCACAGAGTCAATCACCACCACATCCAGTGCACCGGAAAGAATAAGGCGGTCGGCGATTTCCAAAGCCTGCTCGCCATAGTCCGGCTGTGATATTAATAAGTTATCAATGTCAACTCCTAATTTTTGAGCATATACACTATCAAATGCATGCTCAGCATCTATAAAAGCACACATGCCGCCTTTCTTTTGTGCCTCTGCAATTACATGCGTTGCAATAGTTGTTTTACCACTACTTTCAGGACCATATATTTCTACTACTCTTCCTTTAGGTAAACCACCAATTCCCAAGCGCCACATCTAATCCTAAAGAACCCGTTGAAATTACTTCCTGTTCTACATGGGGTTTTTCACCCATTATCATTACCGATCCTTTGCCGAAGTCTTTATCAATTTTGTCCATCGTTAGCTTCAGCGCCTTTAGTTTTTCTACGTTGCTCATGTTACTTGTTTTTTTTAAGTGATGTATCTTGTTTTGCGTTATAAATTTAATTGTTAAACCAAAGATAAGGGGTTTCTTTTATTCACACTAACAAAATTAGCAATTATTTTGTCAATTTTTTTAGCGGCCACCTTTTTAGCCACAGACGCCGTCGGCCAAAGCCTTTGGCCTCGGACGATTACACAGATTAGCACAGACAAAAAACTATGTAAAAACGGGCTTGTATTAAATAATTGTTACCAAAACTTTTACCTATTGCACCTGACGGGTTATGTGTTTATTTTATGCCTTCAAATGTTCTTCTATGAAATGGGTAATGGCGAATAATAAAAAGGCACTGCTGCAGGAATATCATCTTACAGAGCAGGAGAGTATAAAAGCAATTGTAAAATATAACCCTGCCCACAGAAGTGCCAGGATAACAATTGGTGACTTGCACAGGTTATTTTTTATTGAAAGCGCTGGTTCTCTTACAGGAAATTACATTTTCAGAAACGAATACGGGCTTGAAATTGGCACCATGAGTAACGATAAATGGGGGAAAGAAGGATCAATCATAATTGAATCGAAGAAGTTTATTTATAAAATAAGCAATAACCCACTTGCTGAACTTACTATTTATGATGGCAATACACAAAAGCCATTGGTAAGTTGCGGACTTGCAACCGGGATCAATGGCACCTCTCTTTCTCTTTCGCAGCAAACAAATAATGCAGACAGCAATTATCTTTTATTAGGGTTATGCTGGTTTCTCTTTTTGCCAGTGGCAAAAGAGAACATTGTGGAGTATGCCGCCTGAGTTAATACAATAATTATTGAATAGTAAGGTTTCCATTAATGCGGAACTGTTTATCGTTTTCCACGATAATTTCCGTGTTCAGCGGCACTGTTTGTTGCACATTCAAAACACATTCGCCTCCAGCAACAGGCCTTATTACAATTTTACAACCGGTGGGTAAAATTGAAGGAGGCACTTTATTTCCAATCCAGTTAGCAGCTACATTCCAGTTACCATTACCTGCAAAAGTATAATTGGCAGGCCCGTTTGATACTATTCTCAACACCCTTCCGTTGTTAATGTTGGCAGCAAATAATTCACCTTCTTCTGTTTCACCAAAATCAACAATTCCGCTGGTTAATCCTGCCTGTGTTGATGAATCATAGGTATGCGCAACTGAATCATATTTAATTTTATAAAACCTTCCGGAAGTATAGTCTGTGGCCATGTAATATCCATACAGGTTTGGATATAGCTCCCCCCTGTACACCGCTCCACCTGTAATTGATCCACTTGTGGCTGCAGGAAGAGGATAAGTATATATCGGGAAAATATAATTGGTGATAGGGCCACAACCCATTGTATTGTAAGTATTGTTACCTTCATAACAGCGCCAGCCATAATTAACCCCATTTGTAGAATCGTACCGGCGGTGATCAATTTCTTCAAAAGCATCCTGGCCTACATCTCCGATCCACATATCATAATTTAACCTGTCAAAACTCCACCTGAAAGGGTTACGCAAGCCATAAGCAAACACTTCGTTGCCAAAAGGATTATCTGCTGGTACAGAATAATATGGAGGAGTAGAAGTGGTATCCACAGCGAAACGGAGCATTTTTCCTAATAATATAGAAGTGGTTTGTGCATTGTTGGGAACATCACCACCACCGCCGCCATCACCGGTTGAAAGATAGAGATAACCTTCGGGGCCAAAATGCAATTCGCCACCATTATGGTTCGCATTGGTTGGATGTGGTATAGTTATTAATGTTACCCGTGATGCCACATCTGCACTATCTGCATTGGCACTTACCCTGTAACGGGCCAACTCAAGATTACCTCCCGTAGTTACATAAAATGCATACAAAAAACCATTATTCCTGTAATCTGGATGAAACGCTATACTTAATAAGCCCTGTTCGCCTCCGGTACTAATACCTGTAACAACCAGGAAATTTCTTCTAAAGCTGTAATCTTTATTATATACTCTTACTGTGCCACCTTTTTGTACAATAAATATCCTGCCGCTGCTATCACCTGCATTTACAACCTGTATTGGTGCTGCAAGACCGGTGATAACGGTATCAAAAGAAATAGTTGGCGCTTGTGCATTTGTTTTACAAACAGCCAGTAAAAAGAACATTACTGCCAGGATGGAAAATTGCTTCATTATTCTGTTGTTTAGTTTTGGTAAATGATAAATGGGCAGGAGCCTGTAAATTAAAGTATTACAGCCAATTCCGTACCGAAGTAAATAATTTTACCTGTAATGATTCTTATGTTAAACGATATAAAAAAAGTTTGGGTTGCTTGCGTTTAAGTTTAAAAAGCTATCTCATGGTTTAGCATCAACAATCAAAACCGGCGTTTGAAGTTTTAATTTTATTTTGCCATAAAACAAAACGTATTGCAGCAGCAGAAACTTACACCACAACAGGCACTACCAAAATTAAAGCAGTATTGTGCTTACCAGGAACGCTGCCATAGTGAGGTGAAAGAAAAGCTGTACAGCTATGCTGTATATAACAACGATGCAGAAGAGATCATCAGTAAATTAATTGAAGAGGATTATTTGAATGAAGAACGCTTTGCTCTTCATTTTGCCGGCGGCAGGTTCAGGATAAAGCAATGGGGTAAAGTGAAAATAAAATATGAACTGAAGCAAAAGCAGGTAAGCGAATATTGTATTAAGAAAGCATTGAAAGCTATTGACGCAGACGAGTATGAAAAACTGCTGCAAAAACTTTCGACACAAAAACTAAAAACCCTCAAAGGAGAAAAAAACATTTTTATTAAAAAAAGAAAGCTACAGGATTTCTTACTGCAGCGTGGGTTTGAAAATGATTTGGTGAGGACTGTAGTGCAAAAAATTTAAACCTTCAATATTTTATCAACTGCTGCTATAGCTTTTTGTAATCGTTCTTCATAAGTGCCGCTTATATCCACCCACGGTACATTTTGGTTTACTAAAATGTCCTTATAATGATGATACAATTTTTCCCTTGTTTCAAAATCGGGGTATTCCCTTAATTCATCCTTTACCCATGGGGCATCAATACCACCTAAAAAATACAGGTCGTATTTTCTTTCTGCAATCTGGTTCAATATCCATTGATGGCATTGGCCAAAAACAAACTCACACCATGTTTTTAGTACATACTGGTCGGTGTCTATGAAGAGAGGTGAATAGTTATTGGTTATTGGTGAATGGGCACCTTCAGCAGCAAGCCTGTTTTGTAGTTCCAGGATACCTTCTTCTTCTAAACGTAATTGCCCTTTGGCAACATCTAATAAATTTTCGAAAGTATAGTTAGTACCATTTTGTAAAAGATATTCCCGGGCATATTCTTTTACCCAAATGGTATTATAATGTGCAGCAAGCTTTTCACACAAAGTACTTTTGCCCGTGACTTTCCGGCCCAACAATCACAATTTTTTTTATCACACTCATTCTTCTTCTTTACATTTTAAGTGCCGCAATTTAATTGAACAAACCGATAAAATGACACAGCATTGCCGGCAAGGGTATTACTACGATGCTGTTATCGTATTTGCCTCGCCCTCTTCATCCATTCTATCAGTCCAAATATTGCCATCACAAAAAGTATTAAATAATACACACTGGTAAAAACATACTGCTTTACAAAGTATAATGGGATAGAAGCAATATTTGTAGCCAGCCACCAATACCAGCTTTCCACTTTCTTTTTTGTCATAAGCCACATGCCTGTAAAAGCGGTGGCGCTGGCAAACGCATCAGCCCACGGAATTACACCTGGAGCAAAAGACTTTTTTAAATAGGTAAGAGAAAAAAATATGACGATATAGAATGCAGAAAAGAAAGCTAACTGGTAGCTCCACCACCGTTTGTCAGAAAAGACAATGTTAACAACCTGCTGTTGTGCTGTGTCTTTTTTCATCCAGAGCATCCAGCCATAAATACTCATGATGCTGTAATAAAAATTTACGGAAGCTTCTCCCAACAACTCTCCTTTTATGCTGAGGTAGATATAAATGATGGTGTTGATAAGGCCGACGGGATACACCAGGATATTTTCAATGCGGCTGAACCACACACTGGCAATGCCTGTAATAACGGCAACGTATTCAAGCGCTGTGGTGGCTTTAATGCCTTCTACAAACTGCTGGTATATTTCCGGTAAACTCACTTACTTTTTTTCAAATGTAACTGATTGGCATAATAATAAAATAACAACCATTCATAAATATCTACTTTCATTTGATAAAACTATTTACGATCTTACCCTTCCAAATTTTTAAAATAAAAACTTACGATTATGATTGCTGAAAAAACAATGACCATACAGGATGTGGCCAACCGTATGAGTGAATTATTTAAAGAAAACCAGTGGGACCAGGCCCAGGACGAATTGTATGCTGATGATTGCGAAAGCATAGAACCAGCACATGCACCAGGCTTAAAATCAGCGAAAGGCAGAGAGGCGTTAAAACAAAAAGGGAAAGCCTTCCAGGAAATGATTGAAGAAATGCATGGTGGATGGGTAAGCGAATTACTGGTTGGTGGAAACTACATTACCTGCGCCATGGGCATGGATGTAACCATGAAAGGAATGGGCAGGATAAAAATGGATGAGGTTTGTGTGTATGAAGTAAGAAGACGGCAAAGTGGTGAAGGAACAATTTTTCTTTTAAAAAATTTTGCAAAAAAATGGCCCTTGTGGAAGGTAAGTTCCTGCAAGGGTTATTTTTTTACTGGCCATTCAAATTGTTTTGCACCAGTTTCATTCAGCCATTTTGATTCCTGTGGAAGCATTGAATTCAATGGATTAAAAATATTTTCAAGGGTATATTCCCTGTTGTTCTTTCTCATGTAATTGTTTTGACCAGCTTACTCTTTTGGCCGTGTCTGCGCCTTCGCCGCTATTTTTATATTCTGCATAACAAACCGTTTTTTCATTTTCGGCATTTCCCCAATTATCCCAACCTGCAGGTGCAATTTGCTTTGGCAGTTCACAATGGATAAAAGCAGTTTTTGAAAAAGCACGCCATGGCCTGCCGAGATAAACTTTGTTGACGGATGAATCGCTTCTATTTTACAATCCAAAAAAACAAAACCAAATTTTTTTCCCTCCGGCGTATTGGCAGCAGTAATATAAGAATTGGCTTTTGCCTTAATAGTACAGTTTTGAAACACCGCAGTAGCCGGGCCAAAAATAAAATCGGTTGTGCCTTCTATATAGCAATCCACAAAATATTGTCTTGAGTTTTCGCCGCCGGCATATATAGTATCCTGGTTGCCGATAAACCGGCAATTTTTAAATACGGCTTTATCGGCGTCCACATGCAATGCTACAGCTTGCCCAACCGGCCCAGCCGCATTTACAAATGTGATGTTCTCTGCTGTAAAACGGTTGCCAGAAATCTTTGCTGTAAAAGAACCGAAGGTGGTTAAGCTTTCCCCTGCCAGAATAATCATTAAATGTAATAATCGTTTTTTCAACACTTTCGCCAATAAAACTCACATCTGTTTTATGCGATGGCAATTCTATTTTTTCATTATATACGCCGTTTTTTATATAAAGTGTGATAGGTGCAAGCGGAAAACCCCTCATAGCATCAATAGCATCTTGTATATACATATAATCGCCGGTACCATCTTTCGCTACTGTAAATACATATTTGTATTTTTCAGGGTTGGCTGTTTGGCTATACCGAAAAGCGGCATTAGTAATATAAATAAAAGGCTGCTGCATATTTTTTTCATGACAAAATTAATTAAGTGTTTACTTGATAAATACTTTTTTCAAAAAACCATCAATGTATTTTACTGTTGGTTCAAACCAGGGGTCAAATAAACAAAATGAATGTGGCGCCCCTTCAAACTCATGCACTTCAGAATAAATATTGTTTTCATTCAGCACTTTGATATAATCTTCACGGCCAGCATGCATCCATGGCACAGCACTGTTGATGAATAATGTAGGTGGTGTATTGGCACTTACATAACTTAATGGTGATGCTGCTTCCCATAATTTTATATTTTCCTTTTTAGAATAACCAAACCAGTAAGTACCTGCAGAGGTTCTTTTGCTGTCATCTCCTTCTTTGCCATCAGGATGAACAAAAGATAAAGTACCATCAATATCCACCACTGCATTTACATGCGAACGCAGATTGGTATTACAGTTTGTTCCTTCAAACAAAGGCATATTACCTGTTGTGCCCATAAAGGA
This sequence comes from uncultured Chitinophagaceae bacterium, assembly GCA_963814445.1. GTDB lineage: Bacteria > Bacteroidota > Bacteroidia > Chitinophagales > Chitinophagaceae > Ferruginibacter. The sequence continues at coordinate 291,872 of CAWFCU010000006.1, forward strand.
AGCCATCTCCCCGCCAGCAGAAAAACCTACTGCCACAATTTTTGAAGTATCAATATTATATATCAATGCATTTTTTCTTACCCATCGTATGGCAGCTTTAATGTCATACACGCCTGCCGGAAAAAGCGCTTCGGTGGATAGCCTGTATTCAGGTGTAAAACAGGTATAACCTAGAGCTGCCAGTTTTTGTGCCAATGGATAATGCTGTGTTCTGTTGCCCGAACGCCAGCCACCTCCATGAATTATAAGAACAGCAGTGTGACAATTTTTTGCTTTGCTTTTTGGTGCAAATACATCAAGTTTTAGTTGGCGTTTGCCAATAGTGCAATAGGTAATATTTCTTTTTTCTGTAACCGAAGCCTGTTTAAACTCATGCACCATTTTTGTTTCCGGGTTTGACTTTACAGTACTGGCATAAGCGCTGTATGTTGAGTAAGAGGTATCAGGTTTATGAGTAATGCCCGCTGAGGATTGAGCAGTACATTCAATATAACAAACTACCACACAAAAAATAATAACAACTCTTTTCATTAGTCTTTATTTATTGCCGTTAAAAAATTTACCAATTATAAACTTACCAACACTGCTGCCTTGCTTTAATCCTTCATTCACAGCATCCTTAAAATGTATGCCGCCATAATAGCGGGACACAGCCGCCTCTGCTGCTGCCTGTTTAAATGACTGGAACGTTCTTGCAGGCAAACCATAATTCACTTCCACATCATCTGTATACGTAAATGTATCGCCAAAGAAACCACTTAATATTTCTGCCGATGCAGAAGATATAACAGAATGTCCGCTCAGGTATTCCGGGAAAGGAGGTGTTTGTAACAATGGCATCCATGCGGCATCAATATATTTACGTATTGCTGTTTCGGGGCGGATGCGGTTGCTCCTGTATTTTTCATCCCAGCAACAAATAAATGCGTCCGTTAATGTTACAGCAACCAATGCATGCACCTGCATTGTTTTATTAAATGTATAATTCCCCTTTTTGCAGGCAATGCCTGCAATACCCATCCAGTGTGCGCCGGGAGAGATCTTTTTTATACCAACACGAAGATGCCCTTCATCTTCCATTGCAAAGGGGTTGCAATCCCAGAAGGAAGCAATTGCTTTTTGTTCTTCAGTTAAATGAATACTTGTTTGATAAACAGAATCCATTAGTGAATAAAATGCGGAGCCTTTTGCTGATGTAAATGATGTGGGATGAACGGGCTTGAATTGAGCAGCAGAATCAATCATGAATGGCCGCACTTTATTAAAGTATGGTTCCACAGCAGCCATAAACGCCGGGGGCGTTGGAAACCAGTACCCACTTCCTTCTTTTGGTGTATATCTTGGGTAATCGCTGATAGTACGGTAGCCATCTTCTTTTGCATACTTTAAAATTTCCTTAGCAACATACTCATCCATACTGTTTTGATTTATTTATTACATTCTTACTCACTCCTTTTAATACAAACGAATCAGACAAAGATTGTTTAACACTGTCTAATAATTTTCCCGATGGCTGCAATTTGCCGGCTGTTTCAAGCACAGCATATAATGCAGCTATTTGATAATTATAATTTTCAATGGGTGGCTTATTAATCAGCGGATACTTGTTAAGTACGCCATGCATACTTTTAAATGAACTGTCATTTTGCGCCACCACTTCATAACCTGCTAAAAAAGAATAGGCAAAGAACCTTGCTGCCAATGGTGGGTTGGTTACATCATGTATCATTATTGACGACATGCTGTTTGTACATAAAGAAACTGCTGCAGCACCCGGCTGGTAATTATTTTTTTTACCAGTTGAGCAGGATGCAACAACTATGCTGATAAGTATAAATGATATGTATTGCCGTTGCATTATTTTTTCCATTGATAAACTTCAACCGCTGCATTATTTTTTCCAATAAGCAGTACCTGATTTATTGTAAGCATTGATCTTATATCCCCGTTTACATGTAACCCGGAAATATTTTGTTTAATGTATTCAAACCCGCCCTTGCCATCGCCACGGAGCAATGTGCCATGCCCTGCACGGCAATAACCAAATTTTAATCTTGCTTGTGAAATATTCCCTCCCAGCATAATATCTTTTTTGCCGTCTCTATCATAATCAAACGCTGCAATAGCATATACCGGCATAGCTTGTGCAACCAAAGGCAAAAGCGCTTCTTTATATTTTTCATTGCCAGTACTTATAAAACAGGTGCTGCTTAATGTGGATGCTTTAATCGTCTTTGCACCTGTTAATTCATCTGCAGTAAAAATATTATTCAGTTGTACGTTTGCATAATCTTTATAGTTTGTAAACCGTGTACGCATGATGCTCATCTGGTCAAGCAGTTCATCCCTTGAAACGTAGGGATAGCTTTTGCCCTGTATGTAAAAACAAAGTATTGGATCAACAGAACCATTATCATCAAAATCTTTATACCAAAGTTCTGCAGGTTCTGTTTCACTGGCTTTTATCTGTGTGTTTAATCCCATATTACCAGCGATAATATCGGGCTTTCCGTCATTATTAAAATCATTAACGAGTAATTTATTCCAGCAGCCATTTGTATTTGCAGAAAAATAATTACTGCTTCTGTCAACTAATTTTCCATTTTCATTTATAAAAATCTGAACAGGCATAAACTCACCAATTGTTACAAGGTCAGATTTATAATCATTGTTCATATCTGCAAATACGGCATCGGTTATCATTCCCGGGGCAACCAATGCAGCAGCAATGTTTTTTGTTTCGTCTTTAAAATGTCCCTTTCCATCATTTAGCAAAATATAACTCCGGGGCGCTTCCGGGTACCTCCCCGGAACCACCCTGCCTCCAACAAAAAGATCGGAAAAATTATCACCATTGATATCGGTAACAGCAACGCAACTTTTACTTGTAAGCATTTGCGGCAGTGCATCAGTTGATTTAGTGAATAACCCTTTGCCATCGTTGAGATAAAGCCTGTCTTGCAACAATGCATCCTGTGGCATAAAATTGTCGTAGCCTCCACTACAAACATATAAATCTAAATCACCGTCATTTTCTGCATCAAAAAAAACAGCAGCAGCATCTTCGCTTGGTTTGTCTGCTTCCAAAGCAGGTTCGCTTATTAATATAAAACTGTTGTTTGCTTTTTGAATAAATACAGCGCCGGGCTGGCCTGTGGCGCCGCCAATAAAAATATCTTCTAACCCATCTTTATTAATATCCCCTTTTGTCATGCAGGGCCCGCCGTAAGAAAGGCTGGATGTTAAAAGTGGTTGCCGCTTAAAATCATTTACCAGATTTTCATTATGAATAAAATTTACCGGAGAGGCGATAGCAGATAAAATGCCTAAAGTGTTTGTTTTATTTTTGGATGAAATGTTTTTTGCTTCTGCTTCTTTTAATACCAATTGTTTATTTACGGTAACATTTATAATCCATTGTTCTTTTCCTCCTGGCCATTCAATATGCAATGAATCAATGGCTACATCTTTTCCAACACCAAAATGAAGTATGGTTGATACGCCGGATTGGTAACCTTTGCTTACCAACTGTTCCTGTGTTTGAATTTTACCTGCCTTGTACAAAGTGATTTTTGCCCCAATCCCAAAACCGTTTTGTTTTTCTCCTTCTAATTTTATTTTGAGATAGTTGTTTTTGTGAATTCTGTTCACATCGTTACGATATACAAACGCATTTGCATTTACGTTATTAATAATTAAATCGAGGTCGCCATCATTATCTAAATCGGAATATGCAGCACCGCTGCTGTTTGAAGGAACATCAATTCCCCAGGCAACACTTTTATTTTCAAATGTGTTATCCCCATTGTTTTTAAAAACATAATTAATAACATTGGACGAGGGCATTTTTTTAGCCAGTTCCAGCAGTGTTTCACGCCGCACATTGCCCCGGTTGTCCTGGAGATAATCCCCCATATATTTTAAAAAATCAAGGTTGGTGTAATCATGCACATAGCCATTTGTAACAAACAAATCTTTCCAGCCGTCATTATCATAATCAGCAAACAATGGTGCCCAGCTCCAGTCTGTATTTGAAATGCCTGAGAACTGTGCCATTTCGCTAAATGTGCCATCGCCATTATTTACATGCAGCATATTGCGCATGTACTGCGGGTGTAATCCTGTTCTTTTACGCAACTCAAAAAATTCATAGTTGTCATTTGCCGAAAGTAACTTTTGCCGGTAATTATCTTCCGGCAGCATATCTAATGTATAAATATCATTTAAGCCATCGTTATTAATATCGGCAACATCATTGCCCATTGAGAACTCTGATGTATAACCAATCATATCACCAAGGTGGTCAGTAAATGTTCCGTTCTTATTATTGATATATAAATAATCCGGTGCCATATAGTCGTTCGACAAATAAATATCAGGCCAGCCATCATTATTAATGTCTGCTATGGAAACCCCAAGCCCGTAACTAAGCCTTGTATTGCGTATGCCCGATTTGTAAGTAATGTTATTGAAATGCCCATTTTCATTTCTGTACAACTTTACTCCGGTTAATGAATCTGTTTTGTTGAGCAAAAAATTAATGTAGGTATCATCCAGGTTTTCAAACCTTCTGGGGCAATGGTTGATTAATACCATATCAAGGTCGCCGTCTTTATCATAATCAAAAAAAGCAGCTTGGGTGGAGAATGCAGAATCTGCAAGCCCATACACTGCTGCTTCTTCTTTAAACACAGGGATATTATTTTTATCCGCTCCATAATTAATGAGCAGTTCATTTGCTCTTTGTGTCCCGGGTAAATTACCAGAATAACAAACATAAATATCCAGCAACCCATCGCCATTTACATCAGCCATGGTTACTCCGGTTTTCCAGCTATTGCTGCGGCCTTTGGTTCCACTGGTAATTGTAATATTTTCAAATTTTAAATTCCCTTTATTAAGATATAACTGGTTGTCGTTTTTATTGGCTGTAAAAAAAACATCATCCAACCCATCATTGTTTATATCGCCAACAGCAACGCCTCCGCCATTATGTACATATTCATACACAAGTGGGTTATTGTATTCATCTTCCTGCACATCGTTGCGAAAGCTGATATTAGTTTCAGGCGGCGAAAGAAGCGTAAATAGTTTTACTGAATCTTTTGTTCCGGTATTTTTTTTATCGCCAGCATTAGTGCAGGAAGCACATACAGCATTTATTGCAATGAAAAAGATGAGAATGTTAGCAAGATGCCTGTATGTATGGTTATTATATTTCATTGGTAAAGCAATATTTATTTTCAGCCATTGTTTTATTTTAATTAAAAAAATCCCCGTTTAGACAAACGGGGACTGCATGATTGCTTGCCTATATGAAAAAAACTTCTCTATTTTTTAGAATCAATAACCCAGGTTTTGCTGAAGTTTTGGGTTTTTATTCAATTCCTGTTGTGGTATTGGCATTAATGTTCTTGTTGCTGCAACAGGAGAATGAGACAACCAGGATTTTGAAGAGTAGGCTCCAAACCTTATCATATCAGTCCTTCTTCTTCCTTCCATTGCGAACTCCCAGCCTAACTCATCTAAAAACCTTCCGTACTGAAAACCGCCACCACCCTCATGCGTTGTTGCATGAGTGTTTCTTAACCCATAGTCATATACACTTGAGCCAGATAGCTGTACCCCTGTAACAGTTGCATTAGCAGGGTTGGCAGCAAAACTTCTTGCCCTTACATTGCTAACAATTGTTGCAGCACCGTCAGCATCGCCTGTACGCAGCAAACATTCTGCTTTCATCATCAATACATCTGTATAACGAAGCAACGGCACATCATTGCTCAACGAAGTACGCATGCCCTGCCTGAATTCATATTTCGCTAACCGGTATCCATGTATTTCCTGTGATGAATCAATTCCCGGAACTTCATTTAACAATACAAGCGGCTGGCCAACAACTGTTCCATACCCACAGGTTAATGCCTCGCCGCTGGAAGAATATTGTTGCCCCTGTATCCATCCGCCAGTTAAACGATCATCCTGCGGATCGTAACTGTCAATAAATTGCGGCATGGCACAAACGCCGCCCCACCCACCGTTTTGTGAATTATATGTCTGCTGGTTTTGCGGACACATCGTGTATAACGAAAGATAAAACCCAGCCGTAAATACTTCATCAAAAGGGATAGCAAATAAAATTTCCGGCGAGTTTTCGTTTGCAGTTTTAAACGCATCCCGCTGGTTAGCTTCAAGCAAAAACTTCCCTGAATTAATAATTGCATTACATGCTTCTATGCATTTTGCCCATTCAGCAGTTCCCTTATACACGCCTGCATTCAGGTACATTTTTGCCAGTAAAGCATAGGCAGACCATTTATTATTAAACCTGCCGTAAGTTGATTTGGTATTATCGTCGGTTAAATTTGGAATGGCATCTGTAATTTCTGTTACAATAAAATCATATACCTGTTGGCGTGTGTTTTGCTCAGGTAAAAAACCTTCGGGCACATCAAACTGTGTTACGATAGGCACATTGCCAAACTCATCGCACAATACATAATAATAAGAAGCCCTCAATACTTTTAATTCGGAAATGATTGCATCTTTTTGAGCCGCAGCAACCGGTATTGCCCCGGTTTCTATTTGATATATAACCCGGTTGCAATTGGTGATAGCGGCATAAGACCCTGACCACATTTCCTGCATACTTACATGATCGGCAGTCCAGGTATGTTCATGCAGCTCACGCCATTTGCCACCATCCACCCATCCATAAGGCCGGGCAGGAATTACCATTCCATCTCCGGCCAGTTCCTGCACCCAGTAGAGCCCGTTAGTGGAAAACAATACATTGCGCCAGCCTGAATATGCAGGGCCCACCAATGAGCCAAGGTCATTGGCCGAAGGCGAATATTGGTTGGCTACTGTTTCGTTATAATTTTTATCCTTCAGTTTTGTACATGAAGCAAAGATGACTGGCATACCAATTACTACCAGTAAAATATTTTTATATAAAAAAGAATTTTTCATTTTGCAATAATTTTTAGAGGTTATTAGAATGTAACATTGATGCCTGCAGTGTATACCCTTGTTGCAGGATATTTATCCCTGTCATCATCCCCGGGAGTAAGGCCCAGACGGTTAACTTCGGGATCATTCCCTTTATAACCAGTGAAAGTAAATGCATTAATCAGCGACATATAAACCCTCAGTTTTTAAATGCCTTTGCTTTAAAACTGTATCCCAGTGTAATGTTGTCTATCTTCCAGAAATCGCCGTTTTCAATATAATAGCTGTTGTATTCGGGCAGTACATTTTTATTAAGCACTGCTTTGCCAAATACTTTTTCCTGTGCAGATTTTAATTGATTGTACTGAGTGGTGCCGGGTTTTCATAATACATCCTGGTAAAATTCAGTACCTGGAATTTGAATGCACCCCTCATGGTTACACCAAGGTCAAAGTTTTTATACCTTACGTTATTGTTCCAGGCTAAATAATATTTGGGTATGCCATTGCCTAATATTTTTTTGTTTTCTTCGCCACCTTTTGTTTCCGTTTCTTTTCCATCTTTATCAGAATATATCCAGTTGCCATCATCCGTAATACCAACTACCTGGTAGCCGTAAAAATTTCCAATTGCTTTTCCAACCTCTACCCTGTGAGTATAAGTTTGAACTGGCGAACCTGTATAACCAACATTGATAAAGTTGTTGGTGAGTTTGTACAAATCGTTGGTAAGAGAAACCAGCTTATTGGCATTGGTGGAGAAATTAAATGATGAGTTCCACACAAAATCTTTTTTCTGCATTGCGGCAATATTAATCAGCACTTCAAGGCCTTTGTTTTCCATTTCCCCCACATTGGCTTTTGTGAAGCCAAATAAATTAGGCGGTGTGGGAACAGGGTAATCGTACAACAATCCTTTGGTTTTTCTTTTATAGTAATCAATACTTCCGCTTATCCTTCTGTTGGCAAATGAAAAATCCAACCCAATATTTGTTTCATGTTTTTCTTCCCATCTCAGATAAGGATTGGGATTGCTTACCGGCGCCAAGGTTGGCACCCACTGGCCGCCAATAAATGCGTATCCTCCATCATAACCAAGCCTGCTCACACCCAGGAACAGTGCGTCGGGTGCAGTTCCCGTTACACCATATCCAGCCCTTAATTTTAATTCATTGATAAACTTTACATTTTGCATGAAACTTTCCCTGTCAATCTTCCAGCCTACAGAAATTGCAGGGAATAAACCCCAAGGGTCATTTGTGCCCACAAGTTTGGAAGATGCTTCGTGCCTGAGGTTGGCCATCAAAAGATATTTGCTTTTATAAGTGTATGTTGCCCTTCCAAAAAATCCAACAAGATTTGCCACCGTTTTGCTGGATGACATTCTTGCTGCACCGGTTTTTAAAGCATTGCCGCTTCCAATATTGTCAACATAAGAATAATTGCCAGCCGGGAAATCCCAGTTTTCAATGCTTGAATTTTCAACCGCAAAGTCCTGATAACTGTATCCACCAAGTACAGAAAAGCTATGATCCTGAACTGACTTGCTGTACTCTGCCGTTAACTCAAGCAGTTGATCAATGCCCTGATAATCTGATTTATTTCCATACCCGTTCTTTCCGTCCCGTATGGTAGAGATATGATTTTTAGTCTCACCATATCCAAAAATCCTGTTTACCCTGCTTCTTGATCCCAATGCTTTTAAGCTTAATCCTTTTGCCGGCAACCAGGTGGCGCTTCCTGCTATTCTTGAAGTTTGTGAAGAAGTTTGTCCACTTGATTCTTCCAGCAATGCTAATGGGTTTACATAACTATCAATAGCAATTTGCTCTGCCCATGTTCCATCAGGGTTTTTTATTGGAGCTGTCGGGTTACGTATCAGCGCCTGCCTGTAAATAAATCCATTGTAGCTTGCATCGATCCCATCCGTATTTACTGTTCTGTTTGTATTTAAACCGCCCAGTGTTACTGTTTGATATTTGTTGTCGCTATTGATAAAATTAAAATTCAGTTTCAGTTTGTTGTTAAACATGTTGTGATTAACATCAATTCTGGCATTGATTGTCCTGTTATCTGATTTAAGAAAAATCCCTTCCAGTTTTCTGTAGTTAATACTTCCGATATAATTGGTTTGGCTTGTTCCTCCTTTCATTGAAAGTGTATGAACATGGCTAACCGGTGTGGAACGGCTGAGTACATCCAGCCAATCTGTGCTGGCGCCCAAATCCTGAAAAGCAACGCCATCTGCAATTAGCTTTCTGTAATCAGCAGCAGTAAACATTTCGGGTTTCCTCGATATTTTTTGTGTGCTCACATAACCGCTGTAATTAATTGTTGGCTCTGCAGACCTTCCATCAGCCCTTCTTGTTTTTATAAGAATAACACCATTGGTGCCACGGGTACCATAAATAGCAGCCGCAGATCCATCCTTCAACACATCAATGCTTTCAATGTCTTCCGGCGCAATACTGTTCATGTCGCCGGGAATTCCATCAATCAATACCAATGGTTGTGTGCTTGTAAACAGCGTTGCTGTTCCCCTTAACTGTATCTGGCTGTTGCTGGTTGGGTCGCCGCTTGGTAAACCTATGGTTAAGCCAGCAACCTTTCCCTGCAGCAACTGGCCTGCATCCCGTACAGCACCGGTTACAAAATTTTCAGATTTTACACTTGCCACAGCACTTGTAACATCCGATTTTCTTTGTGTGCCATAGCCAATCACCACCACATCCGCCATGCTTTTATCTTCCAAAGCAAGCGATACAAGCAATTGTGTTTTATCGCCAACCGTCATTGATTTGCTTACATAGCCTACATAACTGAATTCAAGAACTGATTTTGCATCCGGCACTTGTATCTGGAAACTGCCATCATTATTTGTGAATGTACCTATTGACGTGCCTTTTAATTTTACACTTACGCCAATCAACGGCTCCTGTTTCTCATTCATCACTTTGCCATTTATATCTATTGGCGGTTCCAGGGCTGCTTCTTTAGTTTCTTTAAGAGGCCCGGCTTTTTTAATTTTTACAATTACCGTTTTTTCAATAATCGTGTAAGTAAATGGCTGGCTTTCGAAATAAATATTTAAAACTTCTTCAACCGTAGCATCTTTTACACTTAGGTTTACCGGCTTGGCAAGGGCTACAATTTTGTTGGTATATAAAAATTGATAACCGCTTTGCGACCGGATGACTTCCACCAGTTTTTGAAAAGGCGCATTTTGCAGCGAAAGGGAAATTTTTTGTGAGTAGCCGTCGGCCTTTACCGTAAGGCAGGCAACCAGCATCAAAAAGGCAAACAATTTCATAATTCGCAGCAGTTTGGTGTGCCTCATACGGTTATTTCCCGTAAAGGCATTAGATAAAACATGTAGTTTCATACATTTGTATTGTTTGGTTTTAAAAAAATAGATGACTAACAGAGTTTATTTTTGGGTTAAACCAGGCTTTTTACACCGGAAGCGTTACCAGCACTTCCGGTTTTTATTACCCGTTACCCGTACTTGCTTTTACTTTCTTAATAAGCTTTAGTTTATTGGTTTAAAAAATTACATAGAGACCCATATCTTCTTTCCGTCAATACTAAATTTAACCTCTTCTGTCAACTCCAGCATTTTCAGCACCGTTGAAAGGTTTGCCATTCTTGAAATATTTCCATTAAAAGTAACAGGTTGAACGGCTCCTTTAAATTCCACCTCCACGTCATACCATCTTGAAAGCTGGCGCATCAGTTTGCTTATATCTGTATTATTAAATGAAAAAAAATTATTCTTCCATGCCATCACTTCTTCGGTATTCGCATTTTTTACCAGGCTGAATTCTCCCAACCCGTTCATTTGTGCCTGCTGGCCGGGTACAAGTAATTTTTCTTTATTGCCCTTTATAACTTTTACTGAGCCCTCGAGCAATGTTGTATTGATGGAGGCTTCATCATCATAAGCATTTACATTAAAATATGTGCCCAGCACTTCTACGTTCATTCCTTTTGCATCCACCCTAAATGGCCTTGCTGCATCTTTTGCCACTTCAAAGTATGCTTCCCCTGTTACAACCACATCCCTTGTTTTTCCTTTAAACACAGCAGGAAATTTTATAGATGACCCTGCATTGAGCCACACTTTGGTGCCATCTTCAAGCATAAGCTGAAACTGGCGGCCCTTTGGTGTTGTTATCGTATTATAGCTCACTATAGCATTATTGCTGTTATTATTATCACCTACATAATTAATAATTCCGCCTTTTTTAATAATGGCAATGCCTCCCTGTGTTGCAAGGTTGCCATCTGTTACGCTGTCCAATATTATTTGAGAACCATCTGCAAGTGTAAGTACAGCACCGTTACTGCCAGGGGATACATCATTCTTATTGGGGCTGGTAGTTTTTTCTTTTTGGGTTGCAAATGTTGCTGAAGAAGCTGATTGTTTAACAAGTATAAATGTAAGTGTACTGGCAATAAGCAGTATTACTGATGCCGCAGCCCAGAACATTTTTCTTTTGCGGCGGCCTGTAGCCATTGTAATAACACGGCCGCTGGTTTCAGAAAGAATGGAAGATAATATTCGTTGCGACTGATTTTCGGAAATCGTATAGTCATAAGGCAGCCTGTCCCATGCCTTATCCATAACGCTTTTTACCTGCTCATCATATTTATTACTGCTAAGCAATTCAATAAGCTCATTCTTTTCTCCGGGGGTGCATGTATTTTTTAAGTAGCGGCCGAGCAAATAAGCAATTCTCGTGTTTCCTTCCATAGCAATCATTTAGTGATGGTAAAAATATGGCTCCGCCTTAATGACAATTCAAAAAGAAAACAGGATTAGGCAAAAGAAAAAAAATATTTGTGCAACTAAGCTCCTGCAACAAGGATGATGATAGAAATAGGATGGGTTTCAAAATAATCCCTAATCTTTTTAAGTGCACTTACCATATGTGCCTTAACGGTATTGGGGGAAAGGTTGAGTTCGCAAGCTATTTCACCGTTCTTTAACCCTTTTTCCCTGCTTAGCTTAAAAATGATTTTTTGCTGTGGGGACAACTGCTCTAATGCAAGTGCCAGCAGGTGCTGGTTCTCTTTTTCAAAAATATACTGATCAATATCAATACTTTCAGTTGTTTCTGTTATGGAAGCTGATATGCCTTTTTTGAGTTTTAATTCGTTGGCCATTTTTTTTAACTGGTTAAAACAACAGTTTCTCGTTACAGTCATTAGCCATGCCTCAAAGTTTTCTAATGCTGCCAGTTTATCCCTGCTTACCCAGATTTTCATAAAAACTTCCTGTGTAATTTCTTCGGCGGTAAAATCCGCATGTGTAAAATGAACTGCATATGAATATACTGGCTGTTTATAAAGATTGAATAGTTTTGAAAATGCAATGCTGTCGCCATTGGCAATGCTCAAAAGCAGCTCCTGCGAAACAGATGGCATAAAGTTTTTCATATAGCGAGCCTTGTTATTGCACTTTAATGATAGGCGCAATAGTAAAGTTAGCAATAAAAAAATATGCCGTTGAGCAATCTGGTTTTTGAGGTTTCGTTTTTATGCAATCGTTGCCGGCATGCATTTTTTAAATAAAAAAAGCACCAACGCTTTGATAACAACGAGGTGCCTCAATTATTTTTACTTTTTGTGAAGCTTCCCTTTGACAGGATTTACACGGGCTGATTATATTACTCTGCTTCTGCCACCACTTCTTTCACTTCCGGTATCATGCGTTTCATCATTCCTTCAATACCGCTCTTTAATGTGATCATTGATGAGGGCAACCACTGCAGCTTCCCTGCAGCATCAGGTTTACTTTGCCATCTTCATAGCTTTTAAACTGTATTGCGCCGCCATCCATTTCCACGGCCGGCTTCACATAATTTTCCAAGCAATTCTTTAATGCGTTTTACCACATCGTCATCATCTTCACTTACGGCATTGCTGCTTTCTGTTTTTAATACAGCAACTGCTTCTTCATTCACCACCGCTTTGCCTTCTTCCAGGTATTCTTTTAAAAACTGTTTGATGGTTGGGATCACATCCTGCCAGTCGCCGGTTTCATTTGTTTTGGTAAGCGTGATAAAATTACTGGCTATAAAAACAGATTTAATAAACGGAAATGTAAACAGTTCCTGCGCCAATGGTGATGGCATTGCACTGGCTTCATCAGGAAAATCAATGCTTTTGCCGGGATACAATAATTTGTTGGCTACAAATTTCATTGTTTCCGGGTTGGGTGTCATTTCAGTATAGATGCTGATAATGGTGCTGCCTGTCTTGATCATAAAATGAATATTTAATATTCGATGCAAATTTAACGGTTATAAAGCTATTTTGTTTTGAAGGGCCTGTTTGCGGCAGTTTTGACGGGTATAATTTCCAATCTCGAAAGAGTAGGCAGTATCAATGTAATTTTTATCTTTACAGGCAGACAGGATTTTTTATCAAATTTTTACAGTAGCCCAATGCAACGAAGTATTGACTGATTGCTTCTTTAAAAACTATCAAATCCATATTTAATGTATATAAAAAAAATCATGTTATTTCTGTTGCTGTTATCTGTTACCGGCACAGCATACGCACAAAAAGTAACACGGAAAGGGATGCCGCCGATTGATGTGTCGAAAAACAAAACCGGCAGGGGCAAAAAGAAAGCTCCTTGTATAACATCGGGCAGTTTAATGGCAAGTGGCAGGAAGTTTCCCGTACAGATAACTCCGGCAACCCTGCTGATTTTACAGATACCACTTACCTGCACTTTATTGATACAGGAAGAGTGATTACCCGTAATGGCATTACATCTAATATGAAAGGCGATGCAGTGATTGAAGACCCCAATACATTGTTGACTGCCGGAGATGTATATACTATTCTTTCATTAACGGACAGCATGGTGGTGCTTGATAACCAGGAAGGAGCTTGTACATACCTTGAAAAGAACAAACAGTTTTCATTTTGAAAATTATGGCAAAGCTGTAGTAAAGCAGGATGAATACAGCGACCCGGTGCCTGTTATCCTTATCTGAAGTGATGGGCAAATGGATGGTGTATCGAAAGCAGGCAAAACCCGGTGCCATAAACCCACCGGTAAATATTATACAATACATAAAAATAACCGACAGCACAAGTGAAAACACTGCCAATGGAGAGATAACATTTTATCAAACAGATAAGTCAATCAAATGTCATGTGTTGTAAAAATTACCAATGCAGGGCTTGATGTTATTGCCGGTGATTTTTCATGGTCGTTGTTTGTGTATAAAGCCAATAAAAAAGAAATGGTATTTGGAGATGCAGCTGTGTTGTTATATTATTCTAAAGCATACTAAATCATTCATAACACTAATTTATATAAACACAATTTTTTACCTGTTCCCTTAATTAAATAGCCATGAAAGAAACGCTGCAGACCGATTATGCACTTGCACATACAGAAGAATATTTTAAATCTATCAACCGTTTTCAACTTTTATCCATTGCCACAAAAGAAGGTATATGGGAATATGATTTTATTACCAAGGAATTTTTTATAATGAAGGCATGACCGACCTGTTGGGTTATACGCCGGAAGAGATGGCCGACAACGAAAGCTGGTGGCGCAACAATCTTCATCCGCAGGATAAAAAAAGAGTGATAACAGAAGTGGATGAAGTGATGGCAAGCGAAAAATCTGTTTGGTGGGGCAAATACCAGTTCAGGTGTAAAGACGGAAGTTATAAATTGATCCTGGACAGGTTATTTGTAGTGAGAGATGAGAATGGAAAAACACTCCGCCTGATCGGCACCATGCAGGACCTTACAGAAATAGATGACCTGCAGCAGGAGCTTGGAAAAAATAAGAAGACAGCACCATCGAACCATGCTGAAAGCCATTTTTCAAGCAGAAGAAAATGAAAGAAAAAATATCAGTGAACAACTGAATGAAAATATTAACCAGGTGCTGGCAGCCATCAATATGCACTTAGCACAGGCAAAGCACCACGTAACAGCACCGGGAATGGTGTGGCTGCAGGAAGCACAGGGTTTATTATTGGATTCTATAAATGGCATCAGCAATATTGCCAAAAAGATTATCGCCGGTAATGTTAAAAGACCTTGGTTTTGAAACAGCATTGAATGAATTACTGAAAGACTTGTTTCAAAACAGGCTTATCAGTTACAATATATATGTGGATGACAACCTGAATAAGCTTGCTAACTTTGATGTGCAAACGGTTTTGTACCGCATTGTACAGGAGCAGGTGATGAATATTCTACAACATTCAGAAGCCAGGAATGTGATGGTATCAGTAGAAGTGAAGGATAAAGAAAATAAAAATGATTGTACACGATGATGGAACCGGTATTAACCTGAAACTAATACAATATGGTAAAGGCTATAGCAACATACAGGAAAAAACAGAAGCGTTGGATGGTGATTTTAATTTGGAAAGTGTGGAAGGAAAGCCGGGGTTTAAGCTGGAGGTGATAATATAAAAGCGCCTTTCCCTTCTTCTCCCTTTCCTAAAGGAAGGGAGCGGTGCTTCAAATCTTTAATAAACATTTTATCTTCCACATTTTCATTTGTTCTTTATTCATCAATAAATCATCACATCAACTTCTCAGCTGGGATTTAAATTTTTAAACTCTTGCTTTTAAGCCCCTTCAGGGGTTTGGGGCACATTATCCTCAGCTTTGCATAATTCAGCATTATCTTCTTCTCTCCATTCAATTCAAATGTACTGTTGCAATAGGATTGTGTGCAGCGCCTTCCATTTTCATCACTTCACCAAAACCAAATTTTTGATGCTCTACTTTTTGTCCTGCCTGTAAGTTGCTGGTATCGCTGGCAACAAAATCTGCAGTAGGTGTATGTTCTTTTGTTTGCGGCCTTGTAGGCACTAAATAAGAAGGTTTGCTTTTTTCTTCCCTTGCCAGCCAGCCATTCATCCTGTCAAAAGCAGTTTTTTCCAAGCCACCGCCGCAGTTGTTGCCCTGGCTTTGGTTGCGGATGCCACCACCGGCAAAACTTTTATCAATATAATTCTTCCGGCATTTCATCAATAAAACGGCTGGGGTCATTTTGCTGCAATTGCCCAAAACGGTAACGGGCATTGGCATACGTGAGCCATAATTTTTTCTTTGCCCTTGTGATAGCCACATAAAACAATCGTCTTTCTTCTTCCAGTTCTTCCCTTGTATTAATGCTCATGCCGCTGGGGAATAATGTTTCTTCCAGACCGCCAACAAACACACAACTAAACTCCAATCCTTTGGCCGCATGTATCGTCATCAGCTTTACACTGTCTGCATCATCTTTATTATTATCTGCATCAGTGTATAAAGAAACCTGCTGCAAAAAAGTACCCAATCCTTTATCACCCACTTCCCCATCTTCTTCATTCATGGGTGTTTCAGTAAACTCTTTTATGGAGTTCAGTAATTCCTGTACGTTCTCATACCTGGCTAACACCTTCGGTGGTTTTATCATTGAATAATTCTTTTACAATCAGTGTGCTTTTACCAACAATCACTGCCAGGTCATATGCATTCTTTTTCTGCAACTCACTTTGAAACATTTTTATCATCGTTACAAAGTTGCTGATGGCTTCCAGCGTGCCTGCTTTAAAACCATAACATGGCTGCACTCTCCAGTACCTGCCACATGGTGATATTATTTTCATTGGCAACCAACACCGCTTTATCAATGGTTGTTTTACCAATGCCCCTTGTAGGAAAATTGATGATGCGTTTCAGTGCTTCTTCATCATTTGGATTTACCACCACCCTTAAATAAGCGATATAATCTTTTATTTCTTTGCGTTGATAAAAAGACAAGCCACCATAAATACGGTAAGCAATATTCATCCTCCGCAGGCTTTCTTCATAGCTGCGGCTTTGTGCATTGGTGCGGTACAAAATAGCAAACTCACTATTGTGAAAATGATTGCGGAGTTTTTGTTCCTGTATGGTATCGGCTACAAATTTTCCTTCTTCATTATCTGTAGCTGTACGTACTAATTTTATTTTATCGCCTTCGCCTTTATCGGTCCACAATGTTTTAGGCAATTGATTTTTGTTGTTGGCAGATAATTTCATTCGCTACATTCAGAATGTTTTTGGTGCTGCGGTAGTTCTGTTCCAGCTTCACCACTTTCACATCATCATAATCTTTTTCAAACTGCAATATATTTTCAATGGTTGCGCCACGGAAACTGTAAATACTTTGTGCATCATCACCCACCACACAAATATTTTCATGCATGGCGCCCAGCAGTTTGATGATTTCATATTGGGAGGTATTGGTATCCTGGTACTCATCAATCATGATGTATTTAAACTTGCGCTGGTACTTGCTCAATGAATCCGGATGATTCTTCAGCAGCTCATACATTTTAAACAACAGGTCGTCAAAATCCATAGCGCCGTTTTTAAAACAGCGTTTGTTGTAGGCATCATAAATTCTTCCCATTGCAGGCCGGTTGGCCCTTGCATCTTCCTGCTGCAATGCCCAGTCGTTCTTGTATTCTTCCGGGCTTACCAAACTGTTTTTGGCAGAAGAGATGCGGTTGTAAACAGTATTGGGTTTATAAATTTTATCATCCAGTTCCAGTTCATTGATAACTGTTTTAATCACACTCTTGGCATCATCCGTATCGTAAATGGTAAAGTTGTTGGGGTAACCGATCTTGTTGGCTTCGCCTCTCAATATCCTTGCAAACACACTGTGAAAAGTACCGATGTATAAATTCCTTGCTTCGCTGTTGCCCAGGGTTCGTCTCCACCCTTTCTTTCATTTCCTTGGCCGCTTTGTTGGTAAAGGTCAATGCCAGGATATTAAAAGAATCCACACCATTTGCCATTAAGTGGGCAATACGGGTAGTGAGCACTTTTGTTTTGCCGCTGCCTGCACCGGCAATGATCATCAATGGGCCGTCAATATGGGTAACCGCTTCTCTCTGCGGTTCGTTCAGTTCATCTAAATAATTACGCATTCTTTGTCATTCTGAGTTTATCGAAGAAGGTGAAGGTACGAAAGGGGAAGGATGGGGTTTGGGGATGTGAGGAAATTTTGCTAATAAAAAGAAGAATATTTAATGATTCAAGATAATTCGTAATTAGGATTATCATTAAAAAATGGAATAAGTTGCTTTGATCACTCATTTGCTTTCCACGCTATTTTCCGATTTGTTTTAGCCTTGAGCGAACTGGTACTTCGCTTGCGGCTTTTTTATTTTATAAAAAATTTTAAATCGTCAAGTATCATGCCGCTGCTTTTTAAATAGAATTGATAGGTAAATACTGTCATATATTCCTTTTATTCTTATTCCATTGTCTTATTAATTCAAAATTGGCTGACAGATTTTCCCGTAATAACCAATTACATGTCATTCCATAAAGTTATTTACTGTATCGGCTTTTACTAATTTTTCAATAGTCTGTCGCACCTTCTCTTTGATGTCAAATTGTATTTTAGCTAAATTATGTTTTCCAATTGCTCCATCCTGTTTTAACCTCTCCTCTGTTTGCGTAATACAAAAAGCCTTGATAGCAATCTCTGTTCTTTGCGATACAATATAAAATTGTTTTGCTTGCATAAAATATTAGCTAATTTTATTAGATTCAAATTTACTAAATAATTTGACATTTAATAAAAACTCTTTATTTTGCTATAATAACCAAAACCTCAATGAGCAACATAAAACTTTTTGAACACAAACAAATCCGCAGCCATTGGGATGCAGAAGAAGAGAAATGGTATTTCTCTATTGTGGATGTAATTTCTATTCTAACAGATCAGCCAACTTCCTTAGGTGCAAGAAACTATTGGAAAGTGCTTAAACATCGTTTGGCAAAAGAGGGAAATGAGTCGGTTACAAATTGTAACCAACTGAAAATGCAATCTGCCGATGGCAAATTTTACAAAACCGATGTCGCCGATACCGAACAACTCCTCCGCCTTATCCAATCCATCCCATCCCCCAAAGCAGAGCCCTTTAAACAATGGCTGGCAAGAACAGGCTATGAAAGAATTGAGGAATCGCAAAACCCTGAGCTGAGCATTGACAGGGCAATGGAAAATTATTTGAAACTCGGCTACAGCAAAGAATGGATTAACCAGCGCCTCAAAAGTATTGAAGTGAGAAAAGAGTTAACCGACGAGTGGGAGGAAAGAGGCGTTAAGAAAGGACAGGAATTTGCTACGCTTACAGATATTATTACGAAAGGATGGAGCGGCAAAACAGTAAAAGAGTACAAGCAGCATAAAAACCTGAAGAAAGAAAACCTTCGGGACAATATGACCAATCTAGAACTGGTGCTGAACATGCTGGCAGGAGCCACCACCACAGAAATAAGCAAAGAGAAAAAACCAAAGAATTTTGATGAAAATAAAGTGATAGCAAAACAGGGTGGAGATATTGCAGGCAATACAAGAAAAGCCATTGAAGCTAAATCGGGCAAAAAAATTGTAAGCAGCCAGAATGCAAAAGTGCTGAAGGCGGCAACAAAAAATAAAACCTTGAAGTAAATTGAAAGAGTTGTTGAATTAGTTTAGTGAACGTTTTCCCCGGGCAGGGAAAATGATTAAGGATAAGAACAAAAGCAACCTTTGATGTTCTTATAGTCGCTAAACTAAAAAAAATCTTCTGGGAATTGAAAAATAGTAGCAAATATGCTACCTTTATAAAGTCGAAGTAAAGTAGATTTAATGAAAGTAAAAGAACTATTAAAAATCCTTAATAAAGACGGGTGGAGACAGAAAGATCAGAAAGGAAGCCATCTTCAATTGGAGCACCCGGTTAAAAAGAGAAAAGTTACAGTGCCGGTGCATGGTGGCGATATTCCAAAAGGCACATTGAATTCAATTCTTAAAACAGGCAGGGCTTAAATAAAAAGTAGCAATCTATGACAGTACAACTAATATTAGAAAAGGAAGCCGGCAAATTATGGGGCCGTGTATCTCATGATGATAATCTCATTGTAGATTCAGCTACTACCTTACAGGCTTTAGAAAAAAAAATCCGTAAACTTTTAAAAGACTATCACCAGACAGAAGATGTAACTTTTGAATACGCTTATGACCTGACTGTATTTTTTGAAGAGTTCAACTTCCTCAACCAGTCAAAAATTGCAGAGCTTTCGGGGATCAACCCGGGTTTGTTGCGGCAATATGCATCTGGTGTAAAAAATCCATCAGAAGTGCAGGCAAAAAAAATACAAACAGCTATTCGTAGGCTTGCAGTAAGGTTGAAGAATGTGCAGATTTATGCATAGTTTTCTTATTAGAGCTCAAACTGACGATACTTTGTCGTACACTTGGAAAGCCTTCCGCAGTCAACCAAAACTCCCTCCATTATTCCCCCTAAATTGTATTACTTTTGCGCCCTTAGTAAAAAATTGCTTTTTGCTATACTATGAGTGTAAAAGATAAAATAGATATAGGCCAGGTTGCCAAAGCATATTGCCATCATTATGGATGGCAATGGAAGATGGGCGCAGGAAAAAGGCGAAGACCGGCTTTTTGGCCACCTGCATGGCGTGGAAAGTGTAAGGAATATTGTGGAAGGATGTGCAGAATTGGGTATTGAATATCTTACCCTGTATGCTTTTAGTACCGAAAACTGGGACAGGCCAGCCAATGAAGTAAGCGGATTGATGGAAATATTGGTAGATACCATCCGGAAAGAAGTACCAACACTTAATAAGAATAATATTAAGCTGCATGTGATCGGCGACCTGGATATGTTGCCGGCCACTGCAAGGCAGGCACTTGAAGAGGCATTTGATGAAACCAGTACCAATACGGGCTTAAACTTGTAATGGCATTAGCTACAGCAGCCGGTGGGAACTGGTAAATGCAGTAAAAAATATTGCGGCAGATGTAAAAAAAGGCATCTTGACCCGGAAACTATTACCAGGAAACGTTGCAGAATTATTTAACCACCAGCGGTTTTCCTGACCCTGAATTGATGATACGAACCAGTGGCGAATACCGGATAAGTAATTTTTTATTGTACCAGCTGGCTTATGCAGAATTGTATTTTACCAATACAAGATGGCCCGATTTCAGGAAAGAAAATTTGTACGAGGCCATTGTTGATTTTCAGCAAAGAGAAAGAAGGTTTGGTAAAACAGGCGAACAGGTAAGTAAAGAGGTGAAGATAGTTGGTTAGCCCGTTTTAAAAGATATATGTAACTGCTGTATAAGCAGCAGCATGGGATTGTTTAACAAATAGTTTTCATAATAGCAAGTATATTGCCGCCCGTAAAAAAAATTTGATGCAGAGGATTTACCAGAACTGTTTTATTTATTGTTGTTATTTCTTTTTAGTGCCCATACAGCCGGTGCACAGATTATTCCAGACAGCCCCCGGGTTTCTGTTAACCCACAATTGATTGAAATATTTAACAACAGGCCCCCGAAAGAATATATCATTGCAGGTATTACTGTTACAGGCAACCAGTCTTTCGACCCTAATCTAATCATATCTATTTCTGGTTTGGCAATTGGCGATAAAGTACTAATTCCCGGTACTGATGCGTTCAGCAAAGCGATAACAAACTGTGGAAACAAAACCTGATTGCAGATGTACAGGTGTATTTTACCAACCTGGTTGGTAACAATTTGTATGTTGAACTGGCGCTTACCGAAAGGCCAAGGTTGGAAGATGTAAGATTTATCGGTATAAAAAAAGGTGAAAAAGAAGACCTGGAAGCAAAAACAGCTTTGGCAAAAGACAGGGTGGTAACAGATAATATGAAAGTGAGTGCCGTTGATGCAATAAGAAGGTTTTACAGCGAAAAATCTTACCGCAATGTAACGGTAACATTAAGAGAAGAGCAAGCCAAGGGCGTTCAAAACGGGTTGATACTCATTTTTGATATTAACAAAGGCAATAAGGTAAAAGTAAATTCAATCAATATTGCCGGTAATGAAGAGGTAACAGACGGTGAGCATCAAAAAGCAGATGAAGGGTACAAAAGAAAAATCAAGGTTCACCCTTAACCCTCCCAAATACTCAAGCCCGTATAACGATACCGCCAAACAAATAACTTTCAAAGAATACCTTAAAGGTTATGGCTTTCTTTCTCCATCCAAAACAAAGGATGCTGTTGACCCGTATTTCCGGTTTAAATTATTCAGTTCATCAAAATTCAATCCGCAGAAATATGAGGAAGACAGGGAAAGCATTTTAGATTATTACAATGCAGAAGGTTTCAGGGATGCGGCAATTGTTGATCACAAAGAAATACCCAATGCCAAGGGCAATCTCGACCTTCATATAAAAGTAAATGAAGGGCATAAATATTATTTTGGCGATATAGCATGGAGGGGAAATACAAAATATACTGATTCTGTGCTGAACCTTTTTCTGGGGATTAAGAAAGGAGATATTTATAACCTTGATCTTATTGAATAAAAGATTGGGCAAGCAGGCAACTGCAGAAGGCGGCGATATCCAGAGCCTTTACATGGATGACGGTTATTTTTTTTCAGCGTTAGACCCTGTTGAAACTTCTGTTTACAACGACACGATTGATTTTGAAATACGCATGACAGGAAGGTCCACAGGCAACCATTGGAAAAATGGATATTACGGGCAATGACAAAACAAAAGACTATGTTATCCGCCGTGAATTAAGGACTGTGCCTGGTGAAAAATTCAGCCGTTCTGATATTATCCGTACACAAAGGGAATTAGGCCAGTTGGGATTTTTTAACCCTGAAAAAATTGTTCCTAATATAGTACCGAATGCAGATAATGGAACAGTGGATATAAACTGGGCGGTGGAAGAAAAATCAAATGACCAGTTGGAATTGTCCGCAGGTTTTGGTGGCGGCATTGGCCTTACCGGAACGCTTGGTATCACTTTTAATAACTTTTCGATCGATAATATCTTTAAGAAAAGCACATGGGATCCATTACCTTCTGGCGGCGGGCAAAAATTAAGTGCAAGGATACAATCGAACGGAAGGGCTTTCCGCACTTATAATTTTTCATTTACCGAACCCTGGCTGGGTGGAAGAAAAAGAAATTCTTTTTCAGTAAGTTTTTACAACACCAAACAAACAAATTCTTACGATCGTTTTGGTAACTACTGTAAGTCATGCGGTGATACTTCGTACCTGAGAATTTTAGGTGCCAGTATTGCATTGGGCAAGCAGTTAAAATGGCCGGATGATTATTTCTCATTGACCACTTCTATCAATTTTCAGCAATATAAACTCCGCAACTATGCGGTAAGTGGTTTTGGTGGCTTAGTCAGATGGAACTTCCACTAACCTCAGTTTAAAACTTTCGCTTGCACGTTATGCTGCCACAGGAAGCCCGATATTCCCAACAGGCGGTTCAAATTTTTTGTTGAGCGGCCAGTTTACTTTGCCTTACACTGCATTGGGTTTGTATAAAGAAGGTGATAATGAATTTAAACTTCCGGAATTTCATAAATGGATGTTTACAGGAGAATATTACGTGCCGATAGGTATGGCAAAAGGAGCAGAAAAAAACAGGCAGTTTATTTTAAAAGTGGCTGCTAAATATGGCTTTATTGGAAAATACAGTGATAAGAGAAATATCTCTCCATTTGAACGTTTCCAGGTGGGTGATGCAGGCCTGAGTAACAACTTTGGTTTATTAGGATATGATATCATTGCACACAGGGGCTATCCGATTTATTCAAGTTCCAATCCTAAAATAAACCCGGAAAATGTAAACCCCACGGAGTTCTTTACCATTTTTAATAAATACACGGTTGAACTACGTTATCCATTCAGCACAAACCCCAGCAGTACTATTTATGGCCTGGCGTTTTTTGAAGCAGCCAATGGATGGTACAGCTTTAAAGATTACAATCCATTCAAGCTCCGCCGTTCTGCTGGTGTAGGTATGCGTTTCTTCCTGCCCATGTTTGGTTTGTTAGGCTTTGATTATGGAATAGGATTTGACAGGATAAAAGCAGGCGAACCAATAAAGAATGCATACAAGTTCACCTTTATGCTGGGCCAGGAACCACAATAAATTTTCACTGTTTAATCGTTTATTTGCAACAATTAAAATACGCCACCATGAAAAAATATCTTTTTCTTACTGGTTGCCTGCTGGTGTTGGCAATCTTTGTAAATGCACAGCGCTATGCTATAATTGATTCTAAATATATCCTGGAAAAATTGCCGGAGTATAAAGAATCTCAAGCCAAAGCTAGACCAGTACAGCGCCCAGTGGCAGCAGGAAATTGAAACAAAACAAACTGCACTGGATAAAATGTATAAGGATTTTGATGCGGAGCAGGTGATGCTGAGCGATGAATTGAAAAAGAAAAGAGAAGATGAATTGTACAACAAGGAGAAAGAACTGAGGGATATGCAAAAAAAACGCTTTGGCTTTGAAGGCGACCTGTTTAAAAAAAGACAGGAACTGATAAAACCCATACAGGACAAGGTTTATACAGCCATTCAAAAACTGGCGCTTGAAAAACAGTACGATTTTATTTTAGATAAAAGTGAAGGAATTACTGTTATATTTGCCGACCCAAAACTGGACAGGAGCGATGATGTGCTGAAGAATCTGGGTGTTAAATAAATCACAATAGGCAGGGGCAATGCAGCCATAAGTTTAAAAAATCATTCTTATGGCTTATTAATTGGTTACATAAAAACAATTACAATAATTCACCATGTTTCTCTTTATAAAGAGAAACTTTTTTTAAACATCAGAAAGAACAATGAAAAAAGTATTACTCTCATTTGTAGTATTGGTATCTGTAGCAGGCTTTACAAACAATGCAGCAGCACAAAGCAAAATTGGCTACATCAGCACAGAAGAATTGATAGGCTCAATGCCAGAAACAGAAACTGCTAATAACCAATTGCAGGATTATCAAACCTCTTTACAGGCGCAGGGAAATGATTACCTACGTGAACTGAATGAAAAGGACAGCATTTTCGGGCTTGATTCAGTAAAGATGACGGCTACTCAAAAAGAATTAAAAAGAAATGACCTGATTGCATTGTACCAAAAAGTGCAGGGCTGGAACCAGACCATGCAGCAAATGATACAGCAAAAATCACAGGAGCTGATTGGTCCCATCAGGGCAAAAGCTGCTGATGCGATAAAAGCAACAGCAAAAGAAAATGGATATACTTATGTTTTGGAATCTGCGGCAGTATTGGTTGGCCCTCCAGGCGATGATATTTTGCCATTGGTAAAAAAGAAAATGGGTATTAGGTGCTCCTAAACCGGCAGCGGGCGGAGTAAAAAAACAATAATTATTGTAAAAGATATTTTATAAAGCCACCAGTTGACTAACTGGTGGCTTTTGTTATTTTTGATGTATGAGCAAAGGCTATTGGTGTTTTCGACAGCGGCTACGGCGGGTTGACAGTATTGAAAGAAATTACTGCAAAGCTGCCGCAGTACGATTATATCTATCTCGGCGATAATGCACGGGCACCGTATGGTACACGGAGTTTTGATACAGTTTACCAGTACACATTGCAATGTGTGGAATGGTTTTTTCAGCAGGGTTGCTCATTGGTGATATTGGCCTGTAATACCGCTTCTGCAAAAGCATTGCGTACCATCCAGCAAAATGATCTGCCAAAAATTGATCCTTCAAAAAGAGTATTGGGTGTAATAAGGCCAACATCTGAAATCATTGGCAACTTCAGCAAAACAAAAAGCGTAGGGATTTTGGGAACCACCGGCACAGTACAGTCACAATCATATTTAATAGAAATAGAGAAATTTTTCCCGGAGTGCAAAGTGTACCAGGAAGCCTGCCCAATGTGGGTGCCATTGGTGGAGAACAATGAGCATAACAGCAAGGGCGCAGATTATTTTATTGAAAAACATGTACAGCATTTGTTGTCTCAATCAACAGATATTGATACCATTTTGCTGGCCTGCACACATTATCCTTTATTGATAGAAAAGATAAAACAGTTTGCCCCTGCAGGTTGCGCTATAATACCGCAGGGAAATATTGTAGCCGAAGGCCTGGCCGATTATCTGCACCGCCACCCGGAAATGGAGGAAAGATGCAGCAAAGGAAGCAGCCTGCAATTTTTTACCACCGATTCTGCCGATGACTTTGATAGTAAGGCAGCTATTTTCTACGGAAAGCCAGTAAAATCAACACATTTGGCGTTGTAATTTCAAAAAACTTTCAATTTTAAGTCTACCACTTCGCTATTTTCCCTTACTTTTGCCGTCCTTTCACAAACAGCAGGGATGGTGCCCTGGTGAGTGTAACTAAAAGAGTTTTAAAAACATTTTTTAAAAGGAAAATTTTAAACAATGCCAGGTAAAAAAAGAACATTCCAGCCCCACGTACGTCGCCGTAAATCAGTTCATGGTTTCCGTAAGCGTATGCAAACTGCTAACGGCCGTAAGGTATTAGCAAGCCGCAGGGCAAAAGGACGTCATAAATTAACAGTTTCTGACGAACGTTTCGGTAAAAAATAGACCCCTCCGCTCCTAAAGGGGAACTGGAGTCTGAAAATAATAAGCTCTCTTCGGAGGGCTTTTTTAATTTTGAATACGTTGGAAGCAAAACAACGATATACACTTGGTAAAAACGAACGCCTTAAAAGCCGTAAGGCAATTGAGCAATTATTTGCAGAAGTAAATCATTTTCTATATTTCCGTTTAAAATAATTTACAAAACGGCTTCTTCGCAAACCTTAAACCTTAAACCTGAAACCTTAAACCTTCAATGTGCTTTCAGTGTAAGCAAACGAAATTTTAAAAAAGCGACAGAACGAAACCGCATTAAAAGATTAATGAGGGAAGCATGGCGTTTGCAAAACAATGAATTGAAAAATACTTTGCAACAGAACAATAAACAGGCTGTTGTTTTTATCTTGTATGTTGGTAATGAAATTCCGGAATACAAAACCGTGTTTGAAAAAATGAATGCATCATTAAAAAAGTTGCAAAAAATAATGAATGAAGAGATTTCTTCAAATATGTAGTTTCCCTTTTATCATTTTGATAAAACTGTATCAAATGATAATTTCTCCCTGGCTGGGAAACAAATGCAGGTACACACCTACCTGTTCTCATTATGGTATTGAAGCATTAAAAAAATACGGCCCGGTAAAAGGTTTGTGGCTCACTGCAAAAAGAATAGCACGTTGCCATCCATGGGGTGGACATGGTTATGATCCTGTGCCCTGATAAAATAAAAACGGGCATCATTACAATGCCCGTTCTGCAAAAAGAAATCAATGCTTAGTTGATCACTATTTCTTTCTTCGCTGCTTCTTTACCTGCAATTACAGGTAATGTTACCTGCAACACACCATCTGCGTATTTGGCAGAAATGTTTTGTGTGTCGACACTTTCATCCAAAGTAAAGCTGCGTTTAAAACCACCACGGCTGTATTCCCTCAACACCCATTCAGGGCGGGGGAAACCTTCTGGCGGCGTATAAGAAATGGTGAGCTCATTTCCATTCACATCCAAATGAAAATGTTCTTTGATGCGTCCGGGTGCAAACAGCAGCAATTCATAAGTGCTGTCTGTTTTGTAAATGTTTACTGCAGCCCGTTGCATGGAAGAGCGGATAAATCCCGGCCTGGTGGAATTTCCGTAATGGTTGCCTTTTGCGGCTTGGGATGCCATAGCGTTGCGAAGGCTCCCACATGACTGATTGTAGTGCATGTTTTTTTGTTTTAGTTAAAAAATAGATTAATAGGAATGATGCTGAAAAAATAATGCCGTTTGCTTTTCTATGCAAATGTGTCAGTTCTGTTGCCACGGAAACACGGAAAGATGTTTTAGAAAAAACTACAATAGAAAGAAGGAACAAAAAATCCGTGCCTCCGTGGCAATTGTATTCCTCCTAAATGCGGCAAAGAATTTTATGGCAAAAGAAAAAATAAGATGCCCCAGGTGTTTCAAAGAAGACCTCTATAAAATTTATCACGACAATGAATGGGGAACGCCACTGCTGTTGCCACGGAAACACGGAAAGATGTTTTAGAAAAAGCTATGATAGAAAGAAGGAACAAAAAATCCGTGCCTCCGTGGCAATTATATTCCTCCTAAATTGCGGCAAAATTTTTATGGCAAAAGAAAAAATAAGATGTAGCTGGTGCTTAAAAGATGATCTCTATAAAAGTTATCATGATAATGAATGGGGAACTCCTTTACATGATGACCAGAAATTATTTGAACTGCTTTGTTTGGAAGGTGCACAGGCAGGATTAAGCTGGTACACTGTTTTAAGTAAAAGAGAAAATTACAGGAAAGCATTTGACAATTTCGATGCAGTAAAAATGAGTAAATACAATGCAGCAAAAATTGAAAAATTATTATTGGATGCAGGCATTATAAGAAACCGTTTGAAAGTAAATGCCTTTGTTACCAATGCAAAAACTTATTTAGCAATACAAAAGGAGTTTGGAAGTTTTGACAAATACATCTGGCAGTTTGTTGGCGGCAAACCAATTGAGAATGATATAAAAGGTATGCAGGATGTTATTGTTAAAACTGCAGTGTCAGATGCAATGAGTAAAGATTTATTGAAAAGAGGTTTCAAGTTTGTTGGTTCTACAATTTGCTATGCCTTTATGCAGGCAAGCGGAATGGTGGATGACCATATAAATGATTGCTGGAAGAAAAAGAAAAAACTATAACGCAGGCAATTTTTCTTTTCTTCTTTGCTCTTTCAAAAACGGAACACCAAAACTCAGCTTTTTTGCAGCAGGCGATCTTTCATCTATTATCCGCCAGAAAGGCGTGATCTTACCAATAGCTTTACCATTTTCATATTCTTCATGTGCTGCCTCTGCCACAATGCGAAGAAAAATACCTGAAGTAACAGGACAGGTTTTATCAGCATTAAATTCTACTGCCAGGTCTTTACGCATTTGTGCCAGGCTGGTTTCTTTGCCTTTTGAAATGCTGCGGATATAATCATCTACAATTTTTGGTGTGGCAATCAGCATTTTTTCACCAGCTTTTATATCTGCAAAATCCTTGTCAATCTTTTTTACTTCGACTTCTTTTGCAATATCTCTTTTTTCCACCCATGATTTTCTTTTGTAGGCACACATAGCAATATGTTTTGTGATGGTAAAATTAAAAAAGGCTGGAATATAAATTACAGCCTGTTTATATAAAATAAATCAACATTTATTTACCAAACCTTTCTGTCACTTTACTCCAATTAACCACACTCCAGAAAGCAGCTAAATAATCTGCCCTGCGGTTTTGATAATGTAAATAGTATGCATGTTCCCACACATCGCAGCCAAGCAAAGGAGTCCCTTTTACTTCAGCTACATCCATTAAAGGGTTATCCTGGTTAGGCGTACTGCTTACTTCTAATTTTCCGTCTTTTACTATCAGCCATGCCCAGCCGCTTCCAAATCTTGTCATGCCCGCCGCATTAAATTTTTCTTTGAATGCATCAAAAGAACCAAAGGCTGCATTGATAGCATCACCTAAAGCGCCTGATGGAGTACCGCCAGTCCCGCCTTGGGCGGTAGCGCCTAAACTTTCCCAGAAAAAACTGTGGTTCCAGTGTCCGCCGCCGTTATTACGAACCGCAGGAGAAATACTGCCTGCACTTTTTACCAGGTCTTCCAGTGATTTATTTTCATGCTCCGTTCCGGCAATAGCCTTGTTCAGGTTGTCAACATAGGCCTGGTGGTGCTTGCCATGATGGATCTGCATTGTCTTTGTGTCGATGTGTGGCTCAAGCGCTTCGTGTGCATAAGGCAGAGCCGGTAGTGTAAATGCCATAACTAAAGTTTGATTATTGATTAATTAATTATTGATTATTGTTGCCTTTGATTAAGCAGGCATTAAAATTACAAACTGCTTTCTCAAAATGTTCTCTTTTGTATTATTTCTTTCTTATTTCGCAAGCTACCTTTTGCTGCGAAAGAAATCTTTCATCAGTGCCGCACATTCATCCGCCATCAATCCACTCTCCACAATTGTTTTAGGATGAAAAGGACTATTGCTACCGGTGGTATGGCGATAACCATTTTTTTCATCCGAAGCACCATACACCACACGGCCCACTTTGCTCCAGTATAAAGCGCCACTGCACATTACGCATGGCTCCACTGTTACGTACAAAGTAGCTTCAGGCAAATACTTGCTTCCTAAAAAATTAAATGCAGCCGTCAATGCAATGATCTCTGCATGTGCCGTACTGTCATTCAGTTTCTCCACCTGGTTGTAGCCACGGGCTATGATGCGTTCATTCATCACAACAACCGCACCAACGGGAACTTCATCTTCTTCAAAGGCTCTTTGTGCTTCCCTCAAAGCCTGTTTCATAAAATGTTCATCTGTCATAAAAAATCTTTTTAACCAAACTCCCTGAAAGCGTTTAGCCTGAATTTGTGGTTGCTGCAACTTAGTTGTCTTTTCTCTGCGCCCTCTGCTTCTCTGCGTGGAATTGTTTTGCACGCTGAGGTACAGAGGCCGAAGGGTTATTCATACAAATAACTCATCATCACTTCATCAATAAACCTGCCTTCACTTTTTAAATGTGTGAATTTTCTCATTACCCCTTCCTTTTCAAAACCCACCTTTTCATACAATGAAATAGCTTTTTCATTAAAAGTGGAAACGCTTAGTTCAATCCTCAGAATGTCCATCGTTTTCCCCAGTTCAACTATTTCTTTCATCATCTGCAGGCCATAGCCTTTGCCTGAAAAAGAAGGATCAATGGCCAGACCACCCAGATAAGCTTTATGTGAGTCCCGGTGTTCCTGTTTGATGAATTTGAACATGCCGATATTATTGCCATCCACACTAAAAATATAAACGATATTTTTTGCAAGCAGTTCGTTGAATATAGAAATAAAACCTGCCCCATCCATTTGCTCATACATCAGGAACGGGTTTACCTGCGGATGCATATACAATCCATAAATAAAATCAAAATCGCTTTTAGTGATATTCCGAATCATACTCCCGAAGATAAACAAACAGAATTTTATTCTTAACAGAATAAAGACAGCCGGTTTTATTCACCTAATTTTATAAGCATTAACGGTTGAATTATGAATATACAATCACAGTTAGCAGCCATGCGGAATTACTTTGACAGCGGCGTTACCAAAACGCATGCATTCCGTAAGCAGCAGTTAAAAAAATTAAAACAGGCTATTGAAAAATACGAGCAGGAAATTTATGCAGCGCTCCACAGCGATCTGAAGAAAAGCGCTGAAGAGTGCTGGGTAACAGAGAACGGCATTGTGATCTCCGAATTAAATTATGCCATCAAAAACCTTTCTGTATGGATGGCAACAGAAAAGGTAAAAACAAACTTATTAAACGTTCCCTCATCCAGTTTTGTCTTGAAAGAACCTTTGGGTGTTGTGCTTATCATCGGTCCGTGGAATTATCCATTTCAATTATTGATAAATCCATTGGTGGGAGCTATTGCTGCAGGCAATTGTGTGGTGTTAAAACCAAGTGAGTTTGCGCCGGCCACCGCCGCCGTTATGAAAAAAATAATTGAAGAAATATTCCCCAAAGAATATGTGCTGTATGCAGAAGGTGATGGCGCTGCCGTGATACCGGCAATGATGAACAACTTTACATTCGATCATATTTTTTATACAGGCAGTACTGCAGTGGGAAAGGTCATTTATAAAATGGCGGCAGAAAAATTAGTGCCGGTTACTTTAGAACTCGGTGGCAAAAGCCCCTGTATTGTTGAAAGCGATGCCAACATAAAAGTAGCAGCAAGGCGTATTGCAATGACGAGTTTCAGCAACTGCGGACAAATGTGTGTGGCACCGGATTATATTCTTGCACATGTGTCTATTAAAGACAAACTGGTGCAGGCACTCAAAACTTCCCTGCAGCAATTTTATGGAGCTAATCCAAAAGAACATGACAACTACGGACGCATCATCAATGAAAAGCAATTTGACAGGCTTGTAAAATATTTATCGCAGGGAAAAATTGTACACGGTGGTAATTATGACAAAGCCAGCTTGTATATTGAACCTACGCTTCTTGAAAATATAAACATGAACGACGCCGTGATGAAAGAAGAAATATTTGGCCCCATACTTCCGGTATTATCTTTTAATACAAAAGAAGAAGCGCTGAAAATAATTGAACAAAACAAAAACCCTTTGTCTTTTTATGTGTTTACATCTTCAGCGGCAAAAGAAAAAGATTGGTTGAATAGTGTGGCGTTTGGTGGCGGCTGTGTAAACAATGCAAGCTGGCACCTCACCAATCATCATTTACCTTTTGGCGGCAGGGGTTTTAGCGGCACAGGGCAATACCATGGCAAAGCATCCTTTGATGTTTTTTCACATAACAAGTCAGTGATGAAAACACCTACCTGGTTCGACCCTTCAATAAAGTATCCACCGTTTAAAGGAAAGTTGAAACTGTTTAAATGGGTGATTAGATAGAAACTCAATTTCCCACAAAGGCAAAAGCTCACCAGAGTTTTCCTTGGTCTCCTTTGTGGGATTAAATTCTAAAAACAAAATCCAATTGACAATGACCATAAAACAACAATTTTTAAAAACCGTTTACCCCATCTGGATGTGGCTCAATAAAAACAACAAACGAACCAACGAAGTATTGCAAAACGAAAAAGTGCCGCCGCCTGTTTCTTTTTACAGTTTAAAAGCAGTGAATGGCTATGGAACGATGTTTGATTTTTCTGTATTGAAAGGAAAGAAAGTAATGATCGTAAACACGGCTTCCGATTGCGGCTACACCGGGCAGTATGAAGAACTGGAAAAAATTCACCGGCAATACAAGGATGGTTTGGCAATACTCGCCTTTCCTACAAATGATTTTGGCGGGCAGGAAAAAGGCACCGATGCAGAAATTGCAGCGTTCTGCACCGGCAATTATCATATCAGTTTCCCGGTGATGTCAAAAAGTACGGTGCAGTCTTCCGCAGAACAAACACCTGTCTATCACTGGCTCACCAATGCATTGAGTAATGGCTGGAACAGCAAAGCGCCTTCCTGGAATTTTGCCAAATACTTAGTTGATGAAGAAGGTAAACTGGTAAACTATTTCGGGCCTTCTGTTTCTCCTGCCAGTAAAGAAGTGATTGAAGCGGTGGAGAAGGTTAATTAAATACTATTTGAATCACTCATACGATCTGCCTCTAAAATAGCGAAAAAATGTACAAGCCATCAACATACAACTGTTCATCATAGCTACTGACGGAATGCGTTGTACATCATTCCGTCTTGATTTCGTTGGTTACTTTTTT
Source organism: uncultured Chitinophagaceae bacterium (assembly GCA_963814445.1). GTDB lineage: Bacteria > Bacteroidota > Bacteroidia > Chitinophagales > Chitinophagaceae > Ferruginibacter. Next base: position 325,012 of record CAWFCU010000006.1, read on the forward strand.
ATGAAGTTGTAAATCCCGGCTTTACGTCGGGGAAAAAAGTGACAACAAAACTTTTGCCGAAGGCAAACCCTACGCAGTCCATATAAGCGGCTCTTTCCACACACCGATAACTAAGCCCTTTGTTATCGCAAGCGTCAATAAACTTACTTTCAACTTTCAAACAAAAACACATGCGATACCATATTTTTTCCCAGTTGCTGGTAAGCACTGCGGCCATGCTGCAGGTAACCAGTTGTAATAGCCAGGATAAAACAGCTTCAGGCAAAAACAGTGCTGACGGCAAAAAAGCAGTGTCATCAAAATATGCAGAAGGAAAAAATTATACAGAATTTACCAGAACAAGAATATTGGATAAAGTTGGTTTTAGCCAGCCGGTAGAAGCCTTCAGCCTTTTATTGCCGAAGAACTGGAACGCAGATGGCAATATTATATGGAACCAGCCCGGTACCACTTGTGCCGGCAACAACCAGTCTGTAAAAGCATCGTCGCCTGATGGTAAATTTAGTTTTGAAATGTTGCCCAATGATATGTGGGGTTATAATACCGATCCGCAAATGGACCAGTTTAACAGGAGCCAGCCAATGGTTAAGTATTGCTGGTATGGCCAACCAATGAATGCAGAAGCCTATTATAAAAATGTATTTGCACCGAATGAATTGGGTAACCCACAGTTGATAAGTATCAATGAAAATCCCGGCGGCGTAAAAGCAATGGAAGAAAGCAATAACAAAACAAGACAGGAGCTAATGCGGTATGGAGCATCGCAGGTAAACTTTACTCCCAGTGCCGTATATGCCAAAGTAAAATGGAGCAACGGGCAGGAAGGTATTGTACTATGTGCAGTGAATATTATTACGACCAATGTGCCTAATACATACACAGGCGCCAGCACAACTATTTACACCAGCATCGCAACAGAAAGAGTGGTATTGAAATATCCTGCAGCAGAAAGCAGCAAGGCCGCTAATTTAATGAGTGTGATAATGAGCAGTGTAAGAACTAACACGGCATGGAAAAGCAGCGTTGATAATTTTTGGCTCAGCATAAGGCAGCAAAAGCAGATAGCACATATTGGCAAAATAAAAATGATGGATGAACAAACGAGGCAGATGGGTGAAAACGCTATTAAGAAAGGACAACAAAACTTAAATGCGATGGATGCCAATATGCGTAACTGGGAAGCATCGCAACAATCGCAGGACCGCATACACACCAACTTTGTAAAAGCCATACGGGAAGTGGAAACCTACAAAGACGAAACGGGAAGAATAGAATTAAGTTCAGGGTACAATCATGCCTGGAGCAGAAGCGATGGCAGCAGTTTTATCATGAGCGACAACCCTAATTTCGATCCATCTTCCGTATTCCAGGACCAGCAATGGAAAGAGATGAAAAAAGTAGAGTGATGCTTATAGACAACGTTGGTTTATTTTTCAATAACATACTCTTCCCAGTAATCATACTCCCAGCCTCAAAGAGTAGCTGGGAAATGTACAAGCCACCAACGAATAATCGTTCATCATAGCTGTTGATCCCGAAAGCATTCGGGAGGCTGTATATCGTGAGTTACTTTTTTATTAAGAAAAAGTGACAATACCACCAATTCCATAATTTTATAAAAAAATGCAATGAAGCAAAACAACACCTTATACATTTTATCCAATGGCCGTGTAGCAGCCATCAACAAAAAAGACGGAACCATTACCTGGGAAGTAAAGTTGAAAGAGTATGGGTTTTCCAACATGACACAAATTGGCCAGATAACAGTAGAAGATAATAAAATTTATATTGGCTGTGCAGGCATACTGGTTTGTCTTGATACCAAAGACGGGTCGCTAATATGGAAGAACGAACTCAAAGGCTGGGGCTTTGGCTTTGTAAGCATAGCCAATGTAAACAATGATGCGGCCGGGGCAGCTACTAAAGCAACAGCGGCAACTGGTGCAGTTGTGGTGGCGGCAACTTAACCGGGCTCCCTGTTTAAAAATAAGTATTTACTGCAAATTCAAACTGGCTGATAAAAATTTCTTTGAATGCAGTAATATTATTCTGCTCATAAAATATCAACATGGATTTTTTGTATTCAACTGCATCTACCGTTCTGAAAGAGATGGGGCAATATTGATTATTGATGAGTATGGCATTACTTAAAATTCTTGCTGTTCTTTTATTGCCATCAGCAAAAGGCTGAATGTAGGAAACCAATACCAGCAACAACAATGCTTTCGCAAAAACATTTTCCTGTTTGTTCACCAATGCACACATATCTTCCAGTGCTTCTTTTATCTGGAACTCATTGTCAAGTGGCTTATAGTTGGTGCCTGAAATACCTACTCTTTGTTTCCTGATATTCCTGTCCACGGCAAGGTCTTTTATTAAAAGGCTGTGAATGTCTTCGATAACGGAAACACCCAGGGGGGAAACATAACCAGGGTTAGCAATAATAAAATCCAATGCTTCTTTATGGTTCAGCAGCATGGTGGCTTCATCCTTTGTTTTGCCGGCGGCGGTTTGCTTTTCTTTTAAAAGATTTTCTGTTTCTAATAATGAATAAGTGTTGCCTTCTATCTGCGATGATTTCCAGCTAAGGTCAATCGCCAAACGTTCCAGTTCTTTTTTGTATGACGCAGGTGACAGATTAGATACATTGCTGTTATAATTTTCTTGCAGCGTATCAAGATGTGCCAATTCATCTTTGGTAAAGAGTGCGACAGCAGGTAAAATATGTGTGAGCAAATGATGATTAAAACTTTCTTTTATTTTTCTTTCATCAACTTCTTTTTCGAAATATTTACGGGCATCAACCGGGTGCAGCAATTCATAGGCATTGCTTAATTGATATTTGGTTGCTTTTCCCTGGCCATTTACAGCTACCAGGTTTTCTGAAATTAATTTTTGTAATACTCTTTTAATAGTTGGATAGCTGATCGTTTCCTTCAATCCCGTATGTATTTCTTTTGAAGAGGATTGGGGATTTGCCTTAATAAATTCAAGTACCTGCCTTCCTTTTCCGTTTAATTCCGCTGCCATTGATTAAATTTGAAGCTCATAAAAATACAAATTGCTGCTCAAAATACAATCAAAATGAGCTTTATTTTAAATTTGTATGAGCCGAATTGTCTTTTTTACTATTGAAGCTCATTTTGAAACCCGGATTGAATTTAGTTTGAGTAAATATGAGCTGCAAGCACAGTTGCAATGAGTCACATTTAAGCTGCTTATGACATTACTTTGCAATTACTATAAAATAGTTCAAAAAACATGACTGCAACCATCCGGAGCAAACAACAAAATTTTCTTCTCATCCTCATCCTCGGCGCACTCAATACTATCACACCGTTTTCAATTGATATGTACCTGCCCGCCTTCCCACGTATCGCCAGTGATTTTAATACCACTATATATAAAGTTGCATTATCAGTATCAACGTATTTCCTCGGCTATGCCGTTGGACAACTCATTTACGGACCTTTACTCGACCGCTTTGGAAGAAAGCCACCTTTATATATCGGGCTGTTATTATACATCATTGCCACCATCGGTTGTTTTACTACCAGCACAATTGAAGCATTGTGGCTGATACGTTTTGTACAGGCATTGGGTGGATGTGTTGCATCTGTAGCAGCCATGGCAATGGTGAGAGATTTTTTTCCGGTAGAAAAAAGCGCCAGTGTTATTTCATTCCTGGTGTTGATATTGGGAGCGTCACCATTATTGGCGCCTACTGTTGGTAGTTTTATTATTGACTGGTGGGGATGGCATTTTGTGTTTATTATGCTGGCGGCTATCACACTCATCATTTTGTTGGCAGTGTTTTTCTTTTTGCCCGAAGGGCATGCACCGGATAAAAGCATTTCATTAAAACCTTCACCTATCATTAAAGGGTTTAAAGAAGTGTTGACAAACCCACGTTTTTATGTGTTTGCATTAGCAGGTAGTTTTTCTTTCTCTGGTTTGTTTGTATATGTGGCACATTCACCTGCTATATTCATGGATCATTTTCATCTAAGCGAAAAATTATACGGCGGCGTGTTTGCTTTGTTATCGGTAGGTTTTATTGGCGGCAGCCAGATGAATCATATTCTTACAAAAAGATTCAGCAATCAACAGATATTAAAAACGGTGTTGATAGTACAGGTGATCATTGCAACACTATTTTTAATTGGCTCTGTAAAAGAATGGTATGGCTTAACAGCAGTGATCATATTTCTTTTTATACTGCTTTCCTGTTGTGGTATCACTTATCCGAATGCAGCAGCGCTTTGTATGGCACCATTTTCAAAAAATGCAGGCACTGCTTCTTCTTTGCTGGGCTTTATACAAATTGGTATTGGGGGATTGATATCGGGCAGTGTGAGCATGTTGCCTTTTGATGCTGTTACAGCCATGTCGTTTGTGATGTCATCCACCACCATCATCGCATTGATAATTTTGTTGTCTGGTAAAACAGCATTGAAGCGGCAATAGCAAAGAATGTTTTTCTATCTTCCCATCCATCCACCATCCACAGTCAATATAGTTCCGTTTACATAATCAGAAGCAGGCGAAGAAAGAAAAACAAAAGCGCCGGTTAAATCTTCAGGCACACCCCATCTGTTAGCAGGGATACGGGAAAGGATAGCCGTATTTCTTTCCGGATCAGTACGAAGTTGTATAGTGTTGTCGGTGGCGATATAGCCCGGTGCAATACCGTTTACTGTGATACCATGTTTCGCCCATTCATTCGCAAATGCTTTTAATAAAGAAGCAATGGCGCCCTTGCTGGCAGCATAACCCGGCACATTGATGCCGCCCTGGAAACTCAGCAGCGAAGCGGTGAAAACGATCTTGCCGTATTTGTGCTGCAGCATTTGTTTGCCGATTTCTCTTGTAATGATAAATTGTGCATTCAGGTTAATATCAATAATGGTATCCCAGTATTCATCCGGGTGTTCTGCTGCAGGCTTACGCATAATGTGGCCTGCATTATTGATAAGGATATCAATTTTTGGATGGTCTTTTACAACAGCGCTTAAAAATTGATACAGAGAATCCCTGTTTGTAAAATCTGCTTTATAAGGATAGAATTTTTTTCCTGTTGCCAATACTGCTTTTTCCACTTCACTGTCTTTATCGGGCATGCTGCTGCTTACACCAATAATGTCTGCACCGCTATTTGCCAGCGCCACAGCAATAGCCATTCCTATTCCTTTGTTGCATCCTGTTACCAATGCAAGTTTGTTGTCAACCCTGAAGTTTACCATTTGAAAAAATTAAAATTTTCTTTGTTCGCTTTGCGCCTTTGTGGGAAATTAGGCAGACTCTCTCACAAACAATTCTGTGCTCAACACCTTTGTTTCAAACTCTGTGATGGGCCTTTTACTTTCAATAAGTTTTATTAAAAGCTCTGTTGCCACCTGGCCCATTTCAAAAGCAGGTTGTCGTATGGTGGTTAATGGAGGATTAAAAATTTCAGGTACATTGGTATTGGTAAAACCAACAATAGCTATATCATCCGGCGCTTTTAAATTTTGTTTCCTCATGGCAGAAAGCATGCCTGTTGTAATCCTGTCGCTGGCAGTTACCACACCATTTGGTTTTTGTTTCAGCGCTAGTAATTTTTTCAATGCTTCTTCAATTTCTTCCACTACCATGCCGCCATGGTTGCAGTAGTGTACATACTTTTCATTATAAGGTATGCTGTTTTCTTCCAGTGCTTTTTTATAACCTTCTAATCTTTCACCGGTGATAGAAAGGTTTGCCGCATTGGTGATATGTGCAATTTTGGTAAACCCTTTTTTTATTAAATGGGTGGTGGCATCATAAGCCGCCTTCTGGTTATCAGCGATTACTTTATAGGTATTTATCTCGTTGGTAACCCTATCGAAGAAAACAATCGGCAACCCTTTTTCATGCAATGATATTAAAGGAGAGAGGTCTTTTGTTTCGCTTGATAAAGACACCAGCAACCCATCCACCGACCTGGATGCAAGGTGGTTAATGTTTACTGCTTCCCTTTCGCAAGATTCGTGGCTTTGTGAAATGATAATATGGTAACCCCTGTTGTAAGCAATGGATTCTATTCCATTAATGGCCTGCGAAAAAAAGTTGTTGGCAATTTCACTTACTATCACGCCGATAGAACAGTTTCTTCTTCCTTTTAAACTTAATGCTACAGGATTGGGCCGGTAGTTGATCTTTTCAGCATATTCAAGCACCAGCTTTTTTGTTTCGGAACTTATTTCATAGCTCCCACGCAAAGCCCTCGAAACGGTGGACGTTGACAAGCCAAGGGCTTTGCCAATATCTTTAATGGTAATTGCTTCGTACATCTTTAATACAATCGCTGTTTATTTGTTTGCAAGCAAAATCAGGATAACAAAGTTGAGAATTTAAAGGTAGCCTTTTTTTGCTATTTACTGCGAATGCAAAATAGCCTGATTTTAAACGGTTTTTGTGGTAAAACTGTGGCAACGATTGCGTAATTAAATCACTGCATTTGCTTCAGAATTGGATGATTATAGAATTATTTTGTGGGGCGTTGCCAGTTTTGTATCCTTCCGAAATCCGTCATTTTTCTTCCCTTTTTTAAAAATGGTTGCAGGCATATTCACCTGTAAAAAAATATTAAATGCAATTTGCGTTATGAGAAAAGTAGTCTTGAATTTGGCGGTGATTTTTTTTGTGTTTTGCAATAACAGTTATGGATATGATTTAACTGTGGCCAAAGATGGTTCAGGCAATTACACCAGTGTACAGGCAGCCATTGATGCAACACCTGCGGGAAGAACAACTCCCTTTACTATCTATATAAAAAATGGTACATACAAAGAGAAGATCAACATCCCTTCCAGCAAACCATTTATACAGTTGATCGGCGAAAGCGTTGCCAATACAATTCTCACCTATGATGATTATGCTGGCAAATACACATCCTGCGGAACTACATTAGGAACACAAAATTCTGCCAGTTTTACTGTTAATGCCACCGACTTTGCTGCGGTGAATATCAGTTTTGAAAATAGTTATGGTGATGGGTCGCAGGCAGTGGCGATATTGGTTAATGCAGACAGGGCCGTATTTAAAAACTGCCGGTTTCTTGCCAACCAGGATACTGTTTACCTGAAAGGAGGCGGTACACCAAGATGTTATTTTAAGAGCTGTTATATTGATGGCAATATCGATTTCATCTTTGGAAGTGCGGTTGCATTATTTGACTCTTGTGTAGTATATGCCAAAACAAGGCCTACCACTTCTTCTTCCTATATCACTGCACCCAATACCCCAACAGGCCAGCAGTATGGTTTTGTTTTCAGGGATGCAAAACTGCCAATGAACAACGGTGGCACTTTATATTATTTAAGCCGCCCTTGGGCAAGCCCCAGCGAAGCATTGACGGCACAAAATGTTGTTTTCACCAATGCAAAAATGAGTAGCCATATACAGCCAGCCGGCTGGAGTGTGTGGAATGCAAATACTATCACGGCAAATCTGTATAATGCGGAGTTCCAGACAAAATATTTTTCCGGTCCATTGGTCGATGTTAGTGCAAGGGCCGCATGGAGTATCCAGCTTACACAGCCAGAAGCAGATGCTTATACTATCAGCAATATCTTTGGTGCCTGGGATCCCTGCACCGTACAGGCCGGTATTTGCGATGCGGCACAAACCAACATTGCTGTTTCCAATTTTAAAATTGTAAAAGGGTCATCGTCTTCATCTGCCACATGGAATATCAGTTGGCCGATGGACGGTATTCAATATTCATTATTCCGTTCATCAGACAATAGCAGTTTTACAGAAATTTATACAACAACTGCTACTACCGATACCGCAGTTAATTTTCAATACACCGATGCTTCAGTACCAGCATCAGGCAGCAGCTACTGGTATTATATTGTTGCATCCAAAGCTGGCTATGCAAGTCATATTACCGATACTATTCTTATAAGCAATGGTGCCAGATATGCAGGTGAATGCTTCAGAGTCTTTAGGCTTTTGCGGTTTTGTGCAGGTGCTTGGCACACCATCAGCATCTCAAACATATACAGTGTCCGGTTCCAATCTTACAGGCTAATATAGATATTACCCCTTCAGAAAATTTTGAAGTATCAGCAGACAATTCACAATGGTATAACAGTTCCTCGGTTTTATCTATTGCGCCATCTGCAGGAACAGTGCCTGTAACCACTATTTATATAAGATTGAATGCTGCTGCCACCGGGAACTATACCGGTAATATTGCCAATATTACTGCCGGCGATGCCATAGTTAATATAGCAGTAAAGGGAAGAACAATACCACCATCAACTTCATTTGCATTACAAAAATGGCCATTGGTTGCCAATATGGATGATGATGCAGGAGTAAGGTCAACAGCAGTAACATCAAGCACATCAACGTTCACTAATTTAGCTACAACAGACGGCAGTCTTCCTGCACCGGCAGGCACCATACCTGCATATTCCACACAGTATGGCCAGGTATTTGGTGCCAATGCGGCCGGCAATAACTGGCAAACTGTTGGCGGCACTTTAAGAAGACATAATTATGAAGAATTTACTGTTACTGCAGCAGCAGGAAAATCAGTAAGGCTTGACTCCATCACCTTTTATTCTGATTTTTATGGAACAATTAGTGGTATAAAAATGGCGGCGGTTTATTCCAAAAATGGGTTTACATCACCTGCGGACTCTTCCGAATTTAGTGATGGCGTTGGCCCTTCTGGCAGCTCGTTGGTGTTAAGTACAAGTGGTACATTCAGCAAATCATTTCCACTGTTGCAAAGCAATGCCGGGCCGGTTAATTATTATGCGTTGGCTTTAAACAGCAATACCGGCGTTACACTTGCTGAAAATGAAAAACTCACTGTCCGTTTATATTGGGCATGCAGCAGCACCGGCACACCAAGGTTTGCCATGCTGAAGAATGTATCCATTATGGGAGAGGAATTAACCGTTGTGCCTTTAAAGCTTGTTTATTTTAACGCTGTATATTTTAATAATAAAGTGCAGTTGAGTTTTAATACCGAAAACGAAATTAATATGAATGGGTTTGAAGTGGAGAGAAGTTCAGACGGCATTCATTTTTCATCTATCGGGAATATTGCGGCAAAAAATACAACCGGCCAAAACAATTATATCTTTTTTGATGATAAAAATTTATCAGGTACAATATTCTACCGTCTGAAAATTAAAAACCTCGATGGCAGTTTTACTTACAGTAATGTAAATACGCTAAACATACCAAAAATTGACAGGCTTAAAATAGTACCCAACCTTGTTACAGATAACCTTAATGTATTTCACACCAAGGCAAAACCCGGGGCTAAAATTGAGATCTATTCTGCCGATGGCAGAAAGATGATGCAATTGCCTGTGGCAAAAGATGCGGTACAAACTGCGGTTAGCACCAGCGTTATCTCACCAGGTATTTATCACTTGGTTTTCGTGAGCGAAAATGCTACTGAAGTGGTGAAGTTTGTGAAGCAATAGGGTGAAATAAGTTTATGATCTCTCTGCAAAAGCTTACAGCATTGGTTCTGGCAACGAAAGCCCTGCCGGGACAGAAATAAAATAATGTCGAAGCTGTGAAATTTATAAAGATCTGATAGGCTGATTTCTGTTTGTGAAAGAAATCCCATTAAAAAATAACCCAGCCAATTTGGCTGGGTTATTTTGTGTGTTAAGTATATTTCATAAACCAAATTAAAACTATCGGTTATCTTATATGCTCTGCTGTTATCTCATTATAGTTACATTGCCAGTTAGCCTGTATGCTACAGCATTTTGCGGATGCACATTTATCAAATAATAGTATGTGCCATCAGGCAAAGCTTTTCCTTTGTAAGTACCATCCCACTGGTTACTGTACTGGTCGTTACTATACACTAATCCTCCCCAGCGGTTATATACATTTACATTCACCAGTTTGGCACAGCTACCGGTTATTAGTATCCACTTATCATTAAATCCATCACCGTTTGGTGTAAATGCCCTTGGAGGATCAACGCATGGTTTGCATGGTCCCTGGTTTACTACGATGTGCACGGTATCCGATACAGCACAATCATTGGATGGTATGCTGTACCCAATAACAAATGTTCCTGCGCCTGATAAAGAAGGATTGAATGTATTGCCAGATACGCCGGTGCCGGTAAATACTCCTCCTGTAACATTTGGCACCAGTGTTATCGGTTCACCATCAGAACATAATTCGGGAACCGGTGCAATAGATAATGTAGCTGACTCAGACACTACTATACTTTGTGTTACTGTAAAAGCACAACCAGCCTGGGTACTGTATGTATAAGTGAGGGTATGTGTACCTGCGCCTGCAGCAGATGGATCAAAATTTCCACCGCTTACACCAGGGCCGGAATAAACACCTGTGCCTACCCCTGTTTGTGTTGCAGGCGAACCGCCGGTTAAAGCGAAGGCAGGGGCACTGCTGCAAACAGGAGTGATCGCACTAAAAGTTACTGTCGGGGTCGGCCCGCCGGGTAATGGTTTTGTAGTGTCCGCATAACAACCAATATTATTAACTGCCCTTAATGTATAATTAGTATTGCCTGTAGGGTTAACCACCACAGGATTCTGCAACGTATCCGATGGTGAAGCAAGTGGCGTACTTCCACTATTATATGACCAGCGCCATTGGTTAACAGTATATCCTAATCCGTCAGACAGGTCTGTTAGCCTAACGGTATCGCTTACACAGCTATTATAATTGATACCAAAATCTGCAACAATACCATCTGCAACTTTGATAGTATAATTAATGGTTTTGTCACTGCCGCCCGGGCAACCTCCGTCAGCAGAAGTGGGATTGAATGAAGTTACCTGGATAACATATTCTCCAACTGCATCAAAAGTATAGGATGTAGTAAGCCTGTACACATAAAACGTTTGGCCGTTCACAATAAAGCTGCTGTCAAAAACAAGGTTGCCGGTAGAAGCCTGTAAAGTAGTATCTGTATTCGGGCTGATATGTGAATTACCAAGGAAGCTGAATGTTATTTTATTGGTTTCATATGGCAAAGTGGCAGCAAGCCGGAAGCCTGTGCCACGGCAGGTAGCAGCCTCTTTTTCAGCTGAATTGATCGGGCTGCCGTATGGGTTCTGTATTAATATAGGATTACTAAGGTCATTTAATTGTGTGCCTGCATTGTAGCCATAACTTTCACGCCTTGCATTACTGCCTCCCTGTGTGGCATCGCCAAAGCCATATGCGATTGCGGTAAATCCAATGCTGGAGGAAAGCGTAACCGCTGAATTTAAAACAACGCCATCAGTATTGGAGAAAGATGCATAAGCGTAACCGGTATCCTGCGGATGCTGTACAAACATAGCGGATTGGTTTACTCCACCAAGGGTGAAGCTGTTTACACCGGCTTTGGGAATTACAACATTGATATAAGGGAAAGAGATATTCTGATTGGCTGGCGAATACAGTGTTACATTCTTAATAGCTTGCTGTACCGGGCTGATAAGGATCATTTCAGGATCTCCGTTTACATTAACACCGTTGCTTGTACAGCCTTGTACCGATGTACAGTACTGAGCTACCATCACCGGTTTGGTGCTCTCAATTTTCACAGGCAATGAATCCTTGAATTGATAAAAGAAATTATTGGTAAGTACTGCACCAGGATAAGCAGTACCGATTGGAACGCCATTTACAGTAACTGTAGTTGCCGGGTCTTTTACACAAACCCTGAAAACATTTTCCGGCACAGTGCCGATGGTACGGCTGGTTAAATACTTCGTTCCCCACACCACACTTGGAAATACCTGTTGAAAAAGGTTGTCGCTGCTGGGGCTGGTACTACAACCTGAATTGAGGCCGGTTCTTCCGCTACCGGAAAACAGGGCTATCTTTTTGGAGCAGTCGAGAGATTTAATATATGAACCGGTAACATCTTCATTGCCCACTTTTGTAGCCAGCACATTATATATCTGCCCTTTATTCAGCGTTACTGTTGTAGCCTGCCCCGGTAACAATCCGCCAAGTGTATTTACAGTGGGTGTTATTTCTATTTGTGTTCCATCTTCTTTTGCTACCACAAAAAAGTAATTGTATGAACCTTCATTGCTTCCGCTACTGGTAACCTGGGGTGTACTGATGGCATAATATTGAGTACTCCAGGTATTGGTTGGTAATAATAAACTGGCACCAGAAACAAGATTGCCATAAATGTGTGCATAGGCAACGATGGGCACGCCGTTATCGCTTACTATATGAATGGCACTGTTAAATAAACCTTCCCTGTACAGTTGCGTTGAATTAGGAGGCAAAGTTCCACCGGGTGATTTTGGAATAACCACACTTTGTACGGTATTGGCGGGAACAGCCAGGCCTGATGCAATTGTTTGCCCAAGCCCTGGAATAGTAACACTAACTACAGCGTTTATATCAGAAGTAAAGTATAATACCATTGTTTGATCGCCACCATTATCACTCAGGTCTGTGGCATTATCGTACATCAGGTTATGTGTTGCATACCCTACCCAAAAATCTGTGCCTTTGTTTGAGAAATCACCGGGAGATTGTACACCATATCCTGAAACCGCTACATTTTGATTGGCCGCTGTACCACCAGATACGGTTACACTGCCACTAAAAGGCCCGTAAGTAGTGGGAGTGAGTTTTACATAAATAGTAGTTGGGTTAAGCGTTCCACTGGTGTATGGAATAGTAATACTGTTGGCATATCCGCTGCCGCTTGTTACAGATACCTGGAAACCGGGGGGTCCTGTTATGGTAATGAAATCGCTGGCCGGGCTAAGGATATATCCTGAAACAGTAAAAGATAAGGAGGCTGATGTTGTATTGATGACAACATTAGCAAAAGAAAGTGTGGAGGGATTTACAATTAACTCTGTTGTTTGTACTGCGGTAGTGAATGTATCAATATTACCATAGCCGGTATCAACAGCATTGATAGCATAGGCACGAACATAATAAAGTGTATTTGGTAAAAGGCCGGTTAGCGTACTTGTATAGTCAATGGCAAATTGCCCATCGTTTGTATGCGGATCAGATAAAGTTGGAACAGGCGATATACTCCAGCATACACCCCTGGCCGTTACAGCAACGCCGCCGCTGTCTGTAAATATGCCACCGCTTGTAGCCACCCTTGCAAATATTGCAAAGCCATGTGGGTCTCTTGTAGTTAATGAAGGCGATGTTGCTGGGTCAGTAGTAAATATTGAATCAGCTCCGTAAACTGTTCCGGCTGGCGTTGTAGCGTATGCCCTTACATGATAAGTGGTTCCTGCAGTAAGCCCACTGATATTGCCACCAGTGCCATTACCAATTGGCCCGGATGTGAGTGGCCCACCGCTGTTTACCAAACCGCCTGTTATCTACAGGGTCGCGGTAACAGGCCCCAGCATACGCCACTTGCTGTAATACCTATTGTGCCGGCAGTAAGTGTACCGTATCCAATACCCGTGTACTTGCCCGTTGCCCTTGCTGAATCAGTTGTAACAACGGGTGGTGTTCCGCCAATAGCGGCTGTGCCATCGATCACAACATTTTTTATGGATATAGTTCTGCTGGATGTAGGAGCACCATCACTGAACACATACACCCTAACTATATAAGTGTGCCCATTAAATAGCATTGTATTGAGTGGTGTAAAATTGATATTGGTAGTGCCGCCGCTGGGAACATTCTGAACTGTTCCGAAAGCTGTCCAGGGACCTGCGCCATCTGCCTGGTAAGCAAGGCTAACCCTGTTACTTCCGCTGCTGCCGGAAGTTTTTGCTGTGAAGCTGATGCTGGTGACAGTAAGATCAAAACCTGGTGTCGGTGAAAAAGGGAAATCAATATTATTACCATCGGTTTCAGCCGAAGGCCAACTGCCTGAAGCGATCTGGCAACGGTACCCGTCAGTATTGTGTGAACCGGGATTAGGGAAATTTACACCCGGAACCATTGTTCCGGCAGTTACATTGGCAGCCTGAGCCCCGGTAATACCTGTCACATTTTTATTAGCCGTTAAAGCCCAGGTAGCAGTAAACTGTGCCTTGGTAATTATTGCAGATAATAATCCGGCAATAATAACCAGGCAAATTTTTAAAGTTGCCGGATATGTATCAGACAGTTTAGTTTTTTTGATTGTAGCAGTATTGCTTACGAAAGCGGAGAGAGAAATTTTTTGTTCTTCATACACAAGCATTTATTTCGGAAGTTTGGTAATACGATCGTTGAATGAAAAATAGTTACATTTTTCAACCCGTTAAGCTAAGAAGAATAAGTAAAGAGAAAGCCCTTAAAGCATTACATTTTTATGCAATCGTTGTCGAAAGGGTGAAGAGGATGAGGTTGTCTGTATTGAAAGAAAATGGCACAAACTACGATTAGGCAAGCGTTATTTCGCCGGGTATTTATCACCTGTTTTTTGTAAGCGAAAATGCTACTGACGTGGTGAAGTTTGTGAAGCAATAACTATAATTTTTTATTAAGCAGATAGATCATGGATGCCTTTAGATGAATGATAAAAAACCAATTCGTCATTTGTATGTTGATGGAATAAAGGCGGTTTGATATTTTGCACATTACTTCCCTGTTATTTTTTGACTAATCGTATAAAATAGTAATTACCCTACTGCTCACCGTAATTTCCGGGTACATAAAAAGATTTATTTGTGAAAGCGCTTGCAAATACTTTCCTTATGGATTATATTGTTATTCTAAAACTTTAACAATATGAAAAAGAGATTCCTACATGCGAAAGCATTCGCATTCCTATGCGTTGGCTTATTCTCACAAAATTTATTTGCTCAACAAAACACAGCCTGGTCAACAACTGCCAATATTGGGATTGGTACTATTACAGTTCCCACCAATCCCGTGAGACTTAATGTAACATCAAACACAGTGGGCAGCTCTGGCCTGCGGTTTGGAAACTTTAATTCCGCATCAACACCTTCGGCTACCAATGGCAAACTGCTATCTGTGAATGCAACCGGAGATATAATCCTTACTAATTCGCTTTCAAGTGTTGGGTTAAGCATGCCATCAGGCTTTGCTGTTACAGGCAGCCCTGTAACCACTACAGGTACATTAGCTGTTACTACCACATTAAATGGATTGATACGTGGCAATGGCAGTGGGTTTGTTGCAACCACGGTGGGCACGGGAGATATAGCAAACAGTGCGGTTACTTATGCCAAAATACAGAACGTAACCAACGGCAGGTTACTGGGTAGAGGCAGTGCAGGTGCAGGGTCGGCAGAAGAAATAAATTTAGGAACTGGATTGGCGATAAGTGGTGGCGCATTAAATGTGGTTAACATTTATAATTCAAATGGAACTATTACCGGACCGAGAGTGGTTAGTTATAATGGCAATGGCAACTATTTGGAATTTAGAAATCTTAATGGGGGTAGATTGTTCTTAGATGATGGAATAGAGTTGAGTACCCCCAATGGTGGGATAACTTTAATAACTGATGGTGGTGATATATTATTAAATGGAAGTGGAAATGCGGTAACGCAAACAGCCGAAGTAATCAATATTACTTCAACATCAAGTTCAATCAATCTTCATGGGGGAAATGGAATATCTGCCACAAGCAATGATGTAAATATTGTCGTGTCAGATAATATAACAAATTCACAAATTCACATGGTAGCTGGTAATATGTCTTTAATGGCACCTGTTATTGGTGTTGGTACAGCTACTCCAAATGGTAACGTAAAACTTGATGTTGCTGGCAAAGCGGTTATCGGTACCGGAATAACATCTTATCCTGCTGGTTACAACCTCTATGTTTCCGGCGGTATATTAACTGCTAAAATAAAAGCAGCTCTAGCTAACGGCACCCAATGGTCAGATTATGTTTTTGAGAACGATTATAAATTAAAATCTCTTGCAGAAGTTGAAACATTTATCAATAAAAACAAACACCTTCCCGGCGTGCCATCGGCAGATGAATTGGTAAAAGACGGCGGCATTGATATGAATGAAATGTTTGCCAAACAAATGGAAAAAATCGAAGAGCTCACTCTTTATATCATCCAGCAAAACAAGCAAATTGTATTAATGAAATCGCAGATTTCGAAACTTCAGCTGAAATAGTTGCTTAGATAAACTGTGCTGTTATGCTTTAATCTATCAAAGAGATATTAAAGCAACCACAATTATCAGATGGTTAAAAATAAAGTGCGGAGCCAGCACTATAATCACTGACAAAAACAAAATGAAATACTTAATTATAATTTTTATACACTGCGTAATATCAATTAACTCTTTTTCGCAATGGACTCCACTTGTTAATCTACCCACTCAGGTGAATGGTGGCAATCCCTTGTTGCTTTCCGATGGTTCTGTTATAGTTAAAGCATTCGGGCCGGGGCTTAATAAAACGTTTAACAAACTAACCCCTGATATAAATGGAAGCTACGTTAATGGTACATGGTCAAGCCTGCCTGATATGGCAGATACAAGGGGCTATTTTTCATCTCAATTACTTAAAGATGGAAGATTGTATGTAGGAGGCGGCGAGCTGGGGACAGGGAGCCAAAAGGCGGAAATATATGATCCGGTTTCCAATACATGGACTTCAACTACGTCTCCAGTGTTTCCTTCTGGATATGTATATATGAATAGTTCTGCCATACTTGAGGACGGCAGGATTCTTGAAGGTTTGTATAAGTCAGGAACTGGTTCAAAAGCGACTTTAATTTATGACCCTGTCGCCAATACATTTGTCAATGGTCCGAACACAATTGATAACAGCAACGAAGTTCATTGGTTGAAATTGCCGGATAATAGTATACTTTTTATTGACAGGAATACAATTCACTCTGAAAGATATGTACCCTCTGCAGGCATTGGTTCCTTTGTAGCAGATAATGATTTACCTTATTCAATATGGGATGCTTTTGTAAACGAATGCGGCAGTTCTATATTATTACCTACAGGGAAGGCTATATTTTTTGGGGCGAATGGCAAAAATGTATATTATAATCCCTTGGGTAGCCCAAGCCATTGGGAAAATGCCCCTGATTTTCCTCCGGTTCCTGGTACATCCTTTCAATTAGGTGCTCCAGACGGAGCAGCAGCGATGATGGTTAACGGCAAGATTCTTTGTGCTGCATCAAGGGCCCCATATAGTAATACAAGCCCAACAGACCCCGGCAGGTTTCCTATTCCCACTTATTTTTACGTATTTGACCCTGATGCTCTGCCAGCAAATGCATTTACATTAATTACTGCTCCCAACTTAAGTGGGAGTGGTAATTTTAAAGATTATTATCCTACATTTCTTGCCTTGCCAGATGGGAAGGTTTTTTATGCAGAACAGGGTTCAAATCAATATTATGTTTATACGCCGTCAGGTTCTCCGCTGGCAGCCGGTATGCCTGCCCTTACAAGCGTTACTAAAACGGCACCAAGTACTTATCAAATTATTGGTACAAAATTTAATGGCATTTCTGAAGGAGCAAACTGGGGAGATGATGGACAAATGAATACTAATTTTCCATTAGTAAGACTTGTTAATGGGACAAATGTATATTATTGCAGGACTTATAATTGGAACAGTACAGGTGTACAAAGGGGAACACAATCAGACAATGCATTCTTTACCCTCCCGGCAGGATTACCACTGAGTACGTATTCACTTTACGTTGTTGTTAATGGTATTGCATCAGCACCTGTTCTGTTTTCTTTGGTTTGTAATACTGATGTAATTATTTCAGGGATATATTCTACTCTTGTTACTCAGTCAAGTACTTATATAAAATCTACAGGGCAAACTACTATACTTAGTACTGCAAGTGTTAGCTTGGATGCCAACCCTCTGGCAGGGAATATAGAGTTAAAACCAACATCTCCCTCTGATTTCTTTTTAGCTGATCCTGGTGCCACAGGGGTATTTGTAGCACAGACATTGGATGGTTGTGGCAATAACGTTCCATCCCGTCCGGCGGCAACCATAGTAACTACTGGCGTTTCAACGATATTAAGCAACCCTTCCATGGCCTCGCCATGTTCACCACCCGATGTTGATACAAAAAAAACTGAAGAGATACCGATAACAAAAGCCTTATCTGTTTTTCCCAACCCTTCCAAAGGCTCATTTATTGTAAAAAGCAGCAGCGATATGCAAAATGCAAAACTCCAGTTGGTGGATGTGAAAGGGCAGGTACAAAGCATCATTGTTGAAAATATTGACAGCCATAGCAAAAGGGTAAAGTGTGGTTATACAAGTAATGGGGTTTATATGCTTAAAATTATTTCAAGCAAAAGAAGTGAAGTGATTAAGGTAGTTATCCAATAGGTTATAATAAAGTTTACACCTTTTAAAAAGGTGTAAACTTTACAAGCCAATCGGCAACGTTTGCGTAGAAAGATGCTTATTACAAGCATCTTTCTACGCTTTTTTTTACTCTGCTTCTTGTTATTATTGTTACATTTGTTTCGGTTATTTCTGAATATAATCCATTCAATAATTGCTTGCCGGTAATTTTTCCAAATGCTTCCGGTTTTTTTAAATGGATGCTGCAATATTTAAAACCTGCAGTCATATCAGAAATATCCTGCCTTAATCTTCCTTTGAAAAAAATCAGCACTTTATTTACACATCATTTTTTAATAGGTTAACAAACCTGATTTTTTAAAACTGCATTTATGAAAAAGAGGTTTACACATTTTTTAATTTTAGCATTAACGGTCTTGATTACTTCAAATTGCTTTGCACAATTCCCGACTGTATATGCAACAGTTAGTTCAGGCACATGGAATACCGCTGGAACATCGCCACAAACAACAATTTGGGAAACATTTACTGGGAATGCAACAAATACGCCGGGGGCTCAGGGAACAGGAACTCCTTATACAGGGCCAGCAATGCCCGGTACTATTAACGGCCCTACAGGTACTCATTTTATATACATAAGAGCTGGGCATACCGTAACTATGAATGGAGCAAACAGGTCTTGTTATGGAATGTTTATTGAGGCAACTGGAAAGCTTTGGGCAAATGAGGCGGCTGCAAGGCGCTTGCAATTAGTAAACGGAGGCACTGGATTTTTATATCCACAATCTAGCACAATAACTAATAATGGAACGATGGGAGGAATAGGAGATGGCCTTAACTTTGAGCCAGGAACTAATTGTCAAAATGTTACAATTACAGGTACAGGTTCTACAATTGTTCAAAGATTAAGATGTCCAGGAGGTCTTGGGAGCGTAGCTGGCGGGATTGTTAATGTAATATTTGATCAGGATATTACTTTTACACAAACAAATAATTATTCTCTTTCATTAATATACAATCCTCAAATTACAGATAATTATTCTTTGACTATTAATACAGGTAAGACAGTTACAATTTCAGATACTTCTGGATATATTCATACTAATTCAATTGGATCGGGTGCTGGGTTTGGAAGTTATACTTATAATATTAATGGAGTATTAGATATTTCCCCCTCCATTACGACCCAAAGATCTACTTCTTTTTCACCCACAGATGGGGTCGTTACAGTAAATGTAAACGGAATAATCAAAACGGCCAGGATATTTAATTCTTCCCCTGTAGCTCCAGGTATAGCAAACATCAATGTTGCTAATGGAGTAATTGTGGATGCAACATTAGCAACAACAATGAATTTTAATGAAAATTCATTTACAATGTTAAGCGGAACCGCTGGATTAAAAAGGTCTGTTCCAGCAGATGGGTCAAAAATCAGGTTTCCTTTAGGCATAGCCAATGGAAGCAATACACATGTTTCAGTGAGCAATGTTACGGGCGCAGCAGAAGTAATTACTGCTTCCATAAAAAATACTTTCACTAACCCGGGTGTACCAGCTAACTCTCTACAAAGAGAATGGAACCTGGTGGAAACAACTCCAGGAGGCAACAGCGATACTCTTCGTTTTGAATGGACAACAGCAGATGAAAGCAATGGTTTTTCCGGCGCAGCTCCAAACGCTGTATTTGCTCTTCATTGGGATGGCACTGCATGGGCGCCTACTGCTGCTTCAGTATCAGGCACTGGCACTTCTTTAGACCCGTATGTTGCCAAAGCTTCCACTGCATTTTCACAGCTTGGTTTGTTTGTTTTGTCAAATTCAGGCACAACCCCCGTTGCCTTCATCAACGTAAAAGCATATCAAAAACAAACCGGCGTACAGGTTGAGTTTGGCAATGCTACAGAATCTGACATGGCTAACTATACAATTGAAAGATCAGCAGATGGCGTAAACTTTACTGCTCTCAATACATTATCACCAAAAGCTAACAACGGTGGCCGCAGTGCGTATACTTATTTTGATGCTTCTCCAAACAAGGGCAACAATTTCTACAGGATAAAAGCTACAGAAAAGAACGGCCAGGTAAAATACAGCAGTACATTAAACATTAATCTTCGCAGTAATGGTATTTGGGTAAATGCTTATCCAAACCCGGTAAAAGGAAGCAATGTAAATGTGCAGTTAGAAAACTTTGATAAAGCTGTTTACACTATCTCAATCTTTAACCAGGTTGGCCAAAGGGTGTATGCAAAAAATATCAATCATAACGGAGGCACAGCAACATTTAGTGTTGATCTGCCGGCTTCAGTTAAAAAAGGAGTTTACAGCTTACAGGTAAGCAATAATGCCACCACTGTAAACAATAAAATTGTAGTGGAATAAACGGTTATACATTGAGCAAAAAAGAGGCCCCCAAATTATTGGGGGCTTTTTTATTTTCAAACAGGATTGGCCATCATTTTTTGTGGTTAAAAGGTGCTTTGAAAAAATATTTTGTGGCGAAAAATGTACAATAAGCTTATTATGTCATTACAAATGTTTTTTTGTAAAAAATTTATATACGATTTTTTAAAAATCCCCTCTCAAAAAGCCCTTCGTTACCGGCAACGATTGCATAAAAAAATCAATTAACCTAAAATAAGTTTCCTTGTTTATTGTGTAGCTTTCAGCACTGTTAGCGTGGTACCCGTATGTACTTGCTGAACTATCAGAACCAATTGCCAAACTAATTTATGAAAAAAACTTGCCATTGCCTTAACGCAAACTCACAGCTTCAATCCACAACACGAAAAATTTTTTCCGGAAATTTTTATAAAGTGTTCCTGTTGTTTGCAGGAATATTGTTGATCACATTAAATACCAGGGCACAGTTTACTACTACCTGGGCGCTTACTGCTGATGGCTCGAATGTAGTGGCGGGTACACAGGCAGCGAATGTAACAGCGGGAACAATGACGCCTTTTCAGTTAACCGGTACCGGTACTTACGGTACTAATGGTTATGCAATGCAAACCACAAGGGCCAACTGGCCAACTTCTGCAACCAATGATTATTACTTAGATTTTCCTATTGCCCCTGCAGCCGGATTTGATATTATTTTTAGCACACTTACTTTCAGGTCGAGAACATCTGGTGGCAGCGGCAATAGTGCAGCGGAACTGTTTTACCAGGTAGATGGTGCCGGCCCATGGATAGCCATTACAGGCACACCTGCTTTTCCGCATTTGTTTAGCGGAAGCAGCAGTACCATCAATTACAACGGCACCCTCAATCTTACTTTTACAAGCGGGCATACCTATGTGATAAGGATGTATGAGTATTGGGTAACCTCAGGTTCATCGGCAACAACCAACCGGACTGAAACGATCGGCTTTGTTGTATTTGGCGGCAACACAGTTGTATCCGGTCCTACACCAAATGTAACTACCACAGGAAGCAGTGCTGTTACAAGAAGCACTGCCACCGCAAGCGGCGATATTACACCTGTATAGTTCTGCTGTTTCAGAAAGCGGTATTTGCTGGGGCACAGCGGCCAATCCAGATATTAGCGGCGACCATTTGGCAACAAACCCATTAGTTAGTTCTGGTCCATTTAGTGTTACCATTACGGGCCTTACTGCCGGTACACTATATCACTACAGGGCTTATGCAACAAATGGGGTTGGTACCAACTATGGTGCAGATCTTACTTTTACAACAGACCCACCAATATTACCAACTATTACTACAACTGCGGCTTCTGCTATTACAGCAATATCTGCTGCAAGCGGTGGTAATGTAACAGATGATGGTGGTAATGCGGTTACACAAAGAGGGGTAACCTGGAACACCACCGGCACTCCCGTAATAACTACCGATCCGTTTACTTCTAATGGAACAGGTACGGGAAGTTTTACAAGTACTGCACAGGTACTTAATGCAAGCACCACTTATTTCCTCAGGGCTTATGCAACCAATAATGTGGGAACTGCTTATGGCAACGAAATTACTTTTACTACGCTAGCGGCCAGCCCAACATTAATTGTTGTTCCTGATTCATTGGCATTTGGAACAATTTTGCAGGGTGCTTCATCTGCACAACAATCCTATGCTTTATCAGGATATTTCTTATCGCCTGCTGCTGGTAACATTATAGTTACAGCGCCTGCAGGGTATAAAATTTCTTTAACAAACGGTTCTGGATATACCAACACCATTTCTATTCCTTATACAGGAGGAACTTTGGCGGCAACAACTATTTATGTTGTTTTCTCACCAACAGCTTTGGCAAGTTACGATAAGAAGATCACCAACACAGGTGGTGGTGCACCAGTTGCTAATGTAATTGTAAGTGGTGCTATTGAACCTGTTGGCGGACAGGGGAAACAAGGCTTCTCCAATAAAGGAAAAGATTTCTGGGTTGGTTATGGCGCTACAGAAAAAATGACTGGCGATAATGCACAGGATCTGCGTTTTACGTTTAACAATCCAAACAGTGTAGCGGCTAACGTTACCATATCCATTCCTAACCAGGCTGGCTTCACCCCAATCGTTTATATTGTTCCTGCCAACTCAGTTATTACAACCAATGCAAATGAAATTCCGGAAGGTGCAATTGCAGGGGTGGATGCGAGGTTGAGAAGCGAAGGTGTTTTCAATTCGGGGATTCATATTGTGAGCGACCAGCCAATTGTTGCGTATGCACACAATGTTACCTCTTCTGTTTATGCGGCAACGGTTTTATTTCCAACACCTGTTTTAGGAAGGGAGTATATTTCACTCAATTTCACACAACGCTTTAACAGCAGTTCCTCTGCCAACCGTTCTTACTGTTTTGCAATAGCAACAGAAGACAATACACAATTGGAAGTAGTATTGCCTGCAGGCGTATCAACTGAAACACATGCAGCAGGCACCACGTTTACCCAAACATTGAACAGGGGCGAAGTGCTAAATCTTTTTGGTTCAGCTAACGGAGAAACAGGGGTTGATTTGAGCGGTGTTATTGTAAGATCAATTACTGGTACCACCGGCTGTAAGCCATTTGCATTTTTCTGCGGCGCAGGCAAAATCACTATTGACTGTAGCACTAATACTAACGTATCTGGTTCCGGCGATAACCTGTTTCAGCAAATGTTCCCTAAAGTGGCATGGGGTTATAAATACATTGTGGTGCCAACACAACCTGCCCATATGAATATTGGCCATGTACGTGTGCTGGTTGATAATGCCGCAACAATTGTAAAACGTAATGGTATTGTATTGACAGGTATTATTAATAATACTTATTATGAATACCTGAACAGTGCAGCAAGTGTAGATGTGATTGAAGCCGACAAGCCAGTAATGGTGGCTCAATATATGACAACATATAACCAGTGCGGCAACCCAACTGCAAGCGGCGGCAATTCAGGTGATCCGGAAATGATTTATTTAAGCTCTGTGCAGCAAACTATTGATACGGTATCGCTGGTGTCTTCTCCTCTTGGCAATGGTACACGGAGGCAGCATTTTATTAATATTACCTTAAAAACTACTGATGCTGCAAGCTTTTTGCTTGATGGTGCTGGTGTTGTATTCAGCCCTGTAACTAACGATCCGGGCGGCCTGTATTCTTATGCACAGGTATCTGTGGCGCAAACATCACATACATTAACCTGCCCTGGAGGTTTTAATGCTATTGCTTATGGGGTAGCCGATGCCGAGAGTTATGGTTATAATGCAGGCACCAACCTTGTTGATCTGTTCTCTGGTTTCAATATTCAGAATCAATATGCATCTGGTATTTCTGCATCAGCATGCCGTGGCTCAGAGTTCTTTATGAAAGTAACTTTGGCTTTCAGGCCATTGAGTATCGTTTGGGATTTTGCTGCTAACGCAAACCTGTCACCTAATGCAACCGTTACTCAATCTGCTACAGACCTTACCCAGCCGAATGTGCTGATTGACAGTTTTGTTATCAACGGCGTTAAACTATATACTTATCAAATACCAACTTCCTACATTTATAATGCAGTTGGCACCTTTGATGTAAAAATTTCAGCCACCAGCCCAACACCAGATGGTTGTAATGGTTTAAAAGAATTTACTTTCCCTATTGTTGTTAACCAGGGGCCAGCCGCAAGTTTTAGTTTCCCGGCTACAAGCGGTTGTTTTGGAGCAGTTCAGTTCACTGATGCGTCAGTAGGGAATGGCGGCACAATAAATACATGGCAATGGGATTTTGGTGTTACACCAGCAGCTACTTCCACACAGCAAAGCCCTTCAGTTATACATATACTGCCGGCGGCATATTCAATGTAAAGCTCATTGCTATTACATCTGAAGGCTGTTATGATGATACTACCATTGCCGTTAACTTCTCTGGTGTACCGGTACCGGGCTTTAGTGCAAATGATAGCGCCTGTATCAATACAGCAGTAACATTTACTGATACATCAAAAATTGCATCGGGAACCATTACTCAGTGGGTATGGAATTTTGGTGATGGTTCAACAAATGTAACAGCTACCACCAATGCGGCACAAACACATACTTATACCGCTGCAGGAACTTACACTGCCACGTTAGTTGTAACTACTTCCACAGGTTGTGTTTCCACGGTGTTTAACCATACAATTGAAATACTGGCACTACCAGTTGTAACTTTTGCGCCGCTAATTGAGGAAGTTTGTAATAACGCACAACCATTCGCATTAACTGGTGGCTCACCTGCCACACAGGCTGGTATTGGTACGGGTGTATATTCTGGCCTGGGAGTAAGTAATGGAAATTTTGACCCTGCTATAGCAAACGAGGGAACAAATACGTTGACTTATACTTATACCACCCAATTGGGTTGTGTGGCGTCTGTAGATCAAACGATAGTGGTATCACTATGCAAACCATGTATTGACCCGCCAAGGGCATTTACACCTAATGGTGATGGATTCTATGATAAGTGGGTGGTGATAAACGGCACCTGTGCCAAAAAGGTAAACGTTAATGTATATAACCGTTGGGGCGGATTGGTGTACAGTAACGACCAGTACAGTAACCAATGGGATGGTACTTATAAAGGAAAAGCATTGCCTGATGGAACATACTATTACGTTATAAATGTGCATCCGCAAAATGCGGCTTCATACAGGCTTACAGGTAACGTAACCATTATGAGATAACAGGATTTCCTTATGAATAAATTTTAAAGCCAATTAAAAAAACTGCTGTATGAAATTAAAATCAATAATATCTTTTTCGCTGCTGCTGGCATTGTGCAACGCATCAAAGGCGCAGCAAATATTTACTATAAGCCAGTTTGTTCAGCACAACTTTTTGTTTAATCCAGCTGCGGCTGGTGCAAATGACGACGCTTCTGTAGGAGCTACGTACAGGAAAATGTGGAGTGGTATAGACGGTGGCCCCCAAACAACGATCTTGTATGGCGACAAATACTTTTCTAAAAAGAAAGTAGGCGTGGCAGTTGTTTTATACGATGATAAAACAGGCCCAACAGCCCGTTCCGGCGGACAAGTGAACCTGTCTTATAGTATAGATATGCAACAGGGCAGGAGATTGATGTTTGGTTTATCAGGTTCACTGATGCAGTACAAACTCGACAAACAAGCGTTGGCTTCTTATATCCCCAACGATCCCTTACTGCAATCTGCCTCTGAAAATACTATGAAGGGAGATGCAGGTGCCGGTATCTATTACAAATCATCCACGCTTAATATTGGTGCTTCCGTTCAACAGTTAGTGCAGTCAAAATTCAACTACATAAAAACAGGTAACAACCCTGAAGGCAAACTGTACAGGCATCTTTACTTTATGGGCAGTTATAACTGGAAAGTGGATGATGTAAATGTGCTGATACCCAATGTGCTGGTACAATACCAGGCCAATGCACCTGTGTATTACATGGCTGGGGTAAGGCTTGAGCACAATGATATGTTTTGGGTAGGGCTAAGCTATCACCACCAGCAGAGTTATTCTGCCATGGCCGGTGTAAAAATTGACCATAAGCTTGCAATAGGTTATTCTTATGACCAGTACACTACGCCACTAAGCGTATTTGATGATGGTGGCGGCGCACATGAAATTTCATTAAGGTACTTTTTTAAGAAGTAATATTAAAAGAAAGAATTGAGATCAACCGAAGACGTAACAAAATATTCTATACATAACTTTTAAAAGATTCCCGGCGGTTCTGCCGGGAATTCCCTTCTAAAATTTTAAAACAGCAATAACCAGCCTGCCATTATTGGCAGAAACGGGTATGACTATGGTTTTTTTGCAAACCGCAAAATACAGGCAGGCTGTAATCCAATACAGTATTGAGTTTAATACGGCAACGATTGCATAGAAAGTTATTTTGAAGGCAGCAAAAGTGAGTAAATTAGCCTCTCTTTTTTTACATATTATTGCTTGTATGAAAGTCTTTATGAAAAATTCTACGAAAAATTTTGCATCGCAAATCAGTAAGCCTACTTTATTTACCATTATTATATTTTTAATTTGCGGCATTGCTAATGCACAGTTAGCTATTTATCCTTTAAGAACATACACAGGCCAGCCGCCTAATGGAACGGTATCTTTCTCAGCTCCAGGTGTAAACCCGGGAACTGTGGTTACTGCCACAAACATAGAGGTGAATAACTACAACAGCGCAGGGCTTAGATTGAGAACACAAGTAGCCGGCGCTACTTTTCCCTGGCCTACTTTTCCTACTGATGGATTTGGAATTGATATTCCTTTTTCACCTGTTACAGGAAATGATCTTCATATTACTGGTATTACTTTTAGAGATACGACACCTGATTTTGATGTAAGCCCGACAAATTTTTTTGTTATACCCTATTATCAGGCAGATGGCGTTGGCCCCTGGAGAATAGTTAATGGAGCCACACCGGCAGTTGTAACAGATCCAGCTTCAGCAGCAGGAGTAAATTTGGGACCAATAAACGAAACTTTTTACAGCGGTCATACTTATATAATCCGCTTTTATGTATATGGATCTGCTTCCATTTATAAAAGTGATTATTTCAGGATGAAAAATCTTGTAATTAATGGTACTGTTTCAGCACCACCGGCAGCTGCACCAACTGTAACAAGTATATCAGCCACTCCTACTGGCTTACATACTGCCGATGTTGTCGGCTCATATCAATTTGGTCCTGCTTATCATTCAGTTTATTATAGCGGTTGGGTATATAGCACATCCACTAATCCCACAATAGGTTCTTCCACCAGTGATACAGTTGGTGCATCAGGTAATATTAATACCACACTTACTGGTTTGGCGGCAGGGACTACTTATTATGTAAAGGCTTTTATTATCACGCAGTTTGGTGTTTTTTATGGGGCAGAATTAAATTTTATAACATTCCCTCCAACACCACCAATTGTTACTACTAATCCAGTTACAAATGTTTTGTCAAACAAAGCCACAGGTGGTGGTGTAATTGTTGACAGTGGTGGCGTTGCTATTACTTCTAAAGGCCTGGTATGGAATGCAACGGGCGGAGCAACAGTTGCAACAAATATTGGGAAAGTGATCTTAAATGGCAGCAGCGATCCTTTTAGTGATTTTATGAAGCAACTGCAGCCAAATACTGCTTACTGTTATCGGGCATTTGCAACCAATTCGCTCGGTACATCATATGGCGCCGATGTTTGTTTTACAACAGGCGCTCCTGTACCGGTACTGACGGCTATTCCCGGGCAAATAGATTACGGCACTAATTTCTTTGGTGCCAATGCTATCACAGTGTCTTATGTTTTAACAGGCGCATATCTTACTCCTGCCAGTGGCAATATCGCAATAAATGTTCCTGCCGGTGCAGGATTCGAAATTTCATTAAGCAGCGGCAGTGGCTTTGGCAGTTCCCTTTCACTACCTTATACAGGCGGCGTTTTACCAAGAACACCCATTTTTGTAAGGTTTCTTACAGGTGGCTTTGGTGTAAAGAGTGCTGTGGTAACACATAGTGGGGGCGGTGTGTCAGCAGCCGATGCTGATGTAGTGAACCTGAAAGGTGAAATAGTTCAATCACCAGATGATGTATCCAATAAAGGAACAGATTTTTACCTGGGTTTTGGTTATGAAGAAAAAATGAGCCGTAAAGCAGGTGATCAAAGTGAGTGCAGGCTAAGCGTATATGTTACCAACCCCGGTTCTCAACCGGTAACGGTACACTGCGACCTTACCAGTGGAGGGTATGCACAGACGACAATTATACCTGCGTTCGGTTCTTACACATTTAGTGGTTTTCCAATGGGCGACCCTAACAATAATACTAATGGTGGCAACTTTCCGGATACAAGATTATACTCAACGGGAATCAGCAGTAAATCCCTGCACGTTTACACTGAACAAAATATCCCTGTAGCTGTACACATGCACACGTATACAAATGGTAATAGTGCTGCAGGTTCAATTGTATTCCCCACAAACACCTGGAACTCGTCTTATACTGTACAGGCATTTGGTGGAGAAAGTAATAACAGTAACCCTAATTCATTTTTCTTTGTTATTGCGAATGAAGACAATACTGAAGTAACTTTTACACCAACACAACCTATTCTTGATGCCAGTGGTGCTTCTTTGTTTAATGAAAATCTGACCACGCCTGCAAATACATTATATGCAGCAAACGGCACTTATACTGTTACTTTAAACAGGGGGCAGGTATTTAATGCAATGGGAGGATTTAGCCCGGCAGGTAATGGCCTGGATCTTAGCGGTACCAAAGTATCTACTAAATGTGATAAAAAAATTACTGTATTTGGTGGTAATGGCCGCTGCTATGTATGGGGTATAAATGGTTGTAGTGCTACAACAGGTTCAGATCACCTGGTTCAACAGATGTTCCCGTCGGTTGCCTGGGGTACAAAATACCTGACTGCTCCAACAGCGAATACTGCCCCTAATTATTATCGCATCTATTTCCAGGATGTTAACGGTATAGTTTCTGTAAATGGGGTACCCTTAACTGTTGCTGACAGGGTTTCTGTAAATGGCGTTCCTGTTTATTATCAATATCAAAGTGCAGCTCCGATAGCTATCACAAGCGATAAGCCAATTAATGTTAGCCAGTTTATGTTAACTCCTGACTGTACATCTTCAGCAATTGATGCAGGCCCGGAAATGATCATTTTAAGCCCGGTTGAGCAGGCAATTTCAAATGTGGTATTCTTTTCTCCCACATCAGGAAATGCCATTATAGATGGGACAGGAAGCTATACAAGCTATATGAATGTAATTATTCCTGCTTCTAAGGCCAATACTTTTAAACTGGATGGCGTAGCGCCAGCTGCAGGAAGCTTTTTACCACATCCGCAGGATGCTGGTTATTCATATGCCAGTTTGCCGGTAGCGTCTTTAACCAAGCACTCCTTAACCGCAGACACAGGTTTTGTTGCTATTGCTTATGGTTATGGTGATGGCGAAAGTTATGGTTTTAATGCAGGTACTGCAATAAAGAACCTTTCATCTATCAAAATAACAGATAACCCGCTGGGAAGTGATACCAGCAGCACCGTTGTAAGGACTTGCGTAAATACGCCTGTTACACTAAGAATTGCGTTTCCTTATCCGCCATCATTGGTACAAAAGATTATTTGGCAACCAAGAGGAGATGTCAGGATCACACCTAGTACCGACACTACTGGTCCAATTGTAGCTGGTATAGCAAAAGTAGAAGATACGATCACAGTTAGTGGACGTACTTTCTATGTGTATAAATCACCTGTGTCATTTACATTTAGCGCAAATGCTTTATATAATTTCAAGGTTACAGCATACGGAACATTTTTAAGTGATTGTCCCGGTGAAGACCAGCAGATAATGCTCGTAAATGTTGGGCAGGATCTTCTTAACCTTGCGGCTAATCCTTCCTGTGGTAACCCAACGGTACCTTTTACAGCAGATACAATACCGATGGTAGGTACAAATATTCTTAGCTGGGAATGGAATTTTGGAGATGGCAGTCCTTTGGTAACTACAAGTCCTATATCTCCACAAACACATACTTTCCCGTCCTCTCCAACAGAGTTTAAAGTAAAGCTTACCACTAAAAATACTGTTGGTTGCATCTCTACGGATAGTATCATGGTTGATTTTGGCGGTGGCCTGGAATCGACGTTTACTATTGATAAAGATTCTGTTTGTATGAATGTGCCTGTAACATTTACAGATGCATCAACAGGTTCCGGCACTTCCGGTTCTATCGGTAGCTGGGAATGGGATTTTGGAGATGGTTCACCAATAGTAACAGCCGTTACCAATGCAGCGCAAACACATCCATATACTACAGCCGGTATTAAAACTGTTTCATTAACGGTACGTACACCAATTGGTTGCGTTAAAACCTTCAAGGACACAGTTGTAGTGGAAGCTACACCAGTTGCTATTATCAATCCTGCACCTGCATTTGTTTGCCTTGGTGACAGTGCCGCTTACCAGGATGCCAGTACTATTTCAATTGGCAATATAACGAGCTGGACATGGACATTTGATGAAGGAACGCCGGTAACAAGTAATCTAAAAAATCCTAAGCACTTGTGGCTTACACCGGGTAATCACACCGCCACACTTTCTGTTGCATCAACAGGCGGTTGTACGTCCAGGGACACCACCCATGTGATTAATGTAAATGCATTACCAGTAGCAGCTTTCACTTATGATTTAAATTGTACCACCCGTACAATAACGCTTACCGATGCCTCAAATCCAAATGGCGGAACCATTAACGGATGGAGCTGGACATTTGGAGATGGTGGCACAAGTGCTATTCAAAATCCAACGCATGTATATGCAATATCAGGTACATATACGGTTACACTTTCTGTAACTACCGTTAACGGTTGTAAGAGCCCTGTACCAGATACGATCATTGTAACTATTGCAGCAGCACCAATAGCAGACTTTACATTGCCTGGTAATACATGTTTGCCAGGTGCTTCACCAATATTTGTAAATACCACCACCATCAGCGATGGTACCGGCAACCAGATAACATACGTGTGGTCATTTGGTACTGATACGAGCTATGCTAAAGATCCAACATTTGTATTCCCAGGAACTGGTCCGTATGATATCAAACTAACTGCCACCAGCAACCAGGGTTGTACTGATTCAAAAACGCAGCAGTATTCTGCCATTTTTGCAAAACCTGCTGCTGTTATCACTGCACCAACAGGTGTATGTCTTGGCAATGCAACTAATTTCTCTTCTACATCAAGCACAACACCAGGAAGTACTGCTGCAGGATGGACATGGGACTTTGGAGATTCTCCAATACCAGGTTCATCAAGTGTTCAAAACCCAACTTATACTTATTTAGCTTCAGGCCCTAAAACAGTTAAACTAACGGTAACCTCTGCAGCAGGTTGTGTATCTAATGATACCACTGTAAGCTTTAGTGTGAACCTTAGCCCTGTTGCAAACTTTACTTATGATGCTATCCGTTGTGAGGACAGTGTAATTACATTTACGGATGCTTCCACACCAAATGGTTCAGCTTTGGTAGAATGGAAATGGAATTTTGACGGCACTGCACTAACGCAAACAGCACAGGCGCCTGCCACACATACCTTTCCCACCAGCGGATCTAAAAATGTTTCATTAGTTGTAAAGGATGCTAATGGCTGTTCAAACGGAACTCCATTTATATTACCAGTTGTTATCAATCCAAACCCGGTAGCTGACTTTAGTGTGTCAAATATTTGTGTAGGAACCGGCCTTGCAAACTTTACACAAAATGTATCACTTGCTTCAGGTCAAATTGCTATATGGAATTGGGATTTTGATGTTGCAGGATCTGCTCCGGGCAATACAGCAAACCCATCATTTACTTATGCTACAGGCGGAGAATACGATGTAAAACTAACAGCTACTTCAGACAGCAGTTGTAAAGCCAGCGTAACAAAATTGGTAAAAGCATTTACAGCGCCAACAACAGCATTTGATGTAAATACTCCAACCACACTTTGCAGTAACCTGCCTGTTGGTATCATTGACAGGTCGGCGGTAGCAGGATATGGTGCTGTTGATAAAATTGAAATTTACTGGGATAACCTTGGTTCGCCATCCACAAGCCAAATTGTGAACGCCCCAAGTGCAAACAGTACTTACACTAATGCGTACCCTGAATTTGGAACGCCAGCAACAAAACCATATCAAATATTGATAAGGGCATTTAATGGTGCAGGTTGCAGCACCGACTTAACACAGAATATTAATGTATTGGCTTCACCACAAGTACAATTTACCCAACCGGCACCAATATGCCAGGAAGCTCCTTCATTTATCCTTACCGGTGCTTCAGATATATTCGGTCTGCCGGGCTCCGGAGCATACAGCGGTGATGGTGTAAGCAGCGACAACTTTACACCGGCATTTGCAGGTGCAGGTACACATACTATCACATACACATACACTACTGCAAATGGTTGTATAGATGCTGAATCAAAAGATATTGTAGTGAATCCAACACCAATTATCAATTTCGGAAACCAGCCTGTCATCAATGTGCTGGAAGGAGATGTATTGCAACTGAAACCAACGATCACTTATGGTGCCAACTTATTTGTGGACACCATCTACTTATTTGAATAGTGCAACTTCTCCAACACCTTCTGGTATGCCAACAGATGATATTGTTTATACACTGTTGGTTACTTCAGACAAAGGTTGTCAGGAAACACAAAGTATTCCTGTGAAAGTGGTGAGGAAATATGTAGTGCCAAATACATTTACGCCAAACAATGATAATAACCACGACAGGTGGGAAATTGAAAACCTTGCACTGTATCCTGATGTGAGGGTAAGGATATTCTCAAGAGCAGGCCAGATGGTATTTGAAAGCTATGGCTACAACACGCCATGGGATGGAAAATACAAAGGAACGGATTGTCCGTTTGGAACGTATTACTATGTAATTGAAACCGGTGGTGGCCGCGGCCCAAGAACAGGCTATGTAACCATCATCAGGTAAAAATAATTTAACGATGAAAAGATTGCTTGCAGTTGGTTTGTTGCTGGTGGGGCATGTTGCACATGCACAGCAAAAACCAATTTACACACAGTACATTTTAAACAACTACATTATCAATCCTGCTATAAGCAGGTATTGAAAATTATACTGATCTAAAACTCAGTTACCGTAAGCAATGGGTGGGTATTGATGGAGCGCCTTCTACATTTTACATGTCGGTACATGGGCCTATTGGAAAAAAAGATTACCGCACTAATGCAACATCTTATGCTATGCCTGGTGAAAACCCACGTGGCAGAAACTACATGGAAGAATACACTGCACCAGAACCACATCATGGGGTAGGGTTACAGTGATGAGTGATAAAACAGGCTATATCAACCGCTGGGGTGCTTATGCCACGTATGCTTATCACAAAGGATTAAACCCACGTACTACTTTATCTGCAGGCTTCCTGGTAGGAATGTCTTCTGTAAGTATTGATGCCAGTAAAATTGATTATGGCAGCCCAAGCTTTACTTCACAATCTGATGACGCCATTGGATATTTATCAGGAACTATTTCTAAAATGAGGCCTGAAGTAGGTGCAGGCTTGTGGTTGTATGGTGCTGATTATTTTGCTGGTCTTTCGGTATTGAATATTGTTCCTGCAAAAGCAAAATTTGGTGCAGACTCCAGTAAGTACGGTTCTAATTTTGCACCGTACTTTTTTCTAACAGCGGGTTATAAATTCTTTTTGAATGATGATATAAGCATGTTGCCATCGGTGATGGTGCAATATGTAAAGCCAATTTCACCACAAATATTTGCCGGTGTTAAACTGCAGTATCATGATAAAGTTTGGATTGGCAGCAACTTTCGCTTTGGCGACCAGTTAGGTGGTTTTTCTGCCATGGCAGGGTTAAATATTTCAAATACAATGAACCTGGGTTATGCGTATGATATAGCGCCATCTGCCTTAAACCAGTATTCAAGAAACACACATGAGTTTATGATAGGCTTTCTTCTCGGCAATAAATATGATGATTCCTGCCCGAGACAAAATTGGTAATATAATCAGCAATGCAAAATACAAGAAGGGCATCATTAATATGGTGCCTTTTCTTTTAAAAAAATACCTGGTAAATGAAGATCATTGTTACATTTTGTTTTTTTGTTTTTGCATATATGGCAAACTTGTTTTGCTCAGCAGAAAAGCAAGACAGTGTATACCAAACCCAATCATTCATGTAGATTACAGCGACCCGGATGCAATAAGAGTGGGTGATGATTATTATATGATCGCTTCAAGTTTTAATTGTATTCCCGGCTTACCGATACTGCACAGTAAGGACCTGGTGCATTGGAAACTAAAAAGCTATGCCCTGCATAAGTTGAAGCCTGAAAACGAATTTGATAAACCACAACATGGCAATGGTGTGTGGGCGCCATCTATCCGTTATCATAAGAACGAATTTTATATTTATTATCCCGATCCCGATCATGGCATTTATTTGATCAAGGCAAAAAATATTGAAGGGCCCTGGACAGAGCCAATATTAGTGGAAGAAGGAAAAGGTTTGATAGATCCTTGCCCTTTGTGGGATGATAACGGAAAGAATTATTTAGTGCATGCGTACGCAGGCAGCAGGGCTGGCTTTAAAAGTATTTTAGTGGTGAAAGAATTAAATGCAGCAGCAGATAAAACAACCAGCGATGCCGTTTTAATTTATGACGGGCACGACAATGATGCTACTGTGGAAGGGCCAAAGATCTATAAACACAATGGCTTTTATTATGTGTTTGCCCCTGCAGGTGGTGTAGGCACAGGATGGCAAATAGTATTGCGGAGTAAAAATATTTACGGGCCTTACGAAAGAAAGATAGTAATGGCGCAGGGAAGCACCAACGTAAACGGCCCACACCAGGGTGCATGGGTGCAAACAAAAACCGGGGAAGATTGGTTTTTGCATTTCCAGGATAAAGATGCGTATGGAAGAATTGTACACCTGCAGCCAATGCAATGGAAGAATGGCTGGCCGGTAATAGGCGAAGATAAAGATGGCGATGGGGTAGGCGACCCTGTGATGAGCTATAAAATGCCTTTCACTACAAACCAATCATCTTCATTTGAAATAGCAGGAGAGCGATGAATTTAATAATGCATCATTGGGCTTGCAATGGCAGTGGCATGCTAATCCACAGGGAGGCTGGGCATTTTGTTATCCTGCA
Source organism: uncultured Chitinophagaceae bacterium (assembly GCA_963814445.1). Lineage (GTDB taxonomy): Bacteria > Bacteroidota > Bacteroidia > Chitinophagales > Chitinophagaceae > Ferruginibacter. The sequence continues at coordinate 360,432 of CAWFCU010000006.1, forward strand.
AAAGGTGTACTACGGATGAATAGCGTGTTAGACAGTATAAATAATTTGTGGCAGGCGCCCAATCTTTTGTTGCAAAAACTACCGGCAGAAAAATTTAGTGCTACCGTAAAATTTTTATTTACACCCAAAACTGTTGGGGAAAGATTTGGCTTTGTAATGATGGGCAGCAGCTATGCTTATATTTCATTAGTTAAAAAAAGCGATGGATTGTTTTTAACTTACAACACCTGTATTGGTGCCGATAAGGGGAAAGCAGAAGAGGAAAAAATAATTGCGCCGGTGCAGGCAGGCGATATGTATTTTAAAATTACTGTGGATACAGGGGCACAATGCCAGTTTTAGTTACAGCAATGATGGAATTACATTTATTGATATTGACCAAACATTTACAGCAAAGCCCGGCAGGTGGATAGGAGCAAAACTGGGTTTGTTCTGCACACGGAAAGTAAAAATAAATGATGGAGGTTTTGCCGATATGGATTGGTTCAGGGTGAAGAAATAATTATAATTAAACAACACAGCAAACGATCATGTGTAAGAAAAGAAAATTATGGCTGCTTATTTTAGCTGGATTTATTTTTTGTAACGCTTCCTTTTCTCAAACAAAAAAAGAATCAGCGGTTGCAGCTAAAGTGGAAGCGTTGAAAAAAGCAATGATTGATGCAGATTCAATTTCACTTGATAAACTTACAACTGAACAGTTAAGTTATGGCCATTCCGGCGGTATGGTGGAAAATAAAAAGGAGTTCATTGCAAAAATAATTTCCGGCAAAAGCGATTTTGTGTCTATTGATTAACCAATCAAACAATTTTTATTTCACACAAAACAGCCATTGTACGCCACAAATTAGATGCTGTTACAAACAATGATGGCAAACCAGGCGAAGTACATTTATTTATATTGCTGGTTTGGCAAAAGCAGCATGGCGAATGGAAGTTGCTGGCAAGGCAGGCAGTAAAGCAGCAATAAAAATTTACCTGCAGTGTATGTAATTCTTTCATTCTACTTATCATCTTGCAAAAGCCATGTTTCCAATAGGAAAAAATAAAAAAATGAATATGTTTTTTTGGCTGTCGTTATCGGCAACGATTGCATAGAAATAGTATTGAAATGCTCAAAAAAGGGCGCAAAAAAAGTTCTATTATTGACTTGTGATTGCAGCTTTTTTCGTTGCAGGGCGCTCTTGATAGAAGTGTCCTTGTCTATTAAAAAATTGATTTTTAAATATTGCTATATGAGTAAAGTCCTTGGTGTCCTCTCCTTTCTTTTAATTGTATCACTCCATTCACTTGCACAAACACAAACTATAACAGGGGTTGTTCCTGATTCGCTTGGCAATGGAATTAAAGGTGTGAACATTTTTGTCCAAAGGGAATAAAAAAGGAACGCAAACAAATGCAGAAGGAAAATTTTCCATCAACTGTAAAAGCAGAAGGCAATGTTGACCTTATAATATCGGCTGTAGGATTTACAAGAGTGCTATTGTAACAGCCAATGGTAACTAAAGAAGTTTCTGTTGTATTGCAGCAGGATGTGAAAATGGAGGAAGAAGTAGTGGTGAATGTGGGTTACGGCACACTTAAGGAAAAGGGAAGTTATCCAGTGCTATCTCGTCCATCTCTGCAAAAGACATAAAAGATGTTCCTATTAACAATGCCTCCGAAGCACTAACAGGCAGGCTTGCAGGTGTACAGGTTACTACATCTGAAGGCGCACCTGATGCAGATGTAAAAGTAAGAGTAAGTGGTGGAGGTTCTATCACACAGAGCAATGACCCATTATACATTGTTGATGGTGTACAGGTAGATAATGGTCTATCAACTATTTCCCCACAGGATATACAAAGTATTGATGTATTAAAAGATGCAGCAGCCACTGCTATCTATGGCGCAAGAGGTGCTAATGGTGTGATTATTGTAACTACTAAAAGCGGTAAACAGGGAAAGCTTGCTGTTAATTTCAACTCTGCTATAGGCGTGAAGAAATTATCAAACGAACTGGAAGTGCTTGATCCTTATGAGTTTGTATATGGGAATATGAAAGAATCGATTAATGACTCTGGATACTTCCATTCTTTAGGAAGTTTTAGAAACAAATATGGCACCTACTGGGATACATTGGCTAATTATAAAAATGCAAATAAGTCGACTGGCAAAAAGTGGTTATCGGAAGAACAGGTATCGTCTCTAACAACAGTATTTCTGTGAGCGGTGGCAATAATATCACAACTTTTACTGCAGGCTATACCAATAACTATGAAAAAGCGATAGTGCAAAACTCAAATTACAAGCGTAACATCTTTAATGCAAAGATTGACATAAAACCATCGAAAAATATCAAGTTTGGTGCTTCCGGCAGGTATAGCAACCAGAATGTGGAAGGTGCAGGTGTTTCAGATGATAAAGGCTCTTCGTATAATCGTCTTAAGAAATGCAGTAAAATACCGCCCCTGGACAGCTCCTGGCGTAGATCCGATTAGAAGAGCGGGAGTGGAGATGAGACGAATGTTGGTAACGGACTTTCACTTATTAATCCAATAGACTTAATAATAATGAGTACAGGAAGAAAACAACAAATGGATATAATGTTACCAGCCAATGCAAGCTATAACATTACTAAAAAACTTACTTTTAAAACAACATTTGGTTACGAAACAACAAAGCTTGTTGACAGGCAGTTCAGCGATTCACTTACTTCTTTTTCAAGACTGCAGGGAAGCAGCCAGCCTGTGATACAGATTAGATACCACAGAAAGGACACAATTACAAATTCAAATGTTTTACGTTTAAGCTGAATAACTATAAAAAGAAACATGACTTTGATGTGGTGGCGGGTGAAGAGATGGTGATTTATCAAGAGTAGTTTTTCTGGCAACCTTCGCCGTAACTTCCTAATTTCACTTTGTAAAAGATGCAATCGGCGATACGTCATTGGGTGATTATTTCCCCGGTTCTCCTGTTATTAAGAAAAACAGAGTCGTCCTTGATTCTCATTTTTTACAAGGGTAAATTATACGTTTGATAAAAAATATATCTTCTCATTTAATATGAGGGCGGATGGTTCATCAAAATTTGCTGAAGGCCGCCGCTGGGGTTATTTCCCTTCTGCTTCTGTTGCATGGCGTATTTCAAAAGAAAAATTTATGGATAAGCTAAAAGCGGTAAGCGATCTTAAACTAAGGTTGAGTTATGGTACTGTAGGCAACAACCGTATCAATGATTATCTCTTTCTTACCACGTTCGCAATAATCCCTATTATTATGGCATTAATGGACAACCAGAATTTGGCTATACTTCAGCAGATCTGGTAAATGAGAAATTGAAATGGGAAACAACAGCCAGCAAAAACATCGGTCTAGACTTTTCACTATTCAATGATCGTTTTGGATTAACTGTAGATGTGTATGAAAATAAAACAAAAGACCTGTTGTTAAATGTTCCCATCGCATCTACATTTGGCTATGCCACTCAATTGCAAAATATCGGAGCTACAAGAAATAAGGGTTTTGAAATACAGTTGAACGCAGGCATAATCAAAAACAAAAACTTTAGCTGGAACGCTAACTTCAATCTCTCGTCAAACAACAATGTAGTGGCACTTGGCTATTGGAGACGGACCAAGACCTTGTGCCAGGTTATTCTGGCTGGGGTGTTGCAGGCCAGTTATTATGATTACGTAGTGGAAGTAGGAGAACCCATTGGATGCAATGTATGGGTTTGGAAACAGATGGTTTTTATAAAGTGAGTGATTTTGATTATGATGCAGCTACTCAGTAATATACACTTAAAGCAGGTGTGGTGGATAAACAAAGATCATAGGAGTACCGCAGCCTGGTTCTATTAAATTTAAAGACCTTGACGGTGATGGCGAAGTGGATGTTGATAATGACACAAAATTATTGGCAATGCAACACCTAAATTTACAGGTGGCCTTAACCAGCAGTTCACTTATAAAAACTGGGATCATGAGTGTCTTTTTAAATTTTGTTTATGGCAATGATATTTTAAATGCTAATAAAATTGAATTTACAAATGGCTACACACAAAACTCCAATTTGCTGGCCGATATGAAAGACAGATGGCGTACAGTAAACGACCAGGGGTGTTGGTAACAGACCCAACAGCCTTACGGCTTTAAATGCCGATGCAAAATTATGGAAACCAATAACTGCATCAGGTGCCTTTCAATTACATTCATGGGCAATTGAAGATGGTTCTTTCATCCGTATCAATAACGTAAGCATTGGATATAATTTTCCAATAAAAGCCATTAAAAAAATTGGAATGAAAAAACTGAGGGTGTATGTTACAGCAAATAACCTGGCGGTATTTACCAAGTACAGTGGTTATGATCCTGAAGTAAATGCAAGGCGAACTATTCCTTCACACCCGGTGTTGATTATTCTGCTTATCCAAGAAGCAGGTTGTATATGTTTGGTATTAATGCTTCTTTTTAATTGATTTAAAATTGTTGTTTGATATGAAAAAGTTAGTTTATACGCATTGTTATTTTTATTGTTAGCATTTTCATTTCTGTCCTGTAAAAAATTTTTAGACAAACAACCCATTACAGAAAAAGGACCTGATTTTGTATTCAGTAATTCTGAAAATGCATTTCATGCCATTGCTGGGGTGTATGCACAGTTACTGGAGACCAGGGTTATGGCAAAGTGTTAAGTTTATATTTCCCGGTTGATAATGATGAAACACAGGGCCTAACAGGTTCGCTGGATAATGCCCGCCGGGAAATTTCAAGATATACGCTTACTGCAGGCAATGCAGAAATACAAAGGCCGTTTGAGCAATGTTTCAGGGGAATTGAATATGCCAATATTTGCATAGCAAACATTCCAAAAATGGATGGCGTACACTAGTGGAAGCGAGCAGGAAAAAGGGAAACTGAAAAGAATGCATGGAGAAGCACTTACGCTGAGGGCACAATTTTATTTTGAAGCTATAAAAAATTGGGGCGACTTGCCTGCACATTTTCAACCTGCATCTTCACTTGCAGTTGAAAATCCTTTTCCTAAAGAGTAAACAGGGATAGCATTGTATGATGTAATTATTGAAGACCTGAAGAATGCAGAGGAACTGGTGCCATGGGTTACAGAACTTGCTTCTATTGGAGAAGCCGCTGATGAAAGAATAACAAAAGGAACAAGTAAAAGCATTAAGGGCAAGAATTGCTTTGTTCAGGGGAGGTTATTCCTTAAGGCCAGTTGCCTCTGCTGGTATAATGGAGAGAAGGGATGATTATGTAAAGTATTACCAGATTGCTAAACGAGGAATGTGAAGAGATCATAGCTTCTGGTGTACATAACCTTAATGCCGAGCTATAAAGATTTATGGAAAAATAAAGTAGGTGGTAAAACATCAGCCGATCCAGATAACGAACTAATGTTCCAGGTAGGAGCGATGGGTGCTGCTGCAATAGCAGATACAAAATTGGGTTATTATAATGGACCTACTGTAAATGCACTGGGCAATAAATCAATCAATATTGTACCTACTTATTTTTATGCTTTTGATTCAATGGATTTAAGAAGGGATGTAACCTGTGCTCCATATACTGTTGGCACTGATGGGGCAACAAAAACTGGTGTAGGTGCTACTGCCATAGTTGATGGTAAGTACAGGAGAGACTGGATAAACAGTCCGGCAGTATCACCAGCAAATGCTGTACAATATTTTGGATTGAAATGGCAACTGATCCGGTATGCGGATGTATTGCTGATGTTTGCAGAAGCAGAAAATGAATTGAACGGCCCAACCGCCGCAGCTTATGAAGCAGTGAATAAAATAAGAAGAAGAGGATTTGGTAACAATCAATCACTTCGGTTTCTGATATTGACATTGCCTGCGGGCTTAAGTAAAACAACTTTTTTTGATGCCTTAGTAAGAGAACGTTCTTTTGAATTGGGTGGTGAAGGAGTAAGAAAATATGATTTGATAAGATGGAATTTACTTGCTGCTAAAATTGATGCACCAGGAGCAGCGCTGGGTGCATCTGGCTTGAAGGGAGGATGCATATACTGACTTCCCAACCAGTATGTATTACAAAAATGGTACTACTGCTGATGACGGTTCCATGTGGGCAAATTCATTGTATGCACCAACACCATCTACTTCCAATGCACCGCCAAACAGTACAAGGATATTCCTGGATAGGCACCAGCATTACCACCACCATTTTGGCCAGGTATGCAATAGGGTTTACACCAAATAAATCAGAGCTGCTCCCTATACCACAGGCAACAAGGGGCTCTAACTTTAAACTGACACAAAACCCCGGATATTAATTACATTACCCTCATCAATCATACATAAGGCTGCATTAAATGTGTGGCCTTATTTTTTTAAAACAATTGAACAGTTAATAAATAATGAAAGCAAAAAAACAAATAGGGTTGTTGTTTTTACCGGTGCTTTTGATGTTATCTGTATGTAATAAAGGATATGCTCAAAAAGATACAGGCTTTACTGTGCAACTCAATAAAAATGTATTTACAAAAGGCGATAGTATTATGATTGACGTCAACCTTTCCAATTATACTGCGGTTGCCAAAACAGCCACTGTACAGCTTTGGATTGAGAACAGGTACAGACTGGCCGCCGCTGGAAATTCCGTTACCCGTTCATCAATGGATACATCAGTGTAAAACTTAAAATTGACAGCAGCATGACAGATGGTCTGTATGCTTTTAATTTCCTGCTTCAAAATAAATTTTTCTCACTTGCGGCCATGGAGTAAATGTTGGAAAGAAGGATAAGTTTTTGAATTATGTAATGATATCGAAGAATAAACAAACAGTGATAGATGTGGCAGTGCTGAATGAACAAAAGGAGTTTTCTATCCGTAACCTGCTCTTCCAGGATTCAGCCTTTATCATTTTTTCAAAGCCCAATAAGAAAAATAACGACTTGCTCATTGATATTACAACAGCGCTTGATTCTGCCTTTGTGCCACTTGCTTCTGTAACAAAATTTATAACAGTTGGCGATACCTCATGCCAGTATTAAAGCAGGTTGATACTGCCAGTTATTCATTCAAAGCAGATAACACACAATACAAAATCATTTTGCCGGAAGTGGTATTAAAAACAGAGTCAAACAAACGACTGGAGGATTTTGAAAGGGAAAATACAAGTGGTAACTTTTCCAGTCCGGACGCTATTATGCTGGATGGCATTACTTCTGATGAAATTGCCAATGCTCCTGATTTTTACACCTACCTCACCATTAAAGTGGGTGGCTTCAGGTTGGATACAGACAACACAACCGGTAACCGCTCTTTCACCTGGCGTGGGCAACCAACCGATATTTATCTCAATGAAATAAGGCTTGATCCTGAAACACCACTTTGGATAAACCCATCCGATATAGCCATGATAAAAATTTTCAGGCCGGGCACTTCCATTACAAGTGATGCAGGTGGCGGCGGAGCCATTGCTGTTTATACAAAAACCGGGGAATACAAGCAGTCAAAAAACAGGAACTACAGTTTTTATATTTCAGGATATACCGGCGTGGAAAGCACCTGGAAATAAGGAATAAACGGGTTTAAAAACTCACAATAATTACAATACAAAAAAATCGCTAATAAGTGATATAAAACACACTCTTTTTTCAACCGAGTTAACAAATTGATTTTTTGGCTTGAACAAAACATTTTTTCCGGCAGCGATAACGGGAACGTTTGCATAAATAAAATACTGTGCAGACGGTGATTAGTAATCATTATAAGCGTAAAATTGTTAGAGTAAAGGTGGTATAAAATACACTGGAAAAGCCACCCGTAAAACCGCTGGCTTTTATCGCTGTAAAAGGCACAATAAAATTGATCAAAAACCCGGTTTAAATCCGGATTGCTATAAAGAAACCTTATCCGTAACCTGTAAATTTTGTATGGAAGTAAGATATCACAATAGTGCAAAGGAAACCGCAGCGATGGGGACAGATGAACTGAGGGCTGCTTTTTTGATGCAGCAGGTAATGGTGCAGGATGAAATAAAATTATTGTACACTCATTATGACAGGGTAATTATTGGTGGCGTGGTACCAGTTAATAAAACAATAACACTGCCAACACATGATGCATTAAAGGCGGATTATTTTTTAGAAAGAAGGGAAATAGGCATTATAAATATTGGTGGTGATGGCGAAGTGATAGTGAATGGTAAAGCCATACCTGTTGAGAAAATTGGATTGTTTGTATGTAGGAAAAGGAAATGAGAAAGTGCAGTTCAAATCTGTGAAAAGAAAAGAACCTGCAAAATTTTATTTGCTTTCTGCACCTGCACACAAGGAGATACAGAGTGCAGTTGATGAAAAAAGAAAAAGCTTCGCCGGTTGAATTGGGAGCTGTTGCTACCGCCAACCAGCGTACGATTTATAAATACATACATGCCGATGGATTGAAAAGTTGCCAGCTTGTAATGGGCTTAACAATTCTGAAAGAAGGCAGTGTATGGAATACCATGCCCACGCATGTACATGACCGCAGGATGGAAGCGTATTTTTATTTTGACCTGGCCGAAAATCAAAAGGTAATTCACCTGATGGGTGAGCCTTCTGAAACAAGGCATTTGGTGGTTGAGTAACGAACAGGCAATTATTTCACCTCCATGGAGTATTCACAGTGGTTGCGGTACATCCAATTATGGATTTATCTGGGGAATGGCCGGGGAAAATTATGTGTACACAGACATGGATGTGGTGAACATTAATGATTTAAGATAACGATAGCAGGCTCTTGCCTGCAAAAGCTATTTTTGATTTGAAAAAATATTTTGCCATATCGATACTCATTGTGAGTGGATTTGCTTTTTTCTCGCCTGATAAAAAGCCAACTTTGTTTTTAGCAGGCGACAGCACAATGTCAAATAAACCATCTTGATGAAAATCCTGAAAGAGGTTGGGGCATGTACCTCCCTTCATATCTTACTGCTGAAATCAATAGTTGAAAACCATGCAGTAAATGGACGAAGCACTAAAAGTTTTATTGACCAGAAATTGTGGGATGGAATCATGAACCGCTTGCAGAAAGGGGATTATGTGATGATTCAGTTTGGGCACAACGATAGTAAAGTGGAAGACAGCACCCGTTATGCACCTGCACGTACAGTTTACAAAGACAATTTCATTCGTTTTGTAAATGATGTACGTTCAAAAGGCGCTACACCCATTTTAATTACACCGGTAATGAGAAGGAAGTTTGATACTGGTGGAAATTTTGTTGACCAGCATGGAGACTATCCTGCTGTGGTAAAAGAAATTGCAAAAGCAATGAATGTGGAGTTGATAGACCTTCATCAGAGTTCAAAAGAAATGATAGTGAATGAAGGTGTCGAAAATTCAAAACGTTTCTTCCTTCATATTCCTCCTGGTCATTTTAAGAATTACAAAGACAAAAAACCAGAAGACAATACACACTTTAGTGATTATGGAGCAGCATCTGTTGCATCATTGGTATGTAAAGCAATCAATGAACAAAACCTTTCTTTAAAAAAATATTTAAAACCATCGCAGTTCAAAGAAAAATATGCTTACGAATTCCCAAAGATATATCCAACCGCATTTTAAAAAAGACACAGTAAATGTGCTGGACTTTGGCGCTGTTGCTGATGGTTATACATTGAATACTGTTGCTATTAATAAAGCTATTGAATCCTGTGAGAAAAACGGCGGCGGTGTGGTGTTGATACCCCGTGGTTCTTATGTTACTGGTCCTATTATTATGAAAAGCAATATCAACCTCCATCTCGACCGTGGTGCGTTGGTGATCTTCAGTTCCGACTTTAGTCAATATCCATTGGTGGTATCTTCCTTTGAAGGAGTGGATGCTGCCAGGTGCCAATCGCCGGTGGTTGCGGAGAATTTGCAAAATATTGCAATTACCGGCGATGGCATTTTTGATGGTAACGGCTATTACTGGAGGCCATTGAAAAAAGGAAAATTGAGCGACAGCGAATGGAAAAACCATTTGAAGAAATATGGTGGTGTATTGACAGAGGATAAAAAAACATGGTACTCTTCTGAAAAAGCATTGAAAGGGTTAAAGGAAAATAATATTGGCAAATTAAAACCAGGGCAATCACTTGTCAGATTTTGAAAGCGTAAAAGATTTTCTTCGCCCTAACATGATAAGGATTTATCAATGCAAAAATGTGTTGATCGAGAATGTAACTTTTGAAAACTCACCGGCATGGACAACCCATTTGATGATGAGTGAGCATATTACTTTAAAAGGATTGAAAGTAAAGAATCCATGGTTTGGTACTAACACAGATGCACTGGATCTGGAAAGCTGTAAAAATGCATTGGTGGAAGATTGTGTGTTTGATACCGGTGATGATGGCATTTGTATTAAAAGCGGCAGGGATGAAGAAGGAAGAAAAAGAGGCATGCCAACAAAAGATGTGATTGTAAATAACTGCACTGTATATCATTCTCATGGCGGTTTTGTTGTAGGCAGTGAAATGAGCGGTGGCGCTAATAATTTATTTGTAAGCAATTGCAATTTTATCGGCAGCGATATTGGCCTTCGTTTTAAAACAACAAGAGGCCGTGGAGGTGTTGTTGAAAATATTTATGTGAACAATGTGAACATGAAAGACATTCCTGCAGAAGCAGTATTGTTTGATATGTATTACATGGCAAAAGATCCGGTGGCAATGAATGGCGAAAAAAAGGAGCCGGCAAAAGTGGAGTTTAAACCTGTGGATGAAACCACACCGCAGTTCCGCAATTTCTATTTCACCAACATTACCTGCAATGGTGCCGAGAAAGGAATTTTTGTAAGAGGCATTCCTGAAATGCATATACAGAATGTAAATATTGAAAATGCAGTATTGCAGGCAGATGAAGGAATTGACATACAGGAAGCAACCGGCATCAATTTAAAGAACATCAACCTTGTTACAAAAAACAGCAACCCTGTTGGTGTATGTATTGAACAGTGATAAAATAAAATTAGATAACGTAAAGTATAAAGACAGTGCAGATGTATTGCTGCAGGTGCAGGGCGACCGCTCAAAAGAAATTGCTTTCATCAACAGTAATGTAAACGGGGCAAAGACAAAAATTGCAGCCGATTTTGGTGCAACAGAAGCAATGGTAAGCTGGGCAGAAGCAACAGAGCCGGTAAAGCCAACTAAGAAGAAGAAGAAAAAAGAAAAAGTAAAAACAGGAAAATAAAAAGGGGTTATGATAACCACGTCAGCGGTTTAAACCCTGACGGCGGTTGAAGATAGAAACTTGTTAACGATAAGATGAAAAGAATGTGTTTATAGTTTTTTCCTGTGTTTGATAAATGCAGCAACAGCACAAAAGTTGCCGTTATCTCAGCAGATGTCGCAAACTGCAATGAACCTTTGGAAAGATTCATTTGCATTAAAGCCAGGCAAACCTGCAAAATGGAGTTACGACCAGGGAGTGATATTAAAAGGCATTGAGGCAGTTTGGAAATTATATGGCGATGCAAAGTTCTTTGAGTACATACAGCACAGCATGGATTTTTATGTGCAGGAAGATGGTACGATAAGGGATTATAAAAGAGATGAATTCAATATCGATCATCTCAACAATGGCAAAGTAGTGATGATGTTGTACGACATCACCGGTAAAACAGAAATACAAAAAAGCGATTGATTACATGCGTACGCAACTGGATGAACATCCACGTACAAAAGAAGGAAGTTTCTGGCATAAGAAAATTTATCCCTGGCAGGTGTGGCTGGATGGTTTGTATATGGGGCAGCCTTTTTATGCAGAGTATGCCAGCCATTACAAACAGGACAGTTCGTTTGATGATATAGCAAAACAGTTCATTCTATATTGAAAGACATACAAGAGATAAAAAAACAGGTTTGCTATATCATGGCTGGGATGAAAGCAAAGAACAAAAATGGGCGGATAAAGAAACAGGTTGCTCACCGCATTTTTGGGCAAGGGCAATGGGTTGGTATGGCGTGGCAATGGTGGATGCACTGGATTATTTTCCGGCAAAGCACCCGGGAAGAGATTCGATCATTGGAATATTGAACCGTTTTGTAAAAGCCATTGTAAAAGTGCAGGATGCAAAAAGTGGTGTTTGGTATGATGTGCTGGATATGCCAAAAGCGCCAAAGAATTATAAAGAATCATCAGCATCATGTATGCTGGTGTATACAATAGCAAAAGCAGTTCGTAAAGGTTATATACCTGCATTGTATTCAGCGAATGCAAAAAAAGGATATAACGGAATTATAAAAGAGTTCATTGAAGTTGATTCAACAGGGCAAACGAATTTAAAAGGAACAGTAACTGTTTCCGGCTTAGGTGGTAAGCCTTACCGTGATGGCAGTTTTGAGTATTACATGAGTGAGCCTGTTATTACCAACGATCCGAAAGGTATTGGCGCATTTCATTATGTGTGCTGCCGAAATGGAACTGGCTGCTTTACCAAAAGCCTGGCAAGGGAAAAAAAGTCGTTTTGGATTGCTGGTTTAATAATGAATGGAGAAAGAATGGATATGGCGTAAATGTCCGCCGCCATTATACATGGGATGATGCAGAACAGGGCGGTTTTAGTTTGTTGGGTAGCATTTTTAATAATTATGGAGCTACTACAACAAACCTGGAAGAAGCGCCAACAGCAAAGAATTTAAAAGGCAGCTTCGGTTTATGTGATGGTTGATCCCGATGGCTGGAAAGACACAAAGTCACCCAACTACATGGATGAAAAAAGTGCGAAAGCAATTGCGGATTGGGTAAAACAGGGTGGGGTGTTATTCCTGTTGGCAAATGATACATCGAATTGTGATCTGAAATATTTCAATACACTGTCAGATAAATTCGGAATTCATTTTTCTGATAAAAGCAGGAACATGGTGCAGGGCAAAGAGTTTGAAACAGGTGCAGTATTTAACAACGCAGTAAATCCTGTTTTTAAGAAGACAAAAAAAATGTACCTGAAAGAGATAAGTGTGTTGGAAACAAAAGCACCAGCCAAACCATTGTTAAGTGAAGGTGGCGATGTGATAATGGCAACAGCAAAGTATGGCAAGGGAACTGTGTTTGCAGTTGGAGATCCCTGGTTGTATAATGAATACCTGGACGGAAGAAAGATACCAGCGGAGTTTGAAAATTTTTCAGCAGCGAATGAATTGGTGCAATGGTTATTGAAGCAAGTTCCAATGAAGAAGTAGGTTTTAACCCCGATGGCGGTTTTAAGCCCCGTCGGCGGTTGGTGAATAAATAAAATGATAAAAGGATTTAAAAATATAGCCTGCCAGTTTGTAATGATGTTGTTGCTATCTGCAACAGCGTTTGCTCAAAAAGAAATTGTTGTAGCAAAGGACGGCAGCGGCAATTTTAAAAGTATACAGGAAGCTATTAACAGCTTACCTGTTGAGGCGGCAGAACAACGGGTGATATTGATAAAGAAAGGAACGTACCGGGAAAAGCTCTTTGTAGAAAAAAACTTTATCACATTCCGTGGTGAAGACAAGAATGAAACGATAATCATTATCAGTGAAGCAAGGGATATTTTCCGGTGCACAACAAATGATGATTGGGGGGTAGCAACAATAAATTTAAAAGGAAGCGATATAAATATAGAAGACCTTTCTTTTATCAACGAGTATGGTTTTAATGCACCTAAGGAACCTGTAACTGTTCCTTGTGCAACTGACACATCAGCGAAGAAGGAAAAGGTGGTGAAGCAGACAAGCCATCAAATGGCATTAAGATCTTTTACAACAACGAGGCTCATTGTAACAAACTGCATTTTTCGTTCTGGTGGTGGCGACACCGTTAGTCCATGGAATGCAGAAGAAGGAATGTTCTATTTTAAGGACTGTGTGATGGAAGGTGGAGTAGATATGTATTGCCCACGTGGCTGGGCTTTGGCAGATCATTGTGAATTTATCTGCCACAGCAAAGAGGCAGCTATCTGGCATGATGGAAGCAAGAATGAAAAATCAAAAACGGTATTCTTCAATTGCAAGTTTACCGGCGATGAAGGATTTAAGCTGGGGCGCTGGCATAGAGACGCACAGTTCTTTTTATTTGATTGCAGCTTTTCAAAAGAGATGGCTGATGCCAGCATCTATCAGAGAGTTGCCAATCCGCCGAATGTGATACAGTGGGGGCAAAGGGTTTATTATTATAATTGTCACCGTGAAGGCGGAGATTATGAATGGCATAAAAATAACCTGCCTTCATCAATCGGCATCAATGATATTAATGCAGCCTGGGTTTTTGATTATAAATGGAAACCTGCTGATGTGAAATATGTGCCAGTGAGGAAGAAGCAATAGCAGGTGAAAAGCAATTACGATACAGTAGCAGAAAACATGTTGTTGTATCAGCGAAAGAACGGAGGATGGCCGAAGCATTTTGATAAAGAGAAAGTAGATTATCACCATACAGCTTACACAGGGGAACTGAATGAATTAAAGAGTGGGTATGAAGCAGGCATTGATGCAACGATTGATAACAATGCCACAACAAAAGAGATAAGGTATTTGGCAAAGGCATATAAGAAGAGCAATGATAAAAGATTTTTGACAGCAGCGGAAAAAGGAATTGAGTATTTACTGGATGCTCAATATCCAAATGGAGGTTGGCCGCAGTATTATCCTGATTTCAGCAGTTACCGGAGTGAGGTCACTTATAACGATAATGCAATGATAAATGTGTTGAATGTGTTGGTGGATGTGCTGGAAAAGAAAAATGATATGGAAGTGGTTAATGAATCATATGTAAAGAATTGTGCAGTCGGCAGTAAAGCGTGGCATCAGTTGTATTTTAAAAACACAGGTAAAGCAAAATAAAAAATTGACTGCATGGTGTGCACAGTATGATGCAAAAAGTTTAAAGCCTGCAAAGGCAAGGGCGTATGAGTTGCCATCATTAAGCGGGGGCGAATCAGTTGGCATACTTCGTTTTTTGATGAGGTTGCCAAACCCTGATAAAAAAATAATTGCTGCGGTAAAAGAAGGTGTGGAGTGGTTTAAGAAAGTGAAGATAGAAGGATACAAATTTGAAGATATAAAGACAGCAGAAGGGAAGAGACAGGGTGTTAACACCAGCAGCCAGGAAATGTGATATGGGCAAGATTTTATGACTTAAAAACAAACGAACCTTTTTTTACCGGCCGTGATGGGCAAGCCAAAAAAAACAGTTGGCTGAAGTAGAAAGGGAAAGAAGGATTGGGTATGCATGGTATGTGGATACGCCTGAAAAATTGATTGATGAAGAATATCCCAAGTGGGCAAACAAATGGACAACATTAAATAATTGAAAAATAATAAAACCTAATAAACCAAAAGCAAAAAATAAAATTATGTTCCTTTCAAAATACCATTTAAAGAACATCGAAACGCAATAAGGTTGAATTGCCTGAAGATGCCATGTTCCATCTGCCTGAAAGAGTATTGCAGTTTGGTACCGGTGGCTTTGCTCCGTGGCTTACCTGATTATTTTATTGACAAGGCAAACCGCCAGGGATTTTTAATGGAAGAATTGTAGTGGTAAAGTCAACCAACAGGGGCGACTCAGATGCTTTTGAAAAGCAGGATGGTTTATATACACTTTGTGTACGTGGTATTGAAGAAGGGAAAAAAGTGGAAGAGAATATTGTGTGTTCTGCTATCAGCAGGGTATTGAGTGCAAGGCATGAATGGCAGGCTGTGCTGGAGTGTGCACACAATCCGCAAATGCAGATCATCATTAGCAATACAACAGAAGTAGGTATTCAGTTGGTGAATGAAGATATACGCAATCAACCGCCTGTTTCTTTCCCGGCAAAATTGCTTGCGTTTTTGTATGAACGTTATGTTGCTTTTGATGGCAGTAAACAAAGCGGTATGGTGATCGTTCCAACCGAACTGATAAACAATAATGGCAAAAAATTAGAGTCTATAGTGCTTGACCTTGCACACCTGAATGGCCTTGATGAAAACTTTATCGAGTGGCTGGAAAATTGTAACCACTTCTGCAATTCGCTTGTTGACAGGATCGTTCCCGGGCCAGACAAACAAGTGCAAAAAGAAA
Organism: uncultured Chitinophagaceae bacterium; assembly: GCA_963814445.1. GTDB lineage: Bacteria > Bacteroidota > Bacteroidia > Chitinophagales > Chitinophagaceae > Ferruginibacter. Next base: position 376,470 of record CAWFCU010000006.1, read on the forward strand.
TTGAGAACGAATTAGGGGTTACAGATGAACTGCTGATCGTATCAGAAGTGTATCGCTTATGGGCTATTGAAGGAAATGGCGTTGTTACCAACATCCTTTCCTTTGCAAAAGCAGATAAAGGAGTTGTAATTACAGAAGATATAACGCTCTTTAAAGAACTCAAATTACGATTGCTCAATGCAACACATACATTAAGCTGTGGTGTGGCATTTCTTTCAGGAATAGATACTGTGAGGGAAGCAATGGAAGATAAAGTGATGAGCGTTTTATTTCTGAATTGATGTTGCAGGAAATTGCGCCCGCTATTCCTTATGATGTTACTGTACTGCAGGCCGAAGAATTTGGTAATAAAGTATTGGACCGTTTCCGTAACGCATTTATACAACATCACTGGTTAAGTATCACCCTTAATTATACGCAGAAATTGCATATGAGGGCGATACCGGTTATGCTGAGGTATTATGAAAAATTCCAGATGGTACCGGAAAATTTTGCAACTGCCTTTGCTGCCTACCTTTTGTTTATGAAAGGAGTAAAAGTAAATGGCGAACAATATTATGGCCATGCCAATGGAAAAGATTATTTGATCAATGATGAAAAGGCTCCTTACTATTTTAACCTCTGGAAAAAATATGATGTAGCTGAATTGGTAAATATTGTTTTGCAGGATACTGACCTTTGGGATGCAGACCTTACAAAACTGAACGGGTTTGAACAGGAAGTAACAGAAAAATTAAAGATGATGATAACAGAAGGTTTACCTGTTACATTACAAACAAAAAAGGTATTACAGGAGAAATAAAATGAAAAGAAAGGTTTTAAAAGTAAATGAAGATGATAATGTGTTGGTGGCGCTGACGGATCTATCTAAAGGTGAAACTATTACTTACAACGGCGATAATTATTTACTGCAGGATGATATAAAGGCCAAGCATAAATTTTTCACAAATGATATGCAGCCCGGAGATAAAGTAATTATGTATGGTGTGCTGGTTGGTACAGCTCAGCAATTTATTCCCAAAGGTGGCTGGATGAATACAGGAAATGTAAAACATGCTGCGGCTCCTTATGAATACCGAAAGGTTGATTACAAATGGCAGGCGCCCGATGTTTCTAAATTTAAAGGCAGAACTTTTAATGGCTATCATCGTAAAGATGGCAATGTTGGCACTGCCAACTATTGGTTGTTTATACCAACGGTGTTTTGTGAGAACAGGAATTTGGATGTAATAAGGGAAGCATTGCATAATGAATTGGGCTATGCAGTAACAGACAGGTACAAACAGTTTGCACATAGTTTATTAGAAGCGTATCAAAACGGGAAAAATATTGATGATGTAGATATTTTTTCTTTACAGACTTCACCAAAACACAATCGCCCTTTTAAAAATGTTGATGGAATAAAATTTTTAAATCACCAGGGTGGCTGCGGTGGAATACAGGCAGGATGCTGCAGTATTGAGTAAATTATTAGCAGCATATGCAAACCATCCAAACGTTGCTGGCGTAACAGTATTGAGTTTGGGTTGCCAGAATTTACAGGTGCAGGATTTTAAAAATGATTTAAAAGCAGTAGCACCAAATTTTGATAAGCCATTATTGATATTTGAACAACAGCAATCGCAAAGCGAAGAGCAATTAATTGCTGATGCTATTAAAGAAACATACAAAGGTTTAATTGAAATAAATAAAATTGAACGCCAACCAGCATCATTAGATAAAATGTGTGTAGGTGTAAAATGTGGTGGTAGTGATGGTTTCAGTGGTATCTCTGCAAACCCTGCTGTAGGTTATTGCAGCGATTTGTTAGTGGCATTAAATGCAAAAGTTTTACTGGCAGAATTTCCTGAACTCTGCGGAGCAGAACAAAATTTAATTGACAGGACAGAAGACGAAGCAGCTGCAAGAAAGTTTATGCGGTTGATGAAAGCATACAGCGACGCCGCTGAGGCGGCGGGTTCTGGCTTTCACATGAACCCTTCTCCCGGAAATATAAAAGACGGATTAATTACTGATGCTATAAAAAGTAGCGGTGCTGCAAAAAAAGGCGGCACTTCTCCTGTGGTAGATGTATTGGATTATACAGAGCCTGCAACAAAACCAGGTTTGAATTTAGTTTGCACTCCTGGTAATGACGTGGAAGCAACAACAGGTAAAGCAGCAAGTGGCGCTACATTAATATTGTTTACCACAGGCTTGGGTACCCCAACAGGAAACCCGGTTTGCCCTACCATCAAAGTATCCAGCAACAGCAACCTTACAAAACGGATGAATGATATCATTGATATTGATACAGGCCCGGTGATTGAAGGAGACAAAACCATTGAACAAATGGGAGAAGATATTTTAGAGTATTGCATCAAAGCCGCCAGCGGCGAAGTAATACCCAAAGCAGTATTGCTTAATCAGGATGATTTTATACCTTGGAAAAGAGGGGTGAGTTTATAGACACCCCCTCCGCCCCCTAAAGGGGGAACTAAGGCAAGAGTTCAAAAATTTAAAATCCTTGCCTTTTTTTGTAAGAGTTATGTTTTTTGTTTCTTAATCTGTGTACATCTGTGCAATCTGTGGCTTAAAAAAATTCGTGTTTATTAGTGCATCCCTGGCTAGCTAAATCGGGATGTGGCAAATATATTTTTTATGAGAAAATTTTTGGATGAGAATTTCATTTTGCAATCTGCTACAGCCCAAAAGCTGTACCATGACTTTGCAAAGCAAATGCCAGTGATAGATTATCACAATCACTTACCTCCCGACCAGATCGCTAACGATATAAATTTTGAGAACCTTACCCAGATATGGTTGTACGGCGACCATTACAAATGGAGGGCCATGCGTACCTGTGGCGTAGATGAAAGTTATTGCACCGGCAATAAAAGCGACTGGGAGAAATTTGAGAAGTGGGCAGAGACAGTTCCAAAAACAGTCCGTAACCCTTTATACCACTGGACGCATTTGGAACTGCAGCGCTATTTCAACATCGATAAAATTTTATCGCCTGAAACAGCCAAAGAAATTTATGACGAAGCTTCCGCAAAATTAAAAACACCGGAATATTCTGTCCGCAATTTGTTGCGTAAGATGAATGTAAAAGTGTTATGTACTACCGATGACCCAATTGATTCATTAGAGCACCACAAAAAAATAAAAGACGACGGCTTTGAAATAAAAATATTACCAGCTTACCGACCGGATAAAGCAATGAATGTTGACAATGCGGACACATTCAATGCGTATGTGGCAAAAGTGGAAGCAGCTTCCGGCATTGTCAGTTGCTTCTTACGATGATTATTTAAAAGCATTAAAAAACCGCCACGACTTTTTTGCCACCATGGGTTGCCAGGTTTCTGATCATGGACTGGAAGTGATCGATGCAGAAGATTATACCGAAGCGGAAATAAAAAATATTTTCTCCAGAATACGTGGAGGCACTGCATTAAGTTATGAGGAGAATATAAAATTCCGTTCTGCCATGTTGGTGGAGTTTGCAAAATGGGATCATGAAAAAGGATGGATTCAGCAATACCATCTCGGTGCCATCCGCAACAACAACAGCCGCATGATGAAACAACTGGGCCCTGATACCGGCTGGGATTCCATCGGTGATTTCTCCCATGCAAAAGCCATCGCTAAATTTTTAGATAAACTCGACAGCACCAACCAATTGGCAAAAACAATTCTATACAATCTCAATCCTGCAGACAATGAATTAATGGCCACCATGATCGGCAACTTCAATGATGGTTCTGCAAAAGGCAAAATACAATTCGGTTCCGGCTGGTGGTTCCTCGACCAGAAAGACGGCATGATAAAACAACTGAATGCACTCTCCAACATGGGCATGCTCAGTTGCTTTGTTGGTATGCTCACCGACAGCCGCAGTTTTATGAGCTATCCACGCCATGAATATTTCCGCCGCATACTCTGCAATATTTTTGGTGAAGAAATAGAGAATGGCGAAATACCCAACAACATGGAATGGATTGGAAAAATTACGCAGGACATCTGCTATAATAACGCAAAAAATTATTTCGGTTGGTAAAGTCTAAAGTTTTATGCTTTGGCGAATTACTCCTTCGTATTTCACCTGCTGCAAGCCATGCGGCAGACAAACAACCGATGATGTTATATGTAGGCGGTGCTGAAGCCAACGTGGCAACAGCATTGGCAGGCTGGGATGTGCCGGTGAAATATTGTACCGTTCTCCCCGACAATTTTATGAGCCGCCACATGATGCACTACCTGGAATACAAAGGCATCTACACTTCTTCTATTTTATTTTCCGGCAACCGTATTGGCTTGTACTACCTGGAACGTGGAGCCGATTTAAAAGGCAATATGGTGTACGACAGGGAAGGCTCTGCTTTCTCTGAACTAAAGCCCGGCATGATCGACTGGGACAGGGTATTGGCAGATGTTTCCTGGTTAAATTTTTCTGCTATCAGCCCGGCGCTCAATCAAAATGTTGCTGATGTTTGTTTAGAAGCAGTACAGGCAGCAGCGAAAAAAAATATTACCATCTCTGTTGACCTCAACTACCGCAGCAGGTTGTGGAAGTATGGAAAGCACCCTGTTGATATTATGCCTGCATTGGTAAACTATTGCAACGTGGTGATGGGGAATATCTGGAGTGCCAATACATTACTGGGCATTGATGTTGACCCCAACATACATGATAAAAAAAGCAAGCAGGCTTATCTGGACCATGCAGCAAAAACAGCGGAAGCTATCAGCAAACAATTCCCCAACTGCAACACAGTTGCCAACACATTCCGTTTCGATGGCAATCAAAATCATATTTTATACTACACTACTTTATTTCACCAGTCGGCGCATTATATTTCTCCTGAATTTACCTGCGAAGGCGTAGCCGACCGCTCCGGCAGTGGCGATTGTTTTATGGGCGGGCTTATCTACGGTTTGTACAACCAGCATGATGCACAACAGGCACTTAACTATGCCACCGCAGCCGCCTTTGGAAAGTTGCAGGAGTTTGGCGATGCCACCGGGCAGGATGTGTTGAGTGTGGCGGAGGTGAAGGGGAATGTTTTTTAGAATACTCAGTCAGAAGTCAGAGATAGCAGCTCTTTCAAAAAATAATTCAGGTAAAATAATTTTCACCTCTTGTTCCTTGTCTTCGGCTTGCCAGTGAACAATGAAGTTTACTTTTGCTTCCCTCAATTCAAATCCTTTTTTCTTTATCTCTGCTAATCTATCAACAAATTTCCTTGAGAACTTTAAAACCAATTCGCCTTTTTCGTTCTTACATCCTTCATCGGAGATACTAATGGAATCACCGCTTGTCAATGCGTTAACCCGTTTTTGTATGAACTCAAAATATCCTAAATATAAATCTTTGTGGGAAAGATGTAATGATAATCCGCTTGGTGGTTCAAAGGTGTTGTTGTTTTCTACTCTTTCTAATTCTTCTGTCTTTAACTTGTCAAGGTAATTTCCATTCAAGTGGATTATTAGTTTTTGCTTTGCCCTTGTCATGGCAACATATAATTGTCGTTTCATTTTATCTTCTCTTGCATCAAAATTTTCAAGCATTAGAAAAACATTGTCAAACTCTTTTCCTTTTGCTTTGTGAATAGTTGAAACGAAAATTGTTTCTCCGTTTTCGTTTATAGAAATCTTCAAGTTTCGATTCTCTTATAAAAACTTCTAAATCAGATTTGTATTTCCTCTTCGTGTTTGTCGCTTCAAAATCTTTAATGAGATTGTTGCAGATTTCAAACTTTGAACTGTGCTTGTATCTGTCAATCAATTTTCTTTTAGCGTTTCCCCAAACATCATCACTGATTGTAAATACATCATCGTCTAATTTCAATTCATTTAAAAAGAAACGAACCTCCGCAAGATTATACAAACTAAAACCATCATTGGATTGAATCAACTTAGCTTGCAATCCTTTCTTTGTCAAAAGCCCCGCAAACTGAAACGCTTCTTCATTTTTATGTGTAAGAACGCAAGTTGTTCCTGATAGCCCAGTAGAAAGTATTTCGTCAACTAAAGGAGTAATAAGATTGCCATTCGTATAATGAACAATCCTGATTTTTCCATTGTCGATTTGTTTCGCTTCAATCGGAATTTCTTTCAGTCGTGTTTCAATTGTTTTTACAAACTGATTAGTGAATGAAACCAAATTGCTTTTGCTCCTGTAATTGGTTATGAGTTCATATTTGGCTGCCTTTTTATCAGTGATAAAATTCAACAGGTATTTTGAATCGGCTCCCCGCCATTCATAAATATTTTGATCATCATCACCAACTGAAATCACTCTCATTGCATCATTCTTATCCATCAGCACTTTTATCAATTCAAATTCATCCTCGTCCATATCTTGTGCTTCGTCAATTACCAAAACTGTCTTTGTAATTCTACTTACTTCAACTTCGTTGTTTTTAATTTTCTCTACAGTGGATTTGATAATTGCATCGGCTTTATCAAGGGTTCCGACTTTACCTAACAAGTCAAAACAATAGGAGTGAAAAGTTTTTATATCAATGAAGTGGGCAGCATTTCCAATTAGTTCAATCAATCGTTTTTTAAATTCTGTAGCTGCTGCTCTTGAAAAGGTTACCATTAGTAATTGCTCATGCTTTACATCTTCCATCAAAAGCAATGAAGCTAATTTGTGAACTAAAACTTTCGTCTTTCCGCTTCCCGGTCCTGCTGCAACTACGATGTATTGTGAGTTTTTGTCGTCAATAATTCTTCGCTGAACTTCGGATAGTGAATCAAAAAGTTGCTTGTATTTTTTAGGTGTGATATTTCTTTTTATTTCTGATTCTCTGCTACCTTTAAAATATTTACTTAGAAACGAAGGGAAATTCAATTGAAAGTAGTCGTCAACAAATTTCAATGCTCCTGTGTAATCATCAATCATTTTCTTTGCATACTCACCAACTATATGAATTTGCTGAACCTTGTGGTCGTAATAATCACTTAGCTTTTGATAATCTTGTTCTTTATATTGAATTCTCGGATTTTGCTCAATCTTATCAATAGTAAGCCTGTTGTAAACGACAAGAAACCCGCCTTCAATTTTTATTGCTTCAATTCTTGAGAGATAAAATAAAGTGTCCTCAATATCCTCAATGGTGGCTTTAACTTCAAACAACTGAACCTGCTTGCCAAATGCTTCCTGTAACTCAAGAACAGAAAACTCTACTAATACTTCTTCTTTTTCAGGTTCTCCCTCTTCTTTAATTGTATTGCTTTTTTCATACAAATAGCCAACAATAAATTCAGATAAGATATGTCGCTTCTCTAACTTCTCTTTTAATTCTTCTTTGTGGTTGACAACTTATTGCTACAATATGATTTTTGGAATAATCTTTATTGTGTCGCTTTATCCAATTCTTAATTGCCCAAAAGTTTATTAGGGTTTTAATTTTATTTGGCGTTACATCTTTACAACCATTTTCTTCCGCTTGTGCATTCAGTTCTTTTATGTGAAATGTTTTTTCCTGTTCCTCAAATAACGGGACAAAGAAAATTTTCAATCAGCCCGTAAGATTCTACAATATGCAAGTGAACTTTTTTTGCTTACTCCTCTCTTGATAAATGCTGTTAAATCTTTTGTATCAGCTAAAATCTTTTCGTCACGTAAAAGATTTACAACTGAAATCACATTCCGATTTCAATGCCTAAGTTGTCTGAGATATAATCAACTCTTGATTCTGCTTCGTCTTGTTGAGATTGCTTTCTGCTCTTACTTGAAAAAAGAGTTTTGATAATTCTTGTTGCTGTAACTTTTTGCTCCTCACTAAATTTTTGTGAACGCATAATTTTGTCAATAGCTTCTTGTGCGTTTTTAGAAAGAATGCTATTAGCAAAAATTCTCGGCATGTTTTGATTCCGCTTCAAATAGCCAGCTTCTTCTAATGCTGCAATTGCAGTAGTTACCCTTGTTTCAATTTCTTTCAGATTGTCATCCCAACCTGCGGCTCTTGCTATTTCTAAAGCTGATTTTTGAACACTTGGTTTAAATTTGGTAATGAATTTTATTGCTTTCCAAATTTGCTGTATCTCATGAATGTTGAGTTTTGTTTGGTTTAGCAAAATGAAATGCTTTCCTAAATCTTCTTCGTTAAATAAAACATAACAGTCGGCTGTTATATTTTCATCTCTTCCTGCTCTTCCTGCTTCCTGAACATAGTTTTCAAGTGAATCGGAAATTTCATAGTGAATTACCATTCCAACATCTTTTTTGTCAACTCCCATTCCGAAAGCAGAAGTGGCGACCATTATCTGAACTTCACCTGCAATAAAAGCATTTTGATTTTCTGTTTTCTCCTGGCTTTCCATTTTGCCATGAAATGCCCTGGCATTAAATCCATCTTCACTTAACCTTGTTGCAAGTTCTCTTGCTCTTTTTGTTCTTGAAACATAAATGATTGTCGGACAATCTTTTTCTTCAATCAAATCACGGACTGCATTATATTTTTCCTCATCATCTCCCTTTTCAAAAACCTTGTAATGCAAATTTGTTCTTGTGGCTTTGGAAGGAAATATTTCAAACTTGATTCCTAGCTTTTCCTTGAAGTAAGCACAGATATCTTCAATTACTTTTTGTTTCGCTGTCGCAGTAAAACAAGAAACAGGAATTTGTTCTTCAAGATTTTTAGTTTCTTGTAGCGATTTGATAAAGTCTCCGATGTATAAATAGTCAACTCTGAAATCTTGTCCCCACGAAGAAAAGCAGTGGGCTTCGTCAATTACAAAACGAACAATCTTTCTTCCTAATAATAATTTCTCTGTTGTTTTTGAACGCAAAGATTCAGGAGAGATGTAAAGAATTGATGCAAAGCCATCCTGAATTCTTTCAATTGATTTTGCTCTTTCAATCGGGTCAAGCAAACCATTTATTGTAACTGCATCTGTGATTCCGATTCTTTCAAGATTGTCAACTTGGTCTTTCATCAACGATTGCAAAGGAGAAATTACAACTGTTAAACCTTTGGCATTTTCTCCACTCATTAAAGCAGGAACTTGGAATGTAATTGATTTTCCTCCGCCTGTTGGGAACACAGCTAAAATTGATTTGCTGTCAACGGCTGCTTGAACTGCGTTCTCTTGTAATGGTTCGCCTGCATAAGCTTCTGTATTCGTCAAAACCGAAATATTTTTTCAGCCCTCTGTGTATGTCTAATGCTTGATTGCAATACAAGCAACCAGTCAGGCAAGGATTGTTTCTTAACAGAAACATTATTCGTTCAACTTTGGGATAGTTTTTTAAAACCCAAGGCGGTGTTATTGAATAACGGTTGTTGCAATTTATTAGTGCTAAACAATAAGCTAATTCAATCGGGTGTTCAGAAATTATTTTTGTAAGGTCTGCATTTTCACAAATTAGAGATTGAAATTTTTCTCTGATTACTTTTTCAATATCTGTTTCGTTACTTTTGATATGCGATGAAACGAAAAAAGGAGTGGAACTCCTTTTTATCGTTTAATAGCAAATAGAAAATTTGTTTTAGTTTTTCTTCCGCTTGATTGAAAATAGAAACTTCGTCAAAGAAAAGGTCTTTGGCTTTTATAGAATCGTTAAGTGGATTGTTTGTGTCCTCTGTTTGAAGTTTATCGTCTTTGAGCAAAGCATGATATGGCTTTGTCGGAAACAATAGTGGAGAAAGAAATAAGGTGTCAATGACGTTGGCAGAATTTATTCCAGCATCAGTAACAGCTTTCTGAATATATTTTAAGTCGTGGTTGAAAATGTTGTGTCCGCAAATGAACTCTGTGCCTTTAAGAAAAGTAATAAAGTCGGTAATTGAATTTGAATGAAACGAATTGCCATTATCCTTGACACCACCAATGTCAAGAATCTTTCGGCTTTTTGGCTCAATCTTCAGTATCGATAAAGACAATTGAATTCATCTTTCCGGCTTAAGTAATAACTAAAAATATATGAAAGTTTCTTTTTCAAGAAATTTCATTCCGAAGTATAACCGCAGAGACCGCAAAGAGGAATATGCAAAGAAACGCAGAAAGTAGCTTACTTCTTAATCGTCAAATTATTCCCAGTAGTAACAGAAAGATTAGCAGCATTACTCAATTGCAAACTCCTGATCGCAGTAGAACTATGCAACACCGGCGCTCCACTCTTAATCAACACATCCGTAAACTCATCCGGCAAATGATTGCAATCCCAGTTGCCCGGCGTTTCCCAATTGTTGTCAACAGCGCCGGTCCAGTTCAAAGAAAATTTGATAGTGTATTCAGTACTGTTTTCACCATCAACAATGCAATGGAATTTGTAGCCATTCCAACTGGTGGGCATATTGGTAATGTTTAAGTATTTGGTATTGGTACCGGAGAAGAAAGTATTGTCAGTGATAGTAGAATAACATCCATTCGCTGCAGCTATCTACTTCCCATGTATAAGAACTGCCGCTTAGCGAAGAAGCAATTTGTGCAGTGGTATAACCAGGGCAAAGATTGATAGAAGTGTTGTAAACAGTATCTGTTGAAATAGTAAATTTATCGCTCCTGAATTTTTTAAATTCATCATCATCCAGGTCTTTTGCTTCGGTGCCATCATTGTAATAATCAACCGTTCCGTTATCACTGATAAGAGAAATGTTAAGCACATTTCCAACGGCATCAACGATCATTGCTTCAGGATGCCCTTCTGCATTACCATCAGATGATATTTGTGCAAGGTTCTGCAAACCTGCTAAATTTAATTTTATCAATTTTGAAACAGGGCTGTTTACAGTGATTGGTGTTTTACCAGGATTAAAAGGAACAACACCATCCCATAAATAAACTGCAGGGCTTCCGCCACCAGTATATAAACCGGCAACAATTAAATAATTGCCATTGCCAACTCTTTCAATGCTTCTTATTCCTAATCCATCAAGGTCAAATAAAATTGGTTCGCCTGTTACTGGCGTGGTGCTTACATTGCCATTACCATTCAGGATGGTTTCAAAATTTGTTACCGGCGCAATGATGGCGTATTTTCTATTGGATGCAGTTGGAGTAATTCCTTTCACCGGTACACAAGGCGCCCTGAAACCAATGTATGCAGTATCGCCGCCTTTGGTTATAGATAAGCCTTCCACATTAAAACCATCAATGCGTTTTGGTATCATACCATCAGCAGAGGAAGCAGTAAAATTCCAGCCCTGTGTATTGCCCCAGGTGATGAGTGCATTGCGGAATTGATTGGAATAACTTTTCATCGTAAGCGTTGCATTGGAACTATCACCGCTTACTTCTGTTGCAATTACTTTATTGCGGTCAGGTCTTAACTCACCGCTTTTATTATTGCCTAAGGAACCTATCCAGTAAATTCTTTTGCCAGCATTAAATTTTACGCTGGTGGAAGAACCTTCCAGATCACATTCAGAAGAAGCACCAACGGCACTTTCAACATCTAATGAATATAATTCTTTACCAGAGTTTTGGCGGCTGTACAATCGTATCACATTCGTTTCATCATCTGCCACAAACATATAATTGCTGTCAACAGCCGAAGCGCCGGAAGCATCAGAACTGTTGGTATGAAAAAATGTTTTGGACGGATTGGCTGATGCAGCCGAAGCAGCGTAATTAATTTTATAAGTGGATGAACTGCCTGCACTATTTGTTGCAACTAAATTAATAGTTGCATAGCCTACAGCAGCAGGAGTGATTTTTACAATATGCTTTCCATTTACTTTCGTGATATTGATATTGCTTACAGGAACAACAGACGTATTAGTAGTAGTTGCATTTATAACAGCGCTGGTACTTGATACAGTAAACACAATTCCTTTTGTTGCCGCTGCATCAGTTGGATCGTTTAATACGCCGCTTACATAAGATGTTTTATTGCTTCCTGATACAATAGTGAGATATGGTTTAGTTGTGTTTGGATAAGATGGTTGTGTTGCATCTGCACTTAATGTTGGCGATTGTATTTGCTGGAAGTTGGCAGTAACTGTTTTGTTGGCGGTCATTGTTACTGTTGTTGCAGAATTACTTCCTGATGCATCGCCGCTCCAGTTTACAAATTCATACCCTGCAACCGGGGTAGCTGTAACTGTTACTACGCTGTCTGGTGCATACAAAGCAGCATCAGGGCTTTTTGTAACAGTTCCACTGGCTACGGGCAACACCGCTGTGGTTAATGAATATACGCCGCAACCGCATTCTGCCGGGCCTCTTAAAGTAGCACCTGCGCCACAAAAGGAATTACTTACAATAGCTTTTACACTGGCGGCAGGAGAGATGTTTAATGTGTATGGTGGCGTAAACGCTGTGCCACTGCCTGCTGTATTACCAATTGTGTTAGTGAAAATATTATTCTGTGCTGTAACAGCAGTAAAATTATTTGCCATCCTGTCAATAGGGATACGCACATTTTCAAACACATTGCTTTCCACTAGCAGGTTAGCTTCAAAGCCCGCCTGCACACATTGTGAAGCAACCGTACTATTAAAAAAGTTATTTACGATATGTACTTTTCCAAAACGTACCCTTGGCATTCTTGCTTTGCAGCCCTGTGCCCACCAGCAATATTGAAAAGTAATATTCAATTTTGTCCTGTCTTCAATTGCATCATCGCTTGAGCCAAATAAATTAGAAAAGCGGTGATCGTTTGATCCACCTGAGCCGCCAGCTATTGGGGGTTTAGATAAGTGAATTTGCACCAGGTTACCGAAACAAGATCCGCTGCACTCTTTATGTCTAAGTTTCCATCCATCCCATCCTGGAATTCGCAATGGTCAATCCATACACGGCTGCTGTTTTCAATGGTTACATTATCATTCCCGTCTTCATCAAAAGCCGCCGGGCCTTCAAACGTTACATTACGGATGATGACATTAGTACATCTTTTCACATACAAAATGCCAGAACCTCCTGCTGTCAGGTCTGTTGAAATTAGTTTTGCACCCGGCAAACCAAAAATTGTTTTGCCTGATTGATCCTGGAAATTGATCTTGCCATTAAGCGGAACATTAATAACACCTGAAATATGCACCACTTTTACCGCCGAAGAAGTAATGGCTGTACGTAAAGCAGTGTAAGTGGTTACAACGGTTGGGGTAGCATTTCCGCCACCGGTAACACCGCCATTTTGTGTTGCCCATCCAACAGGTGCACACACATCCTGTGAAAAACTGTGAAGGAAATAATGAGTAAAACAATTAATGGAATGGATTGTTTTTATAAAGTACTTCATATACTATGCAGAATGCTGATCCTGTATTTAATTAAACGTGTTTGCAAGAAAATTACCGTTAATGTAAATGCAGGTTTGGTAAGCATTTCATTAGCCTGTAAGGTAAAAAAAATAGCAGTGGCAGTGCCGGTTTTTTGTGCAAACGATGCCAGTGGGTTTATGCTATTCCCAAAGGTGAAAAATAAATGAATATCGCTGCAATTATGGCCAAAACAATTAAGGATAATGCCACATCAACCATATTCCAGCTGGCACGGCTGGCAGCTTTGTCTTCCGATACCGTGGTGGCAAAGGTTAAACCGTTGATATGTGCTTCATCTGGCTTTGGAGTAAACAGGCTTACTATCACCATCACGGCAACAGAGAACAGGAACAGGTAAATGCAGAAATATAAAAAGTTGATATTAGCAAATTGATACAACAATCCACCTGCCGGTAAACTATCCTGGAATATTTGTAAGGTGAGTTTTAAAAGCCCTACAATAAATCCGGCAACCATTGCTTGTATATGCACCTTTTGCATTCAGGCGTTTAAAGAAAACGCCTAATAAAAACACCGCAGCAATTGGTGGTGCTAAATAAGATTGCACACTTTGCAGGTAATCATACAACCCATCTGAAATTTTTCCCATCATTGGTATCCATGCCATGCCAAGCAATACAATTACTGCTGTGGCAATACGCCCCACCTGCACTAATTTTTTTTCGCTTGCTTCAGGATGTTGTTTTTTATAAATATCAATGGTGTATAAAGTGGAACAGGCATTATATACTGATGCAAGCGAACTCATCAATGCAGCCAGTAACCCGCCAGCAAGCAATCCTCTTAAACCAACCGGCATTAATTGTTTCACCATTTCAGGAAAGGCAGCATTGGTATCAGTTAGTTGCAGTTTTCCCTGTGAGTGTAACACATAAGCAATCAATCCCGGGATAAGAAATATAAAGAATGGCAGCAGCTTTAAATAAGCAGCGAATATGGTTCCTCTTCTTGCATGTTTTTCATTCCTTGCTGCAAGGCAGCGCTGTACAATATGCTGGTCGGTACACCAGTACCATACACCAACAATGGGTGATGCAAATAAAATTCCCAGCCAGGGGTATTCCGGGTCGTTTAAAGAACGGAACATATTCAGTTTTTCAGCAGGCACTGCATGCATCAATGCGGTCCAGCCACCCACTTCCTTTAATCCAAAAAACAGCAATACTGCTGAACCAAGTAATAAAACAATTGCCTGTATGGCCTCTGTGTACATTACCGCATGTAATCCACCCATAACAGTATAGAAGCCTGTAACCACTACCAAAATGATAGCGCCTGTCCAGAAATCAACTCCCATGAATTGATTAAACACTAATGCGCCTGCAAAAATCGTTACTGATGCTTTTGCAATTACATAGCTGAACAATTGTATAATGGATAATAATCTTCTTGCCTTTGCATTAAATCTTTTTTCCAAAAACTCAGGCATGGTATACACCATGCTACGCATATAAAATGGAACAAACACCCAACCCAAAATCAATACAATGTATGAGTGAAGTTCATAGTGCCCAAGCACAGTGCCCGATTTGGCTGCAGAACCTGCCAACCCAACAATATGCTCCGAACCTACATTAGATGCCAGTATGGAAGCACCAATTACAAACCATCCGAGGTTACGGTTGGCCAAAAAATAATCGGATGTGGTTTCTTTGCTTTTGCGGATACTCCATACAGATACGCCTGCAATTACCAGGAGATATAGAATGACAAATATCCAGTCAATGGTTCCAAGGAAATTCATACAGCAATGGTTTTGGTTTATGAATAACCCCGTTAGCCATTGAAAACGCTGACGGCGGTTATTGTGAAAATGAAAATTTGAAATACGTTTTTAATCAAATACAATTGTTAATGATATTTTCAAGATATTCCTGTTTGCCACTGACAACAGCAGGCTCGCCATTTTCTATTGCATAGCTTCTTAGATCTTCTAAAGATAATTTTCCTTCTTCAAATTCTTTTCCTTTGCCTGCATCATACGAAGCATAACGATCGCTGCGGATTTTTTTATAAGAAGTTGTTTGCAAAACTTTATCAGCAGTAATTAATGCTCTTGCAAATGAATCCATGCCACCAATATGAGCATAAAACAGGTCTGCTGCATCGGTACTATTGCGGCGGATCTTTGCATCGAAGTTGATACCGCCACCTGCAAAACCACCTGCTTCTATGATCACCAGCATTGCTTCTGTCAGTTCATTGATATTATTCGGAAACTGGTCAGTATCCCATCCATTTTGGTAATCGCCACGGTTGGCATCCATGCTACCGAGTAAGCCTGCATCTGCAGCCACTTGTAACTCATGCGTAAATGTATGGCCAGCCAAGGTAGCGTGGTTCACTTCAATATTCAGTTTAAAATCATTCAGCAGATCATATTGGCGTAAAAAACCAATCACAGTTTCGCAATCATAATCATACTGGTGTTTACTTGGCTCACAGGGTTTTGGTTCAATAAAGAATGTGCCTTTAAAGCCATTGCGCCTTGCATAATCTTTAGCCGTATGTAAAAACCTGGCAAGATGTTCTTTCTCTTTTTTCATATTGGTATTCAGCAGGCTCATATAACCTTCACGACCACCCCAGAAAACATAATTCTCTCCACCAAGAGCTATTGTTGCATCCAGTGCAGCTTTTACCTGGGCCGCCGCATGTGATAACACATGGAAGTCAGGGTTTGTGGCGGCCCCATTCATATACCGCCTGTTGCTGAAAAGATTAGCAGTGCCCCATAATAATTTTACACCACTTGCTTTTTGCTTTTCGCTGAAGTAGGCTGTAATAGCTTGCAGCCTTTTATCATTTTCATTTATATCATTGGTATAATCCACTGCATCCACATCATGAAAACAATAGTAAGGCAAACCCAGTTTGGTAATAAACTCAAAGGCGGCATCTGCTTTATCTTTTGCTCTCTCTATTGCATCTGCTTTCTCACTCCACGGAAATAAATGCGTGGGTTCTCCAAAAGGATCAGCACCGTTACCACAGAAGCTGTGCCAGTAAGCACAGGCAAAACGCATCCAGTCTTTCATCTTCTTTCCGGCCACTATTTTATTTTCATCATACCAGCGGAATGCTAAAGGATTATCTGTTTCCAATCCTTCAAATTGTATTTTGCCAATGCCTTTAAAAAATTCTTTTTGGCCTGTAACTACTGACATAACTATTGAATTTATTTTTAAAAAATTTTATTGCTGATAAAGATGCGATTCCAAAGCCTGTTTCCATTTTATATACATTTCATCATACGCCGCTTTCATCTTTGGTTTAACAGAACGCACGGGTACAAATTTTCCAAATGCCTGTTTTGCATCGCTGTATAAACCAGCGCCAATGCCAGCGCCTAAAGCAGCGCCAACACTTCCGTCGCAATTGTATAATTCAACAGGCACACCAGTAGCATTTACAAAGCTCTGCGTAAACACATCGCTTAAAAACATATTGGCATGGCCGGCTTTAATCACCTGCGGTTCTATGCCGTTCTCTTTTATAATATCCAGTCCATACCTGAACGCAAATGCAATCCCTTCCTGTGCGGCCCGGTACAGGTGTGCTGGTGTATGAATATTAAAATCGATATTCTGAATATGGCTTTGTATTATTTTGTTCTGCAACATTCTTTCTGCTCCATTGCCAAATGGTAAAACGATTAAACCATCACTTCCTGCCGGCACACGGGATGCAAGCTCATTGATAGTATCATAATCATTGTTGTTGCCGGCAATATTCTTTATCCATTTATTTAAAATACCTGTTCCGTTAATACACAGCAATACACCTATTCTTTTTTCTTCTGTTGTATAATTTACATGGGCAAAACTGTTTATTCTTGATTCTTTATCATGTACAAGCTGGTCGGTAATGCTGTATATCACACCGCTTGTGCCGGCAGTGGCAGCTACTTCTCCCGGCTGCATCACATTTAATGAAAGAGCATTGTTAGGTTGGTCCCCAGCCTTGTAGGTAATGGGTATGCCAGGCGTTAATGAAAGTTCTTTGGCCACCGGCGCCAACAAATTTCCATGTTCACCAAATACAGGATTTATTTTTGGAATAATGGATTTATTGAAACCGAAATATTTGAAGATGTCTGCAGACAAACTATCTTCTTTAAAATCCCAGAATACGCCTTCGCTGAGAGCAGAAACGCTTGTGGTGATGTCTCCCGTAAATTTCATAGCGATGAAATCACCCGGCAACATTATTTTATAGATCTTTTCATACACCGCAGGTTCATTTTCTTTTACCCAGGCTAATTTGGCTGCAGTAAAGTTGCCCGGTGAATTCAATAAATGGCTGAGGCATTTATCATGTCCAATAGTATCAAAAGCATTGTTGCCGTATTGCACTGCCCTGCTGTCGCACCATATAATACTGTTACGGAGTACTTGATTCTTTTTATCAATGCAAACAAGGCCATGCATCTGATAGGCAATTCCAATGGCATTGATCTTTGCCGGATCATATAACTTTGTTGCATTTGCTTTTAGTATGGCCTGTTGAACATGAACCCACCATTGTTCTGCTGATTGCTCTGCCCAACCGGGACGGACGGAAATAATTTCCGCTTCGGTTTCAGGAAACTGTGCCGAAGCTATACAACGCTGGCTGTATGTATCTACAATAGATACTTTAACGGAGGATGTGCCAATATCAATACCAAGAAGTAGCATAACGGCAAGCAATTTATTATACAGTAAAGATTCAGCATTTTTATAGCGGATGCAACCGCTATTTTAGAAAAAAAATATGTTATCTTATCAGTTTATACCCTATTTTGTATTTATTACTGATAAAATAGCAGGTAATGAAAACACTTATACAGAAAATACATTTGGATTCCGGGCAGAGTTTTGCCTGCCGCACTTACCGCACCCCCAAGTTTGAAACCAACTGGCATAAGCATGAAGAGTATGAACTGATATTGATAAAGGAAGGAAATGGCACTGCCATGATTGGTGATTTTGTTGGGGAATATAAACCCGGCGATGTATATTTTTTAGCTGGCAATCTTCCGCATTGGTTCAGGAAAAATAACCAGCAACGTATTGGCGCTGCATTGGTACTGCATTTTCATATTTCCATTTTTGGCGATAACTTTTTAACACAGCCTGAAATGAAAAGCATAGCAGCAATGCTAAACAGGAATAATGGAATACAATTATTAAGGAAGCAAAGAACGCAGGCCGCTAACACTATTCTTCAATTGGAGAAAAGCACAGGTTTTGGGCGGATGTCCTTATTGTTAGATTGCCTGCAGCAAATAAGTGTGTCAAGAAATTATTTATTGCTCACGGAAAATTTTTCAGATGTAGCTAATACCATCAACCCGGCAATTGAAAAGATCATTGATTATTCTTTCAGGTATTATCTTGAGCCAATAAAATTATCGGAAGTGGCAACAATCGCAGGTATGAGCATTCCTACATTCTGCAGGTTCTTTAAAAAGAACATTAAGAAAACCTATTTTGAATTTTTACAGGACTTACGTATCAGCCATGCCTGTAAATTACTTACTTCAACAAACAAGCCTGTTACCGAAATATGTTATGAAAGTGGTTACAATAGCTGGGCCCATTTCAGCAAACAGTTTAAAACCACCAAACAAACCACGCCGCTGAAATACAGGAAAGAGTTTGAAGTGGTTACTTGATTTAATACTGTATAGAAAGTAAAAAAGCATACAACATAATTAATTCATTACGCTGTATGCTTTATAGCATGGTTTTCCTTTTTTTAAATTTTCACCTTCACTACTAATTTTTTTACCGGGCCTTCACCAATCATTGGCCCATGCACATCTTCAGGAAAGAAGATCACAAACTGGCCGGCTTGTAAAGTAAAGTAAGTGTCAGGTACTACATTGTAAAAGGTCACATCCTTCTCCTGGTTGTAGGGGGTTTTAATATCGTTGCATTTTTTTCTTGGCTTCCATCCAATTGTTTCGCTGCCGGTGGGGCATACCTGTATATCAATATAATGATCGTGTGCTTCGTATTTTGCTTCTTCCGCTTTTACGCCGTCTTTTACTGAAACAGATGCATGAATTTCTTTTCCGTCAATTTCAAATTTTCCCGGCTCCACCGTATCTAAATTGGTATGGTTGATAAACTGGAATGCTTTACTGAAGCTCTTGTGCAGGTCAGTGTATTTGTAAGCATTCTCTAATGAATCTATGATCATAATTTTCTGTTTTAAAAAATGCCCTTCCCGGAAGAGAAGGGCCAATTGAAGCAAGGGTTGGTAACCAAAACTAAACCCGATTAACTATGAGGGTATTACGATTTATCTTTGAACCCTTCCGCTGCCATCACCACCCACCAGCTCTTTTACATCGCTGAGTGTTGCATGGTTAAGGTCGCCCGGAATGGTATGTTTTATTGCTGAAGCCGCTACGCCAAATTCAGAAGCATCCACCATGCTCATGCCTGTTACAAGACCGTAAATCAAACCGCTGGCAAAACTGTCGCCACTACCTACACGGTCAATAATACGTACGTTGTATTTTTTTGTATGGTGAAAATCAGTGCCGTCATATACCAAAGCACTCCATCCATTATCGCTGGCGCTGTAGCTTTCCCTTAATGAAGAAGCGATGAATTTAAATCCAAATTTTTCTTTCATTTGTTTGAACACATCTTTAAAACCATCCAGGTTCAATTCACCTTTTGTAACATCCGTATGTGCAGCTTTAAAACCTAATGTTGTATCTGCATCTTCTTCATTGCCGATACATACATCTACATATTGGCACAATTTGCTCATTACTTCACGGGCTTTTTCTTTGCTCCACAATTTTTTACGGTAGTTAAGATCAATGCTGGTAGTAATGCCTTTTGCTTTGGCAGCTTTTAATGCAGCTTCTGTTAAAGCAGCCGCTTTATCACTTAATGCTGGTGTAATACCGGTTGTATGAAACCAATCAGCACCTTCAAATATTTTATCAAAATCAAATTCACTTGCATCCACATCTGCAATAGAAGCACCGGCCCTGTCATAAATAACCTGCGATGCCCTCATAGAAGCGCCGGTTTCTAAAAAGTAAATACCCAATCTTTCACCGCCTCTTGCAATGTGTTGTGTATCTACTCCATAACGGCGAAGGTGATTGATGGCACTTTGGCCAATGGCGTTGTTTGGCACTTTGGTAACAAAGGTTCCGTTTTCGCCATAATTACAAATGGCTGCTGCCACGTTGGCTTCACCGCCGCCATAAGTAACCTCAAATGTATCAGACTGAACAAATCTTTTATAATCGGGAGTTGATAAACGGAGCATTATTTCTCCAAGCGTAACTACTTTCTTCGGCATAAATCGTTAAATAATTTTTTAATTGGAAGCGATGTATTGGATTTCAAAAGTGCGATAATATTTTAAAGATTTCAGCAGTTTCAGAATAAATAATTACGCAATCGAGTGCGGAAAAGCAATAAAATTTGCGAAAGCTTTCTCGTCATCGTTTGCGTAAAAAATAAATAGCTGCAAATAAATTTCCTTTAACATTGTTACCCAATTAAATTGCTGTATGAACAAGAAAGAACATTTGTTGAAACTCATCCCTGAACAGGGAATTTTACCACTGTATTTTTATAAAGACACTGAAGTAACATTAGAAGTATTACGGGCTTTGTTCCGTGCCGGTATCAGAACTGTTGAATATACCAACAGGGGCGAAGCGGCATTGAATAACTTTAAAGCCATGCGTACATTGTGTGATGGCGAATTAAAAGGAATGTATCTTGGGTGTAGGCACCATAAAAAATGGTGAACAGGCGCAGGCATTTATTGATGCAGGTGCAGATTATATTATTTCCCCGGGATTGGTTCCGGCGGCAGCAGCCGTTGCTGATAAAAATGATATGCTTTGGGTGCCGGGTTGTATGACGCCGAGTGAAATTATTGCTGCAGAAAACCTGGGAGCAAAATTTATAAAACTGTTCCCGGGTAATATGCTGGGGCCTGAGTTTATGAGTACCATCAAAGAATTGTTTCCAAACTTAATTTTTATGCCAACTGGTGGTGTGGATACCACCAAGGAAAATATTGGTGCCTGGTTTAAAGCTGGTGTGGTGGCTGTAGGTATGGGAAGCAAATTGATAAGCAAACCATTGCTGGAAGCAAAAGATTATGCAACCATTGAATCGCTTACAAAAGAAGTTTTGGCTACTATTGCATCTATTAAGAAATAATTAATGTTTGATTGTTTGAATTTGATTATCATCACGATTGAACTTTGTACATTTAATTAAAAGATTCATACGATTGCATTAAAAATTATATCTGATGTCAACAATGAACCAATGCGGCATATGAGTAATTACCGCTGGAAGATTTGCGGATTGTTGTTTTTTGCCACCACTATAAATTACTTCGACAGGCAGGTGCTTTCATTAACATGGAAGGATTATTTAGTGCCGGAGTTTCACTGGACGGATAGTGATTACGGAACCATCACTGCATTGTTTTCTATTTTCTATGCAATATCAATGTTAGTTTGCCGGCAAGTTTGTTGACTGGATGGATACCAAGAAAGGGTTTTCTCTGGGCCATTGGTATCTGGTCGGTTGGCGCCTGTATCCATGCACTTTGTGGTATCGGCACATCGGGTATCCTTACCGGTAATTGGTTGGTTGGGTTTGAAGGAGCAAAAGATGCTATTGCTACATTTGATAAAGCAGCCATCGTTACTTCCACTTCTGTTTCGCTTTTCATCTTTGCCCGTTTTGTATTAGCGTTGGGTGAAGCAGGCAATTTTCCTGCGGCGATAAAATCAACCGCTGAATATTTTCCTAAAAAAGACAGGGCATTGGCCACCAGTATTTTTAATGCAGGCGCTACCGTTGGTGCATTGTCTGCACCAGTTACTATTCCTTTTATTGCCAAAGCATAGGGTTGGGAAATGGCATTTGTTATCATTGGCGGACTTGGTTTTATGTGGATGTTTTTTTGGAATTTCATGTATAAAAAACCTCAAGTACATCCTGCGGTAAATAAACATGAATTAGAATATATACAGCAGGATATTACTGCGGATGCTGCATTAGCAGTACCGATAGTTGAAAATACAAACAAAGTTTCTTTTGCTGATTGTTTTAAATACAAACAAACCTGGGCATTTGCTTTTGGTAAATTTATGACAGATGGTGTGTGGTGGTTCTATTTGTTCTGGACACCGGCTTACTTAAAAGACATTTATAAAATGGATAGCACACAAAGTGCATTGCCATTATTTGTATTGTACATGATTACATTGTTCTCCATCATTGGTGGCGGCTGGCTGCCAACTTTATTTTGTTGAGAAAAAAGGGATGAACCCTTACGAAGGAAGAATGAAAGCGATGTTGATATTTGCTTTCTTTCCATTGCTGGCATTAGTTGCGCAACCTTTGGAGCATTACAGTTCATGGCTGCCGGTTATTATCATTGGCATTGCAGGCTGCTGCTCACCAGGCATGGTCAGCCAATATTTTTTCTACTGTTGGTGATATGTTTCCTAAAAAAGCAATTGCATACTATCACTGGGTATTGGTGGATGGCAGGTGGTATTGGTTCTTTCTTTAATCAATAAAGGCTCTGTGTGTTTTATTTGAACATGCAGGCAAAACACAAATGCAGTTTGCAGGCTTTCACAGTGAAAAGAAGCTAGGATTACTTTATTATCTTTTCTATTTGTGCAGTGGCTTATTTAATTGGCTGGATGGTGATGAAAAGCCTGGTGCCGAAGTACAAACCTATTACTGATTTATAAAATCATATCAGCCAATAATCTTCTGAATATAAAAAGCCATTGAGTTATTTATCCGGCTAAAACCATTGAATTGTTTTCTATTGCCATGCTTTTAAAGCTGTAGTGTTAGAGCGAAAAACAAACAGGCTTTCTAAATGTTATGTATATCATTTAAAATCTCAGAGCCAATTATCCCAATTGCATTGGATTTAATACATAATTCATATTTAGTATCGAATTAAAAAAGGCGCAATTTTACTTGCGCCCATCTGAACTGTGTTCAGGGTTTTATGAGGATAAACTATTGTATCATCACAGTAACAGTTGTGATGCGTTTTTCTGCAGAAATAATCTCAAGTTTATAAATTCCTTTGGCAACTCCACTGCTTAAATTTATTGTTTCGTTATTGCCTTCACGGTGTATAAGTTTGTTGCGGTGCATTATTTGACCAAGGTTATTTATTAGTCTTACTGCATACTCACCTGAAGGCATCTCATTCATCAGCACTTTTATTATTCCATTTGTTACCGGGTTAGGAAATACAGTAATAAGATGCGGTTCAGAATACACCGCAGGTTTATTTCTTTTGAAGGTAATATAGAAACGGTTGGGGGAAGCTGATAAACTGTCGCCTGTAATATCAAAACTAAAGGATGAATTTTCCAGGAGGCTAACAGCCGTTTTTGTTTTTGTAAAATTATCTTCCAGGTAAGCAATGTATTCATCACTAAAATCAACCGGCCTCAGGTTGAACGTATAGGTTGCTTTGTTTAGTTTTGAAATATAAAGTTGTATGGTATCGTTTTCAATGATTCTTTTCCTTCTTTCAATTGAATATAAACCTTGTTCTTTCTGTATGCTTATTCTTTCTTTAGTAGAAAAGGTTAACAGCTTTTCCGCATCCATCTCATCAATATCATTGCTGTAATGTTTGTTGTAAACAATAGCAATCCCGTCTGCCAGGGAAGGCTCATTATTTCTTGTTCCAATCAAGTCAATATATAATTGGCTTAATTTTCCCAATGAACCTGTTACCTGTTTTGCAGCTAAAGGCCTGCTGGCCACACCAATGGTACTGCTGCTGATGGTTTTGTCAGACTCATGAAAAATAATATTACCACTGGTGGCACCTACCATAAAAGCACCGGAAGATTCAATCACACCCGGGTTGCTTCCATAATTGCTGACGTTGCCGGTGTATGTATATGTAGGAGGTGAGCCGCCGTTACCAGAGCAGGTGATGAATGCACCAACACCATTGCTGCCGAGCACTTTGGGATCCCACAAATAAATGGTTTTGCTTTTGCCTAATGTACCATTGAAATCAATATTGTCAAGTTTAATTTGAGAAGCATAAGGATTGCCCACAGGTTGAAAGCCTGATGAAAGCATTGGTATGGTATCGTTGCCTAATTTTAATTCGCCTTTGGGATCAAGTGTTGTGGGTTTTGCAGCCACAAATTGGTTAACTATTACAATGCTCCTGTCACCCCTCACAAAAAGCTGGTACACGCCATAGTTGTCTGTTACTTTTACTCCTGTTGTTGAGCCCGGTGGTTTCCAGTTATTTATTGCATTATCATAATAAAAAATAGAAGGGTTGTTTTGCGACCCCTGGTCAAATCCATTTGCCGCCACATTGCTTACGGTAATGTGTGTGCCATAACCAGGCTTGGGGTCGTACGCCGCAGGGTTGTTCCTGTCAGGACAGAAAGTACCTTCCTGCCATGCCGCCTGTATGGTGGGTGCCTTGGTAGCTTTAAAAGGCGCAGTTATCAACCTCCACCTTCTTGAGTCATAATTGAGGGCCATTGGTAAATATCTTTCCACTGCTACTTTACCAATAATAGTTGCCTGTGCCACACCGCCGCTTGTTGGTATTTGTGCCATCCTTGAAGTGCCGGTTGCATCAGACCGTAAGATCAGGTTGTCATTTGTTGTAAGTACAGCGCCAACACCCAGGCTGTCTCTTCCGGCTGGTGCAATGGCCAGTTCTGTACCAAGGCTGGCAGTGGCACCTGCTGTTTGTGTAAAATCTTTTAATGTGCGGTAGCCGGTATAAAAATTCAATGCACCGGTAATGCCATTAAGTGTAAGGTTTGATATGGAAGAGCCGCCAAATGTACCTGTGCCCGGCACCGGGTAAGTAACCGCATTTTTTATCGTAAGCGTATTAGAAGCAATAAAAAATGTACCCTGCATCAGTTTAAAAGAATTGGCTGTCGCATCGCTAAGCAGTGTTACGCCGGTGCTGGTATGATTGTTCACAAAATCAATATTACCCGAAATAGTATGAAAGCGGGCATACTGCGGCGTATTGCCATTAAACCATATTTCTGCCAATGCAGCGGCACCGCCAACTACTCTTTCAAGAATGCTGGCGGCAATGGTGGGATGCATTTCTACATTGCCACCTACAAAGAGGCGGCCGATTATATTTTCCCCGCCTGGGGTATTAATGATCTGGAATCTTGTATTGCTCTCTAAAGAATCGGTAACATAAAATGTTTTGTTTACCGTTAGTGAACGCTGCTCACCGCTGGCATCGGTATTGTAGGTGATAGCTACTAAACCACCATACTGGAAAAAGTTGCCGCATATAAAATCCCTTTGACCCCCGGTGGATGACAATTGCAATATCCTTCCATTGGTGCGTTTCACAATTAAACTGTCCGTCACTATCATTGTTGGGGCGGTGGAACTTGAGTTTTCTCCCAGCACAAAATGTGTATTGCTTTGCCCGGCACAATCCCACACAAAATTGCTGAAGGTTTGCCGGTGGCCACTGAAATTTTGTGTGCTGGTGGTGCCGGTGATCAGGCAGGTTGAATTCGTATTCCAGGTGCCGGTGGGTATGGTGCCACCATTTATCCCGTGATTATAGGTGCCGCCACCATTCACTACAAATTTTGCTGCCGTGGTGGAAGTAACAGCACCGTAATTATTGATAGTGCCTGCAACAGTGGTTACTACGCTGGTGCCATTACTGTTATAGGTTCTGCCGGCGTTTACATTGAGTGTGCCTACAATACTTGCTGTGGTGCTGCTTCCAAGTGTTACGCTTACAGATGTGCCAAGGGTAAGTGCAGCGCCGCCTGCAACAGTAAAATCGGTGGAGGCAACGCCAACATGCGTGATGGTTAGTGTAAACGATGCTGCTGATTGCAGCGTTACATTTCCTGCATTGATTGATAATTTAGCGATGGTGCTTAATTCGGTCACATTGGTTGCAGTTACATTTCCGGGAGTGTTAAAAATAAGTACATCATTAGCAGATGTGCTGTTGCGGTTGGGGTTCCAGTTGGTTGCCACGGCCCAGCTTCCGCTGGCACCGCCCTGCCAGGTGTATTCAAAAGCGCTGTTGTAGATGGTGCTTGTAGTGGCATAAGCCGAATAGGAATGAGTGATATCATAATTGGCTGCATCCACCACCGTTAGTATCAGTACGTAATAGGTGTTGCCGCTTACAAGCCCCGTCACTGTTGCTGAAGTACCATCACCTTTATACACACATCTTGCGCCTGCATCAAGTTGGTATGCTGTGCCGGCACCAAAAGCTGTATTGGCTGTATAAATTGATGGGTTTGCAGTGGGCGTGCCCACTGTAATAGCGCTGCTGCTTACAAAAACCAGTGTGGTATGGTTAGTATTGTTGTATCCTGTAGCAGCGCTCCAGCTAATAGTGCCTGTGCCACCGGTAATACTCAACAATTGCGATGATACTGCATTGGGTAATGTAGCCACATTAATAGCAGGCCCGGCTGCTTTATAATTGATACAGGCTCCCGTATTGCTGTATGAATTTATCCTGAAGTAATACATGGTTCCTGCTGCAAAGCCCGTAAAACCACTGTAGCTGGTACCGCCCGTTTTTACATTAGCAGGGCCGGGTACAATACTTAACTGGTCTGCTGCATCAATAAAATCTGTTGGGTCTGCCGGCGGGGTACTGTTACTGGCGTATATGGAATATCCTGTTGGTGAAGGAGAACCTGTGGCAGCCGTCCACGTTAGTGGGATATTGGTAGTGCTTACTGCTCCTTTTGCAAATGCCGTTGGGTTATTGGCAGGCTCTGCAAGGCTGCTCAGTGTGATTCCGTTGCCAGTGCTGCCGGCAGAATAAGTAAAGGGTGCATTTACTATATTAAAAAGTAAAAGATAATAAGTTGTGCCGGGGGTTAATCCTGTTATCGTTAGCCCGCTATGGTCACCGGCACTGTTAGTTCCGTCGCCCTTAATTATACAAAAGGCATTGGCATCATGCTGATAGAAAGTGCCAGCGCCAAAAGTAGTGCTTGCAGTATAGCTTGTCAGCGGATCCGTTGGTGAGTTAATTGTTACAGGGCTGCCTGCTTTTAAAAAACCAAGTAATGTATTGCTTGTAGAATTGTAATTAAGAGGCCCGGTCCATGAAATAGTTATGCGGTCTGTAACACAACCAGCTGGTGTGGTAAAAGTTACGGCAGTTGGTGTGGCAATACCGGTAAAACCAGCAAATACAGTGGGGTCACTTGAATAATTAAATGCTTTGTCCACAGCATACACTTTGTAATAGTATGCAGTATTGCTGGTTAATCCTGCATCCGTAAAACTGGTACTGGTGCCGATATAAGCAATGGTGCCGGTGCCAATTGTATTGCCAACAGCATATATACCATTTACATTGGGCGCAGGCTCACTGGTAGGGTTAGCTGTATATCGTATCACTACATAACCGCCGCCATCCACACCACCTGCAGGTGCTGTCCAGCTGGGGGTAAGCGATGTGGAAGAATAAGCGCTTATCACAGGAGCCGTAACATCTCCGGGTGCTGTTACGTCGGCAGCAGCGCCTGGATATATACAAAAGTCATCAAACAAATAGCCGGGGTTTGGGGTACTGCCCCCGGTATTTGAAAAACGTACGAGGCCATACCTTGTTGCTGCCGCACTAGATCCAGATGTAACTACTATTGTGTGTTTTGTCCATTCAAAAGAAGGAGCGCTTACACCTAGGTTGCCAGTGTTTTGTACTGCACCAAAAGCGGTGGAACCTGCCGGGCTTATAGAAATATTAAAAGTCCTGACACTGGCACTGTGGGCTTTCCACCAGTAAAATTGCACCACATAACTGGTGGCATTTGCAATAGCTGTTGAGTTAGCACTTCTGGAATACAATGTTTGATTGCTTGATCCGGGTGTCCACTGAAGAGAGTTTGTGCCCGTTCTTACAGTGGTTGTATAAATGGAAGAAGTTGTTGAAGCAGCACCTCTCCATTTTACAAGTTGGTAATTGGCAACCACTGTTACATTGCTGGTATCTATAGTAGTGGTATTGTCAAAACCCCCTTCCATGATGGGAAAACTACCGATGACCTGTTGTGCAAAGCATGGAGTTATTAATGCCATGCTGAATACAAGCAACAGTTTTATTTTTCTTAAAGGATAATGAAATGAAAAAAAAGCGAATGATAAGGCAATCTTTTTCATCGTTATTATTGTTTATTGTATGTGCCCTCAACTGCAGGAAAGTAATATGGCGAAGCAGGTTGGGACAATCAAATTTTATCAGTGATGTTCTGCTGATGGCAGAAGCAGCTAACAATACGTACTGGCAATTCAATCTTTACTCTACTAATCTACTTCGTTTTAAAAGATGTTCCTTGTGCAGGCAGGCAGCAGGGGGCTATTTATTTACGCAAACGTTACCGGTTTTATTACGCAATCGTTGCCGGGGTGGTTGCCCGTTTTTTTATGCAGGAAATTTTACCTTATCAGCAAACTGTGTAAATACAAAAAGAGGTTGTTTCAAAATCTGAAACAACCTCTTTTTTATGGAGAATTTTTGTGTTACTGTAGTATCACATTTGTTACCAAAACTTTATTACCGGGTGCAATTATCTGCAGTTTGTACATTCCTTTACTAACTGTTTTGCTTACCTGCACCTGCTCTGTTGCCATTTCCTTTTGATGTACTATTCTTTCTGTTTGTATCACCTGCCCAAGATTGTTTATCAATTTAAAATTATATTCTCCATCAGCCATATCATTCATCTGTAAATTTACAAGGCCGTTTTGCACCGGGTTGGGAAATACACATAAACCAGGTTTTACAGGAGTTGGCAATTCTGTTTTTGTTCTTTTAAAGATGATATGAAAACGATTAGGTGCAAAAGAAGCAGAATCAGTGGTAATGCTGAAATCAAAAGCAGCACCAGCCGCAAGGTCAATTGGGGTGGTGTTTCTGCTGTAGTTATCTTCTATAAATGCTGAGTATGACTCATCAAATCCTTCAGGCCTGAAATTAAATTTATAGGCTGCAGTGTATAATTTAGAAATGTTCAGGAAGATAGTATCCTCCAACACAACATCTTTTCTCCTTTCAATTGCAAAAATTTCACCACCTCTTTTTATACCGAGGTCTTCTTTTGTATTGAATGCAGATAATTTCGGTGCATCTAAATTGTCAATGCTGTTCCTGTAATTTTTGTTGTATGATACAGCGATGCCATCCGCCAGTGAAGGCTCACCGTTCTTCATCGCCATAAGGTCAGTATAAAATGTACTGATCCTTCCTGATGGGCCAGGCTGTCTTGCAGGCCTGCTGGCAATACCGATTGTAGAGCTCTCAATTGTTTTATCAGATTCATTAAATACGATATTACCACCAGTACTTTGCGCCATGAATGCGCCTGATGATTCAATTACACCCGGTTTGCTTTCTAAAATGCTGGTATTGGCAGTATAACTATAAGTGCTGCCATTGCCGGAACAGGTAATAAACTTGCCTACGTTTGCAGTACCTAATGTTTTAGGATCCCATATATAGACTGTGCTGCTTATGCCGGCGGTGCCGTTAAATGTAACGTTATCCAGTTTTATTTGTGAAGCATAAGGGTTACCAACGGTTTGGTAAGCACCTGGAGCTACCGCTGCTATGGTAACCCTGCCTAAGTTAAGTTCTCCTTTTGGTTCAAGTGTGGTGGGTACTGCTGCAACAGTCTGGTTACTTATAAAAATACCCCTGTCGCCTCTTGCAAACAGCATATAAGCGCCGCTGTTATCTGTTATTTTTACTGTATTGGTATTAGCAGGAGCAGCCCAACTGCCTGCGTTATAATAATAAATAGAAGGGTTGTTGGTGCTGCCATGGTCATAGCCATCGGCTGCCCAGGTGGTGCTTTTAGTGATATGTGTGCCATAGCCCGGCCTTGGGTCAAAGGCAGATGGATTGGTACGGTCTGGATTAGAAACACCTCCCTGCCATGCTGCATTAATAGTAGGTGAATTAGAGGTGGTAAACGGTGCCGTTAGTAATCTCCATCTTCTTGCACTGGCAGCAGTTACCATGGGCAAATACCTTTCAACAGTTACTTTTTCAGTAATGGTAGCCAACGCAACACCTGAGCCATTTACGGGGATCCTTGCAATCCTTGCAGTACCATCTATATCAGATCTTAATACCAGGTTATCGTTGGTTTCTAAGGAAGCACCGATACCAAGGCTATCTCTTCCGGGGCTGGTACCTGCGGTAATGGCAAGCTCCGATCCAAGCGATGCCACATTTCCTGCCAATTGTGTAAAATCTTTTAATGTCCTGAAACCTGGTGTAAAAACTAAGCTTCCTGCTGCTCCACTCAATCCCATAATGAGGTTAGAGGTAGATGATCCGCCCAAAGCACCCGTGCCTGGTGCAGGGTAAGAAACAGCATTATTGATAGTAAGCGTATTGCCATTAATAAAGAACCTGCCTTGTGTAAGTAAAAACCTGTTAGCTGTGGCATTGGTTAGGAGTGTAACTCCTGTGCCAGTGTGATTGTTATTGAAATCTATATTACCCGTAATGGTCTGGAACCTGGCATTTTGTGCAACGCTGCCACTAAACCACATTTCGGCAGTAGATGCTCCCGGAGTTATGTTTTCAAGTGCAGCAGATGTTACGGTGGTAAACATATCTACATCGCCTTTCACAAACAGCCTTGCGTTGGTGGCCGCCACCGGCGTATTTAAGATCTGGAAATGAGCCGCTGCTGCAACGGAGGAATCCGTTACAGAAAAAATGCCATTTACAGTAAGCGAACGTTGAACCCCTACGTTATTAGTACCTAAGGCAATAGCTACTGTGCCGCTACGCTGGTAAAAATTACCTACGGTAAAGTCTCTCTGAATATTACCAGAAGAAGCCGGTGAAGTGATGGCTAATATGCCTGTTGACCCGGTTCTTTTTACAATAAAATTTTCTGCAAAAATAGCTGCCCATGGAAGGGCGGCAAGAGCTGACCCCAATACGAATGTGGAGGTTTGTAATGGACAATCCCATATAAAATTACTGAACGCCTGGCCATGGCCGCTTCCGGTAAAAGCAGTGGCAGTGGTAACGCCGGAAATAAGACAGGTAGACCCTGATTGCCAGGTGGCAGTAGGAATAATACCTCCGCTACTATGCGTATGTTCATAAGTACCCGTGCTGGTTACCAAAACCCTGGCAACAGAAGTGCTGGTTACAATACCCGAATTTCTAAGTGTTCCTGTTACGGTAGTAAGGGCGTTTACGGCATCGGTATTATAAGTGCAACCGGCAGCCACTTGCACTATGCCACTAATATCTGCAGTAGTGGTGTTTAGCCCTAAGATTATATTAACTAATCTGTCGCCGACACCTATTGTTAACGAAGAACCTGCGCTTACAATTAAATCAGGATTTAGTGGGACCGTTATTAGTTGTTATTGTCAGAGTCCTATTGTCTATTCAAAGCATCTTAATGTTACTGTAGTATTATTGATAACCTGCAATTGGGCAATGGTTTCATTAAGCTGGCTAACACTGTCAATAGTAAATGTGCCGCCATTGTTAATGATTAATATATCGGTAGCAGCAGGTGTTGTCCTTACTGGTAACCAGTTGCCCGGCCTGCCCCACTTATCGTTCAGCATTGCAATTCCATTCCAGTAATATATATTTCCCGTTGTAGCAGTAGTAGTGGCGTAGGCAGAATAGGAATTTGTCAATCCGTTAGCATCAGAATTTACAGCATCCACCACCGTTAGTACCAATACATGGTAGGTTACACCTGCACTCAGGTTTGTAATTGTTGTACTTGTACCGTCGCCCTTATATATACATTTTGCACCGGCATCCCATTGATAATTGGGAGCGATGGGGCTTGTAAAATCAGTGCTGGCGTTATAGAGGGCTGGATCATTAGTTGGGGTATTAACAGTAACAGCGCTTACTGCTTTTACAAAAACCAAGCGTTGTGTGCCTGGTAGGGTCATATCCGGCTGCTGCTGTCCATGTAATGGTACCGGTGGTTCCAACGATAGACATGGATGGCGAAGTAACTGCATTGGGTAAAGTAGCTGCATTTAATATTGGCCCGGCTGGTTTAAAATTTATACAGGAGCCTGTGTTAGTATAAGAGTTTGCCCTGAAATAATACATAGTGCCTGCAGTATAGCCGGTGAAAGCACTGTATGTGTTTGTGCCGTATGGAATTTTTACATTGGCTGTTAAACCGACTGATATTGGTTTGGTTAACAGGGTCGGTACCGTCTGTTCCATCATTGGGTGTGGCAATGATATCAGCTTGTAAAAGATAACCCAGTGGTGCTTGTGCTCCGGCTGCCGCTGCCGTCCAGCTTACCGGGATATTGGAGGTTGTTAATACACCTTTTATAAATGCGGATGGATTATTCGTTGGCTCTGGTACCGGCGTGGCCAGCGTTGTGCCATTGGCTGCAACGCCTGTGGCATAAGTAGGCACAGCATCCAGCACATTATACATCAATACATGGTAAGTAGTATTGGGAAGCAACCCGGTAATAGTAAGGCCGCTGTGGTCGCCGGCTGCATTGGTGCCGTCTCCGTTATAAATACATTTTGCAGCAGCATCGCCCTGGTAATTAGGAAGTATTGGTGCAGCAAAATTAGTGCTGGCAGTTATAGGTAGATGGGAATGAAGTAGGAGTACCTACAGTAACAGCGCTGCCCTGTTTTAAGAAAGCCAGCAATGTATTATTGGCAGCACTATAATTGAGTGGCCCTGTCCATGAAAGGATGATCCTGTCGGTGGCACAACCGGGAGGCGTTGTAAAAGTAACCAGCGTTGGGCTGGCCTGGCCGGTGTATCCTATTACAACTGGTGGCGTTAATGAATAATTAAATGCTTTGTCGGCCACATACACCCTGTAATAGTAAGTAGTGGCTGCGGTAAGGCCGGTATTGGTAAAACTGGTGCCTGTTCCGATATACGCAACCGTTCCTGTGCCAATGGTATTGCCAACTGCATATATCCCATTGTTGGTTGGGTCAGGCTGGCCTGTTGGGTCAGCGGTATATCTTACCACTACATAGCCTCCGCCATCCACACCTGTACCAGGTGCAGTCCAGCTTACACCCAGTGAAGTAGCTGAGAACGAAGTAATAACTGGTGCAGTAGCATTATCAGGGGCAGTAACATCTAGTGCACTGCCTGCATACATACAAATATCATCTACCAGGTAAGTGAGCCCGTTGAATCCGCTGCCTTTTGGTTTTATGCCTATATAACCCCTCTTGCCTGTGCCAGCATCAATGGGTGTGGTTACAACGGCGCTGAATTTTTGATAGGTGGTGGTGCCCTGTTGTAAAGTAGCTACTTCCGAATAGTTTGCCCCGTTAGTGTACACCCTCACATTAAAATAGGTGTTAGCGTTAGAAGTATTTCGGCGGGCAAAAAATTGTACCACATAAGAAGTGTTGCTCAGTACAGCGTCAGCCGCTGCGGTGGGTGTAAATATCATTGAACTGGTAGAGGCATTGGCCCAGTCAATAACTTTTGGGCTGCTGTACCCGCCGGTGCTTTTAATTTCTACTGTTACTGAAGATGTGTTGTTGTTCCGGCTGTATGTGGTAACTGCGGCACCAGCGGTATAATTAGCAGTTCCTACTGGTAAAAAACCCAACGTTTGGTTTTCTATTCCACCCTGCATTTCAGGAAAACTGCCGATTATTTGTGTTTGGGCCAACAGCTTACTATTGCCTGTTAGTAAGAAGAAAAAAATCAAACAGGTATAAATACTTACAACTGTTTTGTTCTGCAAATAACCAACGCTGTTGTTGGTTGATAAAATTGCTTTTGCCGGAGAAGGCGAGGGAGAAAAAGCAATTGGTAAATATTTTTTCATATGTAAACCTGTTAATATCATTTTATGCCTTTCAATTAATTGTTTCAGCATTGCTGCAAAGTGGTTTAAAGTTCAAATCGTTTATATCAGGGAGCAAATTTTACAAGCAACTTGAATTCACAGGATATTGCTATCATTGCATTACAGGTGCTGAATGCGAATGTAAAATACCTTCTTTTGAAGCGGATTTTAGCTTTATAGCAGCCGTTAATGCCTATTTATTTACGCAAACGATACCATTTTCAGTCCGCAAACGTTCCCCAAAAAATAGCGGGTTTTAAACAGGCATTTTTCCATGAACAGGGATAGCATTTAAAGGGTATGCTTTTTATAGCCCACACTTTTTTTTTCACGAAGTGAGAGGGGAAAATATGTATGTGATATGTTTTACAGAAATCGTTT
Source organism: uncultured Chitinophagaceae bacterium (assembly GCA_963814445.1). Classification (GTDB taxonomy): domain Bacteria; phylum Bacteroidota; class Bacteroidia; order Chitinophagales; family Chitinophagaceae; genus Ferruginibacter. The sequence goes on from CAWFCU010000006.1 coordinate 410,977, forward strand.
TTTGGCATCGTTTGCGTAAATAAAAAACCTGTTACACAGCTAAACAAGGCATTAAAATTTTAAGTTGCACATGCTTTTTGCAATAGATCACCAGAATTTCGACACGATTATAACTGCTACGATTGCCGTATGATACTGCCAGAACTTTGCTGATCTGTTATCCCAACCCATCATATCTTTTTGATTGCCGCTAAAAACACGATTGTTATTGTATCAATATACTTCTAACGTTAAACTGTATGCCATGCTTACACGCCAGTCATCATCATTCAACGCTGTTTCTTTTCTCATAAATAAAAACCAGTCAAACCTATTTCAAGCGAATTTTATTATTACCAAAATAAGTTTTATGAAAAATAATCTACTTCAAATAAAGCAAACATTGCTGATGGCTTTTGTTGTTGCTTTTGCACTGTTAAGCCCGGGGAATATGTATGGGCAAATTTTTGACCAGACTTTTGCAGGGGCTAATATTGCCTCGTTTGCCACAAGTAGTACCACTGTGCCGGCTACTACCACTAATACGGACTATTATACAAATGCAGGAGTGGCAAGCAGGTTTACCAACATAGCTGTAGGAGGGGGAAGTGGTATAGGTATCAATATTAATAATGTTGTAAGTGGCGAATTTAACGTAACTGATGGCGCCAATGGCAACTGGATATTATCACGATCTACAGACATTGCATCACCAGCACCTACTGCTGTTAAAGTAACCTTTAATGCCAGGTTTGATGTTAACTCTACCGGGGCTGCAGGTAGAATGCTTTTCCAGTTTGGTTCAGGATTTTCCGATACCTGGAACCATGGCACACAAGGCGCCATGAAAGAGTCTGATGCAAATACCTTTGCAGGGATTATTTTCAGGTCAAACAATAGTACTTCAGGAGCTACTATTTTCCGTAATAACAATAGTACTCAGATAGGGGCTACTCAAATAGGCGAAGCATATAATACCTGGACATTGGTGTTGAATAATACAGGTGCAAGCCTTGGATATACGGCACCAGGAGGAGCTTCTGTAACTGTAGGGGATAATGCATTTGATCTTTATATCGGCACTACACTTTGGGGCGATGAATTACCTGCTCCTGGTGCTTCCGCAGCTTTAACCGATTTTAAATTTGCAACAAACAGCAATAGTAGTGCCGGCCGTATCAACTTCTTTTTACAGGATTTTAGAGTAGATGATATCTCTCCAGTTAGCTGTAGCACACCTACTTTGGGTGGGGCTTCTCAATTGGCAACAGTTTGTGCAGGCAGTACAGCCGTTATAAACATGACGGGATTGCTTCCAAACGTTACCAATAATACCATTGAATATAGTATCAATGCAGTGGCTCAAACCCCGGTTACAGGTGTAAACTCAGATGGAAGTGGTAATGCAAGCTTTACAACTGCTGCATTAACTGCCGGAAACGATGGACAAACTTTACAGATAACAAAAATAATTAAACAAACCTGCGAAGCTAACTTTACCCAAAATGTTACATTAGCTGTTAATGCCACATCTAATGGCGGCACCACCACTTACAATGGTGCAGATATTTGTGCCGGGAATATTCCATCCGGCAACATCACGGTAGCTGGCATAACCGGTACCGTTACCAAGTGGCAAAAATCACCTGTTTCAAATTTTGCGTCAGGAGTTGTGGATATAGCAAATGCTACTACCACTTTAACGGCTGCAGAAGTTGGAGCCTTAAGTGTTAATACATACATCAGGGCGGTAGTTACCAATGGGGTTTGCCCGGCGGCGAATACTGCATCACCTTCTTTAATTACAGTAAATGCATTGCCTGCAATTACCGTGCAGCCAACAACTTCGCCTGTTAATTATCCGGAAGGATTTGGCAGCCCGGCAGCTATATCAGTAACTGCTATGGTGCCGGATTAACATATCTATGGTATAGCAGTACTGATCCTGTTACCAATACAGCCGGTGATGATATTGCTTTGGGAACAAGCAGTTCCGAAACACCATCAACAGCAGTACAGGGCACTTTATATTACTATTGTGTGGTTAGCGGAACCTGCACTCCACCTGTAACAAGCAATATTTCCGGGGCTGTTAATATTTTACCATCTTGTACCAACCCAACTTTTTCAGTTGATCCAACCAATAACCAATCAGAATGTGTTGGTGGTACTTTAACACTGGGTACAGTGGTGGCAGACCAGTCTCCAACGTATCAATGGTTTTCAAATACATCATTAAGTAATGCAGGTGGTACTCCTGTGGTGCAGGTACCGGGGCAGTACAGATACTTATACGCCTCCATCCGGCACACCGGGTATTTATTTTTATTATGTTGTGGCAACAAGCGGCGCTTGTTCTACTCCATCCATACCGGTACAAATAACAGTTAATGCAACAGCTATTGCCAGCCAGTCAACACCGGCTGCATCTTATTCATTAAATGCCAGCGCCAGTGCATTAACAGTAACTGCTGCTGCATACAGTGCCGGGTTATCATACCAATGGTACAGCAGCACGGATGCAGTTACCAATACAAGCGGAGATGATATTGCTGTTGGAACTGACAATAGCAGCTATACACCGCTGACCACCAGCGTTGGTGTATTGTATTATTATGTGGTAGTATCAGGCAACTGTACCCCATCCTCTGCTACCAGTGCAATTTCAGGAGCGATCAGTGTTGTACAATATATTACTGGTGATTATGTTTCTGTAGCAGACGGCTCATGGGAAACAATAGGAACATGGAGTACATGGAACGGCACTAGTTTAGTGGCTGCCGGTGTGGCATTCCTAATCAGTACTACTGTGAATGTTTATATCAGCGGTGGATTCAACTGTAACATAATCCTGCCACAGAACAGGGATTGTAATAATTTGTATGTATTAAATGGCACATTAAAAACAGGTACCACTATTACAGGTGGTAACAGAAGATACTTTTCCGTACATGGAACTACTGTAGAAGTTGGGCCGAATGGTACATTGGGTAGTGCACTCACGGGAGATAATGCTGACGCATGTTTGTATTGACTTCCGAAATACCGGCACTGTAACTTTTTCAGGATCGGGCGGCCTTGCTAATTTTGGCTTGATTCGTTATAACAATACTGACGAAGTAATTATAGACAGGGATATTACACTTAATTACCATGGCTCAACTTTCGGAGGAAATGCCATGGCATACTTTTCAAATATTGCAGTAGCTACAGGACGACGATAACACATTAACCATTAATGCAGGCAAAACCTTAACTTTTGCACCATGGTCCTGTTATTCAGCCACAGGAACCAGTGGCGTACTGGCAGCGGTTAACCTCAATATCATCGTTAATGGAACACTAACGATGCAGGCATATCCAACTTATTATACAGCCCCAAGAGGGTATATGAGTACAGGTGTAGGAGCAGGAAAGATCTTTTACCTGTATATTGAAAGTACCGGAGCGGTTAATCTTCGTGAGTTCTGGCCAAATGGAACAGGCGGCAATGGCGACCCGGCTTTGTAGAAATAGTAGCCGGAGGAGTATTAAATGTTGCCCATATAACAGATCTGAGAAATACTGGTAATGCAATATTTGGAGATGGTGCTTTCAATGTTCAAAACGGTGCCACATTAAGGCTTCGTGACCCATTGGGCATTACGGCAGCTCCTACAGCAGCCGGTGCTATACAAACCGGCGTACGTAACTTTAGTACTGGTGCCAGCTATACTTATGAGGCTGTGCTGGGTGCACAGGTTACAGGCGATGGATTGCCTGCCACAGTAAGAAATTTCACCATCAATAATACTAATGGCGTTACCTTAACCAATGATGTTGCAGTTGACAGTGTTTTAGCATTAACCAATGGTAAATTGGCAACAGGTGCAGGTAAAGTAACGGTGAATGCAACAGGTAATTCACTTACCGGGGCTTCCTCAGCTAATTATGTAAATGGCACGCTTGAAAGAGCAGTTGCTGCCGGTGTATCTACCGTAGCATTCCCAATAGGAAGTGCCACCAGCTATACACCCGTATCTCTTGCGTTTGGCGCAGGCAATACTGCCGGCAATGTTACTGCAAATGCAACTGTTCCCGGAGCTCCTCCGGCAGCAGGCTTTGCACCAACCGGCTCAGGTATTGACCAGGCTCAATATATTGACCGTAGCTGGACACTCACTTCAACAATTTCTTCACCGGAATATGCAGCTACATTCACTTATATAAACCCGGGAGATGTAGTTGGCGGAGCCAATACAGGTGCTCTTATCGTTGCTAAAAATGAGTGGAGGCACATGGTCAAATCCAGGTGTGGCATCAAGTGTTGCTCCTTCTGTAACCACAACAGGCAACCTAACCTCCTTCAGCACTTTCTATCTTGGAGAAGATGGATGTGTACCAGTTTCGATTGCATCAGCCACAGCATTCCCAACAGGGCCGTTATGTTCTGGACAAACAACAGATTTAACAGCTAACACTGTGCTGGGTACAAATGCAGTAGTAACCTGGTACACCGGCCCTAACGGTACCGGGGCAAACCTGGGTACAGGCTTAACCTTAAATGGTGTAGGTGCTAATACTTACTATGCAAGGGTAACAGGCAATTGCGGAGCACCACAGGAAGCCAACGTAACGGTTAACAGTATAGCCAATACCTTCACCGGCACCGGCGACTGGACAGACAATGCAAGGTGGAGTTGCGGAGCACCTCCATCAAGTGGCGATGTAGTGATTATAGCTGCAGGTGCTAATGCAACACTTAATACTAACTTCCTGGTAAGTGGCAGCTTAACGATGACGGCTACCAGCACATTGACAGTAAACCCAACCAGGACATTGTCAGTAGATGTAGCGGCAACAGCCGACTTTGCCGGGCAGTCAGTAACGTTCCAGAGCGATGCAACCGGAACGGCAAGCTTAGGGCAGATGAATGGCACATTAACTGGCGCTACTAACGTAACCGTAGAAAGGTTTATCCGCAACAATGGCTTCCGTAGTTGGAGGTTGTTATCAGTACCTGTTACCTCAGCACAAACCATCCGCCAGGCATGGCAGGAAGGCGATGACAATCCATTGCCAAAAGATAATAACATAGCCAACCGTGGAACACAGATAACCGGTGTGTTTGCCACACAGGCAGCAGCAGCGGCAGCAGGCTTCGACAGCACCTCAGTACAGGCAGGTATGTTAAGATGGAATGGCGCAAACTGGAGCAATATCACCAGCACTAATCAATCCATCAATAATTTTAGTTCATACTTCCTTTATATCCGTGGCGAAAGAGGCCAGACAGTAACAGGCTCGGTAAACAGTTCATCACCCACTACTTTAAGAACAAAAGGAACCGTATTTACAGGTGACCAAACAACTAATGTAGGAGCAGGTGCCTTTGCACTAGTTCCAAATGTATATCCATCAGCTATCAACTTCTCAGGTCTTACCCGTACAGGCGGTGTAAACAATTTGTTCTACATCTGGGATAGTAAAAAACTTAATGGCAACAGCCTTGGCGCATATCAAACATTCAGCAACACTAACAGCTTTAACTGTTTGATAAGCGGCGGTAGCTACACATTGGGTCAGCCAAATACCACAATAGAAAGCGGCCAAAGCTTCTTTGTAACCAGCGGCGCAGCAGGCACTATAATACTTAAGGAAACTGCTAAAATAAGCGGTACCGCTGGCAGCCTTGGTTTCCGTCCATCAGGTATAAAGAGGAAGATAGATACAAGGTTATACAACAGTCTTGATGAAATGCTTGATGCAAACACAGTGGTATTTGATGCAGCCTACAGCAAAGCAGTAAGCGAAGAAGATGCACCAAAACTGGGCAACCCCGGAGCAAACTTTGCTATCGAAAACAGCAGCAAGCTGTTAGCAATAGAAGGCACACAACCAGTACAGCGAAGGCGATGCCATCCAATACAGGATGTGGAACCTTGCGAAAGGAGACTACAAACTTGAATTGGCAACCAGCAACCTGAGCTTACCGGAAGGCGTAACAGCGATACTTGAAGACAGCTACCTGCACAGCAGCACAACGATTGACCTGAGCAATGCCACTACAGCGAAGTTCACAGTAGATGCCAACGCAGGTTCATCATCAGCCAACAGGTTCAGGCTTGTATTTGCAAAAGCAAAACCAATTGTTATCGATACCAAACAAGGTTACAGCATTGCACCCAACCCGATAGAGAATGGTGTGATGAACCTGGAATTCAAAAACCAGGCAGCAGGTAAATACAGTGTAAGGATACTAGCAGCAGGCGGCCAGTCAATAGCTATCAAAACGATAGCACATGCAGGCGGTCATGCTACCAAAACATAGCTTTACCATCAACAATGGGCAGGGGTACTTACACAGTAGAGATCATAACCCCTGAAAAGTCAAAGACAACACAAATATGTATTGATAAAATAAGTAGATGTACAAAAGACAATCTTTATAAAAAATACCCCGGGTTATTCCGGGGTACTTTTTTATTAAGCAAAAGGAGTATTTTTGAATGTGACTTGAATCACAAATTGGCATCGTTTGCGTTAAAAAGTGGTTTAAAAAAATAAACTTACCATTTTAAATTCCATACTTTAGTACCCGATTTAGTATATAAATTTTATATACTAAAACTATTATCCGCTGTATTGTAGAAAACTAACTGTTCCATTTCCTTTAAGATAAACAGTCCATTTAAGGAATTGCATGTTGCAAAACAACTGCTTTTTCAATGGCCTTCTTGTCATTTAAAAAATTGTCTTTTTCTATTCTATTAATAAATTCTAACGATTCAAATTGCTTATTATGAAAAAATTATTCTCACTTATCCTGGTTATATCATTAGGATTACTTTCTGTTTCCGCAGCTACTAAGATAGCAATTACAGGTAACTGGCATGCTACAACAGCTGCAAGCAATACTGCCTGGGAGGGGCATTTACTACTACTGCGGATACCTGCATTATCCCCGCTGGAGTTACGGTAACGATTATGACTGCAAATGTTACCTGCGGCGCTTTTATTATTGAACTTGGCGGAACGCTTACTTATCAAGCCTCCAGTGGCAGAAATTTGAATGTAGTTAGTGGTGGCGGCTATTCTGGTACTGTTACAATCATTGGAAGAGTTCTAAACACAAATAGTAATGGACAGTTCATTGCCTGGAACGGGCCCTCATTTACCCTTAATCCCATTTCTCTCTGGCAATGGGGCGGTACCGGTACCGGTACGGATGGTGGTATTCATTACACAGGTACAACTGCTACCACTTTATTTGGCAATAATGACACATGCGGTTCTCTTACTGTTACGGCGGCAGGAGGTACGGTAAACCTTTCTGGTAATGTAAAATTAAAAGGACAGGGGACTAACTATGGGGTAGTTCTGCTTCAAACAGCTACAAGTAATTTCAATATTAATGCACCAGATACGCTTACATTATTAACGAATAGTTCGGCCAGTGCACCTTATGTTATCACCAGTGGTGGTAAAAGTTACAGTTACTGGTGCAAATGCAGTAATAGATGACAGGGCAGGGGGCGCAGGCGCAGTCATAGCAGGCGCAGGTGCAATAACCATGAATAGCGGTACAAAATATATACACAACAGCAATGGTACAACGCTTATAGCAACCGCTGCAAATGGCGCTGCTAATGTAACCTGGAATGCCGGGTCAATTTGTGAAGTAAGAGGCATTACTACCACAACTTCATTTGTTGCTGGCAACCAAAGTTTTCAGAATTTTATTTGGAATTGCGCCGGACAAACCAGCGGCGTTAATTTTACAGGAACTTTATCATCCGTAGCAGGCAATCTGGACATACAAAATACAAACAACCAGAACCTTCGTCTTACAGGAGCTGCCGCCCTCACATTAAATATCACAGGTAATTTAACTGTATCAGGACTAAACGGAATTACCAAGTTAGATATTTGTAATGGAGCAGGTGCCCCTGTAATTAATGTTACTGGCAATGTAAGTATTGGCGGTAATGCAAATGCAGCCACTTTATTATCTGCAAACGCTTCAACTTTAAGGTTAAAGGGAACTGGACAAACGGCACAAACGGAGTGTTTACCCCTGCCAATACCACTGTGGAATTTAATTCTACTACAGCCAATCAATCAATAACAAGGACAGCAGCGGAAACTTTTAATACACTTATAATAAATAATACATTTGGTGGTACAGGTGTTACGCTTGCAAATAGTGCAACAGCATCTACTTTAACCTTAACCGCCGGAAAAGTAGCTACAGGAGCTAACTCAATGACCGTTTCTACTACTGGGGGGTTAATAACTGGTGGTTCTACCAATTATGTGAATGGCAATTGGAAAGGGCTGTTGCAGCCGGTGCATCTAGTAGCATTCCCAATTGGCGATGCAACAGCTTATGCGCCGCTTTCTATAAATTCGGGCAGCAGGCAACAGTGGAGGTAACCTCACTGCAAGCACCACCAAACCTGGCGTTCCGCCTGCAGCAGGCAATGCACCAACTGGTTCAGGCATTGATCAAATAAAATATATTGACAGAAGCTGGACGGTATCTTCTACTATAGGCACACCTGATTACGATGCAACATTTACTTATATAGATCCAGCTGATGTAGCAGGCGGTGCAAATACTATCTGCATTGATAATTGCTAAAAACAATGGAGGCACATGGTCAAACCCTGGTGTGGCATCAAGCTCATCGCCAACAGTTTCCAGTGTTGCAGGCCAAACATCTTTCAGCACTTTTTATCTTGGCGAAGCAGCACCTGTAGCTTGTATCAACAACACGTTCAGCGGCACAGGCTAACTGGACAGACAATGCAAGATGGAGTTGTGGATTGCCACCAGCCAGCGGCGATAATGTAACCATTGCAGCAAGTGCCAATGCAACATTAAATACCGACTTTACTGTAGCAGGCAGCATTAACAATGACAGCTACCAGCACACTAACGGTAAACCCAACACAATACTTTAACTATCAATGGCACATCCGACTTTGCCGGCCAGTCAGTAACGTTCTTATCAGATGGAACAGGCACCGCATCACTTGGCCAGGTAACCGCCGGCACGTTGAGTGGCGCTACTAACGTAACCGTAGAAAGGTATATACCCAACAATGGCTTCAGAAGCTGGAGGTTGTTATCAGTACCAACCACTACCAGCCAAACTATCCGCCAGGCATGGCAGGAAGGCGATGCCAATCCATTGCCACAGCAAAATAACATTGCCAACCGTGGTACACAGATAACAGGTGTATTTGCCACACAGGCAGCCGCTGCCGCAGCAGGTTTCGACAGTACCTCCGTACAGGCAGGCATGTTAAGGTGGAATGGTGCCAGCTGGAGCAATATCACCAGCACCACCCAGGCTATTAATAACTTTAATTCCTACTTCCTGTATATCCGTGGAGAAAGGAGCAAGACAGTAACAGGTGCTGTTAGTAATACATCAGCCACTACGTTAAGAACAAAAGGTACAGTATTTACCGGCGACCAAACAACCAATGTAGGCGCAAGCGCCTTTGCATTAGTTCCGAACCTGTATCCATCAGCTATCAACTTTACCGGCTTGACACGAACGGGCGGCGTAAACAATTTGTTCTATATCTGGGATAGCAAAAAACTCAATGGCAACAGCCTTGGTGTTTACCAAACATTCAGCAATACCAACAGCTTTAACTGTTTGATAAGCGGCGGCAGCTACACACTGGGACAGCCAAACACCACGATAGAAAGCGGCCAGAGCTTCTTTGTAACAAGCGGTGCAGCAGGTACTATCAGTGTTGAAAGAAACAGCCAAGATAAGCGGCACTACCGGCGCCTTGGTTTCCGTCCATCGGGTATCAAGAGGAAGATAGATACAAACTGTACAACAGCAGCGAAGAAATGCTTGATGCCAACGCGGTGGTGTTTGATGCAGCGTACAGCAAAGCGGTAAGAGAAGAAGATGCACCAAAACTGGGCAACCCCGGAGCTAACTTTGCGATAGAAACAGACAGCAAACTGCTGGCGATAGCAGGTACATCACCAGTAAAGGAAGGCGATGCTATCCAGTTCAGGATGTGGAACCTTGCCAAAGGCAGATTACAAACTTGAGTTTGCAACCAGCAACCTGAACTTACCAGAAGGCGTAATCGCTACACTGGAAGACAGCTACCTGCACACAGCACAACGATTGACCTGAACAATGCCACTACAGCGAAGTTTACTGTAGATGCCAACGCAGGTTCATCCTCAGCCAACAGGTTCAGGCTGGTATTTGCAAAAGCAAAACCAGTTGTTATCGACACAAACAAGGTTACAGCATTGCACCAAACCCAATAGAGAATGGCGTAATGAATCTAGTGATGCAACAAAAGGCAACAGGTAAATACAGTGTAAGGGTGATGGCAGCAGGCGGCCAGTCAGTAATGGTTAAAACCATTGCACATGCCGGCGGCAATAGCTACACAGACTATCAACCTGCCAGCAACAATGGGCAGGGGAACTTACACAGTAGAGATCACTGCTCCTGACAGAAGCAGGACAATACAAACTGTATGGTGAACAGGAAATAAAATACGGATAAGAATGCTTTATAAAGATGCGCCTTTTAAAAAGGCGCATCTTTTTTTATAATATTTTGATCCTTATTAAAACAATAACTGTGAGGAAATTTATTTACATTTTTTACAAAATTTCTCCAAAAATAGAAAAGCGAAGACGGGCGATAATAAAAGACCAGAATTTTTTTTGAAAAGGTATTGGTTTGACTGGAAAGCAATTTTTATAATTAAACTGCTTAAAACTCTTTCAGTACCGTATTTGCGTAGTATATTTGAATAGGAATATTGACAAACACGGCATTTAAATGTGTAAAATTTACACAGTAAAAGCGGCCCCTTTACTTTTAGTGTTTATTGCAGCATGGTGTTTGCCAGATAAATAAAAACTCTAACTAAGCATAAATAGATTTTGTATTTAACAACCGCAAAATAATTTTTAGCGTTTATAAAGTACTCCATTCTGTTTGTGTTTAAATAATGCTTGCATATGAAAAAAAACTTTACCCGGCTTTTATCAATATTTCCTTTAATAAATATTAAGAGGTATTGCACGGGTATATTTAAAACATGCCTTGCATTCGTTTTTTTCTTTCTTGCATGGCAAAGCGCTTGTTTTGCACAACCGACAGTGTTAGGTACTGATATAGTAGCCGGCCCGCCGGCTTATGTTACTTATGATCTTAATACTATTGGTGGGTTTAAGCAAGTACCGTATACAGGCATTAAACAATGCTGTATCAGGAACAATTAAATGGGAGTTTTGTACAGGGTACAGCCGGAGCTCCGGATTATACTAACAATTGGCGGCCTTATAGCTGGTCCTGTACATTGATCAGGTTACAATGCTTATATACCATCCAGTTGGCAGCTACCGCTTCTGCATTATATAATGGTACAGCATCATGGTGGCAAGGTGGTTTTTTACCTGCCGTTACTGCAAACAATTACTACACTTTTAATATTACTAACAATGGCAGCCGACAAATAACAATATGTCGGTGCTGGAAACAACTTACAACCCTGAAACAATTACTTCTGTAACACAAAGCCCGGCAACAGTGGGCGCTACCGTTAGCCCAACTATTACCGTTACTAATGTCATCGGCGCCGGTTTCAAATGTATTTGTACGATATTCAACCAATGCATGGCTTTGTTACTTCAACATTGTGCAATTTGTTTTGTGGGTGCCACAGGTACAGCTACAATACCTGCACAGGCATGCAGGGCTACTGTTTAGTATTATGTGTACAGCAGCACAAGAACAAGAGCAGCAATGGATGCAGATGTGGTTACTTACGGCCAGAGTGTGCATGATATGGCAACGCTTAACCTGAATAATAATGCAGGGGCCAATTATTCATATACTGTGTTGCCTGTAACTGTTAATGCAACTAATGCTGCCAATGATGCTTCTTATTCCACATTAAAGCTGCGCTTTGCTGCTATTAATGCAGGTACTCATACAGGCGTTATAAATGTATGGATTGGCGGCAATACAACAGAAACATTCATCTGCTGTATTAAATGCAAGTGGCGCGCCTTCATCATATACATCTGTTACAGTAAGGCCGTCCGGTTATAAGAACAGTAAGCGGCAACCTTGCGGCACCGTTAGTTGATTTGAATGGTGCAGATAATGTAACTATTGATGGTTTAAATGATGGAACAAATACACTCACATTTACCAACTTAAACACCGGCGGAGCAGGAACATCTACAATAAGAATGTATAATAATGCCATTACAAACACAGTACAGAACTGTAATATAGAGGGTTCTACACTAAGCACAACCGATGGAGTTGTTACACTTGGTTCAGGAACAAACACAACACTTTCAATCAGCAATAATAACATCAGGGCTGCAGGCGCTAACCTGCCAGTTTATTCAATCTATTCGTCAGGAACCAATACAGCAGTAACTGTATCAACCAATAATATCGAGAATTATTTTAGCGCTACAGTTAATTCTGCAGGCATATATGCAAATACTGCATGTAATACCTGGACAATTTCCGACAATAAATTTTATCAAACTGCATCAAGAACGATAACAGGTTTGGCAATAAATGCAAGGGCGATATGGGTAACTGCCGGTGGCGGGCACACGATTTCTGGTAATACAATAGGTTATGCAACCAGTGGCGGCGGCGGGTTCACAACATACATCACTACTAATACGAATAACCAGGTGATACCCATTGAGCTTGCTGGTAACGCAACCGCAAGTTCCATTCAGGGAAATATAATTTCAGCCTTTACAATCACCAGTGCATCTAACCTTACAAGCGCCACAGCGGCCGGCATATTCTCTGGCATTTATGTTTCTTCTGGCGCTGCCAATATTGGCACCACTACAGGCAATACAATTGGGTCTGCCACCGGCAATGGCTCTATCAGCATTACCTGTTCTGTAACAGGGGCATTCCTGTTTATTTCAGGTATTTATGCAGCATCAGCCTAATACTGTAAATATTAGTAATAACAATATTGGCTCAATAAACGTTATAGCTGCTTCGGCAACTGTACAATACCAGTTTTATGGAATTTATGTGCCTAATGCTGTAACTGCAGCATATACCATTGCTGACAACCTGGTTGGCAGTACCTCTACCGCTAACTCAATAACAGTTGGCACGGCCAGTACAAGCATTACAAATTTTGTGGGTATTGCCAGCGGCACCACCGGCACAGTATCGCTTCCAGGTAATACTATTCAAAATTGCACCGTAAGCGGCACAGGCCTGTCTTCTTTTTTGGGCATATCAGTAGCGAACAGCACAGGTGTTTTGGCCATCACTAATAACAATATTATTTCCTGTTCCAATGCAGGCTCAGGCCTTTTTGTCCCAATAAGCAATACTTCAGTTGTTTCCAACCTTAAACATATCTGGCAACATTATCAGAAGCCATACTATATCTTCCAGCCTGGTGCCTTTACAGGTATTCTTAATTCAGGTGCTGTCACATCTGCCATCACCATCAACAATAACCAGTTGGGCAATGCAAGCGGTGGGCTTATTACTTTTAGTATTGCAAATTCAAGCAACCTGCTTGGCATCAATAATACCGCAGGTGCTACCACCACAGCCTTGGTTATACAGGCAAATAATTTTCAGGGAATAACAAATAGTGTGCAGGGAACGGGTAACCATACTTATATATTCAACAACGCTGCTACGCTTTCTCAAAATATCAGTACCAATACTTTTACAAGCCTCACAGCAAATATTACAACAGGTGGCGGTAATGTTACTTTTATATCAAACAGTGTTTCGCTTGGTGCTACAGGCACTAAAATAATAAAAGACAATGCCATTGTTACATCATTTACAAAAACAGGTGCTGGCGCTAACCTGTATTTTTATTATGACACAGGCAGTTCTGTTGCAGGTGCCACTATTACAAATGAGGGGAATAATTTTTCATATATTACTATCAACGGTAGCCATCACTTGCCAGGGCTGGTTCAATACAGATGGCAGCGGAACCGTGCCGGTAAAAAATATTTATCAATAATACTTTCAACAATATCACAGCCAATACATCCGGTGTATTTCCAATACAAATTACCAATGGAACAGGAGGTATATATAGCAATACTATTACTAACTGTCTGCACCAAACACTGTAACAGCGCTTACAGTTACATCAGGTTCTTTCAATATTTATTCAAACACTATCAATACACTTTCTTCTTCCGGAGGTTGCGTGTTACAGGTATCAGCATTGCTGGCGGCACCGCTCAAAATGTTTACTATCATACTATTCATACTTTAAGTTCGTCTGCGTTGGCCACTACAGTAAGTGCTGTTACTGTAAGTGGCGGTACTACTGTAAAGGTTTATAAGAATAAAGTTTATGGTTTATCAAATTCTGCTGTTCTAGTTTCTGGCGGTGTGTATGGGATTAATGTAACTGGCGGCACTACTGTATCTGTTTATAATAATCTTGTAGGTAATCTCACTACTACCTGCAGCTAATTTTGATGATGCTATCAGGGGTATCACTATTGGCGGCGGCACTACTGTAAATGTGTATTACAATACTGTTTACATCAATGCCTCCAGCAGTGGTGCCAGTTTTGGTTCTTCAGCATTGTATGCTAATACTACGCCTACACTTGATATGCGTAATAATATCCTGTATAATATTTCAACACCGGGTGCCACTGGCAGAACGGTGGCATACAGGCGCAACGGAACAACACTTACCAGTTATGCTGTCACATCTAATAATAATCTTTTTTATGCAGGCACACCCGCCAGCGCAACAAGACCCATATTTTATGATGGCACCAATACGCGACCAGACCCTGGCGGCATATCAGACAAGAGTGTCAACAAGGGATAATGTATCTGTAAGTGTAACTCTTGCAACTAATTTTATCAGCACAACTGGATCAAGCCTTAATTTTTTGCATCTTAACGGCAGCAGTTCTGCAGAAAGCGGTGGCGCAAACATTGCCACTTTTACAGATGACTATGATGATGAAATACGCCAGGGTAATGTTGGATATATAGGTACAGGCACGGCACCAGATATTGGGGCAGATGAATTTGAAAGTGTTGTTTGCCCTGCCACGCCAACCATTAGCGGCATCAGTCCTTATTACTTAGGCCCATATTATGCAGGAGATGTAATAACTATTACAGGACAAACCTTGTTGGCATCACATACGCAACCATAAATGATATTAATGCCACCATTGTGTCAACAGGTAATATAAGTGCGGGTGGATTCGGCTCAATTTAACTATTCCTGTTACAATGGCTGACAGCGTTGGCGTAATACAGGTGGCAGCATCAAGCTCCTGTACTTTCTCTAACACATTAAATTTTGTATTTCGCAGGATATATTACAAAAGGGCGGCACAGGGTAGAGGTCTTAACTGGGGCACTCAACAATATGGAGAAACAATGCATTGCCAGTTGCGAATGCTCCAGCCATTATTAATACAGGAGATGTTGTTACATTGAATGTAGCAGCTGACCCAATAAAATTTACCATTCTTACAGGTGCAACGCTTTACACATCAGGACAATAGTTTGGTATTTGGTACCACTTACCTCAACAATACAACTGTAAATGGTACGCTTATCATTGATAATGCTGGTACACCGTTTCTTACTACAGCCAGCAGGTTTATCTCTCCCAAATTGATGATAAACAGCGGCGGCATATTTACCAATAACAGCGCTAATGCAGCAGCGGTCACTATTGCTAACTTTTATGTAAACGCAGGCGGTACTTACAACCATAATGCAGTAGGCAGTACAGCCGCAGGTGTGATAAATGATTTCCCTGGCAGCACCTTACGTAGCTATGGCAATACAAGTAATGTGGTGGTAACAAAATGGGCTAATAGCACAACGGTAGCACCCAGTACTGGTTTGCCTGCAAGTGGCAGTCCCGGTTGGGGCAATCTTACTATTAATGTGGCTTCATTAGGTGGAAGCTGGAACCAATCGGGGGCACTTACAAATGTGCAGGGAAATTTAAATATAATGGCTACCGGGGGTATTCATGTAGTTACTGGAAATCCAAATGAATTCAGGCTGACAGGCAATACAGCAACTTCGCTTACAGTCGGAGGTAGTATTAATATTTCCGGAGGTGGGTTTGTGGGCAATACCGGTACAGCATCTCCTACAATAACAGTTGCAGTGGATCTTAATATTACGGGAGGTTATTTTTTGCCTTGCAACAATTCCGATACAACATGCTACAGTAAATATTACAGGTAACTGTACCCTTAACGGGGGGCATATTGTTGGAGCTGGCAGCTAGCAGAAATTATGTAATGACAATGGCTTCACTTACTGTAACCGGAAACAGCGTATTTGGGCTTTCCAGGAGCAGCTCATCGGCACTTCCTACTTACCACAGGAAGTATTACTATTAGCGGTAACGCTACTATGTATTCTCAAGTTCAGGACATATTACAATAAATTGTACAGGTAATTTTTCTTCAACAAGTACAGGAAGTGCTTCTACGGTGGCCATCGCAACACCACCAATATTAACACCCGCTTCTGCTGTTGCATTGGCATTTGTTTTCAAAAAGTTCAAACACCCCTGCTTTAACATTAAATCTTGGCGGCAATTTCGCGGTAACAGGCACGGGTTATTTTTTGGCGGTAGTGTTTCAGCACCTGCATCTATCAATTTTACAGGCGGCGCAGCTTCTGTTACTTATAATGCAGCACCGTCAGTTATGGCAGTAACGTCGCCAGGAAATGTGAAGAATAACTTTTTTGTGACCTCTGGCAAAACTCTCACATTGCTTACGAGTATTTTACCTCCAAGTTCAAGTACCTCCAATAACTGGAACTTTACTGTAAATACAGGAGCCACCTTGGTTTGCGGCACCAATGAAATTGGAACCAATGCCGCCACAGCAAGAACAGGATTTACTTTGCAAACAGGCGCTACATTAAAAACAGCTCATACAGGCGGTGTATTTGGTACCGCCACAGGAACTGCAAGTATTACAACTACTGTTGCCCTTGCAAGTTTTAGTTCAGGTGCTACTTATGAATTTAATGGAACTGCTGCACAGGTAACCAGTGCGTTTACAACTACACCAACAGCATCTACCGTTGCCAACATGGTAATTAATAACAGCAGTACTGGCGTTACATTAAGTGCCAGTTATGATGTAACTGCTGCACTGCAAATGCAAACAGGCAATCTTACATTAAGCACATTTAATTTAACCACAGCAAGTATTACAGGTGCACCTTTCTCTAATACAAAAATGGTGGTGACCAACAGCACCGGCGCATTGGGACAGCCGGTTGCGTTAGCTACTATTTTATACCCCGTTGGCAATAGCGGCAACTATACCCCGGCGAGTTACACTTTTACCGCTAATTCAACTGCAAGGTATTTGAATGTAAGAGCCGTAACACCAAGAAATGTAAATGATATTTCCGCAACTGATTATATAAATAATCGGTGGTGGAATACTGACGCTGAGTGTTTCAACAGGTACTTACACCTATACATCTGTTTACACGTACATATCTGGTGATATGGTGGGTACTGCAGCAAACATCAGGCTCAACAGGTGGACGGGAAGTGCCTGGGTTAATGATGCAGCCAGTGTTGTAAACAACACAAACTTTACCATTACAAGCGGAACCTTAAATGAATCAACAGGAACATTGTCTGCTACAGCAGAATGGGTGGGCAGGGTATATGTGGCGCCAGCTATTTATCACTGGATAAATCCCGCTGGCGGTTCATGGCTTATCCAACAAACTGGACACCAACAGGTGTGCCGGGCAGCGGTGACGGTGTTATTTTTGATGTGGCAGGTGGGGCAACTTATACCACTACCAGCATGCCAACAGGCATAAGCCTTACACAGTTTACAGTAAGTACAAATAACCTTGTAACGTTTAATGCAGGTGCCGCCGGTACGCTTAGTATGCTTTTCCCTGGTACAGCAACGCCACAATTTAGTGTTGCCAGTGGTTCTTCAATGACAATCAGTGGAGCAAATGCAGTAAACTTTAGCCTGCCAGCCAGTGCTACCGGTAATGTTGCAGGATCTTTAAGATTGCAGCAAACAACTCATACTGTTACAGTAGCAAATACAGGCCTGTTGACCTTCCCTTCGGGCGGATATTTTGCAACAGGTATTGTTCCTGCTACAGGTTTTAGTGGCAACCCATTTGGTGCAACAGGTACTAACGGAACTGTAATATTCCAAAGTGGTTCTATATGTGAAACTTTTGAAGGCTCAAATCCTTTTGGAATGCCGGTGTGAGCATCACTACTTTCCAATCGGGTAGCCTGTTCCGTTATTCAGATCCGGGAGTGGCTACTCGCCATCGGTATCGGGCCGCACTTATTCTAATTTTACCTACAATGTAAATAAACTGACAAGTATGGCTGCTGCCAGTTCATTTATCTGCGACAGCCTTACGGTAACTGCTTGGTACATTCAATTTGAATTTACAAGGCACGCCAACACCAGACCATTCAATAAGAGGGAATATAAATGTTGCTATCGGGTGCAACCCTTACATTCTCTCCTTCAGTTTCAGGAACGGTGAATTTGAACAGTGGGGTTACGCAAATAATTTGGGGCGCAGGTACATTGAGTGTAAAAGCAATGCAATAATGGATATTAATGCCGGCACAACTGCAAGCCTGCAAAAAAATATGGAAGTAAGTAACCCTTAGCCATACCAAGGAAGGATGAATGTAAATGGCAATCTTATATGCAATGGTGAAAATTATATTAGCTACTGTGCCATTTGCAGGTGGCGGTTTGGTACAGTTGAAGAATACAGGTTCAATTTTTATACAAAGCATTAATGGAATAAATACAACAGGTGTATCAGGCAATATCCGCACAACCAATTTTGGTTATACAGGTACGGGCGGCAACTTTATTTATTCAGGAACGGCTAACCAGGTAACCGGAAACCGTTTGCCAATCACACTTGGTGGCACAACCGAGTTAACTATTGCCAATACAGGTGCTGTTGGTAATGATATTGTAACATTAACCACCAATAATACCACTACTCCAAGAATTAATCTGAATGCCGGCCAGTTCAATGCAGGTACAGGCGGCACATTGATTATTAATGGCGGCACCAATTTAGTGGTTGGCAATGGCGGCAACCAATATTTAGCCGGCGCAGCTACAGATAATATTATTAGGTTTGCAACTAACGGAGCTGTATCCAAGGTACACCGGAATTATGGAATGTAACAATCGGCACAAGCGGTACCGGTGTAGATTTTCAAAACAATGCAAGAATAAATGGCATACTGCTGATAAACAGCGGTGGCTTTGTGGTTAATAATGCACCAAAGTATAACACAGGCTCATACTTAATTTATAACACCGGCGGTGGTTATAACCGCAACTATAGAGTGGGGCAATAACAGCGGCTTAGGTGCAGCAGGGTATCCTCATCATGTAACGGTACAAAACGGCACCACTTTAGATTTTCTCAATCCTGCCTTTAATATGGGATGCGGCGGAACCTTAATTTAGGCACAACCACAGCAGGCACATTCGTGTTATCCAGTTATACCCAGCCTTATGACTTATTTGTTAAGGGGAATATTAATATCGGGGGCAGTACCGGCTTAGGAACACTTACTATGTCAAACAGCATTGGTTGCGATCTATTCCTTACCGGCAACTGGACAAGAAATGCAAATGGTACCGTAAATTTTGGTTTTGGCAATGGAAGGTCTGTTTATTTTGAAGGAAGTACAGATGCAACCATCACTGCTACCGGTGGGCAATATTTCCCTTATATAAGAATGCAAAAAGCTGCCAAAGCAAACAAAGTAACACTGGCAGACCATGTAAGTGTTGGTTTTGAAATAACTTTTACAACGGGTACACTTGATTTGGGCACCAACAATAAATTCTTCACGCTGCTTTCCAATGTGAATTATGATGCAAGGGTGGATGTGAGTGATTCTGCCAATACTGGTTTTGTTTACGGCGCTTCTGATAACACTGGTCAAATTATTGTGCAGCGTTATTTTCCAGCAAGAAGAGCCTGGCGTTTAGTGAATGCACCACTTAAAACAGGTGGCAGGTACACATTACCATTTCACAGGCATGGCAGGAACAGGGGCAATCTTGCTACCGGGCTTGATTATACTTCTGCCAATTGGGTAGCTTCAGTGGCAACAGATACTGCCGGTGCAAGCTATGCAACACAAATAACCGGTGGCACTCAGCAGCAACAGGTTTTGACCTTAGCCCAAATAATGCTTCTTCCATTAAGTACTTTGCAGTGGAGCTGGCATATGGAGTACACCGGTCAATACTAATAATACCAGCGTAAACAGCCAGGAAGGATGGTTGCTGTTTGTTCGTGGAGACAGGGAAACCTATGGTGAAATAACCAATAATTATAAAACTCCCACCATCACAACCTTCGGCCAAGGGGGCAAATATTTTTAGGGCAAAAAACATTTACTGCAAGTGGCATGACAACAGTGGGCAATCCTTATGCTTCGGCAGTTGATTATTTTACTATGTCAAGAACAGGGGCAGGCTGGCCGCTAATCCTACTTATTATGTTTGGGATCCATCATTAGGAGGCTCTGCAGGTGTGGGTGCATTTGTTACTCTCACATGGAATGGCACCAACTTCACCCGTATCTTCTCCTTATGGAGCTGGCGGTTATGATAACCGTTATATACCTTCTGGTGCTGCTATTATGGTTGATTTCCCTGCAGGTGGTGGTACACTCTCAATGAATGAAGCAAATAAAAACACAGACAGTAATACCACAGCCTTCAGGCCGGTAAGGCAATGATGACAGTGTTGCATACAAAAGATACAGACAACAGCATGTATGTTGTTGATGGAGCATTAAATTTGTTTGGCAATCATTTTAATAATGATGCAGATATAGATGATGCCCGTAAATTATCTAACGTAAATGAAAACTTATCTGCCTGCGGAGGAACAATGGTTATTTATCAATTGAAAGAAAGAAACTGGATGCAGATGCAGATACGATTTTCTATTACATGTCGAGAATGCAGCGGAAAGATTACCAGTTCAAATTCGTAATGGATGATATTGGGCTTCCTTCATCAACCACCGCATTTCTTGAAGATACATACCTGAAAAAGAAAACACCGGTAAGCATTACCGGTACTACTGTTGTGGATTTTTCTATTACCGCTGATGCAGCAAGTGCAGCTAACGAAAGGTTCAGGCTGGTGTTCAGGCGTTCGGTTAAGTACACAAATATTAATGCTTCCATTTTGAATAGTGATGTTGCTGTTAGCTGGACAGTAAGCAACGAATGGAATATTGATAAATATGAGATTGAACGTAGCAGCAATGGTACAAGCTTTACTGAAATTGCAGAAAAACTATCAAATGGTGAAAGTGCAGTACCTGTATATTATAATGGTCTTGATTTGCAACCTGCACCGGGAGAATATTATTACCGCATAAAGAGCGTAAGTAAAAATGGTGTGATAGCTTACAGTGATGTAGCTAAAAGTAAAAGTGGTGAAAGCAAGCCCTGCATTGTATGTATTTCCTAACCCGGCAACAAACGGTGTGATACAATTGCAACTGAATAAAGCAGAAGCTGGCATTTATTCAACCAGTTTGTATGGAAGCAATGGACAGGTGATGAATACAGAAATCATCAGTCATGCAGGGGGTACGGCTACAAAAACTATTCAGCCAAAACAATATTTAACGGGTGGAACATACCAGTTAAAAGTTACAGGGCCAGATGGAAAAGTAACAGTGATAAAAGTGATGGTTGTAAATGAATAAAATAGAAACGTAAAATTTTTTAAAAAAGGAACTGTCTTTAAACAGTTCTTTTTTATTTCGTAAACAACGTTCAGTTGCAAAGCGTATCAATCAAAAGTTTTAAATTGTTGTTTGCAAACACAGCCATATAAAGATGGATATAGAAAAATATCTTACGAGAATAAATTATACAGGAGAAAGAAAGCCTTCCATTGAAGTTTTAAGGGTACTTCAAAAAAATCATTTGCTGCATGTTCCTTTTGAAAACCTGGATATTCATAATCATCAACCCATTATCTTAAACGTTGATAATTTTTTTGATAAAATAGTTTTGAGAAAACGGGGTGGCTTTTGTTATGAATTGAATGGGCTTTTTCATTCACTCCTGGTTGCGTTAGGATTTGATACAAAAATTATTTCAGCCAGGGTTTATAGTAAAGACGAAACATACAGCCCTGAATATGATCACCTCGCTATTGCAGTAAAGATTGACGGTAAAGAATATTTATCTGATGTGGGATTTGGTGAGTTTGCATTTTTGCCGTTAGAAATCAGCGTGGGAAAGATGCAACATGACCAGCGTGGAGATTTCATTATTGAAAAACATGAGGATGATTATTACAGGGTGAGCAAGTCGGGAAATTCTCAAAATATTCCGGAGTATATTTTTATGATAGTTGCAAGGCAATTAAATGAATTTGAAGAAATGTGTCATTATCATCAAACAAACCGGGATCTCATTTTAAACAAAGCAAACTTATAACAATACCAACAGAAAATGGCCGTATTACTATTGCCGTGAATCAATCTTAAAGTAACTGAAAACGGGAAAGTCAGTAATCGAAAAAATTCTGGATGAACAGGACTTAAAAATGAGGTTAAGAAATACTTTAAACATGGTACTATAAAAAAACGCCGTATCATTTGATACGGCGCCTGACTTCAATCAAGGACATTCTTTTTAAAGCGGGATAATTATAAGTGGATTTTTATTGGATGATCAGTTTAAAAATATATTTAGTGCCTTTGTCGCCTGTTACAATTACATTGTAAAGTCCAGGTGCTTTACCGGTAACATTCAATTCTTGTTTGTTGTAACCTGCAGGTAAAAGTTTTGTACCTGCATTTATTGCTTTACCATCAATACCCACCATCCTGATAGTGATCTTATCTGCTTCATTTAAATAAAAACCGATAGTAGCTTTTCCTTTATTTGGGTTTGGATACACAGCAACTTTTTGATTTATATCTTCTGCAATTAAAGTAATTGGCATTGGTCTTGCCGCAGTACAGTTGCCTGCTACAGGGCTGTTGCCGGTAATTTCAATCCAGTCAATATCGGCAGTAGCATTAGATGCAATGCTTTCTAAACGTATATCATTGTTGCCTGCATTCAATGTAACATTTACAATGGTGTTTAAGAATATCGAACTGCCACTTGTTTTAGGGAATGGCAATGCAGCATTAACCACCACGCCATTCAAAATAAATTTCATGCTGTAGGTATTGCTGGTGCTGCTGTTTGCATAACGCCAGTTTAAAGTATAGGTACCTGCAGATGGAACATTTACTCTCCACACAACTGCTTTGCCGGCAGAGTTAGTTAAGTTAATAACTTTTGTATTATTAGCACCGCTGTTGCTGCTTACAGCGCCTTCATACAAGCAAAGCCCTGTTGCTGTGGTGGCATTGTCTTCTATTCTTATTGTTGTTGTACCACCACCACCAGACAACTGGAAGTTGGCAGTAGCAGATTTATTTGCACTCATCGTTACCGTACTAGTGGCATTTGTACCACTTGCATCTCCACTCCAGTTCACAAAAGTATAACCGGCTGCCGGGGTAGCGGTAACTGTTACTACTGTTCCCGAAGCATAAGAGCCTGCACCAGTAACTGTGCCTCCTGCGGCCGGACTTACTGAAGTAGTTAATGTGTAGGTAGCGGGTGGTGTTACTGTAAAGTTTGCTGTAACAGATTTGTTTGCATTCATCGTAACGGTTGTGCTGGTACTGGTGCCGCTTGCATCGCCGCTCCAGCCTGTAAAGCTGTAACCTGCTGCCGGGCTGGCCGTAACCGTTACAACCGTTCCTGAATTATAAGTGCCTGCGCCAGATACTGTGCCGCCTTCTGTTGGCGATGCTGTAGTAGTTAATGTATAAGTTGTTGGCGGTATTGCTGTAAAGTTAGCAGTAACCGATTTGTTAGCAGTCATTCCAACAGTGGTAGTAGCATTTGTTCCGCCTGCATCACCGCTCCATCCTGTGAAAGTGTAACCAGCCGCAGGTGTAGCAGTGATTGTTGCTACTGTTCCGGAGGCATAAGAGCCTGCACCACTAACGGTGCCACCTGCTCCAGGGTTTGCTGCAGTGGATAAAGTATAATTAGTAACTATTGCCTGGAAGTTAGCAGTAACCGATTTGTTAGCGCTTAATGTAACAGTAGTGCTGGTATTTGTTCCGCCTGCATCACCACTCCATCCGGTAAATGTGTAACCAATTGCAGGAGTGGCAACAACTGTTACCACTGTTCCCGAAGCATAAGTACCTGCACCACTAACAGTGCCGCCTGCAACAGGAGAAGCTGTTGTAGTAAGTGTATATGTTGAAGGTGGCGTGCCCCCACAGGATGTTGGACTTGATAAAGTAGCGCCACCGGCACCCATCACCAATGATTTAACATTGGCAGAAGGAGTTATGGTTAATGTATAAGGCGGAGTGAATGCTGTACCGCTTCCGGCTGAGTTACCAGAGGTTGAAACAAGTGTATTATTTCTGGATGTTACGGCTGTAAAGTTATTTTGATATAAATCAATTGGTGTTGACACGCCGTCAAAATAATTGCTTTCAACAAGCAGGTTGGCTTCTTTACCGGCACGTACACAATGGTTGTTGCCGGTGCAATTAAAATAATTGTTAACTATATGTACCTGGCCAAAACGCAAACGGGGCATTCTTTCTTTACAGCCAGTACCCCACCAGTTGTACATCATGGTAACTTTTAGTTTTGTCCTGTCAGAGGTTTTACTGTCTGAGTTTCCAATAAGATTACAAAACTGGTGATTGGAAGAAGCGGAGGTATAATAAAATTTACACCAGGTAATAGCAATAAAATTTGCACCGTTTGAAATATCAAGATTACCATCCTGTCCATCATAAATATCGCAGTGGTCAATCCAGACATTGGTAGTTGAGCTGCCATCAATTGTGATGCAATCTACGCCATTTACATCCACAGCACCAGGCCCCTGTACTATCATATTCCTGATAATAATATTGTTGGCTTTTACATCAAAACCACCAATAAGCTTGGCACCGGGCAAGCCAATAATTGTTTTATTGGCAGCAACATTCACTCTTGTTCCCACACCAGTACCAACGGTGCCGGATACATAAATCACTTTAGCGCCGCTTGAACTGGCCTGCGTTTGCAGGGCTGATAATGTGGTAACTGTTACCGGCGTAGCAGCGCCACCACCAGTAGTGCCACCATTTTGTGTAGCCCATCCGATGGGTGCACATTGGTCTTGAGAAAAAGAAAGGGTTGAAAATAAAAGACATACGAATAACAGGGTAAGCAACCGTTTTGGCATATGTTTCATTTTTAAGATGAACTAAAAACGCCTCTAAGCGAACCGGGAAAATAAATATGGCAGTAAGAGAGGCAAGCAATCAATAAAAAATATCAAAAAACTGATATTAAAGAATCATGTGGGCTGGCGGCCCAAACCAATTATGGTTTTAAAAACCAGCGAAAAGCCTTTTTAACTTTTACTAACATTGTTATTTGTTTTTAATTTGGAGGAAATAGTGTTTGTTGTGGCGCCGGTTTAAATTATTAGTGGATATTGGAAACCATCGCCATAAAAACGGAGATAAAACTATACCAAGCTTGTAAAAAATTGTAGTGTTGCAGGGTATTTATTTGTGCAATCGAAACCGGCAACGATTGCGTAAATTGAAAGATAAATCAGCCTGTTTTTTTAAAGAAATATGGATGTTGCATAAAGATTTGCCAGGGTAAATATTTGTAAATAAAAATGAGCGAATGAGGGTACTTATATTCATAATAACTTTCTTCATCACAGCCAATTTGCCGGCGCAAACACGATTGGATAGGGATACATCATTTTCCACATTCAGTGCCTATAGCAAAGCATTAAAAAAATATCCGGGTATTACTATAGCTGAAGCGATTCATTCAAGAGAGATAAAGGAAGATACAGGTATTGTTTATTGTGATTTGGGCGGAAGAAAATTAGTGGTGGACGCATTCCATTCCGTAAATAAAGATGATGCCAATCGTATTGCAATTATCATCCTGCACGGGGGTGGATGGCGCTCTGGCAGCAGGATGCAACATTATCCATTGGCGCAAAAATTAGTTCAATCAGGTTATACCTGCTTCACACCTGAATACAGGTTGTCAACCGAAGCGATTTTTCCGGCTGCTGTATCTGACATTAAAGCAGCTATACGATGGGTAAAACAAAATGCCGCCAGTTTTAGCATTGATACATCCAAAATTGCTGTGCTGGGTTTTTCGGCCGGTGGTGAGTTAGCGGCTTTTGTTGGAACAACCGGAAACATTCAAAAGTTTGAAGGTGTTGGTTGCAACGCCGGTATTTCATCCAACATAAATGCAATAGTTGATATTGATGGCACACTTTCATTTGTTCACCCGCAAAGCAGTGAAGGAAATGACAGTAAAAAGCTGTCTGCTGCCACACAATGGCTCGGTATTTCCAAAAAAGACAGTATTAAATTGTGGGAAGAAGCTTCTCCGCTTACTTATGTAAACAGTCTTACGCCACCTACATTATTCATCAACAGTTCTGTTGCTCCCATGCATGCCGGACGGGATGATTATATTAAAGTGCTGGATGAAAATAGTATTTATTCCGAGGTACATAGTTTTGAAAATTCACCACATACATTTTGCTTGTTTCATCCATGGTTTGAACCGACAGTGAAATATATTGATGAGTTTTTGAAGAAAGTATTTGTAAAATGAAAAAGCCGGAGTTATTACTCCGGCTTAGTAGTCCTGACAAGAATCGAACTTGTGTCTAAAGTTTAGGAAACTTCTATTCTATCCACTGAACTACAGGACCAATACAATTCAATTTTTTGAGTTGGGCAGCAAAAATAAGGATTGACACAATAGCATCCAACTTATAACCGTTTTCTAACAGTAAAAAACTAACAACTGTTAGTATTTTTATTATCTTTACAATTCAAATTAAAATACTATGGCAATTCAGGATTTTGAAACAATTTTCCAGGATAAGATTGATAAGGAAATAAAGATTGAACCAAAGGACTGGATGCCGGAGGCTTACCGCAAAACAAATATCCGCCAGATAAGCCAGCATGCACATAGTGAAATTGTAGGTATGCTGCCCGAAGGCAACTGGATAAGCAGGGCACCATCATTAAAAAGAAAAGCCATTCTTATTGCAAAAGTGCAGGATGAAGCAGGCCATGGTTTATATTTATACAGTGCTGCAGAAACATTGGGTATGAGCCGGGATGAAATGATCAATGACCTGCACAGTGGTAAAGCAAAATATTCTTCCATCTTTAATTATCCTACATTAACATGGGCAGATATGGGTGCGGTTGGCTGGCTGGTGGATGGTGCTGCTATTTTAAACCAGGTAATGCTTTGCAGTACCAGTTATGGTCCTTATGCAAGGGCAATGGTAAGGATTTGTAAAGAAGAAAGTTTTCACCAGCGCCAGGGTTTTGAATCATTGATTGTTTTATCAAAAGGAACAGAAGAACAAAAAGCCATGTGCCAGGATGCGATCAACCGCTGGTGGTGGCCATCATTGATGATGTTTGGCCCAAAGGATAGTGAAAGCACCAACAGCGACCAAAGCATGAAATGGAAAATAAAAAGAAAAACAAATGATGAATTGCGCCAGCAGTTTGTTGATATGATTGCAGAACAGGTAAAAGTACTTGGGAATGACATTACCGGATGAAGAATTGAAATGGAATGAAGAAAGAAAGCATTATGATTTTGGAGAAATAAACTGGGATGAATTCTGGAATGTGGTAAAAGGAAATGGCCCATGCAACAAACAAAGATTGGAAGCAAGAAGAAAAGCACATGAAGAAGGACAATGGGTGAGGGAAGCGGCAATGGCTTATGCAGAAAAAAGAAAACCCCAAACCCCTCCGAAATTCGGGACAGCCGGGGCTTTAGAAAGAGCATAACAATTCAAAATTCTTTTATGAATATAATAATCAGAAAATTTTATTACGGAGATATTCCTGAAGAAAATGCAGGAGGCAATGAATTGAAAAGCGCCGAAGTTCCCCCTTCAGGGGGCGGAGGGGGTTGGCCTCTGTGGGAAGTTTTTATCCGCAGCAAACAAGGCTTAGATCATAAACATGTTGGCAGCCTGCATGCAGCCGATGCACAAATGGCAATTGAAAATGCAAGAGATGTTTATACAAGAAGGATGGAAGGCGTAAGCATTTGGGTGGTGGAAAGTAAATATATCACTGCATCCAATCCGGAAGAAGCTGGAGAATTATACGAACCTGCAATTGATAAAGTTTACAGGCATCCAACTTTTTATGATTTACCTGATGAAGTAAAACATATGTAATCGCTATTTCCTAATGGATAATTATTATGAAGAATAAATTAATAAATTACATACTTCATTTAGCAGATACTACATTTAATTCTTTCTCAACGAAACAGTGAATGGTGTGGGCATGGGCCAATACTGGAACAGGATATTGCCATCACAAATATTTCACTGGACCTGTTGGGGCAGTCAAGAAATTTTTACCAGTATGCTGCAATATTAATTGGCAATACTGATGAAAATAAACTGGCTTATTTAAGAAAAGAAAGAGAATTTAAAAATCTATTATTGGTAGAACAACCAAATGGTGATTGGGGGCAAACAATTCTTCGCCAATATTTATTCAGCCAGTTTCAATATTTATTATTTCAGCAATTGCAAAATAGTCGAAAGCATAGATGAACAGGTTGCTGCCATTGTGACAAAAGCATTAAAAGAAATCACTTATCATGTTCGCTGGAGCAGCGAATGGGTGATACGTCTAGGAGATGGAACAGAAGAAAGCCATCAACGAATGATAAAAGCCATTGATGAATTATGGAGGTACACCGGTGAAATGTTTATGCCTGCTGAATATGAAAAAGAAACAGGAATTGATTTTGATTTATTGAAAGAAGAATGGAATAAAAAAGTGAAAGACATTTTTGATGAAGCTACATTAACGATTCCTGAAAAAGTATTTATGCAAAGCGGCGGCAAAAAGGGAGGCATACAGAACAGCTTGGTTATATCTTGACAGAATTGCAATACATGCAAAGGGCTTATCCAAATAGTGAATGGTAACATTAATGCAAACAACTATTTTAGATAAAAAAAATATTATACGCTTACCTGGAAGAAATTAAAGACCCGGAAGTACCTGTTTTATCTATCATTGACTGGGTATTGTAAGAGATGTGAAATTGAATAATGATGAATTGGAAGTTGATCATCACCCCAACTTATACTGGTTGCCCTGCAATGGATATGATTGCCGCAACAATAAAAATTGCATTGGCTGACACTGGGTTTTAAAAAAGTAAAAGTAACATCAGTATTTATCTCCCGCCTGGACAACAGACTGGATGAGTGAAGAAGGAAAAAGAAAATTAAAAGAATATGGTATTGCGCCACCCAATCCAAAGCACATGTTTGCAACAGCAGATTATTTTCAGAAGAAACGGTTCAATGCCCACAATGCAATTCATACCATACACAACGCATCAGTGAATTTGGCAGCACCGCCTGCAAAGTCATTATACCAATGTGATGATTGCAAAGAGCCATTCGATTATTTTAAATGCCACTAAATTTTCCTAACTTTCATTTATACTAACCTCCGCTATTTGCTATGGATATTTCAATTTATCTAGAAGAAGCCGCACAGGTTTCTGTTGCCTTTATTATTGGTGCCGTCATTGGTATTGAAAGGGAATTCAGGAGTAAGCCTGCAGGCTTTCGAACGATGATATTGATCTGTGTAGGATCTTGTCTTTATACCATTCTATCAAAAGAAAGTAATGATGTAAGCCCCGACAGGATTGCCAGTAATATTGTTACCGGTATTGGCTTTATTGGTGCCGGTGTAATTTTTAAAGAGGGTATTTCTGTAAATGGGTTGACCACTGCTGCATTAATATGGATCACTGCTGCATTAGGAATGGCGGTCGGGTATCACAATTATCCCATTGCAATTGTGGTGGCATCTATGGTGGTGGTGGCATTGTTTGTGCTGGAACCTGTGCAGCGGTTTATCAACAACCTGCATAAAGTGAAAGACTACCGCATTAAAACAAATGGTGCAGGCGATAATTTTAAAAATGAACTGGATAATTTTTTAGCTGGGTACCAATGCACATTTCCGTTGCATGAAAATGTTAAAAGAAGATAATAATGCTGTGTATTTTTACCGGATTGGCGCACCTAACCGGAATTATGATACAGTAAATAATTTTTTACTGATGCATAAAGATGTACACAGCTTTGATTTTAATTTATAATGTTTAAATTAATTTAATTCTGTAATCAAAAAATATTCTATGTCTTCCATTCTATTTGAAATAAAAAGCAACATTGCTTTTATCACACTTAACCGTCCTGAAAAATTTAATTCATTCAACAGGGAAATGGCATTGCTGCTGCAGGCGAAACTGGATGAATGTGCATCAT
Organism: uncultured Chitinophagaceae bacterium; assembly: GCA_963814445.1. Lineage (GTDB taxonomy): Bacteria > Bacteroidota > Bacteroidia > Chitinophagales > Chitinophagaceae > Ferruginibacter. Next base: position 441,500 of record CAWFCU010000006.1, read on the forward strand.
TGCATGAAGTAGTTGTGTGTATATAACAGGTGCAGGTAAAGCATTCAGTGCCGGGCAGGATATTAGTGAATTGGCTGGTGATAACAAGATTGGAGATCAAACAAATTCTTATCAGAACATTATAACCCGATTGTTAAAAGAATAAGGAATATAGCAAAACCTGTAGTGTGTGCTGTTAATGGTGTGGCGGCTGGTGCAGGTGCTAATATTGCTTTATGTTGTGATGTTGTTGTTGCTTCTGAAACAGCTGCATTTATCCAGGCATTTAGCAAAATTGGTTTGATACCAGACAGTGGCGGTACTTTTACTTTGCCAAGATTGATCGGCTGGCAAAAAGCAAGTGCATTGATGATGACGGGTGATAAAGTATCTGCAACTGATGCAGAAAAAATGGGAATGATCTATAAAGTTTTTTCTGCTGATACATTTGAAGAAGAATCAAAAAAGATTGCCACTACATTAGCCAATATGCCCACAAAAGGATTGGCATATACCAAACATGCCCTCAATCAATCTTTCACCAATCAGTTGGGAAGAGCAATTATTACTGGAAGATGAGTACCAGCAAAAAGCTGCATTGACTTATGATTACAATGAAGGCATTAATGCATTTTTAGAAAAAAGAAACCCTGTATTTAAAGGAGAGTAGAAGAATGGTATACAGTACAAGTGAGCCCCGCCATGGCGGGGACGAGGATGCCATAAAAAATAAATGCTGGTAACAAAAAATAAACATTTCATTCGTGTCCATTTGTGCTATTCGTGGCAAAAATTCATCTGTGTCTATCTGTGTAATCTGTGACTAAATTCCTTTTCTTTGCACATGGCAATCACTAACAAGATAATCATCATCACTGCTCCATCCGGTGCCGGCAAAACTTCCATAACGCATCACCTGATGCAGCAGTTTCCACAACTGGCATTTTCTGTTTCAGCAGCCACAAGGCAGGCGAGGGGCAGTGAGAAAAATGGGGTGGATTATTACTTTATGAGTGCCGATGATTTTCAACAAAAGATACAGAACAACGAATTTGTGGAATGGGAAATGGTGTACGAGGGCAAATTTTACGGCACCTTAAAATCAGAATTGCAACGTATCTGGAGCAATAATCAAATTCCCATTTTAGATATTGATGTAAAAGGGGCCATTCATGTAAAGCAGCAATTTCCTGATACAGCACTTACTATTTTTATTGAACCGCCATCGGTTTCAGAATTGAAAAAAAGATTGGAGAGCCGTGGTACCGAAACAGACGAATCACTGGCAGCAAGGGTGAATAAAGCTTCGTACGAAATCTCCTTTAAAGACCAGTTTGATGAAAGTATTATTAATGACAACCTGCAACAGGCAAGGGAAAAAGCTGTTGTAATAGTGAGTGAATTCATTAATAAATAATTTTTTTGATGGAACCGCCGTCAGGGTTTTTAACCGCTGACGGGGTATGTACCACTTCAATTTACTATTTTTACAATATGGATTGGATTTCTGCTCTTATTGCAATAGTGATTTCATTGGTCCTGATCGGTTTTTTTTCAGGGATTGAAATTGCCTTCATATCAGCCAATAAACTTTCGATAGAATTAAGGAAAAAGCAAGGGTATGGCAGTGGTAAAATATGGGGTGAATATGCAGACAAGCCAGCAAAGTTTATCGGGACAACATTGGTTTGCTTCAATATTATCCTGGTAGTGTATGGGTTGCTGTGGAGTACCCTTTTTGCCCCGGTATGGAAAATGGAGTCGCTTGGGTTTTTATGGAAAAGATTTAATGCCGAAAACCCTTACCTGCGCCTTGATTGTGGAAACGCTGGCTTCTGCAACTGTGTTATTATTTATAGAGTTTATCTTCAAAGCTTTCTTCAGGGCAAAAAATGATACGGTACTGGCAGTGGATTTATTGGGGTTATTGTAAAGTTTTTTTACAATGCATTTTCCGGTGCAGCCAATTTCTTTGTTGCCATAGCAGAATGGATACTGCGTTATATTTTTAATGTAAAGCTGAATGAAAAGAAAGATGCTTTCACTAAAATTGACCTGGAACATTTTGTAAACCAAAGCAAGCATCATGAGGAAGAAGACAGTTCGGAAATAAATAAAGAGTTGTTTGAAAATGCCTTGTCCTTAAGTGAAAAAAGAATAAGGGAATGTTTGATACCACGAAGGGAAATTGAAGCGGTAGATGTAAGAACGGGTATCAACGAAGTAAAAGATAAATTCATCAGCAGCAAGCTGAGTAAGCTGGTGGTGTTTGAAACTGATATCGACAATATTGTTGGCTATGTTCACCAGTTGGATCTGTTTAAAAACCCACCGGATATAAAATCAATTTTGCTGCCGATTCCCTTTATTCCTGAAAGTATGAGCGCTACTGATCTGATGAACAAGTTTAGTGCAGAAAGAAAAAGTATTGCATGGGTGGTGGATGAATTTGGCGGCACGGCCGGCATTGTAACAATGGAAGATCTGCTGGAAGAAATTTTTGGTGAGATAAGGGATGAATATGATACGGATGAACTGATTGAAAAACAAATTTCTGCCAACGAATATATTTTCAGTGGAAGAATTGAGCTGGACTATATCACTGAAAAATATGGCCTTGAATTTCCCGACAGCGATGATACAGAAACATTGAGCGGTTTCATTATTCAAAACAGGGATGAAATACCAAGACAAAAGGAAACAGTGATAACCGGCAACTACCAGTTTGATATTTTAAATGTAAGCGGCACCAGGATCGAAACAGTAAAGATGAGAGTGTTGAGAACAACAGACAATAATTAACCTTTCAGCAGGGCATCAATTTTTTTTGCCAGCGCCCGGTCTTTATCTGTAACTACATCCCCTGCATCATGTGTGTTCAGCCATATCTCCACTTTGTTGTACACATTTGTCCATAAAGGATGATGATCCATTTTCTCAGCTTCTATAGCCACCCTTGTCATAAAAGCAAAGGCTTCCGAAAAATTTTTGAAAATAAATTTTTTATAAAGCGTATTGTTTTGTTTTTTCCACATAATCAGTCAGTTTGGTTGTTAATGATTTAATAGGTAGTTACGAATGTATGAATGTGAGCATACCGATTATTTATCACCCAGTATTCGTAATTAAAAATTAATAATTCGTAATTAAAATATCAGGTGTTGTTTATTCTTTATTTTTTCATTCGTCATTTCTGTTACCAATTGTACGCCGGGTAATAATCTTATTGATAGCATCAAATCTTTTAATTCTTCCGGCGAAAGAGGATCGCCTTTTATCAGCCATAAAAAATCAAGGTGCTTAAATTCTGGCAACAAATATTCACCATCAAACTGGTTGTTGTATAAATAATGTGTAAGTGTTATCGCCGGTACTTTATATTCATAAATAGAAAAGAAATATTCCCGGCTCTTTTTTGTTAAGCTGTATCTCGTATTCATGTTTTATCCTGAAATCGAAACCAAGCACCTGGTTTAAATGCCAGCTCATCTGGTAGTTTTTTACCGGCGCTACAATACCCAGCAATACCGAGTCTTCAAAAAACTCCTGCGCTATTGATTCGTTATCTATTTTTAGTTTCATTTGCCCCTAACCCCTAAAGGGGAATTTAAAATACAACATCAAAACTCAATTCCTCATTCCCTCTTTTCAATTTCACTTTGGTTGCATCACCTTTATTGAATTTGCTTAATGCTTCCATATAAGTTTGTACATCTGAAAATTTATGATCGCCTAATTGAAAAAGTACATCGCCTGCTTTAATGCCAACTCTTTGTGCTGTTTTCCCTTCACTTACCCCATCAACTCTTACACCACTGCCACTAAAAGCATAGTCAGGCATAATGCCCAGTGTTACTTTAAACCTGGTGCTGGTGCCCATTGGCATTTCTCTTGTTTTGGTAAATGCCAATTTCCCTTTTTTATCATTTTGCTCGATGGCTTTATAAATATATTTCAGCACCATCAGTTCGCCGGTATAATTTATTTTATCAGCATCATCACTTGGTTTATGATAGTCGGAATGAAGGCCGGTAAAGAAAAACAACACCGGAATATCTTTCCTGTAAAAAGAAGTATGGTCACTTGGGCCGGTGCCGCTGCTGTCGAATTTGATGGTAAAATATTTATCAGTAGCGGGAAAATGTTTGTCCCCAGGAGGTGATGTGCCATAGCCACCAATGCTTAAACCGTGTGTGCTGTCATTTAGCCTGCCCACCATATCCATATTGATCATGTAATCAACAGAAGAAAGCGGAATGGCAGGATGCTCCACAAAATATTTTGAACCAAACAAACCAAGTTCTTCACCAGAGAAAGAAATTAAAAGATAATTGTTGCTTTTAAATTTTGATGCTTTCAGCATTTTGCCCAACTCAATCAAAGCTGCTGTGCCGCTGGCATTATCATCAGCGCCGTTATGTATGAGTTTATCGCTGCCGGTGTATAACGAGCCGTGGTCTTCACCATAGCCAAGATGATCATAATGTGCACCTAATACGATAGTTGATGCAGCGCCATTATCAATAAAGCCAATCACATTATTGCCATACCTCTTTTTTTCTTCAATTAATATTTTAAGTTTTATATCAAGCGTGGCAGTTTCATCTTTTAAATATTTTTCGGTTGCTTTTTTGGTGAGATAAACAACGGGTATGGTTGCTGCGTCAGTTTTTGCTTTGCCTTCAAATTTTAATTCATCTTTTATGCCAGATGAATTATAAATAAACAAAGCGGTACATCCTTTTTTCCTTACATCAATCAGTTTTGTTTTAATGGCATCATCAAGGTCAAAATGTGGATTGTCTTTGCCTGCCTGTCCGGTAGGCAGGTTTTTTTCCAGCGTTTCTTTCAAATCAAAAAACCATGGTTCACCGCCTTCCTGCAATGCCAATGCACAGGTGGCTTCCAATGATTGGTTGGGGCAGGAGTTGAGCGGAAAAAATTCTTTACTCAGCTCAAGCTCGTTGCCATTAATAATAAAATGAGATGAAGGGCTTACAAACCTTCCATCGTTTATTTCAAACGCCTGCAAAAAAGTTCCGTTTTCACCTTTGGCAGTAAGGCCAGCTTTTGTAAACTCATCAATAATGTATTGCGATGCCTTTTTTTCACCTTCGCTTCCAGCCCTTCTTCCTTCCAGTTTATCATCAGCCAAAAAACCAATGTGTGCCTGCAGGTTGCTTATAATAACTTTATCAGCCTTTTTTAATTTTTGTGAATAGGCGCTGTGGAATAAGAAAGTAAAGAGGATAAAAAAATATTTCATACCGGAGGTTGGTTGGTGACGCAAAGGTAATGGCAATAGGCAAAGCCGCAATAAGCAAAAGGGCAAATTGGCAAAAAAGCCGAATTTGCAAACGAATAATCATACGAATCATATCAATCATCATTCATAATTCTTTATTCGTAAATCGTCATTCCACTTTATCTTTAACTCAAAATTCCTGTTTGCTGAATGACAAATTTTATTCCAATATTCCCACTTAGTATAGTGGTGTATCCCGGCGAAGACCTTAACCTTCACATATTTGAGCCAAGATATAAAGAATTGATACAGGAGTGCAGCAAAAATGGCAAGCAGTTTGGCATCCCTACAGTTATCAACGATAAGATGAATGAAATGGGTACGCTGATGGAGATAAAGGAAATAAGCAAGTTGCATGATAATGGCGAAATGGATATAAAAACAAAAGGTGTTAAAGTGTTCAGGATACTGGAAGTGGTGAAAGAAATACCAGATAAGTTGTACAGCGGTGCCATCGTAAATTACCCGGGCAATAGCAGGCAGGGCAACCGAACTTTGATGACAGGTGTGATAAAAGCAATAAGGGAACTGCACAATCTTTTAAAAGTGACCAAAGATTTTAAGAAACCTGATGAGGAATTGTGGAGTTATGATGTGGCACACCATGCCGGGCTATCTTTAGAGGAGGAATACGAATTCCTGCAATTGCTGCATGAATTGCAACGGCAGGAATATTTAAAAAGGCATATTGTAAAGGTATTGCCAATGCTATCTGAGATGGAAACATTAAAAGAAAGGGTGAAACTGAACGGGCATTTTAAAAACTTGCATGGATTTGATATTTAGTTTAGCGTTTAGGAAGTTTAGAGGTTTAGACAGTCCCATCAACTTTTATCTAAACCTCTAAACCTCTAAACCTACTTAAACCCCTAAACCTTCTAAACCTCCTAAACTTATTTCATGACAACACTTTGCTTAGACTTTGGCAACACCCGTTTAAAAGCCGCCATATTTGATGGTGATGTTTATAAAGAAGAACTGTTGCTTGCAGATGACGGCGTAGCCGCTATTGAAACAATTATAAAAAAATACCAGCCGCAAAAATCAATTTTATCTTCTGTTATTGATCACAATAGTGAAATAGAAAAACTGCTTTCTGATCATACAACCTTTCATAAGCTATCTCACCGCAGCAAACTCAATTTTACCACGCCGGCGGCCAAACCGGAAACCATCGGAGCAGACAGGCTGGCCTTATGTGCAGCAGCTGTTCACTTTTATCCCGGTAAAAATAACCTGGTGATCGGGTTGGGCAGCTGCATCACCTACAACTTCATTAACCAGGATCATCAATTTCTTGGAGGTGCCATTTCGCCGGGTATGGAAATGCGGTTTAAGAGCATGCATGATTATACAGCCAAACTGCCTTTGGTGCAGAAAGACTATAATTTTCCCGTAATTGGCTACGATACAAAAACAAATTTACAGAGTGGTGTGCTGGCAGGCATAACCTTTGAAATCGGCGGCTGTATTGAGTTTTACGCCAACAGGTATGCCAACTTTAACGTGGTTTTAACCGGGGGTGATGCAGGCTATTTTGCCCGTCACCTTAAAAACAAGATATTTGCGGACTTAAAATTTTTATTCAAAGGGCTTTACGCCATAAGTGAGGCCAACAACTGCTAACATAATGAGGATTACCGGATTGATTTTAACCCTGTTTATTTATACTTCTGCCATTGCCCAGGAAAACTCACCTTACTCCCGTTATGGTTTGGGTGATATACTGCCCGGTCAAAATATTCTCAACAGGAGCATGGGTGGAATTGCTGCAGGCTATTCCGATAACCAGACAGTGAATTTCGCAAACCCCGCCAGCTACGGAAATTTTAATTACTACGAACCCTCTGTTATGAACCGTATTGCTGCCACACCAAGCAGAACGATCTTTGACTTTGGTTTTGAAATAAACACCCGTAACCTCAAACAAATTGACCCGGCTGCAAAATATACTGCCACCAATCTTATCATTTCTTACCTGCAATTGGGCCTGCCCATAAGGTTAAGAAAGGCAAACAAGAAAGGAGTTTTCCTGGGAGTGAATTTTGGCCTGCGGCCTGTTGTCAAGGATCAATTACAAAATTCTTACACTGGAAAGAAAAGAAGGTGTTGACAGTATCGGCAATTTGTACGAAGGCAGTGGAGGTGTAACAGAGGCTTTAATTGGTGCCGGGTTAAGAATTAAAAATTTTAATATTGGTTTTAATACCGGTTACCGCTTTGGAAATAAAAAATACAGCACCATCGTTACTGTTTTAAACGACACTGTTTATCATTACCAGTCTAATTCAGAAACCACTACCAGCTTTGGGGGCACGTTTTTTACGCTGGGTACGCAATACGAAATAAAATTTAAGAATAAAAAAGACGCATCAAGAGGATGCTACATTGAGGCTTGGCGCTTATGCTTCTTTAAAACAAACAATGAATGGCAGCCAGGATAAATTAAGGCAGACAGTTAAATACGATGTTGAGAATGGCATTTACCAGATTGACAGTGTTTTTAAAAGTACTGTAGATGGCAGCGTACAATATCCTTTAACATGGGGCGCCGGTTTTACTTACAAAGACAGTTCGGGCCACTGGACATTTGGTGCCGATTATGAAAATACTAACTGGAAAGATTACCGCTTTTTTGGACAGGAAGATAATGTACAGAACACCTGGAAAATACGTGCCGGTGCCGAGTACCTTCCTGCTGACAGGACAACACCAATAAGAAAATATTTCAGCTTTATAAAATACAGGGCTGGTTTTTATTACGGGCCCTCTTATGTAAATATTGGCACATCAATGCCTGAGTATGCTTTTAGTGTTGGCGCCGGCATACCATTAAAACTAAGGCCCAGTTATGGCAACGATCAGTATTCTTACCTGAATACCACAGTTGAATTTGGCAGCCGTGGAGATAAAAGTTCCAATCTTCGTGAAAGTTTCCTCCGTATCAGTTTCGGCCTTTCTTTAAGCGATATCTGGTTCAACAGGAGCAAATACTATTAATAACTTTGCGGCAATGTTTACAAAGCAAGTGCATATAAAATTACTGGCAGCCTTTACATGGGGCTGCTTTTTTTTATGCAGTTGTGAGAACGATCTGGCAGAAGTACAAAATATAAATTCAAAAGAACTTGGAAAAGATGTTGCCAAAAATGTAGTAACACGGTATTCTATTGGCGGTAAAAAGAAAGCAATACTTACAGCACCGCTGATGTACAAAGTGCAGGATACGGCTTCTTATATTGAATTTCCCAACACCCTGCATGTTGATTTTTACAGCGACAAAGGCGATAGTATTGAAAGCAGGCTGGATGCCCGGTATGCCCGGTACAGGGAAACCAAAAGCATTGTGTTTTTAAAAGATAGTGTAAGGGTAATAAATGTGCTTGGCGATACACTTTACTGTAATGAATTGTATTGGGACAGGAATAAAACAGGCACAGAATTTTATACCGACAAACCTGTGCGTATAAGAAGAAAGATGCAGGTGATTGACGGCACCGGTATTGAAGCCAGGCAGGATTTTAAAGAATGGAACATTCTGCATCCTGTTGGTTATGTAAAAGTGCCGGGAAATGAATTTCCGGATTAATCTTCAAAAAGTTTCAACGCTGCATGGATATCTGCGATTTTAAAATTGTTTAGGGCATAATAATTTGGTAAATTTGGGTACTAACCAGTCTTACTGCATTTGATTTACTAACCCGGCTGCACCTATAAATGCCCATGCAATGAAAAAAATACTACTGCTTTATTTGTTTATTGCACCACTGCATGTAGCAGCTCAAAATCCAAAGGAGTATTGGGAATGGACAAAGTCAATTGGTGGCCCAGGTGATGAAGTTGCCGCAAGCTTCAAACTAAAAAACGGATTTCTATACATCACAGGGACATTTACATCACCTACATTGGTTTGGGATAATACTGCACTTAATAATAATGGCGGCAGGGATATATTTATAGCTAAAATAGATACTACGGGGAATACTGTATGGGTGAAGAGCTTTGGCGGCAGTGCAGACGACAGTGTAAGCATATTAGAGATAAACAACAACAACCAGTTTGTTTTACTGTGTAAGTCAGCAAGCCCATCAATTAATTTTACACCTGGTACATTAATAAGCCCACAGAATTTTTATACAAAGTTTGATGAAGATGGCAATTTGCTTAAAAGCCAGGTATTGCCCGACAGCCTGGTATACACCGATATTGAAATAGATAATAATGGTGGAGTATATGCAGCATGTAATTACAACCGGTCGTTTGTATTTGCAGGAAAAGCAGTGGATATAAACCGACCACCCACACCACCAATAGGGGCGCCGGTTTTTTATTTACCAGAAAATCCGGATTATTATTATTACTCCTTTGGAACTTGGCCACCTGCATACAGTGCAAGTTCAGCTTTGTTGAAATATGACTCGTTGGGAAATGAATTGTGGATGAAACTTTTTCATAGTTCTCCCGTCACCTTACAAATTGCGCATGATAACACTAATATCGTAGCCATGTTTGTTCATAATGGCGCCACAGATTATGACAGCACTTTTTTTAGTAACATATATTTTAATACAAATCCCCACCTTAGAACTTCTACTTATGAGAACTTAACAGTCGTGCTGTCAGAAAGCGGCGTAACCCAAAGAGTATTAAATGATCAGACCCCTGTAATCTCTTTTCATGATTTTCATTTTTCCAAAAACGGATTAGGGTATGCAGCAACTTCCTATTCCACTCACCAAGCAGGCACGCTTGGTGAAGATAGAGATGGAGCTAATCTAAAAATTTTTAGAAATGGGGCATTAAAAAAGGATATTAAAAACGTATGTTCCGGCTATGTTGTTGTGCCTTCTTATACTTGTCAAAATGCTATTCCTTACGATATTAAAACAGCACGGGTAGCAGAAAACGCTGATCTCCTGTTTAATAGCGGGTATAATAATTTCAACGTGTCTAAGATCGTATATGTTGTAGATTCAAATTTTATTATGCAAGACAGTTTAGACATACCCAATGGAGATTCGATTGATTTAAACCGAAAGGTAATGGATAATGGGGCTGTTTACTTCCTTGATAATTTTTCAAATAACATTACGATACAGAATAATAATTACCCAAATCTTCCTGTAATAAATTTAAGCAATGCCGGCAGTAGTGACATTTTTTTAGGCCGCTATCATAGAAGAGGGTACATGCCTTTAGCTTTCAATAATTTTGACAGCACCATTAAGTTTTGTAGTGGAAACTTTCAAATAGATCTTGAAGACAGTAATATACTACACTACCGTGGCAAAGGAAATGTGCATTACCGCTGGGAGCCTGCTGCTAACTTTCAAAACCCCGACACGTTGAATACAAGTGTTACAATGGTAACAGATACATTAACAGCAAGGCTTATTATAAATGATGGTGTTGATACAATTACAAAAACAATTCGGTTTAGAAAAGGTATTGAATCTGGCCTTCGGCTTAACCTCTCTGATACAGTTGCTTGTGGAAACGGACTTATATATGCCTCATTAACAGGCAGCCTGTTTGATACCTGTGTTGTCAAATCGCTGTGTACAGGAAATACCTGGAGGTTCGAATCTTTAATACAGGTAAATGATATTTACTTTTATAATAGCCCGCCGGGTTGCGATTCATTTCAAACTTTCAGGCTTGAGATGCTTGAAAATTCCAGTTATTGCAGCGACACTTCAACTTTTGCTGTAAAAATAAAGCCTTACTACATTGCGTCTGTACACAATGTATATGTTTGCCCTGGAAGCAGCTACAGCATCCCCGGCGATACTACCTATACTAATATTACTGACCGTATCTGGAGAGTTAAACAGTTTATAAATCAGTTTGGCTGCGACAGTGTTATAATAACAGATATAAATGTCCTTCCTTACACTGCAGGGGAAACAGCTTATGTATGCGAAGGCGGTACTTATACTTTTCCGGATGGTACAGTATTAACCAACATCGCTTTTCAACCTTCCGGCGGTTCTCCATTAGGAATACCTTATCAAAGAACAAGGACTATTGCTTCGGTGTATGGTTGCGATAGCATCTATATAACTACCAATCTTTATGTTAAACGTACCAGTTCAAGAACAAATACAATAAACCTTTGCCCCGGCACAGATTACACATTTGCTGACGGAACAATTTTTTCTAATATCCAGGGCGATACTTCTCACACTATTCATTTTACAAACATAAATGGTTGTGATAGTGCTGTTACAACAGCAATTCATATACTGACCGGGACTCAAAATGATTATGCCAGTATTTGTAAAGGGGGCAGTTATGTTTTTCCGGATGGTACCACCTTTAATAATATATTAAATGACACCTCTCATACAAGCCGCTTTATTGCCATCAACAACTGTGACAGCTTTATTGTAACAAATATTAAGGTTTTACCGACATATAATTACATTCAAAATGACACTGTTTGCAAGGGCGGTAATTATACATTTCCCGGTGGTTTGCAGATATTCAATATAATCTCTGATTTCAGCCAAACAACCCATTTAATAACTTTCTCCGGCTGCGATAGTAATATAGTTACAAATATTACAGTTTTGCCAACATACAGTTTTACTCAAAATGACACTGTTTGTAATGGAGCCAATTATATTTTTCCTGACAATGTACTGGCAGACAATATAACATCTGATCTGAGCCATACAAGCCATTTAGTAACTTCTTCCGGCTGCGATAGTATTATAGTTACAAATATTACAGTTTTGCCAACCTATAGTTTTACTGAAAATGACACTGTTTGCAAAGGGGACAACTATATATTCCCGGATAATGTGCAGGCAACTAATATAATATCTAACGTAAGCCATACAAGCCATTTTGCAACTTCTTCCGGTTGTGATAGTATTATCGTTACCAACATCACTGTTATCAGCAATGATACCAGCGTAATAAAAAACAGGGCTACATTAACTGCCAACTTAAACAATGCACAATATCAATGGATAGATTGCAGCAGCGATACTCCTATATTATCTGAAACGAATCAAGCCTATACAGTAACACTTGTTGGCAGGTATGCGGTACAATTAATCAAGAATGGATGTATTGACACCTCTGCCTGTTATGATATTTCTTTTGAGGATCTATTGCGCCGGGCTAACAATAACAATGTGAGTGTTTCGCCGAATCCTGCAAGGAATATTATCAGGTTACAATATTTATCGCCGTCGGCCTCACAAATAAATATTGGCATTTCTGACCTGTTTGGGCAAAGGGTACAGGAAGAAAGCCGTCTTTTGATGGCGGGCATTAATAGTTTTGAGATCAATATTGCTTCATTACCCAGAGGTGTTTATTTATTGGTATTGTATGAACCGGCGGAGAATAAAAGAATTGTAAAACGCATTGTCAAGAACTAACAGGTTCTTAGTTAGCATCCATCTTTTGCCCTTGCTTAAAGTAATACATTAATTCTTGTTTATTTGTAACAGCTATTTCTTCAAAAAAATAAACTGAATCAAAGCTATCCATCAAATAATTCTCTTTTCCGAAATAGCGGGGCTTAACTGTCATTTTAAAGTAATACAATTTCATTTTTCTCAAACTATCAAGCTTTCTTGAAAAGCTATATTCCTTTACCTTGATTTTATTTGAATACCTTAATACTAAATCAACCCGTGTGGTGGTATCTATGCCATTTTGTGCCTCATATCTTTCTGTTAAAATACCGGAATCAGCATTAAAGCGCTTGTCGATAAATTTTACATGATTTCTTTTTTCCGAAATAGCAGAATCGGCATGAATTGTTGGCCAATGGAGTTTTAACATCGAGTCTGCTGAAACTCTCTCCGCTTTTCTGTTGTTTGTATCGGTAAATATAAGCCCATACTTTGCGTTTTTTGAAAAAGTAAAATAAACATGTTTCGATTCAGATCTTATGAATGTATCATTTTCAAAAGTATCATGACGGTATATAAAATTGCAGAAAACCTGGTTACCATAAAAATAAAGGAGTTTAACCACTGTGTCATATCCAATAAGTTTTCCTTGCATTGTTATTTTTGGGTAACAGAAAGAATATTTTATTCCTTTTATTTCTCTTTGTTCTTTTACCGCTCCACAGGAACAAGCGACAATTATTAAGACCATTACGGCGTATAAAAATTTCATGATGTAAGCTTTAAAGTTTCTAATAAAATGTGAAATAAATTTTAAAATCGATAGGATGTATACCAGATAAAATACACTGGCCCAGCCTGCTACCAGTTATTACAACATTTCGCTATAATAAACTTACCACCATATTAAAATCGTTAGCACTCGTGCTCCAGATTAATGAATTTCCGGGTTAAAAAAGAGCATTAGAAATATTCTAATGGTCTCAATCAATTTTATAAGCTTATAAGCCGCTTGCTTTCACCATACGCTTACATATTTGTATTTCTTTTTCTGTTAGTGGTCGTAAATTGTTTATTTGTTCTACAAAAGTTTCATCCTTTGATAAGTGTTTCAAACGAAAGCCCACAATACAATATATAGTATCTGTAAATTCTATACCTCTTATTTTATAAAAAGAATTGAAATTCTCTTTTTTAATCAATATGGCACCTCGTTCCATTGTGTCAGTAACAGCTTTGTCTTTAAAACGAATATTGCTGTAGTAACACAATACATTATTCATTGATATTGCTTTGGGAGAAGAATAATATGTATCCGAAGAATCTGCTGTAACTCTGCTAATTGGTAACACGCCTACGCCTGTTGGTTTTGTTGAAAACGGGCCTTTACTTATAATTTTACTTTGCAACGCAAACGTATCAAATTCGCAATATTGTTTGCTTTTTCCCGATAGCAAATAAATGCCAGTTGTATCAAACATTACAGATTTTACAGGCTTATCATTTCCATGAATTACCGTATTAAGATGTGTAGTTACTTTATATTCAAAAAGGTAGTCTCCAAATGACAACAAACTACTGAAGTATAAAATATTATTTGTACTATCCATAATATGTGCTTCTGTGTTGTAAGAGTAATAGAATTCTTTTGATGTTTTACAACTTGCAAGGCATAAGCTTATAAGAAAAAATAGTACAAACTGCTTATTAATTTTTAACATCATTTTTTTAATTATCTCGGAATAAAAATAGTTGAATTATTGACGTTGTCAGTTGAATTAAGTTCAGGTGGGTTTTCACAAAAGGGAAGAATCATTTTCATTGTATGCTGTACTGTGCCCATAACTTGCGATGTCCCGTATGTATTCGAAGTATTATTATTGTAGACCTGGTTTGTAGTAGGATTTCTAGTGGTATAGGTTGAGGATATAAAAGTTTGTGAACCTACAAAATAACCTTCACCTGTTTGAAATGAAAAAAGATCAAAAATGTCTTCTACGCCTCCGTTCGTATTATAATATCTGTAGTGATAATACTTAGCATTTGTTATTGCTTCAATTTTCCAGCCTGCAATAGATCCTTCTGCTACTGTCCAAGGATATGAATAGGTTATTGGATCTGATCCACTAGGAGATAGACCGCCTTGAACTATAGATGCTGGCATTGTCATTTGTATATAGTTATTAAATGTTTCCTTTTCTTCGGCATATGTAGCATTAGGGTCACATGGTTGAGGATCAAAATTTGGCTCCGGCGCTTCTGTATACCAGGCACAATTATTACTACATGGTGCATTTGGTAAACCACCGGTATAAAATGTATTAGGCAATGGCCCACCAGTTAAATCCTGTCCATTGCTCCAGCCGGTGGAACTATTTGATGGCGGTGCATCTCCGCCATTGGAACCATCTACAGGTTCGATAGGGTCTTCTTCTTCATATATTACTGTAATGCATGCCCACTCGCTGCAATAGTTATAAGGGCAACCCTTCCACCAATCCTGGCAGCCACCCTGGTCATAATCATTTGGGTTCTCCGGGCAATTACAACGGCCGGACCATTTGTATCCACAGGTTGTAACCGTGCCCACCACCCTGTCTGTTGTAAAAATATCAGGAGGCGTTCCTTTACCGGGTACTAAAAACAGCTTTTTTGTTATGCCGTTTTCTTCAGGGATGCTCCCAAGATTGGCAAAGAAATCGTTGGGTATGCTTTTAAATTCATGAATGCCGAATACATAGTTGCTCATATTCATAAACAGCGCCATCACATACTCCCTTTGCTTTAGTGAATGCTTATCGCTGAAAGCAACCTGGTAAGCATAATTATTATCGTAGTAATAAAACTGGTATTTGCCATCTTTATTCATTGCAAATAGTAAAGCGCTCAATGTTTTATTATCGTTTGATAAGGGGATAAGCATGTTCCCATCTTTATCGGCAATTATTCCTCTTGCAGCTACACCAGGTTTATTTTTTGGTTTTTCTTTGATCAGTTTATCCCACACTGGCAACCCGGCATTACCTGGGAGTGTATTTATAAAACCAGTTTTCTCATTTTCTTTTTTCAGCAGATCAATTACGGCTTGCAGCTGGGGAGAACTGGCAGCAGGGTTTTCAAAAAATTTTTCTGCGTAAAGGTTTCGGTCATTTACTTTGTTGACATCTGTTTTTTTACAGGAACAATAAGCAACAACGAAAAAAAGAAAAATTGTTGCCTGCCAAAATTTGCAGCGATTGGTTGTTGGATGTTTCATAAACAAGGTTTTAAAAATGAAAAATTTGAGAGAACAACATTATTACTTGAAATGAAATAAAAAATGGGAAAAACCTCATTTTTTGCAAGTATTTTCCCCTTATTCTCCGGTGCTTTTCCCCAGATTTTTGGGATGTTTTCACCATGCAATTTTTAATGAATGTTATCTTTAAGAGTCAATATCAGCAGTGGTGATAGAGATAGCGAAACCATTTTATAGAAGCTCCGGGTTTCCGAATTAGGAAATTTAATACAATAACAATTTTGCCATCCTGATGTTATTGTAATTTCACCTCCACAAAAATTAAATATGGAATATCGCCGCCTTGGAAAATCCGGCCTGCAGGTAAGTGTGCTTTCTTTTGGCAGTTGGGTTAGTTTTAGCAAACAAATTAATGACAAAGTTGCCGATCAGTTAATGGGCATAGCGTATGATAATGGCATAAACTTTTTTGACAACGCTGAAGTGTATGCATTGGGAGAAAGCGAAAAGATGATGGGCCGTGTTATTAAAAAGAAAAAATGGGACAGGACTTCTTACACTGTTTCATCAAAAGCATTTTTTGGCTGGAGAGGAAAAGAAAACAAACCCAACCAAACCGGTAACAGCAGGAAACATTTAATAGAAGCCTGTAACGAAGCATTGCAACGTTTACAGGTTGATTATCTTGATCTGTTCTTCTGTCATCGTCCGGATAAAAAAACACCCATTGAAGAAACCGTATGGGCAATGAACCATTTGCTGCAGCAGGGAAAAATTTTATACTGGGGCACCAGCGAATGGAGTGGTGTTGAAATTATGGAAGCCCACCGTGTAGCAGAGAAATATAAATTGATCGGTCCTACAATGGAGCAACCGCAATACAATTTATTTGAGCGCCACAAAGTAGAAGTGGAGTATGGAGAGATCTATAAGAATGTAGGATTAGGGACAACTGTATGGAGCCCTTTGGCCGCAGGTTTGTTAAGTGGTAAGTACAATGACGGCATTCCAAAAGACAGCCGCTTTGCTTTGCAGGGCTTTGACTGGTTGAAAGACAGGTGGATGGTGGATGACAGGATAAAGAAAGTAAAAAAGCTGAGTGAGTTTGCAACTAAATTGGGAACAACAACCGCTGCATTAAGCATTGCATGGTGTATAAAGAACCCCAATGTGAGTACGGCTATTTTGGGTGCCACTAAAAAACAGCAGCTGCTGGATAATTTAAAATCTCTTGAAGTGCTTCCCAAACTTACAACTGAAGTAATGGAAAAAATTGAAGGTATCATGAAAACAAAACCAACAGCACCGGAATATTAAAATGAGCACAATAAAATTATACGGCCTTCCGTATTGCGATGGAACCATTGCAGTAACAAAATGGCTGGAAGCAAAAGGCTATTCTATAAACCTGCACAATTACAAAACTGATGGAATTACCAAAGAGAAATTAGCAGAATGGACAAAACTGTTAGGTTGGGATAAAGTATTAAATAAAAGAAGCACCACCTGGCGGAGTTTGAAAAAAGATGAACAGGACGCAGTGACAGATGAAAATGCTGCAATCGATATCATGCTGAAAAATACCAGCCTCATCAAACGTCCCGTTATTGAATTTGGGAAAGAATTACTGATTGGCTTTGATGAAAAAAAATTAAGCAATACTTTTAAACAAAAAATAAATTTAAAAACTACCTGAACCTTTAGTGGCTAAAGCCCCTTTAGGGGTTTGGGGCAAATCAATCACATGATCAAACGTAACGCAACAGCCGTATGGAACGGCTCCGGAAAAGAAGGCTCCGGTCATCTTACAACAGCAAGCACAGTATTAAGTAAAACTCAATACTCTTTCAACTCCCGTTTTGAAGAAGGTGTGGGTACTAACCCGGAGGAGTTAGTAGCAGCAGCACATTCCGGTTGCTTTAGCATGAAACTGAGTTTTATATTAGGTGCTGCAGGTTTTATACCAGACAGTATTGAAACAAAATGCACCATCTCTTTGGATAATGGCGCTATTACAGAATCTCACCTGGAAGTGAAAGCATCTGTACCGGGAATAAGCAAGGAAAAATTTGAGGAATGTGCTGCAGACGCAAAAGCAAACTGCCCTATCTCAAAGTTGTTGAACACTAATATTACACATGAAGCTACTTTATTGTAACTGCTCATTTTATTAAAACAAAATTGCCCACAACAGGTTGTGGGCAATTTTGTTTTACCAGGCTGGTAAGCCTTTATTCTTCATTTGTCAATATTGTTTTGAATAATGTTTTGATATGTATCATCAATTTTTTCTTCAATAGTTTTTCATACTCTTCTTCTGAAAGCGACTGGTTATTGGTAAATTCCTGGTAGTGGTCTTTTGTTATGATGGTTTGCCATACCGTACCAACCATTGTATTCAGCATCAGCACTACATCCACTTTCTTTTTAAAGTCACCTTTTTTTTGTCCTTCTTTTATCAGTTCAGCGATCAGCTCCGCATTTTTTATTTTCAGCATTTTTATTTTTCCCATTATGGCAGCACTTTTATTGCTTGCCTGCTCACAGATCATAATGCGGTAAAACTGCTGGCTCTTCATCACCCTTTCAATGTGTTCATCTACCAGTATGTTTACTTTTTCAATGGGCGTCATGCTGTTGTCTTTCAACAATTCTTCCACCCTCATCTGCACTTTGCCAATCTTTACTTCAAATATGGCTTCCATCAATTTTTCTTTAGAGCCAAAGTAGTAAGATATCATAGCTACATTAATAGCTGCTGCATCGGCAATATCCCTTACAGAAGTTCCATCAAATCCTTTTGAGGCAAACAGCCTTTCTGCTGTTTCTATTATCTGCAATTGCTTATCGTTAAAGTTGATCATCCCCAGTAAATTAAGGCCACAAAGTTAAACACTTGTTTAATACCAATCAAACACTTGTTTAACTTTATTCTAAACACATTATTAAGCTGTTGTTTTGATTAGATTTGGTAAAATTTTACTGCATGTCATTTGAAAATAAAACTGTTATCATCACCGGGGCATCAAGAGGAATTGGCAAAGCCATTGGTTTAAAACTGGCAAAGGAAGGCGCCAATATTGTGATTGCATCAAAAAGCGTGGAGGAAAATCCTAAACTCGGCGGCACTATCTTTTCTGCTGCTGCAGAAATGGAAGCAGCAGGTGGCAAAGCATTAGCTGTGCAATGCGATATACGCTTTGAAGACCAGGTTCAGAATGTAGTTGACAAGACAGTAGAGAAATTTGGCGGCATAGATATTTTGATCAACAATGCTTCTGCTATCAACCTTTCTCCAACAGAACAAACAGAACCCAAACGCTTTGACCTGATGTATGATATTAATGTAAGGGGAACATTTATGGTGAGCCGTGCCTGTATCCCTCATCTTAAAAAAGGAACCAATGCACACATTCTTAATTTATCTCCACCAATAAATATGGATCTGAAATGGTTCAGCAAACATCTTGCTTACACCATCAGCAAGTATGATATGAGCATGATCGCTTTAGGATTATCTGCCGAATTAAAAAAATACAATATCGCTGCCAATGCATTATGGCCACGTACCACAATTGCCACTGCTGCTGTAAATAATTTACTGGGCGGCGAAGCATTAATGAAAATGAGCCGTACGGTAGAAATTATTGCCGATGCTGCTTACTACATTTTATCAAAGCCTTCCACTGAATGCACAGGCAATACTTTTATTGATGAACAAGTGCTGGCAAAGGAGGGCATTACAGATCTGGAAAAATATGCTGTTACTCCAGGGGGTCAATTATTCAACGATCTTTTTATATAAATCACTTTGATGAATTGTTGCCAACCAATATTGCAGCCATCGCCATTGCTGCATCTTTCAAAAACAAAGTAAATGTGGTGGTGAATGATGGCCGCAGGTGCAGTGTAAAGCCAAATATCAACAGCATTGCCGCCAGCAGGTAACAGGCAAGCCTTGTATATTTTTCAATGATAATGGCAATGGCTGCTGCCAGTAAGCAGGCGCCTGTTAAATATATTACTGCAGCACCACCGGGAATATATTCCGGCAGCATTGTTTTCATTTCATTTGCACTCATAAAATGTAAAATACCAAATGCAGCAATAGCAAGTGCATATATAACAGCTGCAACACGGGAGGAGATAATCTGTTTCATGACAATCGTTTTTAGATAGAGTAAAATACTCATCTGTTTACGCTTTTGCAAGTGTTTAGCGTTAAAGTTTATGCCCGTATACATAACAAAAGAAGCGTCTGGTATTTACCGGACGCCTTTTTGTTATTTCTACAATCAGAACTTGTATTTCTTTGATGGACTTTGTCTCGTATCAAAAAAAGTGAGTAGTTCAACTTTGTTTCCTTTAATTCTGTAGATAAGCAGATTGTGTTTTGTTATGGCCACTTCGTGGATGGCCATTTTTTTGGATCTTCTGAACATTTTGGGCCGTTCACTTATCTGCAATAATTTTTCTGCAGTTTTTTTGATGAAAGAACTTATTACTTTATCATCCCAATGTATTTGAAGGTATTCTATTATTTCGTCAAACCTTTCTTGAGCTTTTGGCAACCAGATTATTTCGTAAGCCATTTCTCATATTTTTTCATTACCTCTTTATGTGGCTTTCCTTTTCCTTTTGCAGATTGTTTTATAGCTTCCTGAACATCCTTTTGTACGCTTGCCGGTAACTCATCCCATAGATCGCTTTTGCTGTCTGCTTCAAGCATCGCATGAACCATTTTTACCACTCTTTCATCGGCGGTTTCAATATATTTTTTTACATCTTTTCTTAAGGCAACAACACTACCCATAACTAAAATTTTATACCTAAAGTTACCACAATCAGTCCATATTCTCCGGTCGCATCATAGGGAAAAACAACACATCCTGTATAGAATGCTGATTGGTTAAGAGCATTGCAATCCTGTCAATACCAAAACCAATACCTGATGTTGGGGGCATGCCATATTCAAGCGCCCTTAAAAAATCATGATCAATAAACATGGCTTCATCATCGCCACGTTCCATCAATTTTACCTGCTCTTCAAAACGTTCCCTTTGTTCGATCGGGTCGTTCAATTCGCTATAGGCATTGGCAATTTCTTTTCCGTTACACATTAATTCAAAGCGTTCCACCAATCCTGGTTTGCTGCGGTGCTTTTTAGTCAACGGGCTCATTTCAACAGGATAATCTGTAATAAAAGTTGGTTGTATATAATTGCCTTCGCATTTGCTCCCAAAAATTTCATCAATCAGTTTCCCTTTGCCCCATTTTTCATCTGCATGAATTTTTAATTCACGGCACACATTTCTTATTCCTTCTTCATCCATTGCACTGATGTCAAAACCTGTATGTTCCTTAATGGCATCATACATGGTTATTCTTTTGTAAGGGGCTTTAAAATCAATTTCTTTTTCACCAACCAAAACTTTGCTGGTGCCATTGGTTGCAATGGCTGCTTTCTCCAGCATCAACTCGGTTGTATCCATCATCCAGTTATAATCTTTATAAGCCACATAAAATTCCAGTACTGTAAATTCAGGATTATGTGTTCTGTCCATTCCTTCATTACGGAAGTTGCGGCTGAATTCATACACCCATTCAAAACCACCAACGATCAATCGTTTTAAGTATAGCTCATTTGCAATACGCATATACATCGGCACATCCAGTGCATTGTGATGTGTTGTAAACGGCCTTGCAGCAGCACCACCGGGAATAGATTGCAACACTGGCGTATCCACTTCCAAAGCGCCACGCTCATTTAAAAATTCACGGATAGCATTTACCATTTTGGTACGCTTGATAAATGTTTCTTTCACACCAGGATTTACAATTAAATCTGCATAACGCTGGCGATAGCGAAATTCAGGATCGGTTACTTCATCAAATGCTTCTCCATCTTTTTCTTTTACAACTGGCAATGGATGTAATGCTTTTGTAAGCAGTGTAAATTCTTTTACATGAATAGAGGTCTCACCGGTTTTTGTGGTGAACACATAACCTTTCACACCAATGATATCTCCAATGTCTAATAATTTTTTCCAAACCGTTTGAAACATTGATTTGTCTTCACCGGGGCAAATATCGTCCTGCTTTATGTAGATCTGAATCTTTCCAACACTATCCTGTATCACTGCAAAGTTTGCCTTGCCCATATCACGTACACTCATAATACGGCCTGCAATACATATATCAGCGAAATCAGCTTTGTTCTCTTCTCCTTTGTAGTTCTCTTTAATATATAGCGAAGTGCTGTTAACCGGGTATAAAGCTGCCGGGTAAGCATCAATGCCCAGTTTGGTTAATTCCGTTAATTTTTCTCTCCTGATAATTTCCTGTTCACTCAAATGTTGTGTGCTCATTGTATGCTGTATAAAATTTTTGCAAATATACCGTATGCAACCATTTGGCTGTTAAGTTTATCTTGTGTGCAGTTTGGCAGCATACTTGCCTTATTATCAAAAAGATTTTATGAAAAGAATGATCCCTTTTGTATTGCTTGGTTTTTTATTTGCCGGATGCGATGAGTTAAAACAACTTCAAACATCCACTGGTGGTGGAGTTACCCAGGCTGAAGCCGGCCAGGGAATCAAGGAAGCATTGAGCCAGGGATTGGTAAAGTCAGTATTTCAACTGAATAAGCAGGATGGATTTTTTGGTGATGCGTTCTATAAAATATTATTGCCGCCAGATGCAAAAAAGATCGAGAACACTTTAAGAGACCTGGGGATGAATAAGATCGTTGACAAAGCTATCTTACAAATAAACCGTGGCGCTGAAGATGCCGTGGGATATGCCACACCTATCTTTACAGATGCCATCAAACAAATGACGCTGACCGATGCTATTAATATTGTAAGAGGCGGCGATACCAGTGTTACACATTATTTCAGGATGAAGACAAATGACAGGCTGGTAGCCGCCTTTTCACCAGTTATAAAATCATCGCTTGATAAAGTGGAAGCAACTAAATACTATGGTGATATTGTGAAAACGTATAACAGCTTTCCAACTACATTTAACAAAGTAAATCCTGACCTGCCCGGCTTTGTTACTGAAAAAGCCACCAATGCATTGTTTGATCTGATCTCAAAAGAGGAAAAAAATATCAGGGCAAATCCATTGGCAAGAACAACGGAGATATTGAAGAAAGTGTTTGGAGGGATATTTTAGCATTAAATATCAGCCAGCAATACCTGCCAGGCTTCATTAACCTTTCCTTCCGCCAGTAACTCTTTTGCATATATATGTAGTTCCTTTTCCATTTCATCAGGATTAATGGAATAATACTGGATAATATTTTTCAACTTATCATCATCAAAAGCCGGATCAACAAAAGGCATGTCATGCACATTCGCCAATTGCCCAAGGTTATTACCGGTAAGTATTTTACTTTCTCTTATTGACAAAGGCAAAGTATCTACGCCAATACCCAACTTCACATTTGGTTTTTCAACTTTGAAAAGATTAGTGCTGTCAACCTTGCAATACCAGTCGCCGCCAAGCCTTGCAATATGATGCAGTTTGGTTTGGTCGATCATGGTTTTATCGTCATTCAGTATGGCTTCATTAATGTGCATCAGCAAAACTTCTGCAATAATTAAATTACCTGCGCCGCCTTCTGTTCCCAAAGGTTTTACTTCAATCACTTTACATTCTAATTGCACAGGGCTTTCTTTTACCCTCGGCGGTTTCACTATTTGTGAAGGCTCTTTTGTAAAACCGGCTTTTATAAATTCATCTGTTCCCTTTGGAAATTCACAACTTGCAAGGCTTACCTGCTGCACCATATCATAATCACAAATGTTTATCACTACTTCGGGTACTTCCAATATATTTTCCAATGTATGTTTTGTAGTATTATCCCTCACTCTTCTTGCAGGAGAAAAAACTACTATTGGCGGATTGGAAGAAAATAAATTGAAAAAAGAAAAAGGACTAAGATTAACGTTTCCGTTTTTATCTATGGTGGATGCAAAGCAAACAGGACGAGGAGCAATGGCGTGCTGCAGGAAGTTTTGGCGTTCGGCTGGTTTAAGTTCTTTTAGATTTATTGTGAGCATAACTTTAGTTACGGGTTGACGGGTTACGTGTTTTTCTTGTTTGCGGAGTTTACAGCTTTAATTTTTAAAAGATA
>CAWFCU010000007.1:0-164737 GCA_963814445.1 uncultured Chitinophagaceae bacterium
AGTCGAATAATGGATTAATTCCATTAAGTACCTGTTGTGCAGTTATTCTTCCCTTATTTCCCTGCAGCAATTTTACCGAACAGCCGCTGTTAAAAGCAATGCCGCCACCTTCATATTGATAAATATGGCTTAGTTCATCACATATCACTTCATCCCCCGGTTGAGTATGGCATTTGATAGCAATCTGGTTGGTCATGGTACCGCTGGGGCAAAATAGTGCCGGCTTCCATTCCAAACATATTCGGCAGTCATGGCTTCCAGTTATTTACGGTTGGGTCTTCTCCAAAAACATCATCCCCAACCGGCGCTTTAAACATAGCCTCCAGCATGCCGGGCAGAGGGTTTTGTAACAGTATCAGACCGTAAGTCAATTATCATTCAGCAAAAATAAGGGCATCAATGTGAGTAATTAAAATTTGACAGTCTAGCTTTACGCAATCGTTTAAGCAATGGTTATTAACAAGTTTTGCTGAATATTTACTTCCTTTTTTCGTTTACATTATGAAAAACAAAATCCGCAACGTATATTTGCAGGCATTTTTACAAGTGATATTTAGTATGTTTTTGCAACAATTAGTGTCTGCTTTAACTGTCTATACTTTACCAGACAATACAATTCTTTGAACTTAAACATAGCAAATGAGGCAACTTAAAATCGCAACCCAGATTACCAACAGGGATTCCCAGGCGGTAGAAAAATATCTGCAGGAAATTTCTAAAATCTCTATGATTACCCCGGAGGAAGAAACCATTTTTGCTCAAAAAATCAAAATGGGTGACCAGCGGGCACTTGACAAATTGGTTCAGGCAAACCTCCGTTTCGTGGTATCTGTTGCCAAGCAATACCAGCACCAGGGGCTTTCATTAAGTGATTTGATCAATGAAGGAAACCTTGGATTGATAAAAGCTGCCCAGCGTTTTGATGAAACAAAGGGTTTTAAATTTATTTCTTATGCGGTATGGTGGATCCGTCAATCTATTCTGCAGGCTTTGGCTGAGCAGGGAAGGCTGGTACGTTTGCCACAAAATAAAATCGGTACTTACAATAAAGCCAATAAAGCTTATATGGCTTTTGAACAGGAGCATGAAAGGGAACCATCTACAGAAGAACTGGCTGAATTGCTGGAGATGAGTGAAACAGAGATCAATAATATTTTCCAGAGCAATACCCGTCATTCTTCATTAGATGCACCTGTGCATGAAGCAGAAGATGTGGCCATGGGTGATTTGTTGAAAGGCTCTGCTGAAACGGATGAAGATGTAATGCATGATTCATTGAGGAATGAGATACGCAGGGTATTAAAATCATTAAGCCCGAGAGAAGCAGAAATAGTAAATGCATATTTTGGCCTGGATGGTGAAAATGGTGTTACCATTGAGCAGATCGGCCAGAAATATGATCTTACAAAAGAGCGTATCCGCCAGATAAAAGAAAGGGCGATTAAGCGTTTGCAGAAAGCAAGATACAGTGGCGCTTTAAAAGCCTATTTAGGTTAAGAAAAATTGCATACTGATTAAAGAGTCCCCGGTAATTTCGCCGGGGATTTTTTTAATAAGAATGAGTATGATGATATGATTTGGATGTAGAATAATGCTTGATTGAACTATATGATATTTTCTTTGTTTAATATGGTAATTTTGCAGCATGAATAAATGTATTGGTTCATTTTTATTATTATTTCTTTTAATGCATGTGAAAAGAAAATAGAGTTTGATTTAAAGCAGGCAGAAACGGTTTTGGCAGTGGATGCCAATATTGAAAACGATTTGCCACCGGTTGTGGTGCTTACCAACAGCCTTGGTTATTTTAGTAAGATAGACACTTCTATAATAAACAATATGTTTGTGCATGGGGCAGATGTTTATATTTCAAATGGAGTACTTACGCACAAATTGAAAGAGTATCCTGTACCTATTCCTACACAGGCCTCACGTTTTACAAATACAGTATTGATTCTTCCGACCTGGCAACAGCTTTTACCGGTGAGCTTAATACTTCTTATTCATTACGAATTGTAAGTGGGGGAAAAGAGTACAATGCTACTACCACTATTCCTGCTATTGCAAAAAAGCCAGATTCGATGTGGTGGAAGAAAGCACCTTTCCAGGAAGATACTACAAGGGTTATTTTAATGATAAAGGCAACAGACCCTCCGGGGCTTGGTAATTATGTACGTTATTTTACAAAAAGAAATGCGGAGCCTTTTTATCCCGGCCTCAATTCTGTTTTTGACGACCAGGTAATTGATGGCAGTACTTACCAATTGGAAGTGCAGCCCGGTGTAGACAGGAATTTTCCCGGTGCCATTGATGATAATTTTTTTAACCGTGGCGATACTATCACCTTTAAACTCTGCAACATAGACAGGGCTTCGTATAATTTCTGGAATACATGGGAGTTTTCTGCACAAAGTATTGGCAATCCTTTTGCATCGCCTAATAAGATATTGGGCAATATCAGCAATGGCGCCCTGGGAGCGTTTTACGGTTATGGCGCTTTTTATAAAACCATTATTGTTCCGGAGTAGGCAATAAGCAATAGGTAAAAATAGCAGCATTTAAATTAAGGAATAATGATAACAATCATCCCGATAACTATCGGGATCATAAATCCATCATCATTAAAAGTCAGTGATAAATCAAATATCATTAAGACAATCCTCATAAACAATATTCATTTAATTTTGCAGTCAATTTTAGAAAAGATAACATGAGCAACAGCGTAACAGAAAAGGTAAATTGTTTAATTATTGGTTCAGGGCCGGCAGGATATACTGCGGCCATTTATGCCAGCAGGGCAGGTTTAAAGCCTGTGCTTTACCAGGGTATTCAACCCGGTGGGCAGCTTACCATTACAACAGAAGTAGAGAATTATCCCGGTTATCCTGATGGTATACAGGGCCCGGATATGATGGTGAATTTTGAAAACCAGGCAAGACGTATGGGGACAGATATACGCTATGGCCTTGCTACAAAAGTTGATTTCTCGTCCCAACCATATAAAGTGGAGATAGATGAAGAGAAATGGATCGAAAGCAATGCGATAATTATTTCAACCGGTGCTTCTGCCAAATGGCTGGGTATTGAAAGTGAGCAAAGATTAAATGGCTATGGTGTAAGTGCCTGTGCTGTGTGTGATGGTTTCTTTTTTAAAGGAAAAGAAGTTGCCATTGTTGGTGCCGGTGATACGGCTGCAGAAGAAGCGTTGTACCTATCTAAAATATGTGCTCATGTTCACATGATAGTAAGAAGAGGGGAAGGAGAGATGAGGGCAAGTAAAATAATGCAGCAACGTGTAATGGATGCAAAAAATATTACCGTTTATTGGCATTCTGAAACTGATGAAGTGATTGGTGATAAAAAAGTGGAAGCGGTACGAATAAAAAATAATCAGACCAACGAAACAAAAGAAATACCGGTGAGTGCTTTTTTTGTTGCTATTGGCCACCAGCCCAACAGTGATATTTTTAAAGGCTGGATCGATATGGACGAAGCAGGCTATATAAAAACAATACCGGGAAGCAGCAAAACAAATGTGGAAGGTGTGTTTGCTTCAGGCGATGTACAGGATAAAATTTACAGGCAGGCTGTAACAGCAGCAGGTAGCGGTTGTATGGCAGCTTTGGATGCGGAGAGGTATTTGAGTGAGAAAGGGCATCATTAGGTTATTAGTTATTGGTTAATAGTTATCAGTGATAAGCCAGAAAACCAATTATCCATCATCAACATTAAGCAATGAAATAGCATATCGTTTCATTCACCATTCACAATTAACTATTCACCATGTTCACCATTCATCTCCACCACCTTAAATTCTTTGCTTACCACGGTTTGTATGAAGAAGAAAGAAAGACGGGGAATAATTTTGAAATGGATGTGGATGTGGTAGCGGATATCCCAGGCTCTATAACAAAACTGGAGCATACTGTTGACTATGCCATAGTGTATGAAATAATTGAAGCAAGAATGAAACAACCAACAGCATTGCTGGAAACTTTGGTTGCCGACCTTGCTGGCAAAATACATGAATACGATAACCGTATCAAATCAGTAAGCATCTCCATAAAAAAAATGTCTGCTCCCATTAAGTTCTTCAACGGAGTGGTAGGCGTTTCTTACAAAAAAGATTTTTAGTATGATAAGATTCTGTGCCCTCCTGTTGATTTTCTTTCTTCCCATTATTTCCATGGCCCAAGATGTTACAGCCTTAACTAAGGAAGCAGAAAAACTGGAGGCTGCACTGAATGAAAAAGGAGCGCTGTCAAAATATCAACAGGTAATAAAACTTCAGCCCACAAACGTTCATGCTATTAACAGGTGCAGTGAGCTCTGCAGCCGTGTCGGCAACAGGGAAGCTACTGCAGCAGCAAGGATAACTTACTACGAAGCAGCACAGAAATATGCAGCCATCGCTTTGAGAATAGAGCCCAATAATTCAGCAGCTAACTGTATGATGGCAATTGCACTCGGCAGGGTATCGCTTGAAAAAAGCGGTAAGGAGAAAGTAAAAGCGGCAAAGGAAATAAAAAAGTATGCAGACATTGCATTGAAAAATGACCCGTCAAATTATAAAGCATTACATGTGGTGGGCAGGTGGAATTATGAAATAAGCAACCTAAGCTTTATTGAAAAGGCAGCAGTAAAAGTACTGTTTGGCGGTATGCCCAAAGCCTCCTTTGCAGAAGCAGTAAAAGCATTTGAAAAAGCAAGAGACCTTTCTCCGGGGTTCGTTATCAATTATTTTGAACTGGCAAAAGCGTATAAAAAAAATAACCAGAAAACAAAAGCTGTTACTTGCCTTAATACCATGCTTCAATTGCCAAACACTACAGAAGATGATGAAGCATCAAAAGAAAAGGCCAGGAAATTATTAAAGCAATGGCAATGATCATTTAATATGTAGTTTTAACAGATCAACAAATTCTTTTCTTTCTATCATTCCTGCTCCCAGGCTTTCCAAATGTTCGGTATAAACCTGGCAATCTATCATCACTACGCCTTCTTTTTGTAATTGCTGTATATATTTTATAAAGGCAAACTTGCTGGCATTGCTTGCTTTACTGAACATACTTTCGCCAAAAAAAATATTCCCCATTCTTATTCCATACAATCCACCAACGAGTTCTCCATTCATCCATGCTTCGGCGCTGTGTGCATAGCCAAGTTCATGCAATGCGGTGTAAGCTTTTTGCATAGCAGGGTTTATCCATGTTCCATCCTGTGCTGTACGGGTAATGGTTTTGCAATTTTGTATTACCTGTGTAAATGCCCTGTTGATGGTGAAACGAAACTTGCCATTTCTTAACACTGAGCCCATGCTCTTGCTCACTTTCAATTGTTGGGGAAATAAAACAAACCTTGGGTCGGGGCACCACCAGATGATGGGCTCGT
Source organism: uncultured Chitinophagaceae bacterium (assembly GCA_963814445.1). Taxonomy (GTDB): domain Bacteria; phylum Bacteroidota; class Bacteroidia; order Chitinophagales; family Chitinophagaceae; genus Ferruginibacter. The sequence continues at coordinate 5,392 of CAWFCU010000007.1, forward strand.
CTTCGTTATACCAGGGAAAAATACCGCTTCGGTAAGCCAATAGCAAACGTTCGGTGCTTAGATCGCCGCCAAAAGCCAGCAGCCCATCTTCATTAGCTAAGTGTACAGGGGGAAATGTAATGGTGTCATCTAAAACGAACATGGTTAAAATTACCACATTCAATTAAACTGTGTTTGTCAACGCAAATTATATTGTGAAAAATAGAAGGAAATTAAGCAGCGGTAACTTCTATCGTTGCATTAATGCCTCTTTCGGTAATAGCGTCACACATAGGTTTCAAGGTATCATAGTCGCCCTCTTTTACAGCGTACTTTCCTTTACTGTCAATAATAATGGCGCATTGCTCTGCCTGTTCCTGGTGATGGCCGCAAACTTCAATCAATGCCTGTATCACCCACTCAAATGTATTCACATCATCATTCCATACAATAAGGCAGCAGAGTTCTTCTGTCATGGTGAGTAAATCAATTTCGGGATTTAGCTTAGTTTTTATTGATTGAGACATAGTAGGTTCGTTGCTGCAAAAATAATACTAACAACCATTAATTGGCCGGTTAGTTTGCTTAAAGGCAAAAAATTTTAATCACATCTACGCATTTTGCCAAAGCCGGGATTGAGTTGCTGATATTATTTCAATATTATTTTATGAAAAGGCGATTGTATGCAACATTCCTGGTATTATCATTGTCTTTCATTTATCTTTTTGCCCGAATAATTAAATGAATTGTAATGTTGAAGTTGTTGAAAAGGAAAAAGGCAGATACATCCGTTCCCCAAAAGGACCAGGCTATTGTGCTGCCCCTTCATGCCCCCAACCGCAGCATCGAATTTCTTACAGAACTGATCGGTAAAATAAGGCCCGACAATCCAAACGATATTCAGCAGGCAGAATTAAAATTCCAGGCGCTGCTTTTTCAAGTAAGCCAGGACAGGAGTTCCCTCTTTTCTTTACGGAAAGCATTGTTGTCACAATTTTTAAAAACCAATATTGTGCAGGCGCTTACCGAAAGCGGTATTGTAAGCGGCCGTGGTTTTGTGCAGGAATTGATAAAGAAGATGAAGCATAAGCTGTTGCCTGAGCTGATGTCACCGGATAATTTCCTGTATGTTATCAACAAAATATTTTACAAACGAAGCGACCATGTGTGGGTACAGGGAATGGATGTAAACCTTTGGAAACAATTTTTTGAAATACTCGGCATACAGATAAACCTTACAGAGCCTGCTTTAATAAAACAACTGCAGCAATCTTTACAGATACTCAGCTACCGTAGTACAACACTGGGGCTTGAAAAAGAGATAACGCACCGCTACGAAAATTTTGAGGATGCCATATATCCTTTCCTGGAACAGAACAGACTTATCAACGAATATATTTTCAGCAGCCAAAGTGCGGCGGGCAATGCAGAAAACCAAAGAATATTATTAGCAAATATCAGCGAAGCATTACACAACTGTAATCAAAGCATTCACTGGATAAGGGAGCAGCGTATTGCTTATGGCACCAGCCTGGCACAAACTTTTATACTAACCCGTTTGCAGCAACAGATTGACAGGATGTTTATCATCCTGGATGTGCTTGACAGTGACGATACATTTAATACCGAAAGGTTTGTGATGTATTTTAAAACGGTGGTGCATAACGAAAACACCAAATACTCCATTAAGGAATTTACAAGTGAGAACACTGGTTATCTTGCTTACCAGATTGCAGAGCATGGAGGAAGGACAGGAGAAAAATTTATTACCACCACCAGGCAGGAATTCTGGCGTATGTTCCGGAGTGCTGCAGGCGGCGGTATCATCATTTCATTTATTGGTATTATAAAAAACCTGTTGGGTAAAATAAGCGCTGCACCTTTTTGGCAGGGCTTTTTGTATAGTACCAACTATTCACTTGGTTTTATTTTGATACAGGATACTGGTTCCACACTGGCTACAAAGCAACCTGCATACACGGCTAACAATGTTGCCAGTTCTTTTGATGCACAAAGAATTGGCGACAAACCTGATTTAAGAAACCTTGCTATTACCATTGGCAAAGTAAGCCGTACACAGTTGGCATCTTTTGCAGGGAATTTAATTGTTGTATTTCCACTTACATATTTATTAGCATGGTTGTTTTTTGCTGCTACCGGTGTAAAGATCGCCGAAGGCGCTGCTGCACATAAATTGCTTACGGATCAACAACCTCTTCACAGCCTGGCATTGTTGTATGCCTGCTTCACCGGTTTCTTTTTATTTGCCAGTGGATTGATTGCAGGCTATGTAGAAAATTATTTAGTCTATAGCAGGATAGGAGAGCGGCTACGTTACTCCACTGCATTTAAATATGGCTTTAGTGAAAAGCGCCGCTACAAAATTATTCACTATGTTGAAAATAATATGGGTGCGTTGATTGGCAACATCGCACTCGGTTTCTTTTTGGGCATGGCTGGTTTTTTAGGAAAGACATTTGGTTTGCCATTTGATATAAGGCACATTACAATTTCTGCTGCCAATACTGCCATTGGATTTTTTGGGCTGGATAATAATGTGGCACCAAAAGAAATCATTTATACTTTATTGGGCGTTTTCGCTATTGGTTTTTTAAATTTTGCTGTAAGCTTTGGGCTGGCATTTTATGTAGCAGTTAAAAGCCGTGGTATAAGGCTAAAAAATTACCCTGAATTTTTAGGTATCCTCTGGCGCTATATAAAGAAGTACCCAAGGGATTTTGTAAAAGCACCTCAATCAAGAGTAGCATCGCAGCTTAAATAATCCTTCTTTAATTTACCGTTAACTCAATCCTAACAAACTGTAATGGCAGTAACCAGTATTTTCGCTTGTCTCTTGTTATCCGCAGGGGGCCGTTTCAAAGTTAAGCCGTCTCGTCATCTATGACGAGATGGCCTTTTTATTTTTTAAATGACAAGCCTTCTTCTTTTAAGGAAGTTGCCAGTATCGGAATAGCAGTTTTGCCAATACCATGCAATTGTAAAATTTCTTTTTCGTTGTATGCAGACAGTTGTTTTAAATTGGTAATACCCTTATTCTCAAGTGCCCGCCTGGCAGGGGTGCTAAGATTATAAAGAAAACCATTTAATGGTTTCTTTTCTTTTTCACAAACAGGACATACCGGGCAGTCGCTGGATTTAAAAAAACTATGCCCTTTGCTGCATATTTTTAACTGCCCTTTTTTCATTTACCCTTTTTTGGTTTTGCTTCATTCTGTGCCACCCTGAATTTTGTAATAGCAGTTACCAATGCAAGCGGCAATGGGTTATCAATGGGAAACTGTACAGAGCCCTTTGCATTTTTATATTTTGATATTTCTTCCTGGAAACTGGCGATGCCACCGGCCCCGGGGTAAAAGCCAATATGGTTTTCGTAGCCGGCATAATGCACAAGGTTGCCATTTAGTTTAAAAGTAGGAATGCCATAACCAATGGTTTCGGCTGCTTTGGGTGCAGCTTTTTTGATAGTGGTTCTCATTTTTTCAAGTAATGCTTGTGTGGCTTTGGGAAACCCTGCAATGTATTTGTCAACTAATTCTTTTCCATTTAGAGTTTGCTGTTTGCTGTTTTCGGTTTTCTGTTTGCTCACTACCTCCGTTTTCTTTTGATTATTGCCCTTTGCCTTTTTGCTTATTGCTTCCTCTACCCATCCATTCATTTTAAATGTGGCCCATATTGCCATTGAATGGCCGTGCCCTAAATCAAAATCTTCCTTTAACCATTTTACCAGATCACTGGCTTTAAAGCCTTCTTTAATGAGCCCTTTCTTTATGGCCAGCCTTTTAAAATCTTCTGGAGATTTGCCTGTTTTGGTTTTCATGTTGTCAATATAAGCCTGGAACGACATAGTTGATGATTAATTGATGAATAATAGTTTACGCTGTAAAGTTATTGCAGAAAAATTTTAATAGTGAAGTATGAAAACGACAACTTAGATGGTTGTATGCGGCCTGGTTATTTTGTCGTTTATAATAAATAAATTTTCCCCTGCAAAGGTTTGCAGCTTTGTAAATGGTATTTCATTAACTTTAGTATATAATTTTTTTACACATTTGCGATTGCTTATTTTCCTGAGTTTCCAATTATCCAACAGATGAAAAAATTATTGCTTGACCTTGCCTTCCCTACATTAGAAAAAGCTGCCAGGACAGAACTGGAGCAGGTAGGTACAATACAACACTATAAAAAAGGTGATGTGATGGTATCTGCAGGAAAAGAAATTGACAGGGTTTTCTTTATTTTAAACGGGTTTGTGAAAGTGTGCAAGGACGATGCGCCTGCTACCCAGTTTGTTTTATTTTATCTGCATGCAGGCCATGCGTTTGGTGTGACGCTTTCGCAGGAAGAAAAGCCGCATATAAGTATTGCCTCATTTATAGCCGCCGAACCCACCACTGTTTTGCATCTGACTTTTGATGAAAAAGACAGGCTTGCTAAAAAGTATGACAGCCTGTACCACTACATACTTAAAAAAGCAGTAATGCACTATGCATATTATATGAACATCATTACCAGCATTGTTTTTGAGCAATTAGATGTGCGGATTGAATATTTCCTGAGCAGGCTTAGTAAAGCAAAAAATAAATCTGTACTTAAGATCAACCACCAGGAAATTGCTGATGGCCTTCATGCCTCACGGGAGTCTGTATCACGGCTACTCAAAAAAATGGAAGAAGCAGGTAAAATAAGATTGGGCCGTGGGCAAATTGAAATTATAAACCTGGTAGTGTAATTATTTCGCTTCAACTTATAAAAATGACTTTTTAAAGCCAGGCTGTTTCCTGATTTTACTGGCCTGTTCGTAAGCGTAAGCAATGCTGATTATTTCTCCTTCTCTATAAGCAGTACTGTAAAACGAAAGCCCAACAGGAAGTTCATATGCAAAGCCGCACGGTACACTTATATGAGGGTAACCACTCATGGCGGCAGGAGCCGTGAGGAATACATCGCCCCAGCGGTCGCCGTAAATAGTATCAATGCTGCAGGCTGGCCCCATTGTTATACCACACAAAGCAGCTAACTTATTTTCCTGCAGCAATGCATCAATTATTTTCTTTGAACCGTTGTGGCTTTTTTCCAGCGCTGTTACATATTCTTTGCTGTCAAGTCCGGCCTTTTCATCGCATTGTTCAAGTAACTCCTGCTTAAAAGTGGGCATGGCTTTATCTTCATTTGCTTTATTAAATGCAATTACATCTTTTAATGATTTGATGCTGCCAGTTGTTTGTGAAAGATATTTATTCAGCCCATCTTTACATTCAAATTTCATTACTTCAAACTCTGCATCTCCCAGTGTATTCAATTTGTCAACATATTCCAGTTCAATTATTTCAGCACCCTGCTGTTTCATTATCATTATAGCTTTTTCTAAAATGCCGTTTAGAAATTGGTTTTCGTATTTCTTTTTTTCAATGCCAATGCGTTTGCCTTTTAAACTGTTTGCATCTAAAAATTTTGTGTAATCGCTTAAAAATTCCCCTTCGCTTTCTTTTGATTTAGAATCAGTGGCATCAATACCTGTTAGCACGCCCAATAATATGGCTGCATCTTTTACAGTTCTTGCTAATGGGCCTGCTGTATCCTGTGTAAAAGAAATGGGTATGATACCACTGCGGCTCAATAAACCAACTGTTGGTTTAATACCCACAACACCGTTTACAGATGCAGGGCAGGTAACCGAGCCATCTGTTTCTGTGCCAATGGCTACCGTACAAATATTGGCAGATACAGCTACGCCAGAGCCCGAGCTGGAACCGCAGGGATTATGATCGAGTATGTATGGGTTTTTTGTTTGTCCTCCCCGGCTGCTCCATCCGCTGCATGATTTATTGGAACGGAAGTTTGCCCATTCTGATAAATTGGTTTTACCCAATATCACTGCACCGGCTTCTCTTAGTTTAGTTACAATAAAAGCATCTTTAGCAGCCGTATTATTTTCCAGCGCCAAAGAGCCTGCTGTTGTTTTCATTTTATCGGCTGTATCAATATTGTCTTTTATCAATACCGGTATGCCATGTAATGGCCCTCTTGTTTTGCCAGCTTTTCTTTCTTCATCCATTTGTTTTGCTATGGCTGCAGCACCAGGGTTTAATTCAATCACCGCATTGAGCATTGGCCCGGCCTTATCTATTTGGGCTATACGTTGCAGGTATAGCTGTGTTATTTGTGCTGATGTGTATTTGCCTGCCGTCATCTTTTCCTGCAATTCTGTTATGGTGATTTCATTCAGTTCAAAATCATCACCAGTTGTTGTGATAACACTGCCTTCATTTTCTTTTGCCGTATTGTTATCACAGCCTGTTGTAAGCAATGTGCCAATGCCTGCTGCTGCCAAAGTGCTGTTGCGGATAAAATCGCTCCTTTTCATAAACAGTTGAGTTTTGTGTAAACTAAAGTTAGTCTCCAGGTTTTAAATTCATCCAAATTCTTATACAGGGCAGGGAATAACCAGCCAGGATATCTCTCCTCATTATTTTTTGCAAAACCATTTATATATTTACACCTGTTTAAATCAGAACAAAAATCAAATTGACTATGTTACAAAAAACAAGATTCACTTTTATCGGTTGTTTATTAAGTATGGCTGCCACAGCACAGCAACCCTCACAACCAGCTACAGTTACAGCACCGCAATTACCTGTACCTCAAAACTATACCTATAAAAAACTCAGCTCTGGTTTGCAGTATGCTTTTATTACTGATAAACCAACTTCACCAAAACCTGAGGAAGGCGGGCAGATAAGCCTTAACATGCAGTCGGTGTGTGCAAACAGGATACTATATAGTACGGCGATGCAGTTTAAAGGCAAGCCCGGTATTTATGGTGTGGCAAAGCCTGCTTATAAAGGCGATTTGATTGAAGCCATTATGCTGATGACACCCGGCGACAGCCTTGTATGTTTATTGGATGCAGATGCCTTGTTTAAAAATGCCAAAGCAAAAAAGCCTGACTTTATAAAACCAGGCGATAAGGTGCAGTACTTTTTAAAATTAGTATCTGTAAAAACAAAAGACCAGGTGACAAAGGAACAAAATGCAGCTTTTCAAAAGCAAATGCAGGAGCAGATGAAAAAGCAAAAAGCTGTAGCGGCCAAACAGGCGTTAAAAGATGACAAAGCATTGAAAGCATATTTTACTAAAAATAAACTCACGCCAATAAAAACAGCCTCAGGTTTATATTATACCATCAAAGAAGAAGGCAGCGGTGAAAAAGCTATGCCAAACGACAGCGTTAGTATGAACTATACCGGCACTTTACTTGATGGTACTAAGTTTGACAGTAATGTGGACACGGCTTTTCATCATGCAACGCCATTCCAGTTTGTATTGGGGCGTGGGGCAGTGATAAGAGGATGGGATGAAGGTGTGGCTTTATTAAAACAAGGAAGCAAAGCAACTTTTTATATTCCATCAGGCATGGCTTATGCCACACAGTCAAGGCCGGGTGGGGGAGCCAACCCTAAAGGCATACCTGCTAATTCAATTTTATTATTTGATGTGGAGTTAATAAAAGTAACACATCCTGCACCACCGCCACCACCGGCAGTTAAAAAAGATTCTGCTATTGCACCTGTGCCCGTAGTGCCGCAAATAGATTCAATAGCTGTACCGAAAGTGGAAGAGGCAGCGAAGAAAGAGTAAGCAATTTTTTGATAAGCGAAAAGCCCGTTGTTTAACGGGCTTTTTTATTGCAGTGACCCATTGTTTTGATAAGTGAAAGTAAACGGAAGCTTTACTTTTTTGCCGAATGAATTTAATAATACAAGCTCTCCTTTTTTTGTAACAGTTCCTTTCTCTTCGTCATTTGAAATAATGGGAACCTGTCCATCCTTATCGGGTGAAAATATTTCCTTGCCGGTTGACCTCTCAAGCTGCACTTCTGCTACTCTATGTTCTAATGCCTGCGTTGTGCTGACAACGCCTGTATAGGTTTTTGGCCTGTATTGAAAATTTTCAATAACGGTTGATAAAGGGGTTACTAAAACAGTGTATTTGTTTTTTATCAGCGCTTCTTCGCTTTCAATTTCTTTTGCGGAATATGATTTGAAGCCTCCCAGAAAATTAGTAAGTAAAATATATTCTTTGTCAAGGTTATTACCCGGAGACATAAGGATCAATTCTGTATAATCATTGTCTGAAAAATGAAACCCGGTTATGCTGGTGCCATATTCTTTAGTTTTTTTATTGTAGCCTGTAACACCAACACAAAGGAAGCCATTGATGTCCCTCACTTTTTTGTCCATTGCTACTATTGAAAATGTATCATTCTGAATAGCTTTCATTTGCTCTAACCCTGCCAATAAAAAGCTGTCCATTGTTTGCCTTGATGGATATTCTACAGGCAGCCCGGCACGGATCTGTACATTTCCTTTATGTGGCGTATCAGCCCCGAAAGATAAATCATAGGTTTCTGTTTCGTAAAAAGTATTTGAGTATCGTGTTTCTTGCCTAAAGTTATTACTGTCGTATGATATTGAAATGTTCGGTTCTATAAATTTATACTTGTTGTTTGTTTGTGCAAACAGGTTTGACGAACAGGAGATGGGTATAATAAATAGTATCTGTTTCATTATAATTGAAGCTGACATAATAAAAGCTACGACTCTTTTTTGTCTGCAAATATAACTCCTCCCTTAACCATCCACGAAAAACCAAACGCTTCAACAGATACAGTTTCCATCCAGAACGTGAGGTTGTGAGCATCATAAAAATCTTTATTAATAACCTCAAGAAATCCGAGGAATGCAATCAGGAGTGCAGCAATCATAACGATGCCACAGGCAACATAAATTTTATTTCTTATTTTTTTTCGCTTTGTGCGGTAGCTGCCAGATTTTGTAAATAAAAAGAGACACATTGCCGCAAGACATAACAAAAAGATGGCCGCACATCCATAGTGCAATTTTGGCCTGAACTCACTTTGTTGAAAGAATGTAACAGCCACAGCATCAAATTTACCACCATACTTAAGACCTTTCAGATTGTCGGTTGGAAATATTAACATCAATAATGCGGATATGCCGGCAAAGCCGGAAAGTATATAATCAATAAAATCTTCGCCTTTATAGATGAGCAGGAATACCGCCAACAGGCTTACAATTATTAAGAAGAACGAAGCCGACCTTGTAAAATAATAATGACTGATAGAAGGCAGAATGGGATCAAAATTATCTGTTATCTCCAGAAATAAATACACAAGCAAAGGCAAGAGCATTCCTAAAGAGCCTACAATCCGCCTTAAGGTGTTTTGATTCTTTAATGCGATGTCTCCGGTGGTGCTATAGTTTGGGAGTAGTGATTTTGGGGATGGCTTGTGTGGCATTGGGTTCTATTATAAATGGCAATAAATTAGAAGCCTTAGAAAGCATAGTATTAACCGGGCTTCTTTATTCTAGACTTTCAAAAAATTCAACATCAGGTTACGCAGCCTCTAATTGATGGGATAACGTGAGAGAGTAAAAACAATTAAGGATACACTAATTTCAAAATCTTTTTTATATCAACCAAATTTTTTTATAAAAATTTTTGTGCATACCGTAAAATCCGCAATGCAAAGGCTTAGCAAACAGGCAGTATTCTAACCAGTGCATAATATTTCTACCCCCCACATCTACTGTTGCATACACTTAATCAAACAGTCACCTTGCATTAAGGCAGTTTCCGGAACGTCAATGTTTTATCAGCTGTAATGATATTGAGTATATCACCGGTATCAATTGTATAAGTAAGAGAAGAGCGGATATTGCCGACAAATAAAAATCCCCAGTCTGTTTCCCATGCTTTTGTAATTCCCAAAGAAGGAATTGTTATGGTTTGATTGGTGCCTGTTGAGTAGTCATTTTCCCATATTAGATTGGTGGGTGTAACTCCTGTAAAAAATCCCATAGCCGCATTTGTTGAAGTAAATGTTACATCAACATCATTGGAAATGAAAGCAGGTTTGGTAGTTGTAATATTTGATACATTGTCTGTAACACTTATCATCCGCCACTGACCATCCAGCGGGGTGGATGCAGGCCGGGCTGATGTAGTGATTGGTTTTTTGCAGGCAACCATTGCCAGGCTGATCACAGCAACAAGAAAAAATATTTTTCTCATACAAAAGTTTTGAGCGTGACAATTTTTACTGCCGGGAAGTTGCATACAATAACCGCTATGTTTACGAACAATGATAAACGTATGCTGACGACTGAATATTGGGTGCTGTACCATTGGCAGCCAGTGATAAGGAAAAATTTGTGACTTTAAATTTTTTTAATGCCTTCAAGGTTTTTTGCAGGTACAGCTGCCATTTCTACTCCGCACATCTACTATTTAGCAATAGTATTTACACTTCTTTTGCTGTTTTTTACTCACAATTAAACAGTACGGCAAAATAATTGCTCATTGTTTGTATCCGTATTTTTAACTAACACCTATCTTATGAAAACCATTACTATCTACTACAGATTCCTGTTTTTGTTATTCCTGTTCGTTATTGTTATTTACTACAATGCTATTCATTAGTGAGGATAATGAAGCAGGTGTATATCACAATTGCAATAACCCTGCCTTATGCAAGGTATTCACGGGCTTATTATCCCAGAATAATTCAAAGTCTTCAAGCCCTGCTGCTTCATAATCATTCTTAACATCCTGTAATGTAAATGCTGTACCAGCGGTGGAAAGTTTTTGAAAGAGCGTATAGAGCCAGCTTCCCTGGCGCTCATTCACTTTGATGTTAAAGGTTTCTATTTTTGTTTCAAAAGTGAGAGTACACATTTCCCAGGTACTGCCTTTTTTCGATTTGGTTATTTTTTCTATCACCGGTATGTTGCCCAGCCATATTATTTTAGTGTTGGATTGGTGGCTGATCAATTCTTCTTCTGCTAAAGCTTTGGCGATATAATCAGGCGGCACCGTTGTTTTGGGAGTTTTAAAATCAAACCATTTATACAAAGGATGATCGAGGCAGGTGCCATGCATGTAATTGAGCAAAGACTTTTTAAGCCCATAACTAAAGGTTTCATGATCAGTGCCGGTTGGGTCGGCATGCTCAATATCGTTGTTGGCAAAGCTGCCAATGGTTGCCGTTAGTTTCTGTACTTTGTATTTTTCAGGCTCCATACCTACAGGGCTGTGTGCCGTCATAGTAAACTGGTGCCAGAAGGCGCTTTGCAAAATACCTGCTTCAAACATCTGCCTCACCATTTCTAAACTGTCAATTGTTTCCTGGGTTGTTTGCGTTGGAAAGCCATACATAAGGTAAGCATGTACCATAATGCCGGCTTCACTAAAATGTTTATTCACTTTAGCCACTTGTGATACAGTAATTCCTTTTTGTATCAGTTGCAGCAGCCTGTCGCTGGCAACTTCCAGACCGCCACTCACACCTATACAACCACTTGCTTTTAATAGTAAACACAGATCTCTTGTAAAACTTTTTTCAAAACGGATATTTGTCCACCAGCTTACGGTGAGCTTTCGTTTGATAATTTCTACTGCCAGTGAACGCATTAACGCCGGAGGCGCTGCTTCATCTACAAAGTGAAAACCTGTTTGCCCCGTTTGTGTAATCTGTTCTTCCATCCTGTCGCACAGGATGGAGGCGGTAAGCGGCTCATAATTTTTAATATAGTCAAGAGAAATATCACAAAAGGTACACTTACCCCAGTAGCAGCCATGCGCCATGGTTAGTTTGTTCCAGCGGCCATCGCTCCACAAGCTGTGCATGGGGTTGATGATCTCGATGGCGGAAATATACTTATCTAAATAAAAATCGCTGTAGTCTGGTGTGCCCACTTGCCCCTGGCGGTAATCGGTGCAGGCAGTATTGTTGATATAAACAACTTTGCCATCCTGCAATGTAAAAGTGCGTTTTAACTCAGGCATTGTTTTGTTGCCATGTATATAATGCAAAATATTTTCTACCGGGGCTTCGCCATCATCTAATGTAATAAAGTCAACAAATTCAAATACCCTTGTATCGGTTAAGGAGCGAAGCTCAGTATTGGGGAAACCTCCACCCATCGCAACTTTAGCAGATGGAAAGTTTTGTTTTATCCATTGCCCACATCTTAACCCTGCATATAAATTACCGGGAAAAGGAATCGATAAAGCCACCAGCCTGGGTTGTACGTTTTGTATATGCTGTTGCAGTAGTTGAATCAAAATTGAATCAATATATGTATAGCCGTTATGCAACGATTCATATAGCTCATCAAAACTATTAGCACTACGGCCCAGTTTTTCTGCATAGCGGCTAAAGCCAAAATGTTCATCAATACATTCCTTTATCACATCGCTTATATCTTCAAGGTACATGGTGGCCAGGTGCTTGGCTTTGTCTTGCGTGCCCATGCTGCCAAATGCCCATTGCAGGTCTTCTGCCTGTGCAAAGCGGCTGGCTTCTGGTAAAAATCCTCTTTTGCATATTTGATGTGCTAGTGTTGGGTTTTTGCCCTGCAAAAAAAGCATCACTGCATCAATAGTATTGATGTAGCTTTCTTTTAATGCAATAATACGTTGTGCATTTGCCGAAACTTCCGAAGCCTTCAACACTCCGGATGTTTTATTTTCAATGGCGGTAAATAAATTGAGTAATCCTTTCTTGGAGAATAATTCCACTGTTACCTCTATGCCTAAATCACATTGAAAGGCGGCAACTTTTTTGGTGTTGAGAAAACCTTTTAAATAGGCCGTAGCCGGGTAGGGCGTATTAAGTTGTGTAAAGGGAGGTGTTATGAGTAAAACGTCTGCAGCCATAAAGGCGAAGATAAATTATATTTGAACGCAGGGTTTAGTTACAAAAAGTAATGCCTGGTAATTAGCTCTGATAAAATATTACATTTGTTTTATTAAAAACGGTTGTACACATGATAAGAGAAAGAATTTTAGTAATTGGCGCCAGTGGGCAGATAGGAGTGGAGCTTACACTGGCACTAAGAAAATTGTATGGCAACAACAATGTAGTGGCAAGCGATTTACGGGAGGAAAATGATCTGCTGAAAGGTACAGGCCCATATGTAAGCCTTGATGTAATGAATAAGGAAATGCTGCATGTGCAGGTGATACGCCAGAATATTACACAGATATACCTGCTGGCTGCTATTCTTTCTGCCACAGGCGAAAAAAATCCCCATCTTGCCTGGAACCTTAATATGCAGAGCCTGCTGAATGTGCTTGATATTGCAAGGGAGGAAAAAATATTCAAAGTATTCTGGCCCAGCAGCATTGCAGTATTTGGCCCCACCTCTCCAAGGGTTAATTGTCCGCAGCAAACCATTATTGAACCGGTAACGGTGTATGGCATCAGCAAATATGCAGGAGAGTTTTGGTGCAATTATTTTCATCATCGTTTTGGCCTGGATGTAAGGAGTATCCGCTACCCGGGATTGATAAGCTATAAAAGCTCACCCGGTGGTGGCACCACCGATTATGCAGTAGAAATTTTTCATGAAGCACTGGAAGAGAAAAAGTATGAGTGTTTTTTAAACGAAGATACCTACCTGCCAATGATGTATATGCCTGATGCCATTAAAGCAACCATTGAATTAATGGAGGCGCCGATGTCAAGAATTTCTGTGCGGCATTCTTACAATATTTCGGGCATGAGTTTTTCGCCAAAAGAAATTGCAGCAGAAATAAAAAAGCATATCCCTGGATTTGAGATTACTTATAAGCCCGACTACCGCCAGCAAATAGCAGATAGCTGGCCGCAAAGTATTGACGATAGTGTGGCAAGAAACGACTGGGATTGGAAGGAAGATTATGATTTGGAAAGAATGACAAAGGATATGTTTGAAAACTTACCATAATAATTTACCTGCGGCAGATAAAAAGTGCAGGCGGATATTTTAATGAACCTTACATTTGCAAAAAAAATCTATAATGAAGAAATTAATTCTGTTAACTGCTGTAATGATATTGACATCTGCAGTATGTCTTGCTCAAAAGCATGATGGGCTTAAATTTAGTGTGGGCCCGGAATTGGCTCTTACAACCGGTAATTTTTCTAATACCCATTCAATTGGTATTGGCGGTACAGCACAATTGGAATTCCGCTTGCAGGAGAAGCTGCAGGGTGTAGCGTATGGTGGTATTATCTTTTACAATGGCAAATCCAGCGGAACCGGAACAAAGTATAAAGGAACAAACATTATACCTTTAAGAGTTGGTGTAAAATATTTTTTAACGCCAGGTATTTATGGAGGATTGCAGGCAGGTGTAGGAATAGTAGGCGGCTATACAGCAAGTAAAGGCACAGCCTTTTCTTATTCACCACAATTGGGATATGAATTTGAAACAAAAAATGGAAAATCTGTTGATGTTACTTTAAAATATGATGGTTATGCCGTGGGCGGTGGTTTGGGCTCTTTTGGGCTAAGGGTCGCTTACCTATTCTGATCAGTACAAAAATGTATCGTAAAAAAAGCCGGCCCCATTTTTTTGGGGGCGGCTTTCTTATTTTGGCAATGCCTGCTTGTAGCAGAAAACCTGTTGCTGTTCTAAACGCTTGCATTTGCCATTTTTTCTTTCTATTTTTCGGCTGCTTAACAATCTCTCACGCCGTTTTTACTCCTTAAATTTTTACTCCGTACAAAGTCATATTCTGAAGTTCTTTTTTTATTAACCAAAAAAAACTTTTATGAAAAAATCATTACTGCTATCTGTTATGTGTTTTACAGTAACTGTTGCTTCCCATGCACAAAAAGGGAAGGGGCTTAACGAAACCCCCACAAATGTTTCTACCGTAAGTGCTAAAGAATTAGAAAGGAGTCCTTCTGCAAAAAATAACTGGCAATTTCAGTTGCGGCAAAATGTAGGCTACTCAAACTTAAGTTCTTATTTTGATGGTTTAAAAACAAGCAGGGAAAGGAACCTGAGCATTAATGCAGGCGCTAATTACTTTGTAGTGGATGGTATTGCTGTGGGGCTTGAACTGGATATAGACCTGCTTAAAGATGTGAATGTAATAAGCAAGGACGAAAGCAGCATCACTAACTGGATGACTTACTTAAATGTAAGGGCACAAAAACAATTATCTGCAGGGTTTAATATTTACGGCCAGGCGTCAGTTGGTATTGGCAAAGCAACCTATAAGCAAACTAGTGGAAGCAATACCAATAGTTCTTCCGATGATCTTTTTGGAATAAAAGTAGAAGCTGGTGCACCCATGCCTTTGTATGGAAACAGCAACAGTTTTATAACACCTTTTATTGCTTATAAATATTCAAGAACAAAGGATGAAGATTTTACAGCTACTGATAATGGTATCCAGGTAGGCCTGGTGCTTGAGTCGTACATGGGTTGCAGGGATATGAGCTGTGATATGAAAAATGGTTTCAGGAATTCAAAAGATATGTACCGGCAGGGGAGCAGTTTTGTTGATTTTACCACAGCAGGCTCTGCTGAATTTGGAAACAGCACATCAAAGTATTCTTACATGGGCGGTTCCTCAGAAAGCAAATCAAGCTATACCAGCACTTCACTCAGCGGCGCATACAGGTACTATGTGGCGGATAATATTTCAATAGGTGCTGCTCTTAATTTTAGCAGCTCCTCCACAAAAAATAAAGCCACTGATAATAAATTCAGCTATACCTCATATTTAGTAGGCCCAGTTGCAGGCATCAACCTGCCTGTTTCAAATGGCTGGAATAATTTGGCTTTGGAAGCGTACTATAATTTTGGTTCCAGTAAGTCCACCTCCACCAATGGCAGCAATAGCAGTACCGATAAACAAAACATCAGTTCTTATGGTTTCAATTTCTGCTACAATGATTTCTTTGGAAAAAGAATTGCCATTACACCCAAACTCGGTTATCAATGGGGCAATGTAACATACAAAGAAGATGGGGAAGATGATTATAAAGAGAATTGGAATGGATTATACTTTGGATTGGGGATAAGAAAGTTTTTTCCAAATTAATAAACCGGGTTTTAATATGTTCAAATAAAAAAGCTGCGTAATTTCTACGCAGCTTTAAACTTTTGAAAGGGATATAAATAAAAACGGGCTAAGCTAATGCAACATCAGCGGCCACCATTTCTTTTACCAATGCCGCCAGGTCATATTTTGGTGTCCAGCCAAGTTTGGTTTTTGCTTTTGTAGCATCACCAATCAGCAGTTCCACTTCGGTAGGGCGGAAATATTCCGGATCTACAGCCACCACTTCCTGGCCTGCCGGTAACTGGTAAGCAGGGTTGCTGCATGATTTTACTTTTCCTTTTTCATTTACACCTTCGCCGGTAAATTCCAGTTCAATACCGGTTTCTGCAAAAGCCATTTTTATAAAGTCTCTAACGGTGGTTGTTACCCCGGTAGCAATTACATAATCTTCAGGCTTATCCTGCTGTAGTATCCTCCACATTGCTTCCACATAATCTTTTGCATGGCCCCAGTCTCTCCTGGCATCCATATTACCCATGTACATTTTATCCTGTTTGCCTTTTACAATGGCCCCAACAGCACGGGTTATTTTTCTTGTAACAAATGTTTCGCCACGTAAAGGGCTTTCATGGTTAAATAAAATACCATTGCAGGCAAACATGCCATAAGCTTCCCGGTAGTTTACTGTAATCCAGTAAGCATACATTTTTGCAACCGCATACGGGCTACGTGGATAGAATGGAGTTGTTTCACTTTGTGGCACCGCCTGTACCAAACCATACAATTCAGAAGTGCTTGCCTGGTAGATACGTGTCTTTTTTTCCAAGCCTAAAATCCTCATCGCTTCCAGCAAACGCAACGTACCGATACCATCTGCATTGGCAGTATATTCAGGTTCATCAAAACTTACTTTTACATGGCTCATGGCAGCCAGGTTATAAATTTCATCAGGTTGTGTTTCCTGTATGATTCTTATCAGGTTGGTACTATCGGTCATATCACCATAATGCAACTGGAACCGTACATTTTTTTCATGTGGATCCTGGTACAAATGATCGATCCTTTGTGTATTGATAAGCGATGACCTTCTTTTGATGCCATGCACTTTATATCCTTTCTCTAATAAAAGATCGGCAAGGTAGGCGCCATCCTGCCCGGTAATGCCTGTTATCAATGCTGTTTTGTTTGTACTCATTTTCTTTATAATAATGATTAATGGGGATTATTACAGTGATTCTTATTTTCTTATTAAATGATTTGCTAAAAAATCTTCATAAGCCATTTGTATGCCTTCTCTTAATTCAATGGTATGTTTCCACCCAAGATTATGCAGCTTTGTTACATCCATCAGTTTACGGGGCGTGCCATCTGGTTTGCTGCTGTCAAAAACAATGTTACCTGTATAGCCTACAATATCTTTTACCAATGCTGCCAGTTCACCAATGCTAAGGTCTTCGCCGGTGCCCACATTTACCAACTGTTCTTCATTATAATTCAGCATTAAAAAAGTGCAGGCTTCTGCAAGGTCATCAGCAAATAAAAATTCTCTCTTTGGGGTACCTGTTCCCCACACCACCACTTCAGCTGCATTGCTTTCTTTTGCTTCATGCATTTTGCGGATGAGTGCAGGCAATACATGAGAATTATTGGGATGATAATTATCGCCATAGCCATACATATTAGTAGGCATTACACTTATAAAATTGCAGTGGTACTGGCTGCGGTATGCTTCACATAATTTTATGCCGGCAATTTTTGCAATGGCATAAGGTTCGTTGGTTTGTTCCAATATGCCGGTAAGTAAATAATCTTCCTTTAAAGGCTGTGGTGCCATTTTAGGATAAATGCAGGAACTGCCGAGGAACATTAATTTGTTTACTTTATTAATGGCGGCTGCATGAATGATGTTGGCTTCAATCATCAGGTTCTCATAAATAAAATCTGCCCGGTAAGTATTATTGGCAACAATGCCACCTACTCTTGCGGCAGCTAAAAAAACATATTCAGGCTTTTCTTTTTCAAAAAAATCATTTACCAATGCCTGGTTCCTCAAATCAAGTTCTGCTGATGTACGGGTAATAATATTGGTAAACCCTTTTTTTACAAGGTTACGCATGATAGCGCCACCCACCATTCCCCTGTGGCCTGCAATATATATCTTACTGTTAAGCTCCATTAATTAGTGATTAAAATTCAGTTTGCGAAGATAAGGTGTTTGCGTTTCTTATTGCTAGCCTTTGCACTATTTTGCCTATTGTTTGTAATACTCCACATACCAGTCAATAAAATTATCTACGCCATGCTGTATAGATGTAGAGGGATGATAACCCAGTTTATTTGCCAGGTCATTTACATCAGCATATGTTTTATGCACATCACCCGGCTGCATCGGCATCATTATTTTTTCCGCTGTTTTATTTAGTTTCTTTTCAATGGCTTCAATAAATGCGGTAAGCTTTACCGGCTTGCTGTTACCAATATTATATAATTGATAAGGCGCTTTGGAAGTGGAGGGTTGTGGGTTTAATCCATTCCATTCAGTATTACCTGTGGGTGCATTGTTAATTACTCTTACCACGCCATCAACAATATCATCCACATAAGTAAAATCCCTTTCCATTTCGCCATTGTTAAAAACCTGTATGGGTTCATTGTTGATGATGGCTTTTGTAAAAAGATACATCGCCATATCAGGCCTGCCCCATGGCCCGTATACGGTAAAGAAACGAAGGCCGGTTGTGGGAAGGTTATACAAATGACTATACACATGCGCCATCAGTTCATTGCTTTTTTTGGTAGCCGCATACAAACTGATAGGATGGTCAACTGTTTGATCTGTTTGAAAAGGAATGCTTTCATTTAAACCATACACACTGCTGCTGCTGGCATACACAAAATGTTTGATGTTATGATGACGGCAACATTCAAGCAGGTTGGCAAAGCCAACAATATTACTGTCGATGTATGCAGAAGGATTGGTAATACTGTAGCGTACACCCGCCTGTGCAGCAAGGTTCACCACAATATCAAATTGTTGCGATTTAAATAATGCTTCCAGGTTTTCTTTGTCTTCTAATTTTAATTGAATAAAGGAATAACCTTTTAAAGAATTGCTTTTATAAATTTTATTGTATTCAATATTGTCAGCAGCAATGCCGGCAGCTTTCAGCCTGTCAGTTTTAAGGCTTACAGAATAATAATCGTTGATGGAATCGATACCCACCACTTCAAAGCCATCTTTAATAAGCCTGTTTGCTAAATGAAAACCGATAAAACCTGCAGTACCTGTTACTAAAACTTTCATGTAAAAATTTAAAAAATAAAAATTATTTATACTGCTGCTGCCAGCTCTTTTTGATAAATAGAGTACAACACATTTACTATTCTTTCTGAAGTGTTGCCATCCCACAATTCAGGCACAGTGCCTTTCTTCCAGTTATTATCTAATATCTTTTTCAAATATAACTGAAGCTTTTCAATATTATCTCCAATCAATTCATTGGTGCCTTGTGTTACAGTTTCCGGCCTTTCTGTTGAATTACGCAGAGTAAGACATGGTATGTGCAGAACGGTTGCTTCTTCTGTAATGCCACCGGAATCAGTAATAATGCCTTTTGCATTTTTTACCAGGTAAATAAATTCAAGATAGCCCAATGGGTCAATCATGATCAATTTATCTGTAGAGATATTATAGGTGTCAATTATTTTTCTTGTTCTTGGATGAACAGGAAATACAATAGGGAAATTACCTGTTGAACTTGTAATGGCATTCAGTAATGATTTTAATTTTTCAGGATCATCCACATTAGAAGGCCGGTGCAGTGTTACTAAAAAATAATTGCCTGCTGATAATTTTTGTTCATCCCAAAAAGAAGGTTTAACAAGCCTGTCTAAATTTTGAAACAACGTATCTATCATGGTATTGCCAACAAAATGAATGCTGCTTTCCGGCACCTGCATCTTTTTTAAATTATCATTTGCCTGCTGGCTGGTGGTAAAATAATGATCGCAGATAGAATCTGTAACAATGCGGTTGATTTCTTCCGGCATTGTCATATCACCAGAGCGGATGCCTGCTTCCACATGCACCACATCCATACATAATTTTTTGGCAGCAATAGCTGCATGCCATGGTGGAAGTAACATCACCTACAACCAATACCACATCCGGCCTGTTTTCCATCAGATCTTTTTCAAACTTCACCATAATGGCGGCAGTTTGTTCAGCCTGTGTGCCACCGCCACATTCCAGGTTAATATGTGGGTCAGGAATACCCAGTTGTTCAAAAAAATCGCCACTCATTTTTTTATCGTAGTGCTGGCCGGTATGTACAAGCCTGTATTGAATACTTAATCCCTGGTCCTGTGCCTTAAAAATAGCTTTGATGATAGGGGCGATCTTCATAAAATTTGGCCTTGCGCCTGCTACAATTGTAACTAACATATTCTTGTGTTTTGTGTAGTAATGATGTTATTGTTTAAAACGCTGCCGTTAACAATTTATTATTTGTTTTCACAATTGTAACAAGCCTCACACAGGTTGCTTTTGGGCATCAAATTGTTGTATCAAAGAAACAGTTTCATGTATGTTGCCTTTTGAGGAGGCTCCAAATAAAATAGATTCTACTTTCGGTAAGCCGCATACATATTCCAAAGCCTGCTTTACAGGAGTGGCACCGCCGGATAATACCTGCATGGCAATACCCCTTACCTCCCTTGTTTTTAAAGTATGCTCATACAATTCTTTGCCGCCGCTCATTCTAAACCCATCAATATTGATGGATGAACAGATGATAGGGTTTTTGATGCCAACACTATTCAGCATATCAAGCAGCATAGGCATATTCATGGTGATGTATGCTGGCTCTGCATTGTGTTTTTTAATGATATACTCATGGTATTCTTTCAATACATCTTTCATTCCCAGTCCCATGATAAGATCAGTCAATACATTTTGTATAAATATCACCGGCGTGTTAATGCCTTTAAACATTTTCATTTCTGCATCAATCAGCAATTCCATCATTGCCATATAATCTTTTGATACAAAAGCGATGCCTCCTTTGAACAATGAACCAAAGAAGTTACCGGGTACATATTGTTTTAATGTGCCCACAATTCCTAATTCTGTAACAGCATTGGCATACTTATGTGCATAAGGCATACAGGGATAAATGTTGAAACCTTTATACTTTTCAGGATCCTGCCTTATCAGGTCGCAGATATTCCCAATACGGTCATGCGTAGTACACATAAAAGTATTTACACCTTCTTCCCTTGCAATATCAATCGTTCTTAAAATCGTTTTGTCTTCCTTAAACTTCATCATTTGTGCCCTTGACTTTTCATCCGACACATGGTTTACACCAAAGAACTGGTTATCGCCAAATAATATTCTTTCCATTGCTTAAATTAGTTTTTGTTTTTTTTGATTTTGTCAATTACACTGTCTGTAAGCCATGCGGTTTCAAAAGTGTTTTTGTTGTTGGGTACTTTGCCTTCAATAGCTTTGATGAAATAATCCACCTGTGCAGAATATTCCTCACCTCTTAAATAGAAAGCTACTTCTTCAGCAAAATCATTGATGTGTTTTACATTCCATCCTTTTGTATAAGGCTGTGGGCACTTGTCTTCTTTAAAATAAATTTTCATTTCTGTAGCATCTGCAATGAGTTTTCCTTTATCGCCAATCACTGTTACAGTAGTGCTCATTTTCCTGTACGTTTCATCGCTCCAGTTTACAGATAACACACCAGAAAGTTTATTGTTGGTTTCAACCAAAGCATACACAGCATCTTCTACATTACCTGAGTAAATTGATTTTAATAATGCGCCATGTACTTTATCAATAGGAGCAACCAAATAATTAACAAGGTCAATTACATGTGATGCATAATCTAATAAACAGCCTCCACCTTCTTCCGGTTTGCTTCTCCATGTTTCCTGTTTTCTTTTTACCACCACAGGGCCGTAAGCTTCACCAACAAAATGTTGTATCTCGCCTAATGCTCCACTGCTTATTATTTTCTTTGCTTCTTCAAATGTGCCGATGAATTTATTGTGATAGCCCACCTGGTTTACTGTGCCTTTTAGTTTTGCCAACTGCACTAGTTCTGCCCCTTCATTTACATTTAAGGCAAAATGGTTTTTCAACAAATACATGAATACCTTTTTCTAAAAGCTCTTTTACAATTGTTCCATGAAATTTTGTTGGTGCTGCCACAAACACCGCTTCGGGGTTTGTTTTGTCCAGCATTTTTTTGTAGTCAGAAAAACATTCAAATGAAGCATATTTTTCCAATACATCTGTAACGATCTTTGAAGTATCAGCCACACCCACCACTTTTACATCGGGGTGTGCACCAAGTATTGCCAGGTGCGATATGCCCATTTTCCCTGCGCCAATTAATGCAACTCTTACCATTTTACTTTTTAAATTTTAGAATTTCTGTTTTAAATAAATTATATGCTTCCCTGCCTTTGTTCATTAGTTCTAATGCAGGCGGTGCGTTTTTTAAACTTTCAATATAGCTGGTTACTTTTTCCGGAGTGATGTTGGGTTCATGCAGCATCAGCCCTTTTGATAGCAAAAACGAATCCACATCCAATAAATCATCCTGGTACACAGAAATAGTTGGTATGCCGAGTATAGCCATTTCCCTCGTCATAGAACCGCCGGCACCAATAAAAATGGTACAGTCTTCTGCGATGGCATCAAAACCTAATGGCTTATCAGGCACATAAGTTTTATTAAATTTATCCTGTTTGTAGTGTGCAGATTGATTTGCATCTCTTGGCAATACAATGATCTTGTATTTATCCTGCAATGCAAGAATGGTATCATCCAAAAAATTTTCTTTGCCTTTGTAGTATTGTGCTGTTTGCGGCTCAGGCCGTATGTATATTTTTAGTTCGCCACTGGTGTTTTGTTTTCTTTTCTCCTGTATTTCTTCGCCCTTGCTCCACAAATAAATTCCTTCTTTAACACCGGGGTATTGAATTACTTTTTTTGCTGACACGCCTGTCTTTGCAATTTTTTCTATCGCTAAGTTTTCAGGAATTAAAATTTTGCTGGCGCAGATAAAGGCAGGTTTATTGCCCATTGCATGTTCATTGTCGTTGGTGTAAATGGATGGAACACCAATCAACTTTGCCACAACAGGGGAGTGGAAGGAACTTTGAGAAATGGCAACGTCAATTTTTTTGTTCTTAAGGAACTTTCTCAATTGATTTACCCTGATAGGATAGCCAAAAACTTTCTTAAAAAAACTTTTGCCGTAATGTTCCCCAACTGTGGTATGCTTAAGACCTTTCTGGTCAAGCAATGCAATAGTGTTTGCTAAAGGCCGGGAAGTAATGATTACTTCGTGGCCATCTGATTCCAACTCTTTTATCAGTTGATAAAACATGTTTACATGCGGTGAGTTAGAAATGTCGAACCATATTTTCATAATAAACGAATAAGCTTTTAAGAGTGTTTGGATTAATTCAGGTAAAAGCTGTTATTTCATTCTTCTGCCAGCACTGCTTTTTGATTTGCTGTTTCACCCTGCAGCAAACCTCCATATATGCCATTGAGCTTTTCAATTACTTTTATTATTGAAAAATCCTGCACTATTTCAAATGATTTTTTTCCGTATCCCTCAAGTATAGATGGATTGCTTTTTATTTCATCAAAAATATTCTGTAGGGCGTTCACATCAGCTGGTGCAAACAGCCAACCATTTTCGCCTGGCTTTACCGTACGTGGTATACCTCCCACATTGGTTGCAATAACAGGCTTTGAAATGGCCATTGTTTCCAGTATTGACATGGGCAGCCCTTCAAAATAGGAGGGAAGTATAAATACATTGCATTGCTGTAACAGATCTTCTTTTGCCTGGCCGCTCACCCATCCTTTATATTCTACCAGTTCTTCCAGCCCGTATTCTACTATAAGGCTTTTCATTTTATCAAGGCCATCGCCATTGCCGGCAATGTTTAATTTAAATATATTTTTATAACTTTCTTTATTTCTTTTAAATAGTTCAATAAGGTCAAAAATGCCTTTCTTTTCTGTAATGTGGTTCAGGTACAAAACATTTACCGGTGTGCTTAGGGAGTTTTTTTGGGCAGCTTCCGGCAGTACTACAGGGTTATTTATTATAATTGATTTTTTCTTGCCTGTGAGGGCATCAAAATAGACTTTCCATTCATCAGACAGTACGGCAAGTTCATCTGCATTTTTTAAAGTGTATAAAATGAAACGTTTTTTGATACTGCCAGCAGTTTTGTAATAAATTTTAAACTCGCCGCCATGAATATGCAGTATTGTTTTTTTTCCAAACATTTTTGACAATAACTGAATGATTGACTTACGGGTAAAACTTCCCCTGCAGGCTGTATGTATGTGTACAATTTTTATCTGCCTGTTTGTGAACATGCGCCATAAAAAAATGATCAATGCCTTTATAAAATAAAAAATATTCACAAAGGCATTACCCTTGCCGTAAGTTGCCAGGAAGTTAAACTCACTGATATTTTGGAAATATATTTTAAGCACCGATGCCATTCCACCACGGAGTTGGTAATTAGGCCCTACAAACAGTACATGCTTACAATAATCTTTCATATTTACAGACGTTAATGCCGAAGCTATTTTTTTGCAAAGCAAAGCGGCCCAACTAAAAGAATTGGTTTATCTGACTGGTTTAACGGATTTTCAGTTGCAAATAGTATAGCAATTAGTCTGATATCCGTGTGGAAGGTAGTAAAAAAGGGGTTTAAAAGTAAAAGGGCAGGGTTTATGGATAAACGACCCTTTTTTTGTGGGGCCTTAATGGCCATGCACCCACCATGCGGCAAATATTTTCTTCAAGAGAAGCGCCTTCCACCATCATAAGCCGTGGCAGGCCATAGCGGTTAGATAATAACTTTTCTTTTGTTATAAACTGCTGCCTGGTGCCAAACGCAAGTGTATATCCAAAGCGTTTAAGAAAACTTATTTCCCTGTTGGAATAATCGCCATTGGGGAAGGCAAAGTGCTTGATCTCTTTATTTGTCCATTCTTCCAGCACTTCTTTTGAGCGTCGTATTTCGTAATTCGATTCTTCGTTGGTACACCTTGGCAAAATAGGATGTGATACACTATGGCTGCCAATGGAAACAAAGTTGTGAGTTGAGATATCCTTTACCTGTTCAATTGTAAGTGCCTCTCTCTTCAACTGAATTTTTGCTTTTGTTTCTTCCAGTATTTTAATCCTGTCTTCGTTATCTATTGTTTTAAAAAATTCTATCGGCTCATTTGACAATCCTATCTTTCTGGCTTCTAGTATATATGACCACCAATACCCGTTTCCTTTTTCAACCACTTCGGTACTTACAAATATCTCCACCGGCACTTTGTATTTATCGGCTATCGGCACAATATTGTCAAGATTACTTTGCCAGCCATCGTCAAGTGTTATTATCACAGCGCCTTTAGGAAAAGGAACCTCATTGTTGATGATTTTTTCAAGATAATTAACGGAGATGAAATTAAAGCCGTTTTTTGAAAGCCAGGCTATGCAGGCTTCAAAAAATTCTTTACTGGGAGCATGAAAACAAAGCGACAAAATGTAATCGCCGTGCTGAAGTTTATGGCAGGCCCTTTTTACTACACCCGAGGATATGAGTACACGGCCAATTAATTTGCCAATTTTATATCTGAATACTGAAGCCACAAAAAAAGATTTAAAAGGGTAAGTTGTAAGCTGCGGCAGTTATTGAAATATATACCAGGAACTTACTTAACTATAGTTTTAACTGAGTACGGATTTTTTTTAAGATAATGTGAATGTAGGAAAAAGAGACTGGTAAAAATGTTATTTGTACAACCTGTTAGTAAGTTTTTTTCCATTATAAACGGCAATGAATTCTTCGGTCATCCTGCCGAGCATAAATTTATTGTGAATAGTTTCAAGTGCCTTTTCACCCATCTTTTTTGATACGCCAGGGTTATCATGGAGGTACAATAATTTCTCTACCAATGTGTCCACATCTTTATTGTGTAAGAGAAATCCATTTTCATTATCCTCAATCACTTCATTAGTGCCACCGCCTTCTGTAGCCAATACTGGTTTTTGGAGGCTCATGTATTCTATCAGTGAGTTGGATACGCCTTCGCCATGTATATCGCTGTTGGTACACAGCACCCCCACGTCAAGCACCTGTATCAAATCCTCCACATCTGCACGCCTTCCAAGAAAACGGATATTGTCTTTTAATTCTTCTGGTATCATCGCCTCTACCAAAGGCTGGTTCTTTCCTTCCCCAATTAAAAGAAAGCATATATCCTTATGATTTTTTGTTATGCGTATGGCAGCTTCTGCAAAAGTATAATAGTCCTTCCTGTCATGAAAGGCACCAATCATGCCTGCCACAAACTTAAAATTCTCTATACCAAGTTCTTTTTTTAATTCCTCTTTATCTCTCAAATTTTCAAAACGGGCCATGTCAATGCCGTTGTAAATACAGTAGGTTTTATCAATTGGTGCATTATAGCTTTTAATACCTGCAAGCGAATTTGACAATACCACATCTGAAAACAGGAAAGAGATCTTTCCACGTACGTGATTTTTCTGGTGCCAGGGAACATGCCTGGGAGCATCCGCAATTATGCCATTAATAAATTTGAATTTACGAAAGGGGAGTAACGGCAGCATATAAAAACTGGACATAGAGCCCCATGAATGTACAATATTGGGTTTGTATTTTTCTATAGCCCCTTTAATTACAAAAAATGGTTTGACACTGTATTTAAAATCTCTTTCAGTTTCTATAATTGTGATAGGGAAGTCGTACATATATTCGTAACCAACGCCCATGTCAGAAATAGAGATGAGTATTATTTTATAAGCAGGGTCTTTGGAGAGGGATTTAATAAGTTCCAGCATCCTTCTTTCCTTACCACCACCACCAATATTGTCTGCTAAAAAAAGAACCGTCATCTTTTTGTTTCTTTCTTTGGTTACCGGTTTTGTAATGTTTGCTTGCGTTGATGTTTGGGCAATCATTGTTTTTTAGTTTTACGGGGAAAAGATCAGGACAGCTTTTATTCTTTACCAATCAGCAATTGTTAAGCCAAAACCTGTGTTTGTATTATATTAGTTGTTGAGGTGTTGTTGATAAACCTGTTCTATATAACAGGGTTGTTTTTGATGCGTTGTATAAATTCTTCTATCATGTAATACTCTGGCTGCACTTTGCCAGGATGCCATTGCAGGTTGTTATCCCAATATCCCTGACAGTTATGATAAAACGGACCGGGAACAGAAGTATAACATACTTCAATGATCTTTGGTTCTCCATTTTCGAAAATGAAATCGTAAGCTGCTGTTTGCAATTTTAATTTCTGCGACATTTCAAAGGCTATCTTTATACAGCGGTGGTCAATCAGTTCAGGATTATAATCCCTAATACCACTGCCCGATGCCCTGAAGTCATTCTCTCTTACATACCGTATCATGCCCATACACTTATTTCCAATAATGAAAAGCCTTGTATCGGAATCATTGCCAGGCACAAATTCCTGGAAGTATGCATAACCTTTTTCATGATGAGAAAATTTTGCCAGTTCTGTTGGAATAAACAAACGGCCGATTCCTTTAGCAATGCCTTTT
Source organism: uncultured Chitinophagaceae bacterium (assembly GCA_963814445.1). Lineage (GTDB taxonomy): Bacteria > Bacteroidota > Bacteroidia > Chitinophagales > Chitinophagaceae > Ferruginibacter. The sequence continues at coordinate 32,899 of CAWFCU010000007.1, forward strand.
ACCGCTTCAAAATTTTTATCTCTTCTGAAAATCCAAAATTTTTCTTTTAATCTTCCCCAGCGGTTGTGTTGTGAAAAACCACTGCCGAAACATTTGGTTATTAATGATTGAGCTGCCGATCTTGTTCTTACTAATTTTACATTTACCGAACCTGCACCGGTTCTTAGCTTAAATACTTTTGGAAAAGTAGTGCTGTCAAGCCACTTTTCTGCTTCTTCTTTTGAATAAAAAACATAACTCTTTATTAGTGGCGCATTGATGGATTCAAAAAGATATTTCTGCGCCACTTTGTCCTCAAAATGCCAGCAACTGTTGTAGTCTGGAAAGATATGTTTGCCCATTAATTGCACAGCGCTGGTCAGTTGCTTTGCCATTAAAGCGGAGCGGTAATTGTTCTGATCCCAGTTCCACATTAGGCCGTCGCAATCTTTTAACTGCTCCAGGATATCTGTATTATAACAGTTCACCAATTTATATTCAATGCTATTTGCTTTACAGTATTCCATCCATTGTTCAGAATAGCGGCCAGGGTAGTGGTGTATTGCTAATTTCATTTCTTACATAGTTTTTTTTTGAGTACCTGTGTGGCTATATCATGATGTGATTGACAGGTGAAATAATTAATAACGCCTGCCAGATATCTTTTTGATAAAAATTTATCTACAAATCCCAACCTTCTTAAACTGCTTCTTACATACCTGCCGGGTATTGCAGGCACTGCCGAAAAAGCATAAAGGTATAATGGCGACCTTTTTTCAATCAATGCTGTCCATTCATTTTTTAGTTTACTGTCGTCTGCAATGATGGATGAAAATTGTTCTACATCTTTTAATACAGTTTCTTTATCATTCCCTTGTAATACCGACAATACAGGCTCACCTGCAGACTGGCGTGTTGGAATAAAATGAAACTGAACAGTTTGCCCTTTTTCTAAAACAAGTTGTGCTGTTAACCCCGTTAACCAGCCGGGGAAGTTACTTTTTCTTGTAAAAAGCATATTGCCAACTCCATACAGTATGGGCACATTGTTATATACTTCGTATCCGCTTATGCAATGTGTGTGGTGACTGATGATTGCATCGGCGCCGTTGTCTGCAAAAAATCTAAAGAGTTTTTTTATTCTTGGGCTGGGTAAGTTGTAATACTCATGACCACCATGAAAAATTACTAAAACAAAATCTGCTGACTCTTTTGCTTTTTTTAGCTGGCTAAGATTTTCAACAATATCCAGTGGATTGGCGCCTGCGGTTTCATCTGTTGCAATTGACCATTCATGTTCACAAAAATTTACAACAGCTATGCTGGTGTTATTTTTTTCAATGATTATATGTTTGCCAGCTTCAGCAAGGTTCTTTCCGGCGCCAACAGAAAGGATACTATTTTTTTTGCACTCTTCTAAAGTGGTTTCAACTCCCTGCACACCATAATCTAATAAATGATTGTTGGCAAGTGTTACAGCAGTAATATTGAGCTGATGGAAGTAATCAAAAATTTTGTCGGTAGTTTGTAAGTGCGGTCCGTGTTTAACGATCTTATACCTGTCGCCATTTTTATTAACCGGGCATTCCAGGTTTACAATATTTATATCAGCTTTTTGATAAACTTCTTTTATTTCTTGTGATAATAAATTGCTGCCTATATAAGCTGGCTCAATGCAAAAATCCCCCGCAATATTTACTGTTACACTCATTTACTGCTCCTGATTTCCTGTATGTAATCAGCCATAACTTTTGATACTTTCCTGTAGTCAAAATTTTCTTCAGCAATCCTTCTTCCATTAAGTCCTGCTGCTGTTGCTTTTTCTTTATTACCTAAAGCTTCTTCCATTTTTTGTGCAAAGGATGCTGCACTTCCGGGTGTTGCCAGGTAACCACTTTCGCCATCTTTAATAAACAACGGTATTTCACCAACACTTGTAACTACTACGGGCACCCCGGTGGCTAAATATTCACCGATCTTTATCGGGAAGTTGCCGGAGTTCTGTTCATTGTCAGGTTTTGAGACCACTAATATTTCTGCATTGCATAAGATCACTGGCATCATATCCCTTTCAATAAGGCCTGTAAAAATTACCTTATCCTGCAATTGGTATTTTTCAATTGCATCTAATGTTTCTTTAATACCTGCTTTGTTTGAGTTGTTGCCTACAAGCACCAGTTTAAGAGATGGGAATTTGCTGGTGATACCTGCGAATGCTTCTATCAAAATGGGCACTCCATCCTTATTCCCACTGATTGTGCCGCAATACCCAATGTAAGGAAAAGAGTAGGGGCTTTGTTTTTCTGTTGTGAAAAATGACAGGTCAACAAGCGTTACTAATTTTTTTGTTGCTTTATTATACTGCCCGATGTATTGTACCAATTTATTACTGATTACAAATACGCCATCAAATTTTGGCAGCAATTTATTCAGATAGTATGTAAGCATTTGCTGCCTTATGGCTGATTGGCTTGCAACAGCGTAAGGTAATTCTGTTCTTTCATGAAAAACTTTAACTCCCATTTTATGGGCAGCGTTCAGTATAAAGTAATGGGTGATGGCTCAGTTGTAAATAGAACTACCGCATCTAATTTTTTTGCTGCCGCCTGTTGCTGTAATATTTTTTTTACTTTGAAGATGGCTTTTAATTCCTGGTAATTTTTCACGAATTTGTTATGCCCTGTATAAGCGTTCAACGTTTTGTATTCAACACCAGAATAGTTTATGCTGTCTTTGCCATTCCATTCCTGCGGCGTAAGTAATAGAAAAGTTACAGTATGCCCCTGTTCAACCAATCCCTTTGCCAGTGTGGAATGCCGTATGGCCGCTGCATGTTTATCGGGGTAATGCCCGTTGGATATTAATGTAATGTTCATTGGGAGAAATGCGGCTTTATTTCTTTTTTAAAAAACAAACCAGTGCTTGCTGAAGAGTTTTTGATCGTTTTCTTTGCAAGCAATTTTAATTCAGGCAGTTGAGTTTGTATTGTACATCTTTAAATAATCAAACATGCCAAGCGGCTGCAGGCCGGCTGTTAGTGCCTAGCAGTTTTAATGTGCTGTTGGTAAACGCATTGATATGCTGATGGGGCAAAGCAGGCGGAACAATTCAGGCGACAAGCCTTTTTCCTTTAATACTGGTTTTAAGTTGGTACAGTCCGGCACTGCAATATAAATAAGCCCATCATCGGTAAGGCTTTCTTTTAGTTCTTTTACAATACCCAGTGGATCTGAAACATGTTCAAATACCTGGTTCACCCAAATAACATTGAAATAATTTTTGTAGTTTATTCAGATCATTTATGATAGTGACACCCATACTGTCCATAAAATCATTTTTGTCAGTTGACAGATCAAAGGCATACGTTTTAAAACCTTTTTTTACAGACATGCCAGCAAACACACCATAGCCAGCACCAAAGTCCATCAGTGTAGGTTGTTGGTTTTTCCTGAAATGTTTTTTCATCAAACCAAGCATATACTCCTGGTAAGGGCTATACGGAAGTTTTTTGTAATGCTACTTTCAGCATTTCTTTATCCAGCCACTCATTGTAGAGTAGCCCCATGCCCATATCACTTAACACTTCTGTTAAGTAAAAAAATGGCAGTCGTTACATTCAGCAATTTCATACAGCAATTCTTTTGCCGGGCCGTTATTATAGGCATCATAAAATGCTTCTCTATAATAGGCTTCATATTTTATAAAGTCAATAAAGCCGGGGCTGTTGTGTTTTGCACTAAAAAGTATTTCTCTTTTTTCGACTGGCAAACCGGGCATGATTGCCTGTTGATGGCTAATGTGTTTTTAGTAGTTACCATGTTTTTGTATTGGGTAAGTGATAATAATTGTGTTTATTCAACCGGCATTTCCGGCGTAATTGGCTTCATCTTCCTCATGGATCACAATTTTTTGCCCTTCAGACCCTCCGATCACGTATTTCTTGTAATAAAAAATATAAAGCATGAGGAAAAGGGATAATGAACCAAGTGATTTGGCAATAATACCGCCTGTGGAAGAAAAATAGTTTTATCAATAGCAATGAAGAGACCAATTGCACAATACCTACAATGCATGGACGTTTTTTTCATGTACTTTGATTCGCCTTTGGCGAGTAAAAACTTATTTACAAAGTCAGCAAAGCCATGAAGGATAGCCCCGATTGACCCGATTTTGATAAGCATTGCCACATCTTTATATTCAGGCGCAAGAAAAAGCTCAATCATATAATCAACACATAAAAACAACAGCACCTGCATATACAAGGCAGGAGATAATCACTTTCCTGAAGTTTTCTTTTGGGATCACCCTGGCTGTTATATATGATTTATAGTTGGAAGTGCCTACAATGCTTGGTAAAATGGCAAGCGGCATAATAAAACTCAATGCAAGGCTGTAATGCCCCACATCTTTATTATCAATATTAAAAAAGCCAACCAAAATTGGCAGCAGGTAAATTACACCCACACTCCACAGCCCACCCCAATACAACTGCACCCCAAAGGATTTATGCTGCATTTTCAGGTCTTTCCATTCGCTGGTGCCCCATTTAAAAACAGGGCTGTCTGTTTTTAGCAACACCATGCACACAATAAAGGAAGTGCCATACATTAAGAGTGCATTGTAATGAATGCTTCCTTCGGAAAGCGATTTTAAACTATACAGCAATAACACATAAAAAAATGATGGCAGGAACCTGTATGCAGCAAGCGCCAATAATTTTTTTTGCCCCTGGTATACCGCTTCAAAATAAAAACCAAGCGGATGGATAAAAAAAAGCGGCATCATCAGCAACGCCACATGAAATAGGGATTCACTTAATAATTTGGGGAAGAAAAAACCGCAAACCAGCAGCGTTAAAATAATTACCCCAAGCCCACCCAATGCAAAATAAACAAGGTATCCTTTGTATGTTCGTATCTTAAGTGGGTTGTTTGTAGCAGCTATCAACCTGCCACCGGAGAAATACAAACCAAAGTTGGTAAGATAACTTACCAGCACAACAAAACTCTGCAGGTATTTCCAGTCGCCGAATTTTGTAGCACCAAGCAGGCTTGAGTTAAGTACAGTGCCTGCAAAGCTTAAACCAGTGGCCCCAAGGGTGGCGCCAAATAAAATTTTGGAACTATGTTTTTCTAAAAATTTAGCGTTCATCTTATGAGCAGGGTACCATGTGTTTTTTGCAATCAATCATTTTCCGGCTCTATGATTTTAGTGTACTGGCAGGCATTAAGGCCAATCATTAAAGAAATGAAATAGTAATACAGATCGGAGCAAATGGTAACATAAATAGCAAGTCCAAGACAGGCGCATATCCAGAATCCAATCATCAGTTTCATTCCTTTCACATCCTGGAAAAGCTGTATTTCACTTTCTATAAAAAGTGATTTTACCAGGAAATACATATAGGTAATAATTGCAGGAAGGCCTGCCCACCAGGCAGAGTAATAAGAACTGGTTATCTAGAAAACCATAATAGTCGCCAATGGAATTCCAATACCAAAGCCCCAGTGGCCCCACACCCTGCCACAAATATTCTAAATCGTATTGTGAAAGAAAATCAATAATCTGGTCGCTCCTGGTATCTTCAACAGACCTTTCTGAAAAGTTATCCATCGCATTATCCAGTGAGCCGCTGAATTGGCTGTTACTGATAATTAAATATCCGCCAACAAGCAATACTATTAATCCAACTAAAGCAAATATCCCGTTTTGCGACTTGAAGCTTTTTGAAAATTTCACCATCAGTATTACTATGCTTATGATGAGATATGACCTTGCGCCTGTAAAAAAAACTAATAATACTATCAGCAGGAAAGTGCCAAGGTGAAACAGGTTTTTTTTTTTATCTTCATCCTCCTGTAGAAAGAAATAAGGGAAAACCCACATACAAAAAAAGGCAGAATCCTTTATTACATACAGGAAGTCTTTTCTGCTGGCACCAAGGCCCACTGTTCCAAGGTTAATAAAACCTGCTACAATTAAGAAAAAGCATACATAATAAAAGAATTTTAAAACCTTTGGGAACCTTTCTGTATCGGCTGCAAAAAATAACAGGCCAAAGTTTATATAGGTGCCAATGCCTTTTATAGAAAAGAAGAAATTGGGCCTTTTAAAAATGGTACTAAAGTCACTAAAAGACGCAATGGTTACCCACAATATCATCACACGTAGCAGGTGGTAATAAAGGAAGGGAAATATTTCCTGTACAGGAAGAAAGACATAACAGCAGCAGCGCAAATCATTACATTTCCCAAAAAGGCCAACTGGAAGTACCAGGGAAATACAGCTTCGTCCATTATCAACTGCACATCCCTTTGCTGGAGGTAAAGCCTCACCACGTTGCAGGATAGCCCAACCAAAATGAGGTAGTAAATAATTTTAGCTATTGTGCTATTCATTATTGCAGAAGTAATTTTTTATGTGAAAATGCCAGGTAAAATAAAGAAGGGGAGTTGTGTACCGTTGCATGGCTTCGCCGCCCTGGCTCACAGTTGGTTTTAACTATGCCTGGTTTTTCGATTTATAAAGCCGGTATGTTTTACACTTTACCCTGCAAGCCTAGAAGCTTAGATAGTTTTTTAAAAAGCCAGTAACCGTAAGAGTAATAATTTACAGATTCAACAACATGGCCCCCAAAAAGAAGCTTGTAGTTATTGATGCCTTTTAAACTTTCATCAGTGGTGTCTTTTGCATAACCACCAAAGTCAAAAGTTTTGTAGCCTTGCTCTTTAAAGTAAAGTATGTTTTTAACCGTTAGATATTTATTAGCCCTTCCTATCAGGTTTTTATCAATCTGGTCATCAAGGCGCCTGGTAGCTGCATGATGATGGCGTACAATACCGGCTTCGTTATCGGTTAAATAGCTATGAGCTGCCAGTATTTCGCCATTGTGGCATGGCAAAGCTTAATTTTATCCCATCTCCAAGTTCTTCCATCCTTCTGCTGACTTACCAAATCAGTATTTTTTTTCTTTGCAAAATCATTAAAGAACTCAACAAAGACGTCTATATCATTTTGAAAAGTGCAGTTGATGCCTTCTGTTTCCGCTATCCTTGCCTGCTGCCTTATTTGTTTTGAAAAATTAGCTGTAATAGTTTCTGCATCCTGCACAAGGTCAAGCTCAATGGTGTGGGAAATAAATTTGACGGCGGGCATTTTCTCGGTGTCCTGTTTTTTTACATGCCAGTAAACATTTAATCCTATCACATCTTTTAGCCTGTATTTATACTGAAACCAGTTTTCGTACACCTTTAAAAAATAAAACTTTTTATAATACCGTATCATCTTTTATAGTAATGCTTAATGCCTTTTAACCAATTGCTTTTCACTGTTAATCTGATAGGCATTATAACGCTGGAACGAAAGAAATATTTCCCGTATTTAGACTTTTTCCAAAAATAATAATATTGTTCTGTTAAAGCTATAAATAAAAAACCGCTGTAGTAAAAGTTACTAACAGCGGTTTATAAGTTTATATATATCCTGTTACAGGCAGGTTTATTTGTACGGCCATTGTTTCACTGAATACTTCTGTACCTGTTGTATTCATATGCAGCCAGTTCTTTAGTTGTTTCTGCATACATGGTAAAGCCAAGCGATGGAAGGATGAGTTTAACTTTGTAGTTTTGACAGATAATACCAGTTAACGGTCATGCGGTTCATTCATAATACGTGCCATTGCCGCTAGCATTCACGGGACTTCTTTCAACTTTAATATTGTAGTATGACCATTAAATTGGGCAATATTTTCAATTTCAGCCGTCTTTATTACGGCAGGCTTACCCAGCCAGTATACAAAGTTTATAACATCGGTTGTTTTTCTTACTTCATACATTTCAAATTCTGAAGTATATACAAAAACAAAAGTTGGGAAAAGTGGCTCATATACCATTTTCCTTTTGTTGCCATTGCCTGTAATGACCCGGTTGTGTGGGCAAAAACTTTCAATTTTCTTTTTTGATAAAAGGGCAGCTACCTTTCTTTCTGCTTTGTGGCTTTGTGTAAACCGCATACCAATTCCTGTTCATTTTAAAATCTTTAAATGATTAAAAACTGTACAGCTTTTCAAAAAATGGTTATTGGTGCTAATACAAAGGGTACCGGCCTACAGTTTACGGGAGTGGATTACAGAGGTATAATGTTTTATCAGGAAGGCTAAGTTATGCTTTTAATTTATATCCTTTATTATTTTTTGATTTTTGCCATACACATAATCATACCCGTAACCATAATTGTTTTTCATAAAGCCCCTTATCTTTACTCCATTAAAAATGATGGCCGGGTTTTTCAGTGAATTGATCTTATTATTTTCATCAATTCGTTTTACAACCATTTTGGGAGTGTATTTGTGCCGGATTACGTACAAAGTAGCATCGGCCAGTGAAGACAGATGATAAGCATCTGTAACCATTACCACTGGTGCAGTATCTATCACTACTAAATCAAATTTGTCTTCAAGTCCCGAAACCAATTTTTGTATTTTCCCGTTTTCCAGCAGTTCAGAAGGAGTAGGGTGCAGGCCTCCTGACGAAACAAAACTAAGGTTTTCGTGGTTTGGTACTTTTCTTATTATTTCATCAAGCTTTTTTTCCCCAAGCAAATAATCGCTTACGCCAATTTCTTCTGTGGTTACATCAAATAATTTACCCAATGATGGATTGTGAAGGTCAGCATCCACCAGGACCACTTTTTTACCCGTCATGGCAAGGCTTACAGCAAGGTTGGCGGCTACAAAACTTTTTCCTTCTCCAGGCAGGCTGGATGTAACCAATATTTTTTTATGATAAGAATCAATACCAAGGAACAGAAGCGATACCCTTACTTTTCTGAATTCTTCAGCTATAAAACTTCTTTTGCCAGGCTCAAGCACCAACGAAGATTTTGATTTATTGTAAACAATTTCTCCAATAACAGGTATAGTAGTTAGTGATTCAATTTCTTTACGGTATAGTATTTTATTGTTAAGCATTTCCCTGCCATTTACAAAAGCTAATGGGCAGATATAAGCCCAAAGAGTCAAAGCAGCAAAATATATCATGCTTGTTTTTGGGCTTACAGGTCCGCCGCCGGCTTTGGCATGCATTCACCACTTTAGCATGTCGGTATTGGTGGTGGTATATGAAAGCACGCTTTCTTCTTTTTTCTGCAGCAGGAAAGAATAAATGCCTTGCTGTATATTCTGGTCCCTGCTTATTTCAAGTAGTTCCCTTTCTTTTTCGGGTATGCCACCCAGCATACTGTTAAACCTGCCGCTGGTAGCATTATAATTGCCCCTGCTCATTTCAAGGTTTTTTATCTGGGTTTAATATTGTTTACAATGTTCGGCTTCATCTGTGATAATTTGTTCTTTTAGATGGGTAACTAATAGGGTTGCCTTCACCAACAGTCTTTCTCATTTTTTCCAGTTCTATCTGCATATTGTTATATGCCGTCATTTGGTTGGGTAAGTGTAGGGTCGCTGATATTGCTTGCAGATGGTAACACACCTATTTTATCATTTGCAGCCACAAAGTTTTTTAAATCATTCAAAGATTTTAATTGTATTGATGCTTCTGATGCTTTTATATCGCTGCTGCCAATGATAATTGAGTGCTGTCTGCTCTGTTCGCCTAAAGTCAACAGCCCTGTTACTTGGCTCTGAAGTTTTTACTTTTTTCTGAATGGAATCAAGGTTCCTTTTAATAACTGCAAGCCTTGATTCAATCAATGCAACAGTGCTTTTTACAAGGTTATTTTTTTCATCAATAGCCGCCATGGTTATAAAACTAATAAGCGTATTCAGGATATCTTCGGCTCTTTCAGGTACTTCATCCCTGTAAATAAGGTTAACAATACTGGAAGTTTTACTCGATGCATCCACCTTTAAAGCACCTAAAAGCAACCCACTTCACTGTTGACCCTTAACAAATCAAAAAAAAAAGGTTTGGATGCCTGTATATCCATCAAAGCGAGGATTGGGTAAAAACATAAATTCCCCATACTGGGTTTTTGACCATTCATTTAATGCAGCAGTAATATTTATTATTTATAAATCAACTTTCTTGTTGTGCTGTCATACCTGATAGGTATTTTTATGTTCAAACTTTTCATCTTTGTAGGGTATTTAGCATTTATATATATAGGCGAATTTGTGTAAGCGGATTGAATCCTTAGTTTTCCTTCCTGGGTAATGGGTGCATACAGGCATAAGTTTATTGCCACACTGTCCAGCAAGGCTTTGAGATTTCAAACCTCCAGTTTCATTATCAATAATTTTGTAAGTACTGATAGCATCAAGTTGATTCAAGTGTTTTAGATTTATCCACGCCTCTTTTTTCATCTTTCAGCATAATTTTTGCAGATGCCTCATATTTAGGTATAGCATAGCGGATATAAAAATATGCGCCACCAATAGCCAATGCAAGGCATATTAAAAATAAAGGCCAGTAGCTGATATAGCCGGCCAATACCTGGCTTATCTGCGTTATCTTCCTTTTGAGGTGTATTTTTATTTGCTCTTAATTGTTGCATGCTTTTATTTTTAAGATCAATTTCTTTTAATTATCTGGTAATCCTGTCAATTACCAATATGGCTACAGATATAGTGCTTAATATTGCAGGAAGTATCAAACGTGTTTTATCAACACTTGCAGCCCTGTTGCTGGTAGTTTCCACATACACCACATCATTTGGTTGCAGGTAGTAATAAGGCGATTGCAGAAAAGTGCTTGAGCTCAAGATTTACCCTTGTAACCAGTTTTTTTGCCTTCGTTTTCCCTTATCAGCATTACATTGTCCCTTCTGTCCATAAGCCGTAATATCACCTGCAGTACCTAATGCTTTCAATAACGAAATTTTTTCTGTAGGTACAGTAATAACCATTGGTCTTGCAACTTCTCCCAGTACTGTTACTTCATAATTCAAAAATCTTATCTCCACAATAGGGTCAAGCAACAATCTTTTGTCTCTAATTTGTTTCAGTATAGTTTGCTTTTAGTTGCGATTTTGTTAAGCCTGCAGCTTTTATTGTCCCAAGTAAAGGTATTTCAATATATCCGTCGTTACTTACCAGGTAGCCGGTACCAGCTTGTAACGCAGTGCTGGATTTGTATTCGTTTGTTACATTAAATATTTCGTAAGCATTTTCATCTGTGGTGGGGCTGGTAATGCGGATGCTCAGCACTTCATTATTTTCAATTTTATGCTCCGCATTATCCTGTGGGCTCGATATCAGGTTTGCCTGCTTTACATTTTCAAGGTCCTTAAAATAAACCATTTTCTTGGTGCTGGTGCAGGAAGCACCCATTAATAATATAATGGCCAGCAGTAAAAAACCATGTGTTTTTTTTATCATATATATGGATTGTATAGGTTAGTATTAAGCATTAACGAAAAAAATAAGGAATTCTTGTACTGCGAAAACAAATGATACTGTGCAAGTTGCGGCGCCATTGTACAATGGCGGGGGGTGTTAAATACTATATGGCTAAATATCTGCAGCAAATATTTTTTTATTTTCAAAAGGTTTAGGTTTCCGGGTAATTTGTCAGGTAATTTACCGATTGTTGGTAAAAGTAATTGAATAAACAAAAATATCCAATTTTAGGAATATGGCAGTAAATGATTTTACAAATTAGATGTTGGAAGATACAGTTGCTGGTCAGCTTTATTTTTTCAATACTTCAAGCGCTTTTTTGATAGCATCATCTTTTGTATTCAGCACTTCATACAAGCCCTCATTTCTCCATAGCTGCCTTGCAATGGATGCTTTTAGCCTGAAACTGAGTTCATCTTTTTCTTTTGTGTGAAAGCTAGAACCAGTTAACAGAATCTTTAAGCGAAAGTGTTTCAAACTGCTGCCAGTCATCATTGCGTCAATGATAAATTTATCTGAAAATTCCTGAATCGTTTTAAAGGAATTTAGCTGTGGTTTATTCCTTAATAAAATAGTATACGCAAAGTTGTCAACGTGCCTTTATAATACAATTTGCTGAATGCAGCTACCGGTTTTTGAAGTATCCATTGGCACAAATACATCAGGGCTTATACCGCCGCCGCCATATACTATTTTTCCAGAAGGCGTGTTGTATATTTTTTAGTGGTATCGTTTTTTATAGAATCCATACTTACCACTTCCCCATCATGAAAACGGTTCATTATTTCATCGTAATAAGCTTTTTCCCCCTTAATATAAGGCCGCTGAATGCTTCTTTCCAAGCGGTGTATAATACCTGGCAACGGTAAGCCGCAATGCACTGCCATCACTCAGATCATATTGCTCCTGCACCAGGCCTTTGCCAAAACTCCGGCGGCCAATTATGGTTGCCCTGTCCCAATCCTGCAGGGCACCTAATTAAAATTTCGCTGGCGCTGGCTGTGCCTTCATCACATAGCAGCACCAATTTGCCTTGTTCAAATAAGCCCGGCCTTTTGCAGCGGTATTCTTTTTTGGGAAACTTGGCGCCTTCTGTATAAGTAATTAATTTATCGCCATCTAAAAATTCATCTGCAATTTCTGTGGCCTGGTCAAGCACGCCGCCACCATTATTCCTCAGATCAAGAATCAGTTTTTGCAAGCCCTGCCCTTTCAGTTTTTCAAGTTTCTGCATAAACTCCCGGTAAGTAACCTGGCTGAATTTATTAAGCCTGATATAACCCGTGCCTGGCTCTATCATATAGGCTGCATCCACACTGCTTACAGGAATGATACCTCTTTGTATGGTGATCTTCTTTTTTTCATTGCCCCTTAAAATGTCAATGGTAACCTGTGTGGCGTTGGGGCCACGGAGTAATTTCTTTATTTTAGCTTCTTTGATTTTTACACCTGCAACAGCCGTATCATTTACTTTAATAAACTTGTCGCCGGTTTGCACCCCTGCTTTAAAACCTGGCCCATCCGGTACCACATGCATAATATTAATGGTATCATCTATCACATCAAACTCAACACCTATACCAAAAAAATTTCCGGCAATATCTTCATTCGATTCCTGCACATCGCCTGCAGGGATATAAACAGAGTGGGGGTCAAGTTTGCCAAGGATGGCAGCAATAGCGGTATCAGCCAATTCATTCATTTTTACCTCATCCACATACTTTGCTTTTATAAGCTCCATCAATTCCTGCAACGGCTTTGTTTTGTCAACGGAGAAATAAGGCTTGCCCGGCATACCATCCCTCATTCTGTAGCCAAGCATCATACCAATGATAAGGGTTATGCTGAACAACAGTGGCAGCCATACCTGCGGTTTCTTAGTACTGTTCATATTTTTCTTGTGGGCACGAAAATAAATGAATTACACCGAACCCCTTTAGCAATGTTTAATGAATGGTTATTTGAACAAGATATTTGGTAGCGAATGAATAAAATACTCTAATTTGAAATGAAATTATAAACAACAAACGATGGCCATCAAACTGATTGCAGACAGCGGTTCCACAAAGGCAGAATGGTGCCTGCTGGAAGGGAAAAAGAAAAAGACGATCATAACACAGGGGATTAGCCCATACTTTTTAACCACACAGCAAATACAGGAACTGCTGCAAAAAGAATTGAAACCCAAAGTAAAAAACAGCCTGCCCGCCGAAATATATTATTATGGTACTGGTTGCTCCAATCCTGCCAATGTAAAGTCGATAAAAACAGCCTTGCAAAATGTGTTTGGCAAAATAAAAATAACCGTTGACCACGACCTGATGGGTGCTGCAAGGGCACTTTGTGGAAATGGGCAGGGAGTGGCCTGTATTTTAGGTACCGGTTCCAATTCCTGCTATTTTAATGGCAGGCGCATTGTAAAAAACAGCCCTGGCCTGGGTTTTATTTTGGGAGATGAAGGCAGCGGTGCTTACCTGGGCAGAAAAGTAGTGCAGCATTTTTTGTACAACACTTTCGACCCCGACCTGATGGACAGGTTCAATGCAAAATACAATACCAATGCAGTGGAGATACTGGAAGCGGTATATAAAGGCCCTCTTCCAAACCGTTACCTGGCAAGCTTTACAGGCTTTTTGGTGGAAAACCGGGGGCATTATATGATTGAAAATATTATTGAAGACAGTTTTAATGAATTTTTCTTTAATCACCTGTATAAATACAAAGAAAGCTGGACGCACCCAATACATTTTATCGGCAGTGTGGCATTCGGGTTCAAAGATGTGCTAAAGAGATGTGCAATAATTATGAGCTGCAATTAGGCAGGGTTTTAAAACAGCCAATGGACGGCCTTATTAAATTCCATTGCTGAAAATAAATTGTTAAATAATAACCGCGATAAGGCAATTTCGTTAATTCCGTTGGTAAAAAAATCTTGGTTTTGATTCCCAACTTTATTAATTTACAACATAAAACAAAACTCTACTTATATGAAAGGCAAATTTCTACTCACCGCTTCTCTCGTCTCTCTTTCCCTTTGTTCCGCCGCCCAATCTGCCAGAACATATGCAATTACGGGTAAGAGTAACAACAATTTTTTATGGGCTGATATAAAACAAATTGACATTGCCACAGGCAAAGTGGTTAAAACTTTGTTTGAATCAGACAAAACAGCTTTTACGGTAAAATCATTAGACAACACTGCTGATAAAGTGCAGGTGCCAAACCCTACCTCTTTTGGTGTGGCTGCCTGTGCCCTTGATGAAAGGCATGGCAGGTTATATTTTGCGCCGATGCATTTTTCAGACATCCGTTATCTCGACCTTAATAAAGCCGATGTAAATTTTACTGTTGTAAAAAAGAACATCATTCCTGTAAATGCAGGCAATGTTTACCAGCCTGAAGAAAACCAGATAACAAGAATGGTTATTGCGGCTGATGGTTACGGTTATGCACTTACCAACGATGCTAATCACCTTATCCGTTTTACTACTGGTAAAAAACCGGTGGTGGAAGATTTAGGTGCGTTAGTGGACGCAGAGGAAAATAAAGGTTTTTCTATTCATAACAAATGCACAAGCTGGGGTGGCGATATGCTGGCCGATGCTTTTGGAAGGTTAGTTGTTATTTCGGCTAACCATAATGTTTATACAGTGGATGTAAAAACAAAAATGGCAACTTTTACCGGCACTATCACTGGTTTGCCTGCGAACTATACCACTAATGGTGCAGTGGTTGATAATGATGGCAACATGATCGTAATCAGCGCTAATGTGTTTGAAGGTTTATACCGTGTAAACTTTAAAGATATGAAAGCGGTAAAAGTTGAAAGCACTGAAAAAGCATTCAATGCATCAGACCTTGCCAACAGCAACATGCTGCTGCAAAAAGAAAAAGATGCTTCTGTTAAGTTTGATGTAACCAAATCTGTATTGCCGGATTTTGCTGCTGCTTCAGATGCACAGGTATTTCCTAACCCTGCTACCGGCGAACAATTCAATGTAAGGTTCAATGGACAAAAAGCAGGCAGATACACTATCATCTTTAGCTGATCTTGCAGGAAAGCCATTGTATTCTAAAGTGGTTACAATAACTGGTAAAGACCAAATTGAAAATGTACGCTTAACAAGCAAAACAGCAAGAGGAACTTATTTAGTAAAAGTAGTTGATGAAAACAAGCAACTTGCTTTTACAGAAAGAGTTGTTTTGCAGTAATTTTGTTGATTATTATGGGTTGTAAAAGTAAAAGCTCCACCTGGTGGGGCTTTTGCTTTTTAGAAAAATCATATTTTAACCCTGCCTCTGGTTTGTGCTGATTTATGTCGGATTAATCATTCAATATATTTTCACTGTATTTCTTTGTGCCATTTGTGCTCATTAAAAAATGATTTTGTATGGATTGCAAGGGACTATATATTTGCAATCCTTTCCGGGGAATTAGCTCAGTTGGTAGAGCGCTTGCATGGCATGCAAGAGGTCAGCGGTTCGAACCCGCTATTCTCCACAATACAAATCCCACTTAAGTGGGATTTTTTATAAAATTCTTATTCTTAGTCAGCATCATTTTCCCCAAAGAACTAAACCGCTACTATTTCCCGTATTTCAACATTTACTTCAATAGCTACATATTGGCAAATAATGCTTATCGAAGAATTTGACTCAAGAGAAAAGAATCAAAGAGATTACAACCAAAAAGAAAGTGAGCATTAATGAACACTAAATAATACTATTCAAACTTTCCGTGTTCTTTGTGGTAAAAATTGAAATTAATTTTGCTTATTAGCAGGCGAAGCAGATGGCTGGTTTGCATTATTCATCATCGGTTGTACAGGTTTTGCAGCGCCTGTTTCTAATGATTGCATCGCATCTAAGTTTTGTTTTGCCAATGCAAAAGTAGAATCTAATGCCAGTGCTTTTTCAAAATAAGTTTTGGCCTCTGCTTTTTTATCAAGGTCGTACAAAGCCAGTGCATGTATATTGTAAACACCAGCCTGCAAATAAGTACGGCCTGTTTGCTGGCCTACATTGTAGGTCATTAAATAATCAGGTTTGTAAGTCAATTTTTCTGCAGCCTGTGCAGTAGCCAGGCATTCAGCCAGGCGTTTGATACTGTATTGCAGTTCCATTAACTTATATGCATGATAAGGGCTTTGTGTTTTGCCAAACAACTTTTCAAAAATTTCTATCGCTTCTTTTGGCTGGTTCATTTTATCAAGGCAAATGCCTTTCAGTTCAAGCAGGGTATTATCATCTGGTTTTTTACCAACAGCCTTTTATCAGCCCAATAATAACATTGTACAAAATTACCCTGCTGCATATACAGCATTGCCAAGCGTATCAGCATATACATTGTTTTCTCCCTGTTCACTCAAATAATAATTCAATGCAGTGGTGGCAGTGTTGCCATCACCGCTGGCAATGGCTATATTAAAAACTTTTAAGTGAGCATTTGGTTTTGCGGAGCGCGTTGTTTTTTAGGTTGTGCAATGGCTGCAAGGGTAAGAAATGTTAGTGCCGTAATGCAAATTTCTTTTTTATCACTAAAGCAATTTTATAAGCAAGTGTTTAATTAGTTATCAGTGATGAGTTATCAGATATTGGTTTCAGGCCAGTACTCATAACTTGTCACTGATAACTGATCACTGTCCTTAGTCTCCCCAAATTTCATCCTTTCCTTCCAGCCACAATTTCACCAGGTCTGTTGTTACTGATTTTGGCCTTTCCAACGGGAAGCCCAATGCCCTGTCCCAGCAAAGGCTTGCCAATACGCCCAATGCCCTTGATACGCCAAACAACACAGTATAAAATTCATATTCCACCATGCCATAATGAACCAGCAATGCACCACTGTGTGCATCTACATTAGGCCATGGATTTTTTATTTTACCCATCGATTGCAAAATAGGAGGCACTGCTTCATAAATATTCCAAACAGTTTTTACCAATGGGTCATCAGGCAAATGTTTTTTACCAAACTCCATTTGTGCAGTAAAGCGTGGGTCTGTTTTACGCAATACCGCATGGCCATATCCCGGCACCACTTTTCCTTCGCTCAATGTTTTCTTTACATATTCTTCTATTTGTGTTTTTGATGGTTCTTCCACACCCAGTTCTTCCCTCATTTCAAATATCCATTTTATCACTTCCTGGTTGGCAAGGCCATGCAATGGGCCTGCAAGGCCATTCATGCCGGCAGCAAAAGAAAGGTAAGGATCGCTTAATGCAGAGCCAACCAGGTGAGTGGTGTGTGCAGATACGTTACCGCCTTCATGATCGGCATGAATGGTCATATACAAACGCATCAGTTCTTTAAAACCTTCATCTTCATAACCCAGCATATGGGCAAAGTTGCCAGCCCAGTCCAATAAGCCATTCGGCTGAATATGTTCTCCAAATTTATATTTGCGCCTGTAGATATATGCCGCCACCCGTGGAAGGCGTGCAATCAGATCCATCGAATCATCAAAAGTAGCTTCCCAATAATCTTTTTTACTCATGCCGGCAGCATAGCGTTTGGCAAAACTGCTTTCTGTTTGCAATGCCATTATCGCCACTACAAACTGCGTCATCGGGTGTGTATTCAGTGGCAATGCTTCAATGGTATTAAACACATGCGTAGGTACATGGCTGCGGCGTTGCCATACAGAAGTCATATGTGTTACATCTTCTTCACGTTGGCAATTCACCCAACAGCATCAGGTGAAACAAACCTTCTGGCAATGGTTCGGAGCCATTTGGTGCTTTTGGTAATTTTACCTGCAATTCAGGGATGGTGTAAGCCACGGAAACGGATGCCTTCCTGTGCATCCAGTAAAGATGTTTCGGTTACAAGCCCCGTCATACCCCTCATACCCTGGTACACCTGGATAAGGTAACTTCTCCAATTTTTTTATTGCCATGTTCTTTCAGCAGGTCTTTAATTTCTGCACCTACTATAGTCGGCCTTTGCCTTGAAAGCTGTTTTTTATTACACCCATAAAGATTGAATGTTATTTACTGGCTGTTAAATCGTTTTAAAAAGTCCGTGAAATTACGCTGTAAGTGTTTGTGAAACAAAACAAAAAAGGCAAAGTTTGGAGTAATCGGGAAAAAATGTTTGTATGGTTATGAAATGCAGTGTGGCAACAGGGTTTACCAGGCATGCATTTTTGAATTGACAGCTTGTTCATTACAATGAAATCTCCGGCAACGATTACGCCAATCATGCAGCTGAAGTATTACCAGTTTATCAACGCTGGTTTGTCTCTTAAAACCAGTTTTTTACACAATTTTTAAAATCAAATTTTATCCGGCACAAAAAATCCCTGTATGTTTGCATGACCTCCCGGATATTATTTCCCACTGGTCACATAATTTGTTCCTTAAATAATCGCTCAGTTTTTAGTGTATTTTATTATTACATGAATTGCAGATAAAACAGTTCATGCGGTGGTAATTATTTTTTGATAGGCATTGTTACAACACTTTGAAAAATATGATTATGGCTAAATATATATTCGTTACCGGCGGCGTTACATCTTCTCTTGGAAAAGGGATCATAGCCGCATCTCTTGCAAAATTACTTCAGTCAAGAGGGCTGAAAGTTACCATCCAGAAATTTGATCCTTATATTAATGTTGACCCCGGCACCTTAAATCCTTACGAACATGGCGAATGTTATGTAACAGAAGATGGTGCTGAAACAGATCTTGATCTCGGGCACTACGAAAGATTCCTCAACATATTTACTTCACAGGCCAACAACGTTACCACAGGCCGCATTTATCAAACTGTTATTAATAAAGAAAGGGAAGGCGATTACCTCGGTAAAACAGTACAGGTGGTGCCACATATAACAGATGAAATAAAAAGAAGAATGATGTTGCTTGGCCAAACTGGTGAGTATGATATTGTGATCACAGAAATTGGCGGCACAGTTGGTGATATTGAAAGCCTTCCTTTTATTGAAGCAGTAAGGCAGATGCAGTGGGAAATGGAAGATGAAGATTTTTTGGTGGTGCATTTAACATTGATTCCTTATTTAAAGGCGGCCAAAGAATTAAAAACAAAACCTACCCAGCACAGTGTAAAACTGATGAGTGAAAATGGGGTGCATCCTGATATTATTGTATGCCGTACAGAAAGATCATTAACGGCTAGAATTGAGAAAGAAGATTGCTTTGTTCTGTAATGTAAAAACAGAAGCTGTAATTGAAGCGATGGATGCCAGCAGTATTTATGAAGTGCCTTTAAAAATGCTGCAGGAAGGTTTGGATACCATTGTTTTGAAAAAATTGCATATCAATGGTTATTCTGCACCGCAGTTAGGCAGATGGAAAGAGTTTTTGGATAAAGTGAAAAATCCAACTTCAAAAGTTAATATTGGCCTTATCGGAAAATATATTGAATTGCAGGATGCTTACAAATCCATCCTGGAATCATTTGTACATGCTGGTGCTCTTAACGAATGTAAGGTGAATATAGTAAACATTCACAGTGAATTTATTACCGAAGAAAATGTGCATGAAAAATTAGGCAGCCTCGATGGTTTGCTGGTGGCACCGGGCTTTGGTATCCGTGGAGTGGAAGGAAAAATTATTGCAGTGAAATATGCAAGGGAAAACAAATTGCCTTTCTTTGGTATTTGCCTTGGTATGCAGATGGCCGTGATTGAATTTGCAAGAAATGTATTGGGATTAAAAGATGCACACTCCACCGAAATGGATGTGAACACAACCAACCCGGTGATTGATCTGATGGAAGGCCAAAAGAAGATAACTGCCAAAGGCGGTACCATGCGTTTGGGAAGTTATCCTTGTGATATAAAAGAAAATTCACTGGCCCATGCTATTTATGGCACTGAAAAAATAACAGAACGCCACCGCCACCGCTGGGAGTTTAACAATGCGTACTTAAAGCGGTTTGAAGATGCAGGCATGACAGCCAGTGGTAAAAATCCTGATACCGGCTTGGTGGAAATTATTGAAATAAATGATCATCCTTTTTTTATTGGTGTGCAATACCATCCTGAATTAAAAAGTACGGTTGAAAGCCCACAACCCATTTTCACAGCATTTGTAAAAGCAGCTAAAGATTTTTCTGAGAAAAAAAATATGGCGGTAAATCCTTTACTGCAGAGTGAAATGATCTGATAAAATCATGCAGCTAATGAAAAAAACTTTTCTTTCCCTTTTTATTGTATGTATTGTTACCTGCTGTACGGCACAGCCTGATAAGGCATATATATTCAACGCCGGTGCAGAAATTGGGTATGCTACCGGTGATTTCAACGCCAATCACAAATTGGGCTTTGGTATATCAGTACAAGGCGAATATTCTTTTTCAGAAGCGGCATCCGTTACAGCAAATGTTGGCTTTGTAAGCTTTGCCACCAAAGCGGTGTATGATACTTTGCCTTCGGGCATTTCTTCAAGATCGCAGCCTTCTTTTACCGGGGTACCCGTGTTAGTGGGTATAAAGTTTAATATTGCTGATAAAATGTATGGGCAGCCGCAGGCAGGCCTTGTATTCGTTAACAGTACTATTGCATCTACTTACACAATGTGTGTTGGTATGCAAACATCTCCACATGTTGATTTTTCTATTCGCTATCAATCCATCATTAAAGCAAGGGTAATAGGCTCGTTTATTATGGCGAGGGTGGCGTATGTGTTTTGAAGATTGGCGTGCCATTCATGATGCTTTCCTCATCCACCACAAACTCATTACCTTTGCCGCCTTATTATGAAGACAAAAAAATTACATAGAGACAAAGTAAACATCATTACACTGGGCTGCAGCAAAAATATGGTTGACAGTGAAGTGCTGAGCGGACAACTGCTGGCCAATGAAATTGATGTGGTGCATGAGAACAGGAAGAAAGATCACAACATTGTAATTGTAAATACCTGCGGCTTTATTGAAAAAGCAAAGGAAGAAAGCATCAATACCATTTTGCAACAGGTGGAATTAAAACGCCGTGGCAAATTGGATAAAGTATATGTAACGGGTTGCCTGAGCGAACGCTATAAAAATAATTTAGAAGAAGAGATACCTGAAGTGGATGCTTATTTTGGCACGATGGAATTGCCGATTGATATTAAAACAGTTTGAAGCAGATTATAAAGCTGAATTGATTGGCGAAAGGTTATTGAGCACACCGCAGCATTATGCTTATATGAAAATAAGCGAAGGCTGCAACCGTACCTGTTCTTTTTGTGCCATTCCTTTAATGAGAGGGCAGCATGTGAGCCGGACAATTGAATCATTGGTGGATGAAGCAAAACGATTGGTGCAGAGAGGTGTAAAAGAAGTGATGCTGATTGCACAGGAACTTACTTATTACGGACTGGATATTTATAAAAAAAGAGAATTGCCAAAATTACTGCATGCACTGGCAGATGTACAAGGGCTGGAGTGGATACGTTTGCATTATGCTTATCCTTCAAAATTTCCGATTGAAATTATTGATGCAATAAAAGAAAGAGAAAATATTTGCAACTACCTGGATATGCCTTTGCAACATGCGGCTAACAATATGCTGCAATTAATGAAGCGGCAGATAACAAGGGAAGAGATGGAAGACCTGGTAGGAGAGATACGGAACCGCATTCCGGATATTTGTATGCGTACAACATTGATAGCAGGTTTTCCCGGCGAAACAAGGGATGATGTGGAAGAACTAAAAACCTTTTTGCAAAAAATGCGTTTTGACAGGGTAGGTATTTTTACTTACAGCCATGAAGAAGGTACCAGTGCTTATGATATGAAGGATGATATTATCTGCAGAAGAAAAAGAAGAAAGGGCACAGGAGATAATGGAAGTGCAGCAGGAGATAAGTTTGGAAAAAAACCAGGAAAAAGTTGGTAAGACTTTTAAAGTAATCATTGATAAAAGAGAAGCCGGCCGTTATCTTGGCCGTACCGAATTTGACAGTGTGGAAGTGGATAATGAAGTGATCATTCATTCAAAGAAAAAATTACATCCCGGCGATTTTGTAAATGTAAAAATCACAAAAGCTTATGATTATGATATTGAAGGGGAAGTGGTGGAATAGCAATGGGCAATGAGCAATAGGCAATGGGCAATAGGCAATAGGCAATAGGCAATAGGCAATGGGCAATAGGCAATGGGCAATGAGCAATAAGCAATGAGCAATAGGCCAAAAGGCAATCATATAAATCATCCCGAAAGCTATCAGGATCAAAAATTAACCCTCATAAAAATATTCTGCGATAGGCAATGGGCAAATGGCAGACAACAACAAACAGTAAACAGAAAACTGAAACTTTCCCGGAATTTGCCATATTTTTAAAGAATGCTACTTTTGGCGTACCCCTGCAGCTAAAAGTTTGATTACCATAAATCTTATCGCAGGTTATTTTTTTATAATAAAACAGGTGGCAACTGCGTTTTATAGCTAAAAGCCCCTTTTTTAGATAAGAGCTTTTGGGATAAAAGATATTTTCAGCATTTGATATTATGAATAAGCAGCTAAAAAGCTATTTACAAAAAATAATTATTGCGCTCGACCTGTTGGTGCTCAACATAGCCTTCATTATACCAAGGCTGGCTTTTGAGAGCCGTATTGGCGACGGTTCGTTTAATTCTTACCTCAAATTCTGGATAAGCCTTAACATTTTTTGGATTGTTATTGCTTTTATATGCCGCACTTATGCAGAGAACAACATCATCAATTTTGAGAGTTTTACCAAGCGTACTTCACAAGTGTACCTGTTGTGGCTTATTGCCCTGCTGTTCTTTCTTTTCTTTACACGCCAGTTTGAAGTGTCAAGGTATTTCACCATCAGTACTATCATCATTTTTGGCGTAAGCCTTTTGGTAAACCGGTTTTTGTTTCTCGGTATCCAGAATTATTTTAGAAAGCGTAACCAGTTTACCAATAAAGTACTCATCATTGGCTATAATGAAACGGCTAAAAAGCTGGAGAATTATTTTGAAGAGGAAGGCTTTAATACACACCTGCTTGGTTTTGTGGAAGATGAGAACAACGTAACAGAACTTACCCGTCATCCCATTATTTCTGATATAAAAAATACTATACAAACCGCCATTGATAACGATGTGCAGGAAATATTCAGCACCATTACACCCGAGCAAAACAAAGAAATTTATACACTCATCAATAAAGCAGAATCAGAATGTATCCGCTTTAAAGTGGTGCCCGACCTCTCTATTTTTGTAAACAAGCCGGTGGTAATAAATTATGTAAGAGACCTGCCGGTACTTTCCATGCGTAGCGAACCGCTTGATGATGTAGGCAACCGTATAAAAAAACGTACACTGGATGTAGCGGTAAGTTTATTGGTTACCATTTTTATTCTTTCCTGGCTGGTGCCAATCCTTGGGTTGCTTATCATTTTAGAATCAAGAGGCCCTGTATTTTTTGCACAAATCCGTTCTGGAAGAAATAATAAAACATTTCGTTGCTTTAAATTCCGCAGTATGGCGGTAAACAAAGATTCGGATTTACAGCAGGCCACTAAAAATGATAAGCGTATTACCAAAATTGGCCGCTTCATCCGCAAAACAAGCCTTGATGAATTTCCACAGTTTATCAATGTGCTTAAAGGTGAGATGAGTTTAGTAGGCCCAAGACCACACATGGTAAAACACACCACGGATTACTCTAAAATTGTTGACCAGTTTATGGTACGCCAGTTTTTAAAACCAGGCATCACCGGCTGGGCGCAGGTAAATGGATTAAGAGGAGAGATAACGGAGAATGAACAAATCATTAACCGGGTGAATGAGGACCTCTGGTATTTAGAAAACTGGACCATATGGCTCGATATCCGTATTATGTTCCTTACAGTGTACAAAGTATTTAAGGGAGATGAAAAGGCGTTTTAATACAGCCCAAATTTTACAACCTTACGACCAAACTTTATGGAGAAGCCTGTAATCTATTTACATTGTTATTACTACTTTTCCTTTGTGCGCTGCTTTACTAAAAAGCCGGAATGCTTCAACAAACCCGTTTAGTTTGTAGGGCCCATCTATAACAGGCTTGATTTTGCCAGCTTTGAAAAGTTCATTTATATACAATAGATCCTTGTTTGTCTTCAAACCAACGATACGGATGTGCTTTTTACTGATCATCGAAATTAATGGCCCCAGGATCAAAGCCTGGAAAAGCCGGCTAATGGAACCTCCAACTGTTACATAAATTCCACCTGGATTCAATGCACGGAGATAATCGAACATTGAACGATTTGTCTTAACATCAAGTATCAGGTCATAACACTGGCCATTTTTAGTAAAATCCTCCTTTGTATAATCAATTACATGATCAAAGCCAATTGATCGCAGCATATTCAGTTTACCCGTACTATCAACAGCAGTTATTTCAACCCCGTATAATTTGGCAATCTGCACGGCAAAAGTACCAACGCCTCCACCTGCACCATTGATCAATAGCTTTTGTTTCCGCGGCTGAGCGGAATGAATTTTTCCTTTATCAATTAAGCCCTGTACCGCCAGCATGGCTGCCTGTGGTATTGCAGCTGCTTCTTCGAAACTCATGGCTGTAGGTTTCAACGCTAATGATTTTTCACTGGCACAGGCATACTCAGCGAAACCTCCCCAATAACCGCTCAGATCACCATATACTTCATCACCTGTTTTAAACTTGGTTACATTTTTACCAACAGCTTCAATTCGTCCCGCTATATCGGAGCCAAGTATTTTTCTCTTTGGTTTCAGAAGACCGTTTAGCATACGATTTATGAAGTCACCCTCCAGAAGGCCAAAATCCCAATCATTTATTGATACCGCATGAACTTTTACTAGTACCTCATCGTCCTTCGGGAAAGGTTTTTCAATTTCTTTGAGCTGTAGAACTTCAGGGCCTCCGTATTTTGTATAAACAATTGCTTTCAATTTACTATGGCTTTTAAATCAGTGAGAGTATAAAATTTCGAATGCTTTTCTTCATCTGGGTTTCATGAAAAGTCTTTTAAGTTCTGGAGTTCGATATGAAAACCCCGACAGAACAGAATCAATGCGTATTCCACAGTGTTTGATCCAACGTCTATGAAAGTTGCTGTCTATGCGAGTGGCTAAAATTCCAAAATGACGAGTGATAATATTTCACTTTGCCAATGTACCGTAGGTTGGACTTCCACTATCTGTAGCGCCAGCATCCAAAGCTTCGAATTACTATTTTATCTGAATCAATTTTGCTTCTCGAAAACTAATTACGTTCTGTCTTGTATTATAATCTCATTTGGCACATATGCTCCAAGTAATGGCTAAACCTGAAAACATAAAAAATGCGAGTGAAGTAAGTACAGTTAAAATGATCTTGTCCCAAATTTAACTCCGTTATGATCTTTGTTTTTTACTGTACTTGTCAAAGTCAATGATAAAATTGCGAAATTGGAAAGCCAAAGAATCGAATTGATGTCATAATAATATTGTATCCTTTCTATCTGTAAACTCTAAGGGAATAAAATGACCCAACCACAGGAACGATTATGGAAAATGAAATAAAGATAATTGAAATTAAAAATAGACATCTTGCAATTCGTGACATATAGATCTTGATAATTATCGCTAACTCTCAAATTTACGAAACTATAGTACATTTAAATATTCGTTGTCAAAGCAAGTGTGTACATGAAGAAAGCTCAATAAAAGTATACTGCACAAGTGTCACCGACGATATTGTCGGGATGTTGACTGAAACGTCAGCATGCGACGCCACTGAGGTTCTATAGCAACACAAATGCTGGGACAATAAAAATTTCCTAATTCTTCAATATCGTAAACTCACACCTTCTGTTCAACTGCCTGTTTTCATCACTGGTATTTGGCATTACAGGTTTTGTTTCGCCATAGCCTTGAGATATGATACGGCTGGCGTTGATACCTTTGGAGAGGATATAATCCATAACAGATTTAGCCCTGTTATCACTGAGTTTCATATTGTATTCATCTTTGCCCCAGCTATCGGTGTGGGCACTCATTTCTATTTCAATGGCAGGGTTTTCTTTTAATAGAGTCACCACACGGTCAAGTTCTACAAAGCTTTCTGGACGAAGGTCCCATTTATCAAAATCAAAAAATACATTGTTGAGACGCACTACACTCCCGATCTCAATCGGCACTAAGTAAAGGTCTTTGTGTATCACTTTGTATCCTGCTTTTACAAATGAATCAAGATTTAAGTTTTCGCTGATGGCAAAGAAATGATCGGCGTTTGCACGGATGCTGTAATTTTTATCATAGGGCAATACCACTTTAAAGGCACCATCAACAGGGCTTGAAATTCCATTGCCTGCAATTTTTCCATCGGGTAATGTTTCATACAACAAAGAAGCGGCAATTGGTTCACCTGTTTTTTTGTTATACACATTTCCATCAACTAATATTACCGGCTCTGGTTTTTCTTTCTCTAATAGTTTTATTCTTACAATATCACTTTCGCCATAGCTGTCCTGTGCAGTGCTCAGGTACGCATATTCGCCACCGGCATCCATGGTAAAAAAGGATTCTATTTCGGGTGTGTTGATCGGTTCACCAAGGTTTACAGGTTCACTCCATTTTTGCCAGCTATCATCAAGGCGCTTGCTCATCCATATATCATTATAACCAAGGCCGCCATCACGGTTGCTGCTGAAATAAAGTGTAACACCATCTGGCGCTAAGTAAGGCGTTGTTTCGTTGGTATGTTTTCCATTAATGATCTTGCCTAAATTTTTCGGCTCTGTCCAGGTATCTTCCGGTGCAGGAAAACTTACATAGAGATCATTGTTCTGCCCATTCTCTTCTGGTGTCATGTAATACAATAATGCCCTGCCATTGTTAGCCATGGTGGCGCCGTTTTGCCTGCCCTGGTCGTATTTGGCAAAGTTTCTTATACGTAGCATTTCTGGTTTGCTCCAGTAGCCATTTTCTTTTAAAAAACACATGCTGATACCTCGGCCATAATAATCGCCATTGATAAAAGCATTGCGGATGAGTATTTGATTATTGTCTGGAGAAACCCAGAACACTGCATTGTAGTAATAAGTATTTAAAGGATAGCCTAAATGAACAGCCTTGCTCCATTTACCACTTACACTGTCACGATAGCTGAACCAGATATCCTGTGCATTGGGCACTTCACCGATCTTTGTGTTTTGTGGGTCACCTTCACGAATGAAAAATAGTAATTGCCCGTCTGCTGAAATGGTTGGCCTTAACTCAGGGTATTCTGTATTGATTGGTAAACCAAGATTTTCAATTTTAATAATTGATTTTTCTGTGATGGTGTTTTCTTTTTGTTCAATGAATTTTTCGCCGTCGGTCAAGGTCGTTTTTGCAAAAGATGTTTGTGCATTGGCCAGTTGTGAACAATAGAGTAGTGCTGAAAAGAGGGATACTTTTTTCACAGAAAACGTATTTAGTTATGGTGGTAACGAAAAAAAGCGTTTTTTCTTGTCCTGGATGAGAGGATTATTTATACACTTTTTGTAGAAATGTATGGCACCCGTTACGCTGGCTAACTTTATTATCCAGGTTGCCAAAACAAAAGGGCTGTCTCAAAGTTAAGATAGCCCTTTTATCTACCGGGAGAATATGGATGGCGGTTTATGTTTTCAAAGGATACGATAATAAAACGGGTTATTGCATTTCTCTTTTTTGTTTTACAGGCTGTTGCGGCGATCTCTCGATTGTTTGCTTTGGAAAACCGCTTCTCTGTATCGGTTGCTGTTGTCTTATTTGTCTTTCCTGTGTTCTCTGTTGCTTCAATTCATTTTGCCTTTGTTGCTGTGCCTGTCTTATTTGCTCCTGTCTTCTTATTTCCTGTTGCTGTTGATCTCTTATTTGTTGCTGTTGCCTTACAGCATCCTGCTGTTGTTGCTTTTTTATTATTGCCTGTTGCCTTGCTTCGTTTTGTTGTTCCTGTTGTTTTATCGATTCCTGTTGTTGTCTTTGTCTTTTTACTTCTAACAACTGCTCATCATTTGCTTTTTGAATGGGCTGTTTTTGTATGGTATTTTTTTGCACAGGGTGTATTTCGCTTTGCGCCTGTTGTTGCTTTATTGCTTCCTGCTTTTGCACCACAAGAGGTTTTACCATTTCTGTTTCAGCCTTGTCAACAGTTGTTTGTTTTACAGGTTGTTTTTTTACCGGTTGTGCATTTTGTGCAGGTTCAGCTTCTGTCTTTACAGCATCCGGCCTGAAAACCCTTACCTCATTTTTGTTTGTGAGTGCTGTTTTTTTAACGCCATCATTATTAAAAGCCACCTGCTTTGGTTCTATCTTTTTCTTTATTACCCTTTCTACATCCTGTTGTGCAGGCCCGGCTACATAATTAGTATTATTATTTATTACGGTGTTATTGATGACCGTTACATTTTGATATTGATTTGTATTACGAACAGGCCTTTGATAATGCCTGTATACATACGGATCGTTTATATATTGCTGCCTTACAAAGCGCCAATGGTTTACCGGCATACTATTAAAACTATAATTAAAGCCAATGCCGGGGCTTAGTGGTGCCCAGCCATAATAGCCATCATAGTTGCACCAACCTACCCATGCAGGGGCCCATTCGTAACCTGGTACCCATGCCCAGCCATAATTGTTTAAGTATGCCCAGCGGCCATAATGAAACGGTGCCCAACCCCAATTGTAATTACTCACCCACATCCAGCCATAATTGGTAAACTGCCAGTGGCCATTGGTGCTGTAAGGTTCAAAACCGGTTTCATTACTTATCCATACCTGGCCATAATCAGGATAGTTTACCCAGCGCCCATACGGGCTTAACTCATTATAGAAAGTATTAAAACTGATGCCGGCATTTATTTGAGATTTAGCCTCGTAACTGCCTGCCAGCATGAGCACCGTTACAAAAGCTATAATTATCTTTTTCATATTGTTTAGATTGAGTTTCACTGTTAATGTTTAATAAATATCCGTGCCATATTGTGCAGGGTTTTTATAAAATTGATAAAAGGAAACAGGATTTAAAAGCGGGCAGCATCAAAGAACTTTCATTTATATAACATATTGCTGTGCTGGTATGTTCTGAGCAATTTTTTACATTGTGCTTTCGTTAACAACAGGTTTGTAAACAGAATGTAAATTGTGCCAATGAAGCCGGGTATTTATTTTTTTATTGTTGCTGTTATCATGCTGCTGCAGTTTTTCACAAACGTGGACGGTTGAGCAATTGGAAGAAGCCAATACAGCAAAAGAGTACGACTACTTAACCGATGAAGAACGGGAGATGGTGCAATACATTAACCTGTGCCGGTTGTACCCAAAGCAGTTTGCCGCTAATGAAGTAAAACCTTACACCGGTATTAAAGGAATAAAATACAAAGGGTTTGCAAAATATAAAGCCAGTTTAATAAAGGAACTTAACAGCCGCCAGCCTTGTGGCGCTTTGGAGTTTGATGAAAATATGTATGACGATGGATGTTATGCAGCAGAAATATCAAAGAACAGGCGTGCTGCACAAGAAGATGTATGACGCAGAATGCTATGCAACAGAAATATCTAAGAACAGGCGTGCTGCACACCAACGAAAGAACTGTAAAAAAAGCGGCTATGCAGAGAATTTGTATTTTGGAAAACAGAATGGCAAAACAATGGTAATGGAATGGCTGATAGACTGCGGCATTGCTGCACTTGGCCACCGCAAAAATTGTCTTAATAAATTGTATGGTGGGTTTGCTGTAAAAGTGGATACGCATTATGAATATGGGAAGTGTGCAGTGGGAGAGTTTGGGGAGTGAAGAAATGTATTCCAGATTGTTTTTGTAAATTTTTTACCTTCACTCCATGTCAACAACAATTATACGAACCGATTCCACCAACAAAGATTTTATCGGGTTAGTAACACAGCTCGATGCTGATTTAGCAAAGAGAGATGGTGATGAACATGCTTTCTATCACCAGTTCAACAAAATTGATATGATAAAACAGGTGGTGGTTTTGTATGAGGATGATACAGCAATAAGCTGCGGTGCCATTAAAGAAAGTATGCCTGGCAGTATGGAAGTAAAACGCATGTACACTGTGCCTGCGGCAAGAGGTAAAGGTTTTGCTGGTAAAGTACTTGTAGAATTAGAAAAATGGGCAGCAGAACTTGGTTATGATAAATGTGTTTTAGAAACAGGTAAGAAACAACCTGAAGCTATTGCACTGTATAAAAAGAACGGCTACAAAATTATTCCTAACTATGGCCAGTATATTGGTGTAGAGAATAGTGTATGTTTTGAGAAAGAAGTCGGTTAAACTGCGTCTTCCATAATATTGAGAACTGTTTACTCTAAAGGAAAAACAGTTTTTATTTGAAGCAGTTATTTCTGTTGCAAAAAATTCCGCCACCAGTAACCTGAATTTTTTATGGTAATCAGTTTTGTTTTAAAATCAGTATGTATCAATCCAAACCTTGCTTTGTATCCTTCATTCCATTCAAAATTATCTGTGAGTGTCCAGGCAAAATATCCTTTTACATTGATGCCTTTCTTTTTTGCTTTTAATGCAGCCTGCAGGTAATCATTAAAATATTGAATGCGTTCTATATCGTTTACCTCACCGTTTACCAGTTTGTCTTTAAAGCAGGCACCACCTTCTGAAATGATAATTTCTTTAATGCCGCCATAGAGCCAGAAACGTTTCAGCATGCGGTATAAACTTTCTGCATTTATTTCCCAACCTAAGGCAGTGTGTGGTACATTACGTGGCAGTGGCTTTTACTTCGCTGGCCTGTACATAAGGAATGATCGGGTTGTGTTTAACTGTGATGGAAAAATAATTCTGTACTCCGATAAAATCAAAATCAAATTTTAACCTGTCAGTATATTTCCATGCTTTGTTTTGCATGTGCAGTTTGTCAAGTAATAAAAATCCTTCTTCCTGTGGGTAACCTCTGCCGAGTGCAGGCTCAACAAACATCCGGTTGAGCAAAATATCAATTCTTCTTGCAGCAGCTACATCAGCAGGTTTATTTGTGTAAGGTATTACTTCACTGCAGGAAAACGTGGTGCCGATATGTGCTTTGCTTACACCGCTTCTTACAATTCTTCCTCCTTCTGCCTGTGCTAGGGCAGCGTTGTGTATGGCTGATAAAAACAAGGTACAGGTCTTTTTTCCCGGGTGCATGTTTGCCCAGCATATAACCCAAGACTGGTAAAACCCATTGGCTCATTTAAAACGATCCAGTCTTTTACTTTATCACCATATTCACCTGTACAGATGGTTACAAACCTGCCAAACCATTTTAAGATATTGATAGCTTGCCCAGCCGCCTTCTTTTTCCAGGGCCTGTGGCAGGTCCCAGTGATACAACGTAACGTATGGGGTTAGACCAAGTAATAAACATTCATCAATAAGTTTGTGATAAAAAGCGATGCCTTCTTTATTGATGCGCCCTGTTCCTTCAGGCAATATGCGGCTCCAGGAAATGGAGAAGCGGAAGACTGTAAAGCCAAGTGCTTTGACCAGCAGTCAGATCATCTTTATAGCGGTAGTAAAAATCGCAGGCAGGCTAGGGTTTGCCATTGTCTTTTATTTTACCACGGCGTTTGCTGAAGGTATCCCAGATTGATGCACCACGGCCATCAATATCACAAGCGCCTTCGTTTTGTAAAGCAGACATGGCGACGCCCCATAAAAAATCTTTTGCCAAATTCAGCAGCAGTAAACATAGGCTAAGCGAAGTTGGCAAACTAATGTTAAGGGAATATTATATTATGGAGCCTTATGAAATATCATTCCTGTTCTTACTGTAGTTCCTCCATTTCTCAATCACCTGTTGTATGTCGGGAGGCAAGTCGCTTTCAAAGTGCATTTGTTTTCTTGTGGTGGGATGTATAAAGCCAAGTTCTTTTGCATGAAGCGCCTGCCGCTTGCAAATAGCAAAGCAATTATCAACAAACTGTTTGTATTTGGTAAACACTGTTCCTTTTACAATTTTATCACCACCATAAAAATCATCATTAAATAATGGATGGCCGATGTGCTGCATATGTACCCTTATCTGGTGTGTACGGCCTGTTTCCAGCCTGCATTCCACCAGCGTTACATAATTAAATTTTTCCAGCACTTTATAATGTGTAATGGCTTCTTTGCCATGTTCACCATCAGGATAGGTGGTAAATAATTTCCTGAAACGTTGGTGCCTGCCCACATGGCCCCTGATAGTTCCTTCTTCCTGTTCAAAATCTCCCCACACCAAAGCAATATAACGGCGATGTACAGTGTGATTAAAAAATTGTTTGGCAAGATCTGTCATCGCCTTTGTTGTTTTGGCAAGAACAATAAGGCCGCTGGTATTTTTATCAATGCGATGAACCATTCCAAAACGGGGAAGTTCGGTTTCTTCTATATTGGGATTTTGTTGTTGTAAATACCAGGCAATACCATTTAGTAAAGTGCCATTGGGATTGCCACTGCCAGGATGCACCACCAGGCCTGCAGGTTTATTAATGATGATGATGTCATCATCTTCATAATGGATGTTAAGCTCCATTTGTTCCGGAACAATATCTGTGCTCTCCGGGTCTTTAACATCATACACCGTTATTTTATCAAACGGCTTTACTTTATAGTTTGGTTTCACCGGGCAGTCATTTACCAGCACAAGGCCTGTATCAATTCCCTGTTGAATTTTATTCCTGGTAGCGCCTTCAATTCTTGCCATCAAAAATTTATCAATACGCAAAGGTTCCTGTCCCTTGGTTATTTCAACTACCAGCTTTTCATAAAGGCCTTCACCTTCATTCGCTTCACTGTCATTTATTTCCTCTTCCTGCATAACTGTTTACTGTTTGGTGTTTACTGTTGCCCGTTTGCCATTCTCTAATCCTATTGCCTATTGCCTATTGCCATTGCCTTATCTTTGCAAAATAAACGAATTGAATTGGATAAGCTGAATGTTATATACAAAGATTTGGGGCTGATTAAATATAAAGAAGCCTGGGATTACCAGGAAAACCTGCTACAGCAAAATGTAAAAGTAAAAAGTTATTTAATGAACAGGGCGAGGGCATTGGCTGGTGCAGGTATGAACGACGCTGTGGTTGATGAAGAAATTGCTTCGGATACCACCAGTTATTTTTTGCTGTGTGAGCATCCGCCTGTTTATACATTGGGTAAAAGCGGACATATAGAAAATGTGTTGATAAGTGAAGAGGAGATGCAGCAAAAAGGAATTGAATTTTATAAAACCAACAGGGGAGGAGATATTACTTTTCATGGACCCGGAGCAAATAGTGGGCTACCCCGTATTAGACCTTGAAAAATTATATACAGATATTGGCCGCTACCTGAGAGAACTGGAAGAAGTGATCATTTTGACCATGGCAGAATATGGTATTAGCAGGTGAAAGAAGCAAAGGAGAAACAGGTGTATGGATCGATGCCAGATATTCCCGGAAAAGAAAGAAAAATCTGTGCGATGGGTGTACGCTGCAGCCGCTGGATAACCATGCATGGTTTTGCATTAAATGTAAATACTGATCTTTCTTATTTTGATAATATTATTCCCTGTGGCATTGTAAACAAACAGGTAACATCAATAGAAAAAGAACTGCAACACAGTGTTGACATGCAGGAAGTGAAAGAAAAGCTTGAAGAAAAATTTTGAGCAGGTATTTGTGTCAGCACTTAGTACTGAGTACTGAGATTGGAGTATGCTATTTAAATCTGCCTTTTTATCTCCTCAGGCGGAATGCCATATTTACCTTCTTTAGGAATATAAAATTGGTGTTTCTCTTTTATCACACCATTTTCATACAGTTTAAAATAAAACCAGCCGGAGTGTAAAAAATTTACTTTCTCAATAATGAGGTATGGCTCGGTTACTTTACTTATTTCAAAAACGGGTTTATCGTTTTCATCAAAAAATTTAATGGAGTATTTTGAAACAGCAGCATCCGGCAGATCAATAATGATGTTGTTGTCTTTACCTGTAAAAATAAACTTGCTGGCAATAAAGCCCGGTGTTCCTTCCCCCTCAGGTTGTGTTTGTATATTTTGTGATATTGAACTAAAAGTATCAATAACCGGCCTGTATGATTTAGAAAAAATATAGCTGCCGCCTGCAAAAGCAACAAACACACGGTAAAACATATCTGGAGCTGGAGCCTTGCTGTCAACAAAACCATTTTCCCTGTTATTTGGTTCCAGCACAGAGCCAATGGTGGTAAAATTTTTTAAACTGTCTGCAGAACGCTGGATATTAATGGTGGTAATATTGGCGCCATAAGTAGTACGCCAGCTGATAATCACTTTATTGCTGATATTTTTTACAGAAATACGGGGCAGTGTATCCTGTGCATAGTTTTTTATACTAATGGCAAGGATAAAGAAGCCGGTAATGTACAGTGGTTTCAAAAACATTTTTTCAAAAAAGATATTTGGTTGCCTGACGTGCAAATATAAAGGCAATGCGTTTTAGTTAAAAAGTTAAAGTGTTTTTTGGTAAAGATAAATTTCCCTGCAGGCCGCCGGTATGTACACAACAATTTTACTGCCGGGTAAAAAAAAATCTTTTTCAATCAGATCCATCACGCCATACATCATTTTTGCAGTATATACAAAGTCTGTTGGCAATTGCTGTTCGTTATATAATTCATTCATGAATGCAATAAGTGCTGGTGTTTTTTTTGCATAGCCACCAAAATGGTAATTGTTTTCAACATGCAATTGTTGGTTGTTGAATTTTCCTCCGTTAAAAATATAAGTCTTTGTTCAATATCATTCATTCCTTTTAATACAGGGAAAGCAATTATTTTTTGATTAGGTTTTGCATTTAATAATAAACCAGCTACAGTGGTAGCTGTACCAGCAGCACAACAAATATGTGTAATATCGCTGGTAATATAATTCATTATGGCAGCAGCACCTTTAGCACCTTTTATTCCATAGCCGCCTTCAGGGATGATGATGCATTCGCCATCGTTTTTTATTAATGCTTCTGTAAAAGCTGCGGTGTCCTTTATATCATACTCCTCCCGGCTTATAAAGCGAAGTTTCATTCCATATTCAATACAATGCAATAAAGTATGTGATAATTCTTTTGGTTCTTCTCCTCTTACTATGCCAATACAATCAATATTGTACTGTTTGCAGGCAAATGCTGTGGCCACAAGATGGTTGGAGTAAGCACCGCCAAAAGTGGCCACTTTTTTTGTTTGTGAACCTTCAATAAAATAATGCAGTTTAAAAATTTTGTTCCCGGAAATAATGGGGTGTATTTTATCCAGCCGCAACACCTGCAGGCTTATATTTTTTTCCCGGGTGAGTACAGTTTCAATTTGCTGTATGCGGATGGCTGTATAATTAAGTAGCAATTTTTTTGTGTATTGGCCGTTTACCTTTTATTTTCGCTCCACAATTTCAGGGTTTATTATCAAACACAAACAATAATGATGCAACCAACACTTGTAATATTGGCAGCCGGTATGGCCAGCCGTTATGGAAGTATGAAACAAACACAGGGTTTTGGCCCTGCCGGTGAAACCATAATGGAGTATTCTATTTATGATGCCATCCGTGCCGGTTTTGGTAAAGTGGTTTTTTTGATCAGGGAAGAACATCAACAAATGTTCAGCGAAAAATTTGGGAACAAATTGGAAGGTAAAATAAAAGTGGACTATGCTTTCCAGGAGTTGCACAAATATCTTGGCGGCAGATCACTTGCCGGAAGAAAGAAAGAAACCCTGGGGTACTGCCCATGCAGTGCTTTGCTGCAAGGGAATAGTGAATGAGCCTTTTGCTGTTATTAATGCAGATGATTTTTATGGCCGGGATGGTTTTGTAAAAGCATATAATTTTTTAACCAAGGATGCGGCGACAGATAAATATGCCATTATTGGGTATGAATTAAAAAAGACATTGAGTGACAACGGAAGTGTAAGCCGTGGTGTGTGTAATGTGGATAAGGAAGGAAATCTTGATTGATATAAATGAACGTACAAAAATATACCGCAATGATAAAGGCATCATTACTTATGAAGATGAAGCAGGGTTGCATGAAGTAAGTGAGAACGCCAGCGTAAGCATGAACTTTTTTGGCTTTCATCCTTCCTTTATCAATTACTGCGAAAGTTATTTCGGTGAGTTTTTGGATAAGAGTATCAATGAAGCAAAGAGTGAATTTTTTATTCCGTTAGTAGTTGATAAAGTAGTAAAGAACGGGCAGGTGAATGTAAATGTAATACCAACTTCTGCACAATGGTTTGGTGTTACTTATAAAGAAGATGCACCGGGTGTGCAGGCAAGTATTGATAAATTGGTTGCAGATGGAGAATATCCTTCTTCACTCTGGGGTTAATAAAATAGTATCAGGATCAGTCAATAAAAAAACCGTCTTGTCACAAGTGACGAGACGGTTTCTATTTTTATGTTGGGTGTTAAATCTCTTAGTTTCCTACTACCATAAACACAAACTCTTCCATCTTTTTCACCTGTTGTGTTCTTTCAATTCCTTTAAGGCCGTTACTTGCCGGCGTTTTAATGGATAGATGCTGTATCAACTTTCTTTACCTGGTCAATCATTTTAAAAATATTTCTTGATTTGGTGGCATATACCACGCCATCAGCTTTTAATCTTTAGCAGTAATAATACCAATGATCTCGCCATTTTTATTAATTACCGGGCCGCCACTATTACCGGGGTTAGCTGATACAGTTAACTGGTAAGCCAATGAATCACCATCTTTGCCAGACTTAGCACTTACATAACCTTCACCATATACAATTTCATTACGGGGAAAACCAAGTGTAAAGAATTGTTCGCCCAGATCTGAATTGCCTCTTTTTATAGAATAAGGAAGATTAGCAATAGTTTTATAAGAAGTGTCAGTAATTTTTAAAATGGCAAGATCTGCAGCCAGTTGTCTGATATAAACAACTTCTGCACTATAGCTATCGCCTTTGTTATTGTCAACATAAATATTTTTCATTTTACTGATAACATGGTAATTTGTAACCAGGTAACCTTTTCCGTCAATTAAAAAACTGGTACCAACAAATTTGCCATGCTCTAGTAATAGAAGGTTTAGGCTTAACATGGGTAGAAGTATCTAATCCTTTTTTAACTTCAGCTTTAATAACTTCTTTAAGTTCTCTCCCAATTTTGTAATATCTTCCTCCTTACTGTTTGTTATAAGCAATATTCAATCCTGCAGTTAATACAGAAATAAACAATGCAATAGAAGCTGCAACCGCCATATTTCTCTTATACTTGTTCCAAAGCTGAACAACTTTTGCTTTGCCGGTAATAGATGGTGCTTTTATCACACCTTCCTCTATCATTTTAGCTTCAGTTTCAAGCAGAGTATGTTTAAATGATTTTAGTTCACCATGTTTATCAAGGCCATGCAGGAAAAAGCTATGCTCCACCACTGCCTGGTCAATTTCGGGATTGGTTTTACGAAATCCTCAAAGAAAGACTTTCTCCTCAGGGGTCATTTCCCGCTCAGGTATCTTTCAACGGTTTCTATCAGTAAAATTTCATCCATCACTTACACATTTTTATATTGAGAAAAGAATAATTTCTTTAACCTTATCAAGACACTTATACTTTTGTGTCTTGGCATTGTCAGCATTGGTATAACCAAATTCAGCTGCTATATCCTGCATGCTTTTTTTTTGAAGGTAGTAGGCATCTAAAAGACTTTTACAGGGTTCTCCAATTTTGCCCATTGCCTGCTCCATCAGTATGAAAATCGGCATTTCTTTTTTCATGTTCCTCAATTTCTTCTTCCACTGGCACAATCTCTTCCAGGCTTTCAACCTGTGTACTATATTTACTAAGCTGCTGTAATCTTTTAAGCCATAAACGCCTGCATACGGAATATACATAAGTTTTAATTTGACAGTTTAACGAAAATGTTGTGTCCTTGCTCTTTTCATACAGCACCACCATCGCTTCCTGAAAAATATCCCTTGCGTCATCTACTCGTTCCATTATTATTTAGTATAAACGACTGTATAATAGTATAATTGTCCCGGTAAATAGCTTCTACAGATGTCTTTATCGTTTTTAGCCAGTCCTTTTAACAATAATATGTTCTTGTTCTGTGGTATTCACCATTCTGGGTATTAATACGTTTAATGTGTGCAATAGTAACCCAAAACAACGAAAAAAAAATTTTTTAAAAAAGCAGGGTTACCTTTTTTCACTACGGGTATTAATCACCATAAATCACAAAAATTAAAATCACAAAAAATGAAAAAAGTACTTTTTGTTTTCGCTATCGCTGCTACTTTCGCAGCTTGTAATTCAGCTGACACTGCTGCTGCAGCTGTTGATTCTGCAAAAGCTACAACTGATGCTGTAGTTGATTCTGCTAAAGCTACAACTGATGCTGTAGTTGATTCTGCTAAAGCTGCTGCTGCTGCTGTAGTTGATTCTGCTAAAGCTGCTGCTGCTGCTGTAGTTGATTCAGTAAAAGCTGCTGTTAAGCACTAATTAAAAAATACCGGTTAGTTGCTTGCTTAGAAATAAAACCGGTTCTATATAAGAATTTTTCATATGGCAAGCAATCGTTAAAGTCGCCCCCGTTCTCAGGGGCGACTACTTTTTTAGCCATCTTTATTTCTAATAATTCTTAAAGACTTTGATGAATTATTTTCAATCTTTTTTGAAATTTATTGGAAAAAATATTGGCTAGAATGATTTTCTTTCCTATTTTCGAACCCTAATGACAAACAAAACAAAATTTACTGCCTTTTATTTTAGCTATTTCTATTTTAGAAATAGGCCGGGTAATCTTTTGTTAATCAGTAAACACAAAAAGCTTAACATAAAAGGTTCCCGGCTAAAACAGCCGGGATTTTTTTTGCCCTGTCTGACCGTCACAGGATCTGTACTGAACATTGAGGATAAATCAATTATGAGTACAAGAGTATCTATACAGGGTTTTGAAGGCAGTTTTCACCAGGAAGCGGCCCGGCAGTTTTATGGAAAGCTGTGGAAGTGATTTGTTGCGCCACTTTCAGGGAAGTAATTAAAATTGCAGGTAATAAAAAAGAAAGTGAAGGCGGCGTAATGGCGATTGAAAATTCTATTGCCGGCAGCATTTTGCCTAACTACAACCTGCTGCAAAAAAGCAACCTTAAAATTATTGGTGAAGTTTATTTGCAGATAAAGCAAAACCTGATGGTAAATCCCGGGGTTAAACTGGCAGATATAAAGGAAGTACATAGCCACCCAATGGCCATACAGCAATGCTTTGATTTTTTAGATAAGTATAACTGGCGAATTGGTGGAAACAGAAGACACAGCATTAAGTGCAAAGCATATTCATAAGCACCACAGCAAACATATTGCTGCTATTGCCAGCAAACTGGCTGCAGAAATTTATCAGTTGGATATGATTGCACCCAATATTCATACACTAAAAAATAATTATACCCGTTTTTTAGTATTACAAAGGGCTGGTGAAACAACCGAAGTGAATGATGCCAACAAAGCATCTATTAATTTTAATACAGATCATTCAAAAGGAAGTTTGGCAAAAGTGCTGAATAAGATTGCTGATGCAGGTATTAATTTGAGCAAACTGCAAAGTCATGCCGATACCGGGAAGTGATTTTAAATATTCCTTTCATGCGGATATGGAGTTTGATTCAAAAGAACAATTGAATGGAGCAATGAAAGATGATTAAAGAAACAAACTGAAGCATTGAATGTACTGGGGATTTATAAAAATGGCAGGAAATAAGAATAAGAAATGAGGAATAAGGAAGTAAAGCAGCATTCGTGTTAATTAGTGTTATTGTGAACTAAGAACAAATCTGTGTAATCTGTGTAATCTGTGGCTAAAATAAATTAGTGTATAAAAAATGCAAACAGCAAAAAGATTAGAAGGCATTGGTGAATATTATTTTTCTCAAAAACTGAGAGAAATAGATGAGTTGAATAAGGCAGGAAAAAATGTGATCAATCTGGGTATTGGCAGCCCTGATCTGCCGCCGCATCCTGAAGTGATTAAAACATTGCATGAAGAAGCATTGAAACCTAACCAGCATGCTTACCAGAATTATAAAGGAAGCCCGGTATTAAGAAATGCTATTGCAAACTGGTATAAAAAATGGTATAATGTTGAACTGAATGCTGAAACAGAAATATTACCATTGATCGGAAGCAAGGAAGGCATCATGCATATTTGTATGACCTACTTTGAAGAAGGTGATGCAGTGTTGGTGCCTAATCCCGGTTATCCAACTTATGCAAGTGCAGTAAAAATTTCAGGGGCAACACCTTTGTTTTATGAATTGAAAAAAGAAAATAATTATTTTCCTGATTTTGCAGCAGTTAGAAAAGTTGATGAGCTGGTCGAAAATGTAAAGGCGAATGTTTGTAAATTATCCTCAAATGCCAACAGGACAATTGCCTACAAAAGAAATGTTTGAGCAATTGGTTGCATTTGCAAAAAAGCAATAACATTTTATTGATACATGATAATCCTTACAGTTTTATCTTGAATGATAACCCGATGAGTTTATTAAGTGTGGAAGGCGCAAAAGATGTGGCGATTGAATTAAACTCATTGAGCAAATCGCATAATATGGCTGGCTGGAGAATTGGAATGCTGGTTGGTGCAAAAGATAAAATTGATGAATGCTGCAAGTTTAAAAGCAATATGGATAGTGGTATGTTTTTGCCTGCACAATTGGCTGCAGCAAAAGCATTGGAATTGGGAAAGGACTGGCATGATGAAGTAAATAAAGTGTACAATAGCAAGAAGAGAAAAAGTTTTTGAATTATTGACAATTACTGGATTGTGAATTTGATACCAACACAGGCAGGAATGTTTGTATGGGCATGCTATTCCATCAAAATATAAAGATGGGTTTGAAGTAAGTGATGAAGTGTTGCATGAAGCCAATGTATTTATTACACCCGGTGGAATTTTTGGCAGTGCAGGTAATGGCTTATATAAGAGTAAGCTTGTGCAGTACGGAACAAAAATTTGAAGAAGCAATAAACAGAATAAAGGAATCAGTAAATTATATAAACAACATGTTTGACAAAGTAACCATAGTAGGTGTTGGTTTAATAGGCGGTTCATTGGCATTGGCAATGAAAGAAAAAGGCTTTGCAAAAAAATAATTGGTGTTGGCAGGTCTAAAAGCAAGTTTGGATAAAGCAATAGAACTTGGGATTAATTGATGAAGCATTGCCATTGGAAGAAGCAGTAAAGCAAAGTGATTTTATTTATGTTTCTATACCGGTGGATGCAACATTGCCTGCGATGAAACAAATAATGGACTTGGTAACTGATAAACAAATTGTGGCGGATGGTGGCTCAACAAAATTTGCTTTGTGTGATGCATTGAAAGATCACCCGATGCGTAAACGTTTTGTAGCAACACATCCTATGTGGGGTACAGAATACAGCGGCCCGGAAGCTGCAGTGAAAGGGGCTTTTGCAGGAAGGGCCTGTGTGATATGTGAAAAAGAAAAAAGTGATGCTGGATGCAGTAGAACAAAGTGGAAGAAATTTATAAAACGCTTGGCATGCACATTGTATACATGGATGCCAATAGCACATGATATACATGCGGCGTATGTAAGCCATATATCTCACATTACTTCTTTTGCTTTGGCAAATACAGTATTGGAAAAAGAAAGAGAAGAAGATGCCATTTTTGAACTGGCAGGTGGTGGTTTTGAAAGTACGGTTCGTTTGGCAAAAAGTAACCCTGCTATGTGGGCGCCGATATTTATGCAGAACAGGGAAAATGTACTGGATGTTTTAAATGAACACATCAGCCAGTTAAGAAAATTTAAAGCCAGCCTGGAAAAAGAGAATTGGGAATATTTGACTAGAGCTGATGGAAAATGCAAATAAGATAAAAAGAGATATTAAAGTGATTTTCAGAGAAGCTAACAACTAGATGATATCAAAGGCAAATACAGTTTGTACGAAATGCGGTAAAAGAAAATACATTGAGTGATCCTGCATTGGTTCCTGATGAAGATGTGGCAGAATATATTAATAAACAGAGGTAAAGGCTGGGTTTGTGTGATGCGATAGCGAAGTGGCAGGTTTTGCAATTGTTGATCTGAAAGATAATAATATCTGGGCATTGTTTGTACACCCCGATTATGAAGAAAAGGGAATTGGTAAAAAGCTGCATGATATGATGCTGGATTGGTATTTTGAACAAACAAAACAAAAAGTATGGTTGGGTACTGAGCCAGACACAAGAGCAGAAAAATTTTACCGGATGCAGGGATGGAAAGAAGTGGGAGTGCATGGAAAAGGAGAAATAAAATTTGAAATGGATTATACTAAATGGAAAGAAAATAAAAGGTGAGTAATGAAACAACAGTACAAGTGAGTGACACAACGATGTTCAAATAGTAGCAGAAAGGCTAAGTAAAAACTAATAGTGTTAATTGGTGTAATTCGTGACAAACTATCTGATGTAAATCTGTGTAATCTATGGCAACAAAAAACTAATTTTATAAAGGCAAACAAAACAATTTTATGGAAACACAATCGCAAACAATGAAAGAACTGATGCAGGAAAAATGGAACAAACGTCCATTGATAATAAGCGGCCCATGCAGTGCTGAAACAGAAGAGCAGGTATTGGAAACAGCTACCAGGCTGGCTAAAACAGGTAAAGTGGATATACTGCGTGCAGGCATCTGGAAGCCACGTACCAAACCCGGTTTGTTTGAAGGCATTGGTGCAAAAGGTTTACCCTGGCTATTGCAGGCAAAAAAACTAACTGGTTTGCCTACCACAGTAGAAGTAGCTACCGCAAAACATGTGGAAGATGCATTGCAGTTTGATGTGGATATGCTTTGGATTGGGGCAAGAACAACCGTAAATCCATTTAGTGTGCAGGAAGTGGCAGATGCTTTACGAGGTGTAGATATTCCTGTGCTGATAAAAAATCCTATCAATCCCGATCTGGAATTGTGGAGCGGTGGAATTGAAAGGATACAAAAAGCTGGTGTAAAACAAGTGGGCATGATACACCGTGGTTTCAGTAACTATGGCAATACAGAATTCCGCAATGCACCCATGTGGCATTTGCCGATTGAAATGAAACGCAGGTTTCCTGAAATGATATTGATTTGTGACCCTTCGCATATTTGTGGCAACAGGCACATGCTGCAATCAGGTATCACAAAAAAGTATTGACCTTGATTTTGATGGTGTGATGATGGAAAGCCATATTGATCCGGACAATGCATGGAGCGATGCCAAGCAACAGATAACACCGGAGCAATTGGCTGAACTGCTGGATGGATTGATCTGGAGAAGTGAAAATACAGACAAGCAGGAATTTTTAACTGCACTGGCAACACTGAGAGAACAGATCAATCATGTGGATGATGAATTGCTGACTTTACTTGGTCAGCGTATGAAAATTGCTGATAAGATTGGGCAATACAAAAAGGATAATAATATTACCATTCTGCAAACAAACAGGTGGAATGAAATTTTGCAAAAAGCAATTAAAAAAGGGAAAAAGTTGGATTAAGCAAGGAATTTATCACCAAGTATTTTGATGCGGTGCATTTGGAAAGTATCAATCATCAGAATAAAGTGATGAATAGTTAAACCCTTCTAAATCCTCCCGAAGGGGGACTTTCAAGAGTTCGATATTTTAAGAGCTTTATAAAATTTAAGAGTGGCAATTAAAAAGACAGAGCATAATTTTTCAGGTAAAACAGTATCTTATTATTTTGATGCTGAGTTTTCTTTCTGGAACAAATTGTTTCAAAAGAGAAAACAATTTTAATTACAGATGAAAATGTATTTGCTGACAGCAAAGCAAAATTTGAATGGCTGGCAAACAATTGTTATAAAAGCAGGAGAGGAGCACAAACAGCAAAGCACTGTTGATTATATTATTCAGCAACTGATAGAAAAGGAAGCAGACAGGAATACATTTATTGTTGGTGTTGGTGGTGGCGTGGTTACAGATATTACAGGTTATGCTGCCAGTGTGTATATGAGAGGATTGAAGTTTGGTTTTGTACCAACAACAATTTTAGCAATGGTAGATGCTTCTATTGGTGGAAAGAATGGTGTGGATGTTGGAGTGTATAAAAATTTAGTTGGCTTAATAAAGCAACCGGAATTTTTATTGTTTGATTATTCGTTGTTGGAAACACTTCCCGGAGAGCAATGGGTAAATGGTTTTGCAGAAGTAATTAAACATGCCTGTATAAAAGATGCTGGTTGTTTTCATTCTTGGAAAAACATTCTTTAGAAGATTTCCAATCGGATAAAAAATTATTGGCAGAATTGATTGAAAAAAATGTGCAGATAAAAACGGCGGTTGTTGTGGAAGA
Source organism: uncultured Chitinophagaceae bacterium (assembly GCA_963814445.1). GTDB lineage: Bacteria > Bacteroidota > Bacteroidia > Chitinophagales > Chitinophagaceae > Ferruginibacter. Next base: position 77,512 of record CAWFCU010000007.1, read on the forward strand.
TGAATTTGAAAAGGGCGACAGGAAGCTGTTGAACTTTGGTCATACACTGGGCCATGCAATTGAAAATATTTACCAATTGCCACATGGCCATGCAGTAAGTATTGGAATGGTGGCAGCCTGTGCATTTTCTGAATCATTAAATGGATTTACTTCCGGCTGAAAAAGAAAAATTAAAGCAACTGCTTGAAAAATATCAATTTACCAACTGAATTTCATTTGATAAAGAAAAAGTCTGGGACTTATTAAAGATGGATAAGAAAAGAGTGAGCAATGAGATGAATTTTATTTTCTGAATAAAATTGGTGAAGCAGTAATAAAGCCAATTCCATTAACACAATTAGAAGAATTAATTAATCAAAGTTTGTAAAGGTGATTAGTAACAATACAACCAGGAAAAATTTCAGGAAGTATCAATGCACCTACTTCTAAAAGTTCGATGCAAAGGGCTTGTGCAGCGGCTTTGCTGAATGAAGGAGAAACAGTAATCAGTAATCCCGGGAAAGAGCAATGATGACTTGGCTGCATTGGATGTAATACAAAAATTAGGTGCTGTAATCAAAGAACAAACTAATGATAAGTTGGTGATAGAAAGTAAAGGACGTACAGCCTGTAGTCAGAGCGAAATGAATTGTGGTGAAAGTGGATTAGGTATCAGAATGTTTACACCATTGCTGCATTAAGCAAAAATGAAATCACTATTAATGGACAGGAAGTTTGGTAACAAGGCCAATGGATTTTTTTGATGAAATATTTCCGACAACTAGGTATCAGTATTCAATCAAATAATGGAAAATTGCCTTTGAAAATACAAGGGCCATTACAACCAAATGATATTACCATTGATGGTTCATTAAGTTCACAATTTTTAACAGGCTTGTTGATGGCTTATGGAAAAGCTGCAACAAAGCCTGTAACCATCACTGTAAACAATTTAAAAAGCAAACCATACATTGATCTGACTTTGCAGGTGATGAAACATTTTGGTTATGATGTGGTGAATAATAATTATGAATCATTTACTATCAATCCTGTTACATCAAACCAACAAACAAATAAACTATACAGTGGAAGGCGACTGGAGTGGTGGTGCATTTTTATTGGTGGCAGGTGCAATCAGCGGAAATATTACTGTAAAAGGATTAGATGTTTTTTCAACACAGGCAGACAAAGCAATATTAAAGGCACTTATTGATTCTGGCTGTAATATTTCAATTGAAGAAAACAAATTATAATCGGTCCGCCTGCAACAGGTCTAAGTGGATTAAAAGCATTTCATTTTGATGCAACAGATTGCCCGGATCTATTTCCTCCATTAGTTGCATTGGCTGCATGTTGCAATGGTACAACAGTTATTGAAGGGGTAAACAGGCTGGCACATAAAGAAAGCAACCGTGGCTTAACATTGCAGGAAGAATTTGGAAAGATGGGGATTGAAATAAAATTGCAGGATGATTTGATGTTGATGGAAGGTGGTAAAGGTTTAAAAGGAGCAACAGTACATTCACATCACGATCACCGCATTGCAATGGCTTGTGCTGTTGCTGCATTAAATGCAACTGGAGAAACAATCATTGAAGAAGCAGAAGCCATCAATAAATCTTATCCTGATTTTTATGAGCATATGAAACAGCTTAGGAGCTACAGTTAACCAAATTGAAAGTATCTTTAAATAATTATAAACTAAAAGCCCCTAATAGCGGATTGGGGCATACACATGAACAGTTTCGGACGCATTTTCAGGGTAACAATTTTTGGTGAATCACATGGCCATTGTGTGGGTATTAATATTGATGGTTGCCCTGCAGGGTTGCCATTAACTGTGGATGATTTTACAACTGATATTGAAAGAAGAAAGCCAGGCGCAAAAGGAACACACCAAGAAAGGAAGATGATATTCCTAAAATAATGAATGGTGTGTTTAATGGTAAAACAACTGGTGCACCCATTACTATTTTATTTGACAACAACAATACAAGAAGTACTGATTACGAAAAACAAAGAGCGGTGCCAAGGCCAGGCCATGCAGATTTTGTAGCCACAAAAAAGTTTGGCGGTTTTGAAGATTTCAGGGGTGGCGGGCATTTTAGTGGAAGGCTGACGGTATGTTTGGTTGCAGCCGGGGTAATTGCAAAGAAATTACTGAATAATATAAAAGTAGAAGCCACCATTTTAGAAATAGGTGGAGAGGCAGATATTGAAAAAGGTTTGCAAAAAGCCATTGATGCAAAAGATACCATCGGCGGTATTGTTGAATGTAAAGTAACCGGTTTGCCAATTGGTTTAGGTGAACCTTTTTTTGATTCTGCAGAATCAGTTATAAGTCATGCTGTATTTGCTATACCTGCAGTACGTGGTATTGAATTTGGAACCGGCTTTGCTGCAGCAAAAATGTTTGGCAGCGAACACAACGACTGGATTGAAAATGCTGATGGAAAAACAACAACCAATCACAGCGGTGGTGTTGTAGGCGGCATCACCAATGGAAATGAATTGGTTTTCCGTATTGCTATCAAACCAACTTCATCCACACCAAAAGAACAGCAAACATTAAATATTGAAACCGGGGAAGTAGAAGCTTTTTCTGTAAAAGGAAGACATGATCTCTGTATTGCTTTAAGAGTGCCGGTGGTACTGGAAGCGGTTACTGCTTTTGTATTGGCTGATCTGATGATGCTGGAACAAAAAATCGGAAGGGTGTATCCTTAATCAGTACTTTACCATTCAACTGCCCAAACCAAAACAAATCAATTCTAAATTACTTTAGGCAATTTTTCTTCTTTCAATCAGCCTGAACTGCCGCTGAATAAGTGATAAACAAAAAAATAACAGCATAAAACAACTTCATATCAAATCTGTTTGTTAATTTGTATATAGTTAATATCCACTGAAATAGCTCCACCGTATCCGTTCCTGAAAATTACAATTAAATATTGGCCTTTATGTTTCAGCAAAAAGTTAGTGCATTTAGTTTTACCCTGATGGTTTTATGTTTGTTTATTCTTTCCTGTAACAGCAATGATAGCATAAGCGAAGAAAAAATTGTTACCAATCCTGAACAGATGGATGAGGCAACAGGTAACAGTATTGAAGAGCTGGTTTCTTATGCGTTGACGCACGCCGGTAAAATTGACGATAGCACCCGGCTTAAACTAACGGCTGTGGTGAGCCATTTTTATAAGAGCAACGATTTTAAGAATGTGTGGAGCAAAAAGGAAAAATGGCAGCCTTTGGCAGATTCTATTTTTAAAATGGCTGAAGAAGCAGAGTTGTATGGGCTGTTCCCAAAAGATTACCAGGCAAATAAACTCTCAGCAATAAAAAAAGTATTGGATACTGATTCTCTCAAACGGTTGGATGCAGTACTGTGGTCAAAAGCTGATATGCTTTTAACAGATGCCTGCCTGCACATTATTAAAGATCTAAAATACGGCAGGCTTTCCAATGACAGTGCCGCTCTTGCAAGCGACACTACTACATTAACTACAACACTGGTCTCTCTTCAGCAGTCATTACTGGATGGCAAATCATTTACCGCTTTTGTAAACAGTATCGAACCTAAAGAAAATGGATATGCCAATTTAAAAAGTGGTATCAGGCAGTTTTTAGACAGTATGGATCGTAAAACCTACACCTATGTTTCCTATCCATATAAAAAGAATGATTCAAAGGATTCTTTGTTCTTTATAAAAACATTGCAAAGGAGATTAAGCGAAAGCAAGTGTATCAATTTTACTAATAAACTGCCCGACTCTACCCAATTAGATTCTTCCATACGAAAATATCAAAAACTGAAAAGCATAAAGCCTGACGGGAAAATTTCTGCAGCATTAGTAAAGATGCTGAACACAAATGATGTGGAACGGTTTAAAAGAATTGCTGTAACGCTTGACAGGTATAAAAAAATCACAGACAGTTTCCCGGAGAGGTATATTTGGGTAAACCTGCCGGGCTTTTATATGCAGGTGTGGGATAACGATACGCTGGCGCTTGAATCAAAAATTATTTGTGGTAAGCCTGCTACACCTACACCGCTGCTTAAAAGTGTTATCACCGATATGATAACTTATCCCACATGGACAGTGCCAACAAGCATCATTGCAAAACAGTATTTACCCAAACTTAAAAACAATTCAAATTACCTGGCGAGGCTTGGTTTGAGATTAGTTGACAGTAAAGGGCAAACAGTCAGTGGATCATCTGTTAACTGGGGCAAATATTCAAAAGGTATCCCTTACAAAGTGGTACAGGCCAGTGGCGACAGGAATGCATTGGGTGTAATGAAATTTAATTTTAATAATCCTTATGCTGTGTACATGCATGATACCAATGAAAGATGGCTGTTTAAGAATTCTTCCCGTGCCAACAGCCATGGTTGTGTAAGGGTGCAGGAGTGGGAAAAGCTGGCAAGATACTTTACACTTATTGATAGCCTTAACCTGCGTGCCGGTGATACGCTGTTGTATACATTTGATTCTGTAAAGACACTTCTGTCAGAAAAAAAGAACAGGAGGCTTCCTATAAAAACTCCCGTGCATGTTTATTTTACATACTACAGTTGCGAAGGAAAAGATGGAAAGATCAAATTTTATGATGATATTTACGGTGACGACAAAGCATTGAGGGAAAAATATTTTGATAAGTAAGTCCAAATTGCTGCTGTATGAAATTCATTTCTCTTCGGTATTGTGTTACTGCTTTATTGTTTGCTTTTGTTTGCACTACAGCTAGTGCAACACCACAGGATAGCGTCAAATCATCAGCTAAAAAAGTTTTTTACGGGCAGGCAAGTTTTTATGCCAATAAATTTAATGGGCGTAAAACAGCCAATGGTGAAATTTTTGATCAAAAGAAATTAACCTGCGCCTGCAATGCAGTAAAACTTGGTACCTGGCTCAGGGTAACCAACGTTCGCAATGGAAAATCTGTTATCGTAAAAGTGAATGACCGTATCCATCCAAGGATGCGCCGTGTGGTTGACCTTACAAGTGGCGCTGCGAAACAAATTGGCATTACAGCCAAGCATGGTTTAGGAAGGGTAAAAGTAGAAGTGTTGGGAAAAACAAAACCCAAAGTATAACCACTAAGAGTTGCCATATACTTTTATAACTGTCTCTCTTAATATAGCAGCTTCATCAGTACAATGATAATGTATTATTGAAGCAATATCTTCCGGCTTTACCCATTTATTATAATCTGCATCCGGCATTGACTTCCGGTTTTGTGGAGTATCAATGGTTGATGGAACTACAACACCAGTTACAACATTATGTCCCTTTGCTTCATCATTCATCAATTCAGCTAAACGAAAGATCAACGACTTGCCCAGGCTGTAAGCAACCATCCCTTTGCTGTTGCCTGCACTTAATCCGGGTTTGGAGCCAATTAAAAATATCCTTCCTTTAGCTTGCTTCATCATATGTACAAATACAGGCCGGGCAATATTATAAGCAGTTTCAAAATTCAGTTTATATTGTTTCAGGATATCCTTTGTTGTGGTATCCCCAATTTTTCCCATTGCAAAACCACCAACGGTTAATATCGCAGCACTAATACGGTTGTATTTTGTAATAATACTTTCAATAAATTTTTGTGAAGCATCTTCATCAGAAAGGTCAACGGCAACCTGCTCAAAAGAGGCAGCAGGAAAATTTAATTTATCATTATGTGCAGGATCAGTTGCTCCAATTACAAACCAGCCTTCAGCAATAAATTTTTTTACAACAGCCTGCCCAAGGTTGCCGGCAGCACCTGTTACAACAGCGATTGGTTTTATATCTTCCTGCGACATGCGATTAATTTAATACTGTAAAATTAACCTTATGTTGTTAAATAAATATCCTGCTGCCATAAGTATAGTTTTCACGGAATGCTTTTGGTGTACAACCTTTTTTCTTTTTAAATAAGCGGTTGAAGTTAGAAATATTATTAAAGCCGCAATTGTAAGCCACTTCTGAAACAGATTGTGTGGTGTCTATCAATAGTCTTGATGATTGCTTTTTATCACATATATTTCTTTCAAAAGTATTGTGGAGACAGGTTGTTAAGTTCAACTTCTTCTGATGCAAATGTAGTTTCTTACGCTACTTCATTTTCTTCCGGCGAAACAGGTGTGATATTGGTTAATAAATCTACTGGCGCAAAAGCGGCAGAAATTAAAGTAACTAATTTTAAAAAAGGCACTAAATTTTATTGGTACACTTTAACTGGTGGTAATGACAACGGAGAATTCTCATGCAAAACTCATGTTAATACTTATGGCTCCTCTGTAGCATCAGGCGGCCCGGCTGATTATGATACCATCAATCCTTTTGCTGCTTCCACAACTAATGGAATAAAAATATCAATACCTGCAAGAACGGCAGTATTTTTGGTAATACAGAAGCAGTAAAAGTTTTTGCCGGGTATGAAATATAAAATTGTTCTCATTGTAATTGCGGCAATCATAAAAATGCAGTGTACAGGGCAGCTGCGGTTGCCTGCAGTATTGTCATCCAATATGGTATTGCAACAAAACGATTCGGTTTTATTATGGGGCTGGGGCAATCCTGCTGAAAAGGTCTTTGTCAACACGAGCTGGGATAATAAAACAGATTCAACAATGACCAGTAATGGCGCTAAGTGGAATATAAAAGTAAAAACACCATCAGCAGGAGGGCCGTTTACAATTACTTTTAATCAAAAGGAAAAAGTTGTATTGGATAATGTAATGAGTGGCGAAGTATGGATTTGTTCTGGCCAGAGTAATATGGACTGGAACTTTTATGCAGGTGTGTATGATATGCAGCCGGAACTTGACTTGGGAGTGCAATCCAATCTTCGTCTTTTTTACATTGCAAAAAACACGGCTGAATATCCGCAGGAAGATACACATGGGCAATGGGTTGTATGTGATTCAAATAATTTAAAATCATTCAGCGCCGTTGCTTATTTCTTTGCAAAAAAATTACAGCAGGAATTGAATGTGCCTGTAGGTTTGGTACAATCAAGTTGGGGTGGCACCCCTGCAGAAACATGGACGCCGGCAGAACAAATAAACAGCAATCCAATCCTTAAAAATGCTTATCAGAAAATAGATTCTTCCATATGGTGGCCCAAAAGCCCCGGCGAAACATATAACGCTATGATTGCGCCGGTAATAAATTTTTCTGTCGCTGGCGCTATCTGGTACCAGGGTGAGGGCAATACTGCAGCGCCGTCAACTTATAGTAGTTTACTTACCACAATGATTGATTCGTGGAGGAACGCATGGAAAAGGAATTTCCCGTTTTATTTTGTGCAAATTGCACCTTATACTTACGGCAAGGGATATGCTGCAGCAATATTGAGAGAACAGCAGGCAATGGCAGCAAAACATGATAAGACAGGAATGATAATCATTTCGGACCTTGTTGATGACAGCACAAATATTCATCCGAAAAATAAAAAAGATGTAGGATTGCGGCTTGCAAATATGGCGCTGGCACAAACTTATCAAAAGGATAGTATAGTGGTGCAGTATCCTGTGTTCGACAGGCTACTGGTTACTGACGATAAAGCACAAATTGGTTTTCTTTATACGGGTGGTACGCTCTACAGCGGCGGAAAAGCCGTGAGCGCTTTAGAAATAGCCGGCAATGACAGGGTGTTTTATCCGGCAGAATCAAAAATTGAAAGAAATGTTTTGATTGCCTGGAGTACCATGGTAAAAGAACCTGTTGCGGTTCGGTATGGCTTTAGTAATGCAGGCTTTGGGAATTTATACAGCAGTTTTGGCTTACCTGTTGCACCATTCAGGACCGACGACTGGCCACTGGAGTAATTAATAAATCGATATAAATATTTGTGCGTAGGCTTACCTGCTGTTATTGTACATCGTCCCCGCTATGGCGGGGCTCACTTTTGCTTACTGGAATTCTATTGAGCTCCTCTGTAATACATTTAGTAAAAACACAGCAAAAACAGCTCTCTTTTTTTTCAGCAGATGATCCTTTAATACAATACACCGGTAGAATTGATTTTTCTAATCAAAAGTTGCCACGCTTTTGGCAGCCTTGAGTTTATATCAGTATTTGCTTTGAAGTAACATCCTGTGATACTATTTTGAATGAAGAAGTTTTGTGGGGTACAAATCATAATTACTTAGAAGTAGTATTGGATGGCAAACCAGTTCAACTACAAACAAGATCAAAAACAGACACTATCAACGTTGGCAAAAATTTATCAAAAGGAGAACACAGATTGGTTGTTTGTAAAAATACAGAAGCCAATATCGGTTATCTTGAACTCGTAGGTTTTCGTTGTGAAAAATTGCTGATGCCATCTGCAAAACCCAAAAGAAAGATCGAATTCATTGGCAATTCTATCACTTGTAGCGCCAGCAGTGATATGTCTGCCGTTCCCTGTGGCAAAGGCTTGTGGCAAGATCAGCATAATGCTTATATGAGTTACGGTGCTGTTACTGCAAGAGCACTTAACACACAATATCATCTGTCCTCAGTTTCAGGCATTGGGCTTATGCACAGTTGCTGCAACCTGGATGTAATACTGCCACAGGTATTTGATAAAGTAAGCATGAGAAATGATACTATCGGGTGGGATTTTAATAAGTACCAGCCAGATGTTATAACTGTTTGCTTAGGACAGAATGATGGAGTACAGGATTCTGCAATATTTTGTAATAATTATATTTCTTTTCTAAAAAGACTAAGAGGTTATTATCCCAATACAAATTTTATTCTCCTTAGCAGCCCAATGGCGGATAAAACACTTTTTGCATTTATGCAAAAGGCTTTGTTGTCTGTTGAATCAGTATTGAAAAATGAAGGGGATAAAAAAGTAAATCATTATTTCTTTTCCTGTAGCTACACCAGCGGTTGTGATTATCATCCCAGCCTGGAAGAACATACATTAATAGCGGCTGAACTAACTGCAGCGATCAAAAAAATAATGCACTGGTAATTTTTTATGTTTTTACAATGCAGGTACCATCATTGCTTTGTACAATGTAAGCGGTAAGTTCCATTCCCATTTTATTGTTGTATTCTTTGGTAAGCGTCTCCGATATTATTTCAATGCTTTCATTTTTTATGATGTTGATGGTGCAGCCACCAAAGCCACCACCCATCATTCTTGCACCTAAAACATTTGCATTGCTCTTCACCGCATCCACTAAAAAATCCAATTCTTTACAACTTACTTCATAGTCTTTACTCAGGCCTTCATGAGTTGCAAACATTTTTTTACCCAGTTCCTTTAAATCACCTTTTGTCAAATCGTTACATGCATCAGTGAGCCTTCCAATTTCTTCTACCACAAACTTGCAGCGCCGGTACACCAATTCATCTTTTGCTTTTACACATTCATCAAGCATATCGGTAGTTACATCCCGTAAGTTTTTTACATCAGGATATTTTACCTGAATCAATGCTATGCCATCTTCACATTGCTGCCTCCTTACATTGTATTCAGAAGAAGCCAGCGAATGTTTTACATTACTGTTGAAGAGTACCAGTTTATATCCTTCCAGGTTTAATGGAATGTATTCATACTGCAGCGAACGGCAGTCTAATTTTATTGCATGGTCTTTTTTGCCAAACATACTGGCGAACTGATCCATAATACCGCATTTTACGCCTGCATAAGTATGTTCCGCCATTTGTGCCATCTTCACCATTTGCATTTTATCTATGCCCAATTCAAACAACTCATTCAATGCAAACACTGTTGCACATTCCACCGCAGCAGAAGACGATAACCCTGCACCTGCAGGAATATCTCCATCAAGCACCAGGTTAAAACCGCTGATGGTATAGTTATGTTTCAATAGCTGGTCAACAAGGCCAAATATATAAGTAGGCCAGTTATTGCAAGGTTGAATACCAGTTATGGTAGTTTCAACCGATTCATTAAAATTGGCAGCAAATAAATGTATCTCCTTATCATTTCTTTTTGAAACGGCGGCATAAATTGATTTGTCAATTGCAGCCGGCAATACAAAGCCGTCATTATAGTCAGTATGTTCACCAATAATATTTACACGGCCTGGAGAACGGACAATTAACGGGTGTTGGGAAAATTTTTCAGAAAACAGTTTTCCTGTCTTTTCTATCATTGTATCAGTTATTTAAAAGCATCTAGAGCAATGGTGGGTTTGCCGCTATTGTCAAATGCGCCGAGTGTGTAACCTTTCCAGTTATTGTAGCCTTGCGGTTCCCAATATAATACGCCGAGGCATTTATTGTTGGCTACAGCTTTTGCTTTGGTAATAATGTCGGTTAAAAAGTTTTTACATTCCGTTGCATTGTCCCAAGGCATACCAACTTCAACGATCATCACTTCTTTATTATAGCGGCTTATCATATCATTCATGTTGGTAACGCAATTTTGATTGGCTGTTGCCCAGCCAGTGCCTGCCCATGTAGGGTACAACGACATACCAATTACATCATATTTTCCTCCATTGGTTCTTAATCCGTCAAACATCCAGCGGAATAAACCATTGTCCCATCCGTTTGAAAGATGTACAATAACTTTTGCAGAAGGAAAAACTGCTTTCACTGCATCATATCCTGCATTCACCAATTGTGTAAAATTGCTCATGCTGGTGGAAGCTCTTCCATCTGGCCAAAGCATACCATCATTTGTTTCGTTACCCACCTGTACCCATTCTGGTGTTACCCCTGCTGCTTTTAATTGGTTTAATACATCAGTAGTATGTGTGCCAACAGATGTTTTTAAAGTGGCAAAATCCTGCGCTGCCCACGCAGCAGGTTTAAATTGTTTACCTGGGTCGGCCCAGTCGTCACTATAATGAAAGTCTATCATCACCCTCATACCAAGGTTTTTTGCCCTCACAGATTTTGCTACCACATCTGCAGTGCTATTCCATCCTGCTGCAGGGTTCACCCATACACGGAGCCGTATACTGTTCATGCCAAGAGATTTCAACAATGCGATACATTCTGTTTGGGTGCCTGCATTATTATAAAATTTTATTCCGGCAGATTCCATTTCGGTAAGCCAGCCAACATCGGCGCCTTTGGCAAAATTTGTTGCAGGTGGAGTAGGTACAGGCGCTGCAGATTCTTTTTTGCATTTGGTAGCCATGCAGCCAATGATCATCAGTGTAATAGCAAGCCTGCTTGTAAACCACAACGGAATATTTTTCCTTGTCATTTTCATCGGTTTATAAGCACAAGTTAATATGCTATTGTTTGTAAACGAAAATTTGTTTGATACAATTTTTACCAACACCGATACTTTAAGGATTTACCTGTAATATCAACGCTAAATGCAGTAACTTTTGACTTCTAAAATAAAGGGTGATACATTTAAGTTTGAATCAAATGTAGAATAGCATGTTGCCAATGAAAATAACTTCTCTTCTTGTAGTAGCCTGCTTACTCGTTTGCTGTAAGCAACAACCTGATACAATAGTGTCTTTTAGTGATAAGGAGTTAAGCTATGAAGGAAGAATAAATTACACAAATGATGCAGCCATATTATCATGGCCTGGCACATCTGTATATATCAATTTTACCGGAACAGAAATAAAAGGGGAGTTTAGCGAATCGGATACAGCTAATTATTACAACGTAATACTTGACAGCACAATTATTTCAACAATTCATTTTGATACGGCAAGAAAAATTTACACATTGGCGGCAGGGTTGGAAAATACAAAACATAGCCTGCAGCTTTTTAAAAGAACAGAATGGGATAAGGGCAGTACTTCCTTCTATGGCTTTTCCGGGAATGGGTTAAAAGTATTACCAGCATCTCCCAAACCAAAAAGAAAGATCGAGTTTTATGGTAATTCTATTGAATGCGGTTATGGCATTGAAGATTATACAGGCGATTTACCCATTGGGTTTTATCAAAATAATTATGATGCTTTTCCTGCCCTTACGGCAAGGCATTTTAATTCACAATACCAGTGCATTGCTAAAAGTGGTATTGGCATTACTATCAGTTGGTTCCCTCTTTTAATGAAGGAAATGTATGACCGGCTTGACCCAACAGATGCTTCAAGTAAATGGGATTTTAAAAACTATACACCGGATGTAGTGGTGATAAATTTATTGCAAAATGATTACTGGTTAACCAATATGCCTGATCATCCTGAATACAGATCCCGTTTTGCCACACAGAAACCTACACCTGAATTTATTATCAGTGAATACAAAAGTTTTGTTCGGTCGGTAAGAGGAAAAATATCCAGCAGCTAAAATTATTTGTATGCTGGGCAATATGGATATTACCAGCGAAGGCTCTGCATGGCCTGGATATGTAACAGAAGCAGTGCAGCAGTTGAACGATAAAAATATGTATACATTGTTTGTCCCTTTTAAAAATACACAGGGTCATCCTAAAACAACAGAGCAAAAAGTGTTGGCAGATAGCCTTATCGCATTTATTGATAAAAATATTGTATGGTAAAATTATTGATTGTTGTAGAATAGGCTTGGTTGATTTGTCCTAAAATCCGTAAACGCCATTGCAGGCTTTGTTGACCAGCAATCAAAGTGTAAGACATCAGTCCTTATTTTTTTAAAAATTTCCTATCTTACCGCAAATATTTTTATATGGACATTGCAGCAGGGAAACATCGAAAAATATTTATCCCGGATACTGATCATCCTGCCCCCGGCTCCGTGGAAGAAAGCAGGCTGTTCACACAAATGCAAATAGATTTAAAGGAACAGTTTGAAAAAGTATTTCCTGATAAACTGGCGCCACGTACCGTGGTGATATTGCCCTCGCTTTCCCTTGATGCTGATATACTTATCAAAAGTAAAAGGCGCACAATATTATGAAGAGCGTATGCTCTGCCTGCTGATGCTGCTGCGGATGCCCACAACAAAAATTATTTTTATTACCAGTATGCCGGTGGCGGATAGTATTGTTGATTATTACCTGCACCTGTTGCCGGGCATTACCGGCATGCATGCAAGGCAACGGCTTACCATGCTGAGTTGTTATGATGCTTCTGTAAAACCACTTACGCAAAAAGTACTGGAAAGGCCGAGGCTGATGCAGCGGATAAGAAGATTAATTACAGATACAAGCTCTGCCCACCTTACCTGTTTTAATATTACATCGCTTGAAAAAACAATGTCGGTGCAATTGGGCATTCCATTATTTGGTACCGACCCGGATAAATTTTATGAAGGCTCCAAATCAGGCGGCAGAAAAAATTTCAGGGCAGGCAGGCGTGAATTTTCCTGATGGGTTTGAAGACCTGCATACAAAAGAAGATGTGATAAAAGCATTGGCAGCACTTAAAACAAAAAGATCCGTCATTAAGAAAAGCAGTAGTAAAAATGAATGATGGTTTTAGCGGCGATGGAAATGCTGTTTATACTTATCCTGCTATTACGGATAGCATGATGTGGAGAAAGCAATCAGTGATACTTTTTCACAACATTTTAAAACAGTGGCGAAAGATGTAAGTGAACAATTATTCTTTGAAAAGCTTGCAGCATGGGTGGGATTGTGGAGGTGTTTTTAGAAGGCGAAATTAAAATGTCGCCATCGGTACAATGTGTGATTTCCCCTTCGAGGCAAAGTGGAAATAGTAAGTACACATGACCAGTTACTTGGGTGGGGATGACGGCCAGATATTTATTGGCGCTATTTTTCCTGCCGATAAAACATATAATATTTCACTGGCAGCAGAAGGGAAAAAGATAGCAGCAAGTGCTGGCATCAAAAGGCGCTATGGGCAGGTTTGCCATTGATTTTATTTCTGTAAAACAAAATGATGATAGCATGGAAACATTATGCCATTGAAATAAACCTCCGCAAAGGCGGCACCACACATCCTTTTTTAATGTTGCAGTTTTTAACCGGTGGTAAATACAATGCTGAAACAGGGGAATACGTAACTGCAGGCGGCAACAAGCGTTTTTATTTTGCTTCCGACAATGTGTAGCAGCGAAAAATACACGGGGCCTTACGCCGGACGACCTGATGAATATTTCTATTTATCATGACCTGATGTATGACAGTGCAGCACAGGAAGGCGTGATGTTTCATTTGGTTGGCGCCCTTTCTGAATTTGGCAAATTGGGTTTGGTTTGCATTGGCGATTCACCTGAAAGTGCAAAAGCTTTTTATGATAAAACGATTGAGATATTAGATTTTGAATGTGAGTGATATTGACATTATATAAAAATCACACTTCCGGAAACATCTGTTCTGGAATTGATCGCAGGGTTTGATACTTAATAATTATTCCGCAGTGGTAGGATCAATTATCTCAGCTACTTCGCTTACACTGTTTGCAGGAAATCCTCCCAGGCTGGCATGTTCCCTTACCATTGCTTCATTTGGCGCTATGTAAATACAATAGATCTTATCGCCGGTTACATAGCTATGTACCCATTGAATAGCAGGCCCCAGTTTACTGATCACACCACAGGATGTTTGTGATATTCCTTTCAATTGCTCCGCAGTAAGCTTGCCGGCACCCGGTATTTCTCTTTCAATTACATACTTTGGCATAATGATTTTTTTATGTGCCTATAAATATCTTCTTATTTTTTTTCTTTTCATAGTAAAAAATTAAAAACCTGTTTTTATTTCTTAAACAGTTATTAATATTAATGCCTGCTTACTTTTGTAATAAATCAGCGGATAAAGAATGCAGGATATAGAACCATATTTTAACTGGCGGCATTTATACACAGCAGAAGAGGATGAACGATCGCCTTTTTACGGCCGCACTTACAGTGAGTTTGAATTTTCCCAAACCATTTACAATTATTATATCCATCCGCAATGGGATGATTTTGGCAGCCGCACACTGTACATGAAAATTTTGTTTGTTGACTACGAAATGAGCTATGCCATCATTGAATTGATCGGCGAATGGAATGATGCTATTGAAAATGATATCATGACGTTGCGGAGAGATATAACAGATATCATGTTTAAGGAAGGGATCACCAAATTTATACTGATTGCAGAGAATGTGTTGAACTTTCACAGCAGCGACGACAGTTATTATGAAGAATGGAGGGAGCAGTTGGAAGATGACAACGGTTGGGTGGTGATACTGGATATGCCACAACAAAGCCAGCATGATTTTAAACGTTCCCGGCTTACAAATTATGTGGGTTTGCTTGAATTTCCACAATGGAGAACATTAAAACCTGAAGTGGTTTTTCAGCAGGTTGACAACTGGATGTTGCGGCAGTTGGGATAGTTAATTGTTATTTGTTATTAGCCGGATACAGCCAAACACCGAATAACAAATAACGAATAACAATTAAGAATAACAAATAACGAATTACAATTCAACAATTTAACCACAAAGCCATTTAACCATTCAGCAACGCAATCATTTGCGTAAATACTGTAATATTTCAAAAACAAACTGTGCTACAATTAAATTCCTTCCTTACTTTTGCGGCATCTCTAAACTAACTTGTTCAATATGACCTGGAAATCCTTCTTCACCTCTTCCATTGGTAAAAAATTTATATGGGCCTTACCGGTCTTTCTTTAATAGGTTTTTTAATTGTTCATTGCGCCATCAACTCAATGATTTTTTTTAATGATGGCGGCCAAACTTTTAACCACTGGGGCACATTTTATGAGCACAACTTTATCATCCGTACTATGGAGATAGGTTTATTTGCAGGTTTTTTCATACATATTATACAGGGCTTATACTGTGGGCACAAAACAGGAGTGCAAGGCCGGTAAAGTATAATGTTACTGCCGCCAATACCAACAGCAAATGGTACAGCCGCAGCATGGGTTTGCTAGGCACATTGATCTTGTTATTCCTTATACTTCATATCTATCATTTCTGGGCACCATCAAGTTTGGGCGGCATTGGCAGTATACAGGAACTGGAACCAACAACATTGGTTGACTACAACAACCAGGAAGTACATAATTTATATGCAGAAATGCAAGAATGTTTTCCGTGATAATTTGTTAGTAGTGATAATTTACATAGTGGGTGTAATATCATTGGTCTGGCATTTGCTGCATGGTTTTCAGAGTGCCTTTCAAACTTTTGGTTTGAACCATAAAAGATATACACCTATTATTAAAGGCCTTGGGGCAGCGTTCTCCGTTATTGTTCCGTTGATATTTGCTTTAATGCCTTTGGCTTTTTATTTAAACTGGATTAGAATAATTCAATCATATACATCCTACATCATAAATTTAAATAGTTATGTCTTTAGATTCAAAAATACCTTCAGGCGAAATGAATGAAAAGTGGACTGATTATAAAGGCCACGTAAAGCTGGTGAACCCGGCTAACAAACGAAGATTGAAGTGATAGTAGTAGGAACAGGTTTGGCTGGCGCTTCTGCCGCTGCAGCGCTTGGTGAGATGGGGTATAAAGTAAAAGCATTTTGTTTCCAGGATAGCCCACGCCGTGCCCACAGTATTGCGGCGCAGGGTGGTATCAATGCAGCAAAGAATTATCAGAATGATGGTGACTCTGTTTTCCGTTTATTTTATGATACAGTAAAAGGCGGCGATTACCGTGCAAGGGAAGCCAATGTTCATCGCCTGGCAGAAGTAAGTGCTGCAATTATTGACCAGTGTGTGGCACAGGGTGTTCCTTTTGCAAGAGAATATGGTGGATTATTAAGCAACAGGAGTTTTGGTGGTACACAGGTACAGCGTACTTTTTATGCAGCAGGGCAAACAGGTCAGCAATTATTGTTAGGTGCATACAGTGCATTGGAAAGACAGGTGGCATTAGGAAATGTTACGCAATATTCAAGGCATGAAATGCTGGATATTGTAATGATAGATGGAAAGGCAAGGGGAATTATTGCAAGAAATTTGGTGACAGGAGAACTGGAACGTCATTTCGGCCATGCGGTACTGTTATGTACCGGTGGATATGGCAATGTATTTTATTTAAGTACCAATGCCATGGGCAGTAATGTTACTGCTGCATGGAAAGCACATAAAAAAGGCGCTTTCTTTGGCAATCCTTGTTTTACACAAATACATCCAACCTGTATTCCTGTGAGTGGCGATTATCAAAGTAAACTTACACTGATGAGTGAAAGTTTGCGTAACGATGGAAGGATATGGGTGCCAAAGAAAAAAGATGATAACCGGAAAGCAGTTGATATACCGGAAGAAGAAAGGGATTATTATCTGGAAAGAAGGTATCCTGCATTTGGTAACCTGGTGCCAAGAGATGTGGCATCAAGGGCTGCAAAAGAAAGATGTGATGAAGGATATGGCGTAGGTACTACCAAACTGGCTGTATATCTTGATTTTGCTGATGCCATAAAACGATATGGAAAAATTGAAGCAGGCAAAACAGGTAATCACAATGCAGATGATGCAGACATTAATAGCCTTGGGTAAAGAAGTGGTGAAAGAAAAATATGGTAACCTGTTTGATATGTATGAAAAGATAACAGGAGAGAATCCATATGAAATGCCGATGAGGATTTATCCTGCGGTGCATTATACAATGGGTGGGCTTTGGGTGGATTATGAATTGCAGACAACTGTAAAAGGTTTATATGCATTGGGTGAAGCCAACTTCAGCGATCATGGTGCCAACAGTCTGGGTGCATCTGCATTGATGCAGGGATTGGCAGATGGTTATTTTGTAATACCATATACATTGGGTAATTATCTGGCAGATGAAATCCGTACTGCATCTATCCCAACATCACATCCTGCATTTGAAGAAACAGAAAAAGCAGTAAGGACCGAATCAATACATTGATGAATATCAAAGGAAACAAACAGTGGAAAGTTTTCATAAGCGCCTTGGTAAGATCATGTGGGATAAATGCGGTATGGCAAGAAATGAAGAAGGATTGAAAGAAGCCATTGCAGAAATACAGGCATTGAAAAAAGAATTCTGGAGCGATGTAAAAATACCGGGAGAAATAAACAGAAATGAACCCTGAATTGGATAAAGCCGGCCGGGTTGCTGATTTTATTGAATTGGGCGAATTGATGTGCAAAGATGCATTGAACAGAAGATGAAAGTTGTGGTGGTCATTTCCGTGAAGAAACTCAGACAGAAGATGGTGAAGCAAAAAGGGATGATGAGAATTTTAGTTATGTAGCGGCCTGGGAATATAAAGGTGAAAGTGAATGGCAATTGAATAAAGAAGAATTGAATTTTGAAATTGTTAAACAAACGCAACGTTCTTATAAATAATTCTTCTGTACAACAAGTAAACAATAGAACCATTTAACAATTGAATATGGAACATTACAAAATGAATTTGACACTGAAAGTTTGGCGTCAAAGAAATAACAAGGACAACGGCAGTTTTGAAACTTACGCTGTAAAAGATATTTCTTCTGAAATGTCTTTCCTTGAAATGTTTGATGTGCTGAATGAGCAATTGATCACAGAAGGAAAAGATCCCATTGCATTTGACCATGATTGCCGTGAAGGTATTTGTGGTATGTGCAGCATGCATATCAATGGTAAGGCACATGGCCCATGGAGTAACAATACCACCTGCCAGTTGCATATGAGGGCATTTAAAGATGGTGATACTATTGTGGTAGAACCCTGGCGCAGCAAGGCTTTCCCGGTGATAAAAGATTTGATGGTTGACAGATCGTGCATTTGACAGGGTCATACAGGCCGGTGGTTATATTTCTGTAAATACCGGTAATGCTGTTGATGCCAATGCTTTGCCAATTGATAAAAAAAATGCAGATGATGCATTTGCAGCAGCAGCCTGTATTGGTTGTGGTGCCTGTGTTGCTACCTGTGTAAATGGTAGTGCCATGTTGTTTGTAAGTGCAAAAATTTCTCAATTGGCATTGTTGCCACAGGGTGCACCTGAAAGAAAAACAAGGGTGTTGAATATGGTGGCGCAAATGGATAAAGAAGGATTTGGTAATTGCACCAATACTTATGCCTGTGAAGCAGAATGTCCTAAAGGAATTTCTGTTGCCAATATTGCAAGAATGAACAGGGAATATATTTCTGCTTCATTATCTTCAGATACGGAATAAATAATTTGCTATATGATGATAAACCTTCCTTGATGGAAGGTTTTTTATTTGCAGCAATATAGCTTGTATAACAAGGGTCTTACACAATAAATATTAACTTTATCCATTCTATCTAAAACCCCATTAGAAATTGAGAAGGATACCAATATTCTTTCTGTGCCTTTTGCTTGTGCAGGTATCCCTGGCTCAAAATCCTGTATCGCCATTAAGTAACCTCCGTACAAAATTTATCAGTGCAAAAATCAACACAGGTTAAATTAGACACCTGTCAGTATTTTTCCTAATACGGTTTCTATTAAAGGTGTAATGCACAAGATCAATATATGATTGATGCAGTAAATGCAACACTTATCTGGATCGCAAAACCAATGACGGATAGTGTACAGGTAACCTACCGGGTATTTCCTTACAAATTCAATGCTGTATCACAGCATTTGAATTACGACAGTGTACGAAATAATTTTCTTTTAGAAAAGGCATATAAATACAAGTACAACAAGCAAAACAGTAACGCCATATTTGATTTTGGCGACATCAATTACAACGGCAGTATTGGCCGGGGAATTTCATTTGGCAATGCCAGGATGCAGTGCTTAACAGCAGTATGAACCTGCAGTTAAATGGTTTTATCGGCGACAGCCTGGAACTCACTGCTGCGGTAACGGATAACAACATCCCAATACAGCCAGATGGCAATACACAGGACCTACGTGATTTTGACAGGATATTTTTACAGGTAAGGAAACGAACCTGGCAAATAAGTTTTGGTGATATTGATATCCGGCAAAGTAAAAATTATTTTCTTAATTTTTATAAACGTTTACAGGGAGCATCATTTAGTACAGATAATAAAATAGCTAAGAATATCAATAATTCTTTTTGGTAAGTGGCTCTGTTGCCAAAGGAAAATTTAACCGGAAGGTATTGATACCGGTGGAAGGAAACCAGGGGCCATACCGCTTGCAGGGTGCCAACAATGAATTGTTTTTTACAATACTTGCAGGAACAGAAAGGGTATGGATGGATGGAGAATTATTGCAAAGTGGAGAAGACCAGGATTATGTAATCAATTACAATACAGCCGAACTAACCTTTACACCAAAGCGGATGGTGACAAAAGACAAAAGGATACAGGTGGAATTTGAATATGCTGACAGGAATTTTTTGAACAGCAATCTCTATGTAAACAACGAAATAAATTTTAAGAACAAACTATTGTTAAGTGTTGCGGCCTTTTCTAACCAGGATGCAAAGAACTCATCCATCAATCAAACCTGGATGACAAGCAAAGACAATTTTTAGCAGATGTGGGTGATGGCATTGATACCGCGTTTTATCCCGGTGCAGTGCTGGATACATTTGCCACAGGTAAGATTATTTATAAAAAAATTGATACGCTTTACAACAATATCCATGATTCTATTTTTGTGTATGACACCAGCAACACCAATATACTGTATAATGTATCCTTTACTTTTCTTGGCGAAGGCAGAGGTGATTATATGCAATTACTCAATGGAGCAAATGCAAGAGTGTTTCAATGGGTGCCGCCGGTAAATGGTGTTAAGCAAGGCCAGTGGCAACCTGTTATATTACTTGTATCACCCAAAAAACTACAGGTGGCAACTATTGCTGCTGAATATTCTTTCAATGAAAGAACAAGGTTGAAAGCGGAAGTGGCGGCAAGCAAGTATGACATTAATTTGTTTTCTTCAAAAGATAAAGGAAATGATAATGGTGCAGCAGTAAAACTGCAATTCACTAAAGAAGGTATCCCGGTAAAATTGTTTAAAAGACCAGTGCAACTGCAAACCACTGCAGGTGTGGAATATGTACAAAAAAGTTTTAAGCCTTTGGAAAGATTAAGAAACATAGAATTTAACCGGGACTGGAGCCTGCCATATGAGATTGCCCCGGCAGACGAACGTTTATTAAATGCAGGCTTTGGGCTCACCGATAAAGCAGGCAACAGTTTTAAATACAATGTTGTCAATTACAACCGCAGCGATAATTTTAATGGCATTAAGCAGCAACTGGATCTGAATACAGAAATAAAAGGCTGGCGTGTGGTAAACAATGTAAGTCTCAGCAATATCAGTACAACAGAACAAACCGGTATTTACCTGCGGCCAACTATTGACGTTAGTAAGCGATTGAAATCTTTTAAAAATATCATGGTTGGAGCCAGCTATCTTGGCGAACATAATAAACTTACCAATAAACAATTTGATACGTTGATGCCATCAAGTTTTGCATTCAATATATGGCAGGCATATATCAGGTCTGATATCAGCAAGGCAAACAAATGGAGCATCACCTATTTTACAAGAAGTGATTTTTATCCTGTTGTCAAAAAAACTGTCGCAGGCCGACAGGAGCAATAATATTACTTTCTCCACCGAATTACTACAAAGTGAAAAGCACCAGTTTAAACTCAATGCCACGTACAGGAAATTGCAGATCATCAATCCATTATTAACCGCACAAAAAGCGGATGAAAGTTTATTGGGCCGTGCC
Source organism: uncultured Chitinophagaceae bacterium (assembly GCA_963814445.1). Taxonomy (GTDB): domain Bacteria; phylum Bacteroidota; class Bacteroidia; order Chitinophagales; family Chitinophagaceae; genus Ferruginibacter. Next base: position 98,992 of record CAWFCU010000007.1, read on the forward strand.
GAGTATGCTGTAAATGAGTGGAAGGGTTTTTTAACAGGTAATATTTTATACGAAGTAGGCGCAGGGCAGGAGCAGAGAAGGGAATTTAGTTTTATTGAAGTGCCGGCAGGCCAGGGTGAATATACATGGATAGATTACAACAACAACGGCATTAAAGAACTGAACGAATTTGAAATTGCCCTTTTCCAGGACCAGAGAAAATACATTCGTGTTTTTACACCCACCAACCAATATGTAAAGGCTAATTATGTGCAATTTAATTACAGTGTTGATTTGAACCCACGTACTTTAATAGATATCCGGACTGCAAAAGGTTTCAAAAAGTTCATTGCAAGGATCAGCCTTGCTTCTTCTTTGCAGATAAGTAAGAAAACAGTGGCTGCAGGCAGTTTTGAATTCGATCCTTTTACAAAAAAACTGGCAGACACGTCATTGCTTACACTCAGCTCTTTTTTATCCAACACATTTTTCTTTAATCGTGTTCACCCTGTGTGGGGATTTGATGTAACACATGTACTGAGTAACAATAAAACATTACTTACTTACGGCGTGGAAAGCCGCAAACTCAATAACCTGTCGCTTAAATTAAGATGGAATATCAGCAGGAATTTTGCTACCAACCTCACAGCAAGGATGAACAAAAACGAATTATCAACGCCCAGTTTCAGCAATCGCAATTATGCAATCAAACAACAGGTACTGGAGCCATCAGTGAGTTATATATCGGGAACAAAATTCAGGGCAACGGTTAGTTATGGCCTTGATGATAAAAAGAATACAGCTGGTTTTGCTGAACGCTCTGTAAACAGTGCCATCAATACAGAAGTAAAATACAATGTACTTTCCAGCAGTACTATCACCGGCAGGTTTACTGTAAATAATATTTCATTCACTTATAATGATGGAGGCTCGGCCAATTCCACCGTTGGTTATATTTTACTCGATGGCTTATTGCCCGGCAAAAATTATTTATGGAGCCTCGACTTGACCAAACGTTTATCAAATAGTATAGAGATCAGTTTTCAATACGACGGCCGCAAACCTGGCGAATCAAGAACAGTGCATATTGGGAGAGCAACGGTGAGGGCATTATTTTAAACCCCCTCCGCCCCCTAAAGGGGGAACCCGAAAAGAGTTCAAGAGTTTTAGTTTATTCCTTTACAAAGTATGAGCTTCGTATATTAACTTTAGATGTATTAAAATTTCCGGGATAAAAGACGATCGCATTTACACATACTGCCTGCATTAAAGAGTAGAATTACAAATGCCGAAGCTACAGTAGTACAATCGTTGAACATAGCTGCTGACGGAACGGGCTGTATATCGTTCCGTCTTGACTTTTTGCTTACTTTTTTGTCAAGAAAAAAGTAAGAACATAAAAAACTATCATGCAATCATTCTCCTTCGAAAAAACACCCACCCGTGTGTGCCCAACACAAGACGCAGCCTGTATTGCAATAGCGAACGATATAGCAGCGCTGATAAAGCAAAGAAACAGCAAAGGAGAAAAAACTGTTCTTGGCCTTGCCACGGGCATCACCCCAAAAAGAGTGTACAAGGAATTAATACGCCGGCACAAAGAAAAAGGATTGAGTTTTAAAGATGTCATCGCTTTTAACCTGGATGAATATTATCCCTTGCCGGAAAATACTTACCATAGCTACAAACACTTTATGGAGGAAAATCTATTCAACCATATTGATATTGATAAAGCAAAATTGTTTCATCCCCAATAGTGGCGTTAAACAGGAAGAAGTAAAACAACATTGCGAAGAATATGAGAAGAAAGATAGATGACTTTGGCGGCATAGATATTCAATTGCTTGGCATTGGCCGCAATGGCCATATTGGTTTTAATGAACCGGGCAGCCATGTAAATTCTATTACAAGGTTGATCACTCTCGATCATGTAACAAGGTTTGATGCTTCATATGATTTTGGCAGCATTGCCAATGTGCCCCGAAAAGCCATCACCATGGGCGTTAGTACCATACTAAAAGCAAAACGTATTTTGCTGTTGGCCTATGGCGAAAGAAAAGCAGGCATCATCAAGCAGGCGGTGGAGGGGCCGGTAACAGAATTCGTTCCGGCCATCTTATTTACAGGGGCATAACAATGCTGAATATGTACTCGATGAAAGTTGTGCCGCCGAACTCACCCGTTTTAAAACACCCTGGCTTATTGATGAAGTGCAGTGGAGCAAGGGAATGATAAAAAAAGCCGTAACACATTTGGCACTCTCTTTACAAAAGCCAATATTAAAACTTACCGACAACGATTACAATCAAAACGGGCTTAAGTTCATTGCTGGCATTGCATGGGCAGGCGTATGATATCAACATTGAAGTATTTAATCAACTGCAGCGAACCATTACCGGCTGGCCCGGCGGCAAACCCAATGCAGATGATACCAACCGCCCGGAAAGAAAAGAGCCGGCGAAGAAAAGGGTACTCATTTTCAGTCCACACCCTGATGATGATATTATAAGTATGGGTGGAACTTTTCAACGGCTGGTTGACCAGGGGCATGAAGTGCATGTAGCATACCAAACAAGCGGCAACATTGCCGTGGCTGATGATGAAGCGTTGCGTTTTATTGAATTTGTAAAAGACTATAATAAACAGTTTGGTATTACCGGTGCAGCTACTGAAAAAATTTATGATGAAGCGCTGGCGTTTTTAAAAGTAAAGAAGAATGGAGAAAAAGATATTTATAGCCTTCGGCAGGTAAAAGGACTGATCCGAAGGGGAGAGGCAATAAACACCTGCCGCTATGTAGGCATACCGGCAGCGCATGCCCATTTTTTAAACATGCCTTTTTATGAAACAGGTTTGGTGGAGAAGCTGCCCTTGAGTGAAGCAGACTATACAACAGTTGTTGATGTCATTGAACAAATACAACCGCATCAAATTTATGCTGCCGGTGATTTGGCCGACCCACATGGCACACACAAGGTTTGTCTTGATGCTATTTTTGAAGCGGTAGGAAGATTAAAACAAAAACCCTTTATGAAAGATTGCTGGCTGTGGCTTTACAAAGGTGCATGGGCAGAGTGGGATATTGCCCTGATTGAAATGGCTGTGCCCATGAGCCCGGGGCAGGTGCTGCAAAAGCGGAATGGTATTTTTAAACACCAAAGCCAGAAAGACGGCGTGGTGTTCCAGGGTACAGACAGCCGTGAGTTTTGGCAACGTGCCGAAGACCGCAACAGGGCAACGGCTGAACTGTATAATAAATTGGGCTTGGCAGAGTATGCTGCGATGGAGGCTTTTGTGCGGTGGAAGTTTTAGCTTTATAAACAACGCTTCATTATTAACTGATACGAAGAATAAATTGCTTCTTATGAAAAAAATATTCTCACTCTTATTATCTACTGTAATACTGGCAAGCCTCTATGCACAAAAAACACCAGTTTACCATAAAGGCTTCTATTTATCGCTGGGGCTTGGCCCATCTTTTGGAAACATTAAAGCGAAAGATGGAGTAAACAGAGTTATAAACGTCAGGGGTAATGTTCTTGCTATGGATTTGCAGATAGGAAGCAGCATACAGCCAAACCTTATGATACATGGGGCTGTAAGAGTACAGACTGTTATAAGCCCTGTAGTAAACAGTGTAAGATATCCCGACAGTTATTCTTTTGATGAAAATTTTATTGGTGCAGGGATAACAAAATATACTACGGCCAATTTTTTTGCCTCTGCTAATATAGGCGCCGCTTATTACACTTTTTCAATGCCACAAACCAGCTTTCAACCCTCAAGTGTTTCAACCGACCCCGGGTTTTCTTTTAATGTAAAAGTTGGTAAAGAATGGCTGCTCTCAAAAAAATGGGGTTTGGGTGCTGCATTGTATTTCAGCAGAACCAGTCTTACAAACAAAGATCCCGGCAGCACAGAAAAATGGAGCAGCAACAGGGTTGGTATTTGTGTGCATGCAACATTTAATAGGATAAGTGATAATTAGTTATTGGGTAAATGTAGAGGGGTAAAAACACAATGATAAATTAAATCTATAATGAAAATCAAAGGAATGTCTTTACTCTCTCACTAACAATTTAATATCCATTTTCCCATGATTCAACAGATATTGGTTGAGGGAATATTTTCAAATTGTAATGTCCATACTCTTCCGAATAGCCGGTAACAGATAAAGCTTCCCCTTCATAAACAATGGTTGTATCGCTGTTGAATATATCGGGTATTTTATTGGCAGCAATGTCTGGATTCAAAAGACAGATAGTATCACGGCCCTTCGCTACAGTACTTATGATCTGTACTTCTGTCAGCAGTTCTATCTTTTTATTGTTTGAGGTGAATTTGATAAGTGCATCAAAGGAGACCGCACCATCATTGCTTTCCAGTTTTAAATCACTGATAAAGTTGGCGGTAGGTGTAGTTATGATTTTCATAGTAGCTTGCTTGAGACTACTAAAGTACAGTATATAATAGCCAAATACTACAACTTTCTTTTTAACAGTCTTCCTCTTTGGCTTTTGTGCATGATTTTCCTGCGTTGAAATCTACTGCAATAAAACATTGAACGTTTTTTTATATTTTAAAGCCTGCTGCGAAAATTCCACCAGCGGCGAAAAATACCTGAACCTTATTTGTAGCTTTAAGACAAATATTCTACAATATGAAACGGCTGATCCAGGTTGCACTCTTTGTTTTTTTGTTCAGCAATTTTACTGGTTGCAATGGCCAGGTAAAAAATAATACGCCTACACAAAATAAAAGCAGTGAGAAAAAAGTTGTTGGTGGTGGATGTGATGGTTGTGAAATTATGTTTGTTGGTATGCCGGAAAATATTTTACCGGTGGATACAAGTGCTGGCTGGAAAGAAAAAGGGCAGAAGCTTTTAGTAACAGGCAAGGCGTATAAAATTGACGGTAAAACACCGGCGCCTGGGGTTATTATGTATTACTGGCAAACGGACAATAACGGCTATTATTCACCCACACCAGGCATGGATGAAAAGGCAAAGCGGCATGGGCACATACGGGGTTGGGTAAAGACAGATGAAAATGGCAACTATTCAATATACACTATCCGGCCGGCGCCATATCCCGACGGAAATATTCCTGCACATATTCATACATCCATTAAAGAACCAAACATCGAAAACGAATATTACATCGACGAATTTACTTTTGACGATGATAAACTGTTGACTGCTGAACAAAGAAAGGCACTTGAAAATCGTGGCGGCAGCGGAATTTTGAAAGTTCGGATATCAGGCAGTTTGCAAATTGCTGAACACAATATTATCTTAGGGCTCAATATTCCTGATTACCCGAAATAAATAAAATAGAAAAGCAATAAGTGCCTGAACAGGCGAAGACAACCTGCTTCTTTTATCCAACTACTCTCATGAGCCTTGGTTGAGGTAACGGTAAAATGCAAAATAAAAGCAGTCATTTGCTTTTATTTCTTTCCTGCAATAATTATCTTACTGCTGATTGCTGCTTCTTTTATTGCAATCACTTTTAAAAACCAACCAGTATGAAGTTCATTTTTGTTTTATCAGCATTATTGATATTTATATCAACTTCTTATTCTCAAAAGTCATCTCTCACAAAAGAAGACTACCTGCTGAAAAGCCGGAATAAAAAAACAACAGCTTTTATTTTTTTGGGTACGGGTGCAGCAATGATAGGAGGAGGAATTCTTATTGCAAGCAGTGCATCAAAAGGCCTTGATGGGCTTGGAAAAGGGCTTGGAGGAGCGGCACTTGCTGTTGGTGGAGCTGTGTTAGCAGCAGTAAGTTTCCCCTTTTTTATGGCTTCAGACAGAAACAAAAAAAAAGCTGCCTTGCTATCTGTTAAAAGCGAAACAAACAGCTATTACAGCAATGGAAATGTTGCCATTCAGTATTATCCTGCGCTTTCTTTTAAATTACGGTTGTGATTCTTAAAAGTGTACACGAAATAAAATCTTGTTTCTTATTTTGTGGTAACACACTGCTTTGATAAAAATTATTTATGCCTTCTTAATTTAATCTCTTATTGTGCAAGATAATATAGCAGTGTGAATTGGCTTCTTCTTTACGTCTCTGAATATTAAATAGCCTGCAAAGCCATCAGCAATAATCCCAATGCGTTATTTTTATAAAAAAATCCCATGCTCCACAACGCTGTTTCCATCAGGCCATTTATTGGCGCACAAAACTTTGAAGTGTCCCGTAGCTTTTACAGGGATATAGGTTTTGAAGAAATTGTATTGTCAAATGATATGTCTGTATTTAAAGCAGGCAAACTGGCTTTTTATTTACAGGATGCATATGTAAAAGACTGGATTGATAATACAATGTTGTTTTTGGAAGTGCAAAATGTAGAAACGTTCTATAAAGAGTTGCAGGCTTTGAGTCTCACAGAAAAATATAAGGGTGTAAGATTAACGCCTGTAAAAAGTTTTGACTGGGGAAAAGAATGTTACCTGCATGATCCATCAGGTGTTCTCTGGCATATTGGGGAGTTTAATAAATAGTGATGAAAATGTTTTCTGATAAACATATTTCAATAGCAACCGAAACAGATATCCCTGCATTGGTAAGTTTACTCAACAGCGCCTATCGGGGAGAAGAATCAAAAAAAGGCTGGACAAGCGAAGCTCATTTAATTGCAGGTGAAATAAGAAGTGATGAAGCATCCATAAAAGAAATAATGCAAGGCCCAGGCAGTGTGCTATTGAAATATACCGGTAAAGAAAAAGGATTGATTGGCTGTGTAAACCTGCAGCAGCATGGGAATAAAATTTATCTCGGCATGTTTAGTGTGAGCCCGTTATTACAGGATGGGGGAACAGGTAAAAAAATATTGCTTGCATCAGAAGAATACGCAGAGAGTATTGGTTGCAGCAGTATTTATATGACGGTTATCACTGTAAGAGAAGAACTTATTAACTGGTACAAGCGCCACGGTTATGTTGATACAGGCGAAAGAAAACCTTTTGAAGAAGACGGTGTAACAGGTAAACATTTGCAACAACTTGAATTTATGGTACTGGAGAAAAATCTCTAAAACAAAAATGTGAAAACAGCATCGCCATTTTCACATTTTCATCCCGATAGCTATCGGGAGTTAATTTTCAAATTGCTACGTCTTCATTTTCCACATCAAAGCGCTGGCACCTAATATAGCAGCATCAGCTTCTTTCAATTCACTAAACAATAATTTCACTTTATTCTGGAATATCGGCAACAGGTTTGCTTCCATGCTTCTTCTTGTTGGGTTTAGCAGCAGCGGCCCGGCTTTAGTTAAACCTCCAAACAATACTATGGCTTCTGGTGAAGAGAACATGATAAAGTTTGCCAGTGATTCACCCAGTATTTCGCCGGTGAAGTCAAAAATTTCATTGGCAATGGTATCGCCTTTCATAGCACAATCATATACACTTTCACTGGTAAGTTCGTTGATGGTATAGTTGCGTAAGAGGCTTTCTCTTTCCGGATGTTCAGTAAGCAGTTCAATAGCTGTTTCCCTTACGCCGGTAGCAGAAGCATACGCTTCAAGGCTGCCACGCATGTTGGTGCCTTTGTGCATCCTTCCACCCGGTCGAATAATGGTGTGGCCGAGTTCTCCTGCAAACCCATCATGCCCTAAAACAATTTCACCATTAATAACAATACCACTTCCCACGCCTGTACCTAAGGTGATGGTGATAAAATCTCTCATGTCTTTTGCACAGCCATACATCATTTCACCAACTGCTGCAGCATTGGCATCATTCGTTAATTTGGTTGTTAACCCAAATTTTTTCTCCATCAATTCACTCATGTGTATAATGCCTTTCCATTTAAGGTTAGGTGCATACTCAATATTGCCGGTGTAGAAATTGGCGTTAGGTGCACCCATGCCAATGCCCACAATGTTTTTATCGCCGCCCACTTTTTCAATCATAGGCTGCAGGTTGGCATGGAGGTCGTGTATAAATTCTTCTGCCACTTCATGCTGGTTAGTAGGCATACGGTCCTGCGCCAGTATATGCCCTGTGCGGTCAACAATACCAAACTTAGTGGTGGTGCCGCCAACATCAATTCCTATAACATATTTACTCATTGTGAATTTTTTTAGATACAAATTAATGTCCGCCGCCAATCTGTTCATCAAAATCAAGCCCCTGTTTGTGTAAGATACTTTTTAATTTAATTGCAAGCCATGCTAAAAATAAAAAGCAAACAGCGGCAAGTAAATATGATTTATGATAGCCAACAGTTCCGATATCACCGATAGCGCCCTGTAATGGAGGTATTACAGCGCCACCAAGTATCATCATGATTAAGAAGGCAGAACCTTGTGAAGTGTATTTGCCAAGGCCACCAACAGCTAAAGAAAATATACATGGCCACATAACAGAGCAAAATAAGCCACCCGCCATAAATGCGTACACAGAAACAATGCCACTTGCCATAACACCTATCACCATTGCAGCGGCTGCCATAACAGAAACTGTGATCAATGTTTTTACAGGTTTTTCCTGGCCAAAATAAAAAGCCACTACGGCAATACCAACACATATAGCATAATAATACAGATCACTTACATCGCTGCCATTTAAGCTGTTTACAAATAGCACTAATAGCAAAAGCAGCAAATGGAACAACAGCCATCATTATCTTTTTCATTTGCGGCGACAGGTTGAAAACACTTACAGCACCTGTCCACCTGCCGATCATAAGGCTACCCCAGTATAATGAAACGTATTTTGATATCTGGCTTTCATCTAAACCGGCCTCGGTTAGATAGCCCGGGGTTTTTAACAAAGCACCAAAATTATTATCAATGGTTACTTCCACACCCACGTATACAAAAATGCCAATCATGCCATATATCAATTGCTCATATTTCATAGCGCCCCATCCTTCACCAGACTTTACTGCCTGCGAATTGGAATAAAATAAAATGCCGATAACAATTACCATTATCATTATAAGCAATGGTGTTTTTTGAATGTCGGTAAGTTGGCCTAAAATAATAATACCAACAATTGCTGCAGTCATCAGTGAGAGAGAAGAAGCTGCTTTATTTGCTTTCTCAAATTTTTCATCATTTTTACCAGAAGGTAATTTAGATACTGCAAAAAATATGGCAACAGCAGCAAATACACCTGCAACAATCAAATAGAGTGTATTAATATTTGTTACAGTTACCACCACATCAGTGGCGCCTACTTTTCCAAAAAGAAAAAAGCTTACGATGATTGGGCCGAGTGTAGTACCTAATGAGTTTACACTCCCGCCAAGATTAAGCCTGTGAGAACCAGTGGAAGGGTCGCCTAATGAAATAGCAAAAGGCTGTGCCGCAGTTTGCTGCAAAGAAAAACCAAGTGCCACCACAAATAATGAGGCAAGTATGGCATTAAAGGAACCTGCATTGGCAGAGGGAATTATTAACAATGCGCCAATAACAGAAATAGACAATCCCACAATGATTCCTTTTTTATAACCAATTTTATTAAGTATGTCCTTTCCCATTACATTAGAGGCAATAAACAGGATAAGTGAGCCAATAAAATACGCACCATAAAAGGCAGAGCCAATAAGCTGTGACTGAAACTGGTTCAGGTTGAAATGTGTTTTGCAAAAGGGGATAAGAATGCTGTTAGAAGCAGCTATAAACCCCCAAAAGAAAAATACGATAACAAGATTTGTAAGTGCTCCATAATTGGTGGGAATAAAGGCTGGTTTGTTTGCATCTGACAGCAGATCTTTTTGTTCAAGTGGCATAGCGGTTTGTTTTGATTAAAAATTTGAGATATTATAAAATCAATGTTAACAGGATGCTTCAGGTCCTGTTTTGTTAGCGGCACTAAAATAATACATTCAAACAATTAAAAGACGATAAATATTAACCCGTAAAATTTTTGAGTGGCCTTTGCCAAAATTTATTTTTTGCCCTGCAACATTTTTAATTGCTTTCTGTATATATTTATCAAAGTTTATTGCTGCTTTGCGATTCGCTGTTTTTTGCCAAACGATTCTCTGAATACTGAAACACTGTTATAATGGAAATCTTACACGTAACTGCTGAATGTTATCCCAGTAGCAAAGGCAGGCGGGCTGGGCGATGTGGCAGGTGCTTTACCAAAATATCAAAACGGGCTTGGGCATATTGCCAAATTGGTGATGCCCATGTACCGTACTAAATTTTTCTTTCAAAACGAATTTGACGTGGTACATAAAGGCGCTTTTAATATGGGGCCGCTTTGGTTTAACTATACCATTATCAAAGAAACAACCAACAAACTTGGCTTCGATCTTTACTTAGTTGATATCAATGGCCTGCTGGACAGGGAGCAGATATATGGATACAGTGATGATGCGGAACGCTTCACTGCTTTTCAAATTGCGGTGGTGGACTGGGTAGCCAAATGGGAGCACAAACCTGATGTGGTGCATGTGCATGACCACCATGCAGGCCTTATTCCTTTTATGATGCAGAATTGTTATGCTTACCAGCACCTGGCAGGGATACCCACTGTGCTTACCATTCACAATGCACAGTACCAGGGCTGGATGGGTTGGGATAAATCAAATTATATTCCTGCGTACGATTCATGGCAATGGGGTAAGCTTGACTGGGAGAACAACATCAACCCATTGGCAAGTGCTGTAAAGTGTGCTCATAAAGTAACAACAGTTAGCTACAGTTATTTAGAAGAAATGCGCCATGAAGCCAACGGCCTTGAAAAATTATTTGAATATGAAAGGGGCAAATGCAGTGGCATATTAAATGGTATTGATGATAAAGTATGGGATCCTGCAGTAGATACTTATATTGATACAAATTACAGCATCAAAAATTTTGAAGAAGGTAAGCTGGCCAGCAAAAAAGTTTTATGTGATGAATTTAATCTTGATATTGATAAACCATTATTTGTTTTTATCGGAAGGCTGGTAGGAGAAAAAGCAGCCGACCTTTTGCCCAGGGCTATTTACGATTCGGTGTATCATATGGAAGGTAAAATGAGCTTTCTTGATTCTTGGCAGTGGCGAACCACAGGTAGAGTGGGAGCTTAGAAATCTTAAACTGTCCACTTGCCGGTTATTACAATTCAAAGATCGGTTACAATGAAAAGCTAAGCCACCAGATGTATGCCGGTGCCGACTTTTTATTAATGCCCAGCCGTGTAGAGCCTTGCGGACTGAACCAGATGTATGCTATGCGGTATGGAACCATTCCTGTTGTACGAAATACCGGTGGATTAAAGGATACAGTAGTTGATATTGGCGAAAAAGGTGGTTATGGTATAAAATTTAATGATGCCAAAGTGTGGGACATCACTTACTCTGTACACAGGGCAATGGAATTGTATGGCGACCAAAAAAAGATGAAAACTATACGAAAGAAAATTATGCAGACTAGATAACAGTTGGGAAACAAGTGCCCGGCATTATATTGACTTATACCAAAGTTTGCAATAACTTTAAAGCGCTATATATTTGATTTAGTTAGCAATTGATTACCAAAACCATTCATTTCTAATTCAATTTTTATGGAAAGCAAATCAGTAATAGCCATCGTACTCGGTGGCGGTGCAGGTTCAAGATTGTATCCACTAACAGCCACCCGTAGCAAACCTGCAGTACCTATTGCAGGCAAATACCGTTTGGTTGATATTCCTATTTCAAACTGTATCAACAGTAGCATCAACAGGATACTGGTGCTTACACAGTTTAACTCTGCATCGCTTAACAAGCATATAAAGAATACTTACCAGTTCAGCATGTTCAGCAAAGGGTTTGTTGATATTGTGGCAGCAGAACAAACACCTGATAACTCAGGATGGTTCCAGGGTACTGCCGATGCCGTACGGCAATCACTAAGGCATATGGTAAGTTATGATGCTGACTATGTATTGATATTAAGTGGCGACCAGTTGTACCAGATGGATTTTGCAGAAATGATAGACAACCATGTTGCACAGAAGGCTGATATTTCCATTGCAACTATTCCTGTTGGTGACAGGGAAGCGCCAGAGTTTGGGATTTTAAAAACCAATGCTGCAAACGACATTACTTCTTTTATTGAAAAGCCTGCTAAAGATATATTGCCCGAATGGACAAGCGATACCGGCAGTGTGATGCAGGGACAGGGCAGTAATTATCTTGCCTCAATGGGTATTTATATTTTCAACCGCAAGTTGCTGTTTGATCTGTTAGAAAACGAAAAGAAGGATGCAACAGATTTTGGCAAAGAGATCATTCCAACCTCTATTGAAAAATATAAAGTGATCAGCTATCAATATGAAGGGTACTGGACAGATATTGGTAACATTTATTCTTTTTTTGAAGCCAACCTTGCATTAACACTCGACCTTCCTCATTTTAATTTATTCGATAACCAGAAAGTGGTTTACAGCCGTGCCAGGATGTTGCCTCCGGCAAAGATCAGCGGAACCACTTTGGAAAAAACAGTGATTGCAGAAGGTTCCATCATCAGCGCCAGCCGTATTGAAAACAGTGTGATAGGTATCCGCAGCCGCATTGGCCACGGCTCCACCATTGTGAGCAGCTACATCATGGGCAATGATTATTATGAAACACTTGCCGAACTGCAGAACAACACCGATAAAGGATTGCCCAAAGTTGGTATCGGCGACCGCTGCTATATCCGCAATACTATCGTTGATAAAAACTGCCGCATAGGAAATGATGTACGGATAAATGGCGGCGATCATCTTGCCAATGCCGATCATTCTTTATATACAATTAAAGATGGTATTGTGGTATTAAAGAAAGGAGCAGTGATACCAGATGGATATGTGATATAATTTTTTAAAAAACATCCTCTTTAACGGATGTTTTTTTGTGTTACGATATAAGTGTGTATTTTGTACACGTAATTTTTAGTTTTTTACTTTAAACGATTGCTATGGCTGGTTCATCTATTTCCACAGGAACATCAAGTAATAAACCTAATTTAAGCCTTGCTCAAATCATCAACATGAGTGTTGGCTTTTTTGGTATCCAGTTTGGCTGGGATTTGCAAAGGGCTAACATGGGCCCAATCTATGAACACCTTCATGCTGATCCTGATAAAATTCCTATTTTATTTTTAGCTGCACCATTAACAGGCTTGTTGGTACAGCCAGTAATTGGCTACATGAGTGACCGTACCTGGCATCCCAAATTTGGGAGGAGAAGGCCTTACTTTTTTGTAGGCGCTGTTTTAAGCTCTATTGCATTAATATTTATGCCACACAGCCCGGTGTTGTGGGTGGCCGCAGGTTTACTTTGGATAATGGATGTTTTTGGTAATGTAGCGATGGAACCATTCAGGGCTTTTGTTGCCGATAAGTTGAATGAAAAACAAATGACACAAGGTTTTGTAATGCAGAGCCTGATGATTGGATTGGGTGGATGTATTGCTTCCGCTTTGCCCTGGATGATGACGAATGTGTTTCACATGAGTTCAACCGCAGAAAGTGGTATAATACCTGATAATGTGAAATGGAGTTTTTATATCGGTGCGTTTTTCTTTTTTACTGCGGTGTTATATACAGTGCTAACATCTAAGGAGTATCCACCGGAAGATGTATCATTTAAAGAAAAGGTAAAAGAATCAAATAAGGGTTTTGGAGGTGGTTTCAGGGAGATAACAGAAGCCATTACACACATGCCAAAGAGGATGAAGATGTTGTCGCTGGTACAGTTTTTCACCTGGCCCGGTTTGTTCCTGATGTGGTTTTATTATAATACGGCTGTGGCAAGAAATGTTTTTCATGCTACCAGCGAAACAGATCCTTTATATGGAGAAGGAACGAACTTTGGCGGCCTTACATTGGCTTATTATAATGTTATTACTTTTTTGTTTGCATTCATTCTTCCATCTATTGCCAATAAATTTGGGAGAAAAAATACACATGCGTTTTGTCTTCTATGCGGTGCAATCGGATTGATAAGCGTGGCTTTTGTTGAAAATAAGTATATGTTGTTTGGTTGCATGACGGGGGTAGGTATTGCATGGGCAAGTATTCTGTCTATGCCTTATGCATTGTTAGGAGGAGTATTGCCAAAAGATAAGATCGGTGTTTATATGGGCATCTTTAATTTCTTTATTGTATTGCCTGAAATTATTGCCTCCCTTGGTTTTGGTTGGGTAATGAAAAATATTTTAGATAATGACAGGTTACTTGCTGTGCAAATAGGCGGTGTGCTTATGATAGTGGCTGGTATTATTTGCTATTTGTTTGTAAATGAAAAAGATGAATAAATAAGCTAGAGCTTTCTTTCAATTAAAATCTTGTGTTTTCCTTTTTTGATTTAAAAATAAGTTGTCATTGTCCGGTCTGTCCGTTGGCTAATGGATCCGACCGATATAAAACCTGCACTAATGAAAAAGAATATTTTATTTTTTTATTTTTTACTTGTTAGCTGTTCTGCATTTTCTCAATCTGCAAAAGTTTATCCAACAAACTGGTGGGCAGGAATGAAATGGAACAAAGTGCAACTGATGGTGCATGGAGAAAAAATTGCAGAGATAATTTCCCATGATAAAAATGAGTGCTGCCGGAGTGAAACTGGCAACAGGTGTAAAACTGATGAAAATAAACCGTGTTGAAAATCCCAATTATATTTTTGTTGATATATCCATTGATCCAAACAGCCAAACCTGGCAAATTCAAAATTCCCATTTTTACAAAACATCAATACTTAGAGTATTTGAATTAAAGCCACGCCGTAAAGGCAACGGAACAGCATTTGCACAAGGTGTAACTGCAAAAGATTTTATTTACCTCATCCTTCCTGACCGTTTTAGTAATGGAGATCCTTCCAATGATAGAATTGCAGGAATGAGAGACCAGACATTAAACCGTGATACTGTTTTTAACCGCCATGGAGGTGATCTGAAAGGAATACAAAACCATTTGGATTATGTAAAAGATCTGGGTGTAACCACTTTGTGGCTTAATCCTGTAATTGAAAATGACAGGCCGGAAAGAACAGAGCATGGTTATGCATTTACTGATCATTACAAAATTGACAGGAGGCTCGGCGGAGAAAAAGCATACAAGGACCTTATTGATGCCACACATGCAAAAGGAATGAAGATGATACAGGATGCTGTATATAATCATGTAGATTCAAACCATATCACCATATTGGATATGCCAATGAAGGATTGGGTGCATAACTGGGACAAGTACACCAATACCACTTATAAAGACCAGGTGGCATTTGACCCTTATGCCAGTGCTCTTGACAAAAAGAAATTAGTGGATGGCTGGTTTACAAAACAGATGCCGGATGTAAACCAAAACAATCCTTATGTTGCCAATTATTTAATTCAACATGCCATCTGGACGGTGGAAGAATTTGGCATTGATGGCTGGCGTATTGATACATACGCATACAATGACCTGGATTTTATGAACCGCTGCAACAAAGCATTAATGGATGAATATCCAAAGCTTACTTTGTTTGGTGAAACATGGTTTCATGGCGTGCCCAACCAGGCATACTTTGTTCAGAATAATTTGAATATACCTTTTAAAAGTAACCTGCAGGCTGTAACAGATTTTCAAACGCTTTGGGCAATACAGGATGTAATGACAAAGGATTTTGGATGGAACGAAGGTGCCAGTAAATTATACACCACGCTGGCGCAGGATTTTTTGTATAAGGATCCAACAAGAAATGTAATATTTTTAGACAACCATGATATAGCAAGGTTCTTTACCTCAATTGGCGAAGATGTAGAGAAATACAAATCTTCTTTAAGCTGGCTCATGACCTGTCGTGGTATTCCACAGTTGTATTATACATCAGAATTTGCTACTACAGGCAGCACTTCGCCAAGTGATGGCTATGTACGCCTTGATTTCCCCGGCGGATGGGAGGGTGATAAAATAAATAAATTTGATAAAAGCGGCAGAACAGAAAAAGATAATATCATCTTTAACCATCTTCATGCGCTGGCTAATTACCGTAAAACATCTTCTGCATTGGCCACGGGTAAAATGATGCAGTATGTACCAGTGGACGGCGTGTATGTTTACTTCCGCTACGATGCAAAGCAAACAGTGATGGTGGTGATGAATACATCAAAAAAGGAAAAGAAAATTACCATCAGTGATTATGCTGAGCGAACAGGCGGATTTGGTAATTACAGTAATGTGGTTACAAAAGAAAAGGGTGCGTTAAAAGATTTTATGCTGGGAAGTTATCAAGCAGTTGTACTGGAATTGATGAAGTAATTTGTTGTAACTTTATACAAACAAGAAATTATGAAGTACGGTGCTATTAATATCGACCCGGAAACAATGAGCGGTACACCAGTGTTTTCCGGAACAAGGGTGCCAGTTAAATCGCTATTTGATTATATTGAAACAGGCGAAACGCTTGATGAATTCCTTGAAAACTTTCCATCTGTAAAGAGGGAACTTGCAGTAGAAGTATTAGAGATGGCCAGCAAATCAATCACTTCCGAAAAAATACTCAATGATCCCGATATTTATCGGGATGCTTGATGAAAATCTTCCTGCAAAAGTGAAATACCAATTTGGCGAAAGTATTCAAGTACTTTCGGTAAGAGATATGGGCTGGCTCGGAAAAAAGAATGGGGAGCTATTGAGCCTTGCTGAAAAAAACAATTTTGAAATTTTTATTACACTTGATAAAAACCTGAAATTTCAGCAGAGTATTCACAAATTCAATCTTAAATTTATTGTATTGCTTGCTGCTGACAATAAGCCGCAGACGATTGAACTTTTCATAAATAAGATTAAAGTATTATTATATAGCAGAGAAATTCCTAAGCTTTCAGAAATTTCACTAAGGTAAATTCTATTGTAGTGTTACAAAATGTAATAAAATATTTTGAAACATTAGAACAGCACCCCTTGCAACGGATGCTGTTTCTCGTTGGCGGCCTGTTATTCTTCTGGATCATTGAAGGCGCTATTCCCTTACTGCCCATGCAGTACAAAAAAACGAAGTGGAAACATGCAGGTGTAAATTTTGCTTTCACCGTTATCCATCTTATTATTCATACTTTTCTTGCCATCATCATTATCAAACTAAGCGATTGGTGCAAGGCAAATCATTTTGGTCTTGTGCATTGGTTGAATGCCGGCATAGGATTAACCATTTTGCTGAGTTTTTTAGTGTTGGATTTTTTTGGCGGCTGGCTGGTGCATATCACCGAACACAAAGTGCCTTTCCTTTGGCGCTTCCATGTAATTCATCATGCAGATAATAATGTGGACGTAACCACGGGACTTCGGCACCACCCGGTTGAAAGTGTTTTAAGGGGGATTTTCTTTTTTATGGGCATTATTCTAAGTGGCGCACCAATGTACGCCGTAATGATCTTTCAAACCATACTTGTTTTTGCTACGGCATTTACGCATGCCAATATCAGTTTGCCTAAATGGTTAGATGATACAATAGGGTGGGTGCTGGTTTCTCCTAATATGCACAAAGTACATCATCACTGGCAGCAGCCCTATACTGATAGTAATTACGGAGCAATACTTTCCATTTGGGACAGGATGTTTGGAACATTAAAAAAACTAACGCCGTCTTCCATCCGGTATGGTTTAGACCGTTACTA
The DNA here is from genome assembly GCA_963814445.1 of uncultured Chitinophagaceae bacterium. Classification (GTDB taxonomy): domain Bacteria; phylum Bacteroidota; class Bacteroidia; order Chitinophagales; family Chitinophagaceae; genus Ferruginibacter. Next base: position 116,550 of record CAWFCU010000007.1, read on the forward strand.
TCCAAACGAAAAAGACGAAGATTTTTTCCAGCTGATGAAAAGCCCATTTGAAAAAGTAAAAGACTGATGACGAAATATAGCAACATCAATTTTTACTGTAGTTGCAAGTGGATTAATTTGCTTGTTATTAGCTATTTATCGTGTTTTATTCTTCATAAAATGTTGATAATCGAGTGCCAATATTCAGAGCAAATTTATCCTATCAATGACAACCCTGTTAACTCATTTTCTCCTGTTTTAAAAGGGCTTTTGAACTAATATAATTTTTCAATATCAAAGATAAAATTGTAAAGTTTTTGTCATCACATGTGTTATGTAATTGTAAACTGTTACCTTTGCAACCGTTCACTAAGCAACTAATTCACTTTATGCATTGTAATGAATTACCGGATACTTTGGGATTTATGATTGTTCATACAGGTAAACTGTTGCTCAAAACTATTAATGTAACATTTGCCGGCATCAGCAGGGAAATAACCTTTGAGCAAATGGGGGTTTTGTATTTTTTATCCCGTAATACAGGCAAAAAAGACATGATACAGCAGGATATTGCAGAAATTATGGATAAAAATAAGTCGGCAGTACTGCGGTCAATTGATATTCTGGAGCAGAAAGGCTTTGTAAAACGGGGGCCTGCGGCTGGAGACAGGCGGAAAAACGTAATAGCGCTTACAGATGCTGGTAAAAATGTGATTGAACGCATGCATGAGTTTTTTTTGGAACAGGATGTGGCTTTAAAAGAAGGAATTGATGAAGCTGAGCTTGCAACCTGTATGAAAGTGCTTTCAAGAATACAAAGCAGGTGCAGGGCTGCCAGCGAACAGATGTTTGCAGTTAGTTAAAAACAAGATTAATAAAAACACCCCTGGGGTAACAATTTGATAACTTTATCTTACATTTAAAATTATTTTACCAAATACTAAACCGAAAAGATGATTAACAATTCCCTCAAGAAAAAAATAGATGCTTTTAAAACTGTTGACAGGTTAAAAGAAGCTGATATCTATCCCTTTTTCCGGCCACTGCAAAGCGACCAGGATACAGAAGTTATAATCGGTGACAAACGCATTTTAATGTTTGGTTCAAACAGCTACCTCGGTCTTACAACACACCCTGAAGTAAAAGATGCAGCCAAAAAAGCAATTGACAAATATGGTAGTGGTTGTGCCGGTTCAAGGTTTTTGAATGGTACGCTTGACCTTCACCTTGAACTGGAAGAAGCGCTAGCACAATTTGTAGGTAAAGAAGGCGCCTTGGTTTTCAGTACCGGCTACCAGGTTAACCTTGGGGTTATCTCTGCCCTTTGCGGTAGAAACGATTATCTTTTTTTAGATGAATGGAACCATGCCTGTATCATTGATGGTGCAAGGCTTTCCTTCTCCAAAATATATAAGTACGGCCACTCAGATATGGCGCATCTTGAAAAATTATTGGCCAATGCACCCATTGATGCCTTCAAATTGATTGCAACGGATGGTGTGTTCAGCATGGAAGGTGATATTGCCAAACTGGATGAAATAACAGCTTTGGCTAAAAAATACAATGCTGCCGTATTTGTAGATGATGCACATTCTCTTGGTGTGTTAGGCCCCGCAGGCCAGGGCACTGCAGCACATTTCAACATTACACATAAGGTTGACCTGATAATGGGTACGTTCAGTAAATCGCTTGCTTCTATCGGTGGCTTTATTGCAGCTGATAAAAAAGTGATTGAATACCTGAAGCACCATGCCCGTTCATTAATGTTCAGCGCAAGTATTTCTCCCGGAGCTGCTGCAAGTGCGTTAGCTGCTTTAAAAGTATTGAAGGCGGAGCCAGAAAGGATAGAAAAATTGTGGAAGAATACAAATTATACCATTCAGCAGTTTAAGGAAGCTGGTTTTGATATTGGCCCAACAGAATCTCCGATAATCCCCATTTATGTAAGGGATAATGAAAAGACATTCTTAATGGCGAAGATGCTGATGGATGAAGGTGTATTTGTAAACCCGGTTGTTTCTCCTGCAGTTAGCAGTGAATCTTCTATGATCAGGTTTTCATTGATGGCAACACATTCATTTAAGCAGATAGATTTTGCTGTAGAAAAGCTTAAGAAAGTAGCTTATAAGCTCAAGATACCAAGTATGCTCACCGAAAAAGTAGCAGTAAAGGCATGATGCAGGTAAGGCAGGTTTCCTCAAAGAAAGAGTTAGCCGCATTTATAGATTTTCCTCACGACTTGTATAAAGGCGATAATAATTATGTGCCCGAATTGCACATTGCCCAAAGGGATCTACTTACTCCGGGCAATCATCCTTTTCACGACCACTCAGAGGTGCAATTGTACCTGGCTTATGATGGCGATACAATAAAGGGAAGGATTGCAGCTATCATGAATAATAACCACAACAAATTCAAAAATGCAAAAGACGGTTTCTTTGGTTTTTTTGATGTGGTGGATGATAAGGAAGTTGCCAAGCTTTTATTAAATGAAGCTGAAAAATGGTTAAAAGAAAAAGGTGCTGATAATATGGTGGGCCCGGTGAGTCCATCCACCAACGAACCCTGTGGTTTGTTGATTGAAGGTTTTGATTCACCTCCGGTTGCCATGATGCCTTATAACAAACCTTATTATTCCGATTTGCTGTCCGCAGCAGGTTTTGCAAAACAAACTGATTTGCTGGCGTATGATTTACCTACCAGCACAGTTGATAAACGCACCATTCAATTAAAAGATGCTTTATTAAGACGTTTGAATAATAATAATATCACTATCAGGAATGTAAACCTGAAAGATTTTAAAACAGATGTAGAAAAAATACTGGAAGTATATAATACTGCATGGGCTGAGAATACCGGATTTGTGCCGATGACAGAAAAAGAATTTAAATATCTGGCGAAAGACTTGAAGATGATTTTGGATAAAGATTTTTGCCTGCTTGCTGAACATAATGGAAAAGTTATTGGTTTCGCTTTAGCGGTACCGGATATTAACCAGATACTGATAAAGATAAAAAGAGGCCGTTTGTTGCCAACAGGTATTTTTAAACTGCTGTTTGGCAAAAGCAAAATAAACTATGTGAGAGTGCTGGCGTTGGGTGTGATAGAAGGCTACAGGAAGATGGGGATTGAAGCTTGTTTTTATGCAAACATCATAGAGCAGGCAGCGGCTAAGAAAATAAAAGGAGGAGAGGCATCGTGGATTTTGGAGAAGAACGAATTGATGAATAATGGCCTTATAAAATTGAATGCAAAAGTTTATAAGCGTTACAGGATTTTAGAAAAAGCGATATGAGAGAAAAGGTATTGATAACAGGTGCAAGTGGTTTTTTAGGTTATCATATTATAAATGCTGCGGTAAAAGATGGATATGATGTGTATGCTGCAATAAGAAAAAGCAGTAATGTAAAACATTTGCAGCACTTATCCGTCAACTATGTAGAGCTTGATTATAATAATACAGCAGCATTAGAAAAGTTATTTGAAGAAAAGCAGTTTGATTATGTAATACATGCTGCAGGCATTACAAAAGCAAATTCAGCAAAGGAGTATGACCTTGTAAACAATGTTTATACTCAAAATCTTGCAACAGTTGCTGCAAAAAGCAAAAAAGTAAAGCGGTTTGTTTTCATCAGCAGCCTGGCATCAATTGGTCCATCGAAAAGTATTGCTGAAAACATAACAGAAAGTAAAATGCCTGAGCCCGTTACCGCTTATGGAAAAAGCAAGTTGAGCGCTGAAAACAATTTGAAAAAGTTGGACATTGCCTCTACTATTTTCAGGCCTACGGCAATATATGGTCCACGTGAAAAAGATATTTTTCTGGTAACCCAAACACTTAACAAAGGGATTGATGCCTATATAGGAAGAATAAACCAGCAGTTGAGTTTTGTGTATGGTTCTGATATGGGAGAAATAGCGGTGAGGGCATTAAAACAAACTGGTGGAAACACTGAATATAATATCACCGATGGAAATACCTACACCAGGTATGCTTATGCAGATATTATAAAAAAGGTATTAGGAAAAAAAACTGTCCGGTTTCATCTGCCACTGCCCGTTATTAGAGTATTGTTCTTTGTAGTGGAGAAAGTAAATAAAACCATGAACAAAGCAGGGGCAGTAAGTATTGAAAAATTAAATGAACTGGCAGCAATTAATTGGGTGTGTGATATAAGTAAAGTGAAAAAGGAACTTGGTTTTGAACCAAAGTTTGATCTGGAAAAGGGATTGAAAGCAACGGTGGACTGGTATAAAGAGAATAAGTGGTTGAAGTAAATTGGTTAATGGTTATTAGTTATTTGTTTTGCGACAGAAACGATTCACTAATCACATTTAACGATAACTATTAGCTCTAAATAAAGTAAACAACAAATAACAATTAACAAATAACGAATAACATGGAACAGAATGTAAAACCAGCCAAAGGAAAACTTGGGATACTGGTTCCCGGGATGGGTGCGGTGGCTACCACTTTTATAGCAGGTGTGGAAGCAGTTAAAAAAGGAATAGCACAGCCAATAGGTTCGCTTACACAAATGGGCAACATCCGTATTGGTAAAAGAACAGAAAACAGGAATCCGAAGATCAATGAGTTTGTTCCACTGGCACAATTGAATGAAATAGTTTTTGGCGGATGGGATATTTATGAAGACAATGTATATGATGCAGCAATAAATGCAAAAGTGCTGGAAGCTCTTTGTTAAACCAAATTAAACCTGAACTGGAAGCTATCAAACCAATGAAGGCTGTGTTTGATAAATCTTATGTTGCCAACCTTGATGGTACCAACGTTAAAAAAGGTGCTGACTAAATATGACCTGGCGATGCAACTGATGGCAGACATTGAAAATTTTAATGAGATGCAACGATTGCACAAGTAGTGTAATGGTTTGGTGTGGAAGTACGGAGAAGTATATTGAAGTTTCTGATGTACACATGACTATTGAAGCTTTTGAAAATGGCTTAAGAAATAATGATGACCGTATTGCACCAAGTATGATCTATGCTTATGCAGCAATCAAATGTGGTGTGCCATTTGCAAACGGTGCTCCAAACTTAACCTGCGATATCCCTGCATTGCTTGACCTGGCAAGGGAAACACAAACCCCAATTGGTGGCAAGGATTTTAAAACAGGACAAACATTGATGAAAACAATTCTTGCTCCGGGATTGCATGCAAGGGCATTGGGCGTAAGAGGGTGGTTCTCTACAAATATTCTTGGTAACAGGGATGGTTATGTACTTGACAATCCTGAAAATTTCAAAACAAAAGAAGTAAGTAAGCTGAGTGTGCTGGATGAAATTTTTAAACCGGAATCAAGCCCTGAATTATATGGTGAGTTATACCATAAAGTAAGGATCAACTATTATCCTCCTCATGGTGATAATAAAGAAAGCTGGGATAACATTGACATTTTTGGCTGGCTGGGTTACTGGCATGCAGATAAAAATAAATTTCCTTTGCCGTGATTCTATATTAGCTGCTCCAATTGTACTTGACCTTGCGTTGTTTCTTGATTTGGCAAAACGTGCCGAAATGAGTGGCATACAGGAATGGTTGTCATTCTACTTTAAATCACCACAAGTATTGGAAGGGCTTGCACCGGAGCATGATATTTTTAAGCAACTGATAAAATTGCAAAATACTTTGCGCCACATGATGGGTGAAGATCTGATCACACATCTTGGCATTGGATTATTACCAGGAGTTGGTAGAAGCAATGTAATAATATATGCAACTGCATAAACTCATTGCATCTGTTGCAGGCATTGGATATGTGAAAGGCGGCGGAACGCTTGCAGCAATGGCGTACTGTATTATATGGTTTTTATTACCTGCTGGTTTCAGCAATGGATACTGGCAGGTGATAACAACAGCAGCAATCACTGCCGTTGGTGTGTGGAGTTCAAATAAGGTTGACAGTATTTGGGGAAAAGACAGCAGCAAAGTAGTGATTGATGAAGTGGCCGGGATGGCAATAGCTCTTTTATTTGTACCGCATAGTATTATCTTTCTGTTAAGCGGTTTAATACTCTTCAGGTTTTTTGATATTGTAAAACCTTTGGGTGTGAGAAAAATGGAAAAGTTGCCAAAAGGCTGGGGGGTAATGGGTGATGATGTGCTGGCAGGTGTGTATTCATTAATAGTAATGCATCTGATTATTTTTTGCCGGCACTTGTTATAATAGTAAATTGAAATGAGGACATTTCTTCAAAGCAAACATGGCTTCATTAATTGCAACATCCTGCGATTACGGGCTTACTGTTGTGTTGAAAGAATTCATAAAAGTTAATGAATTTGCTGCAGGAGTATCAGGTACAGTATTAGGCGGTATTAGTCAATTTCCTTGTTAGCAGGCATTGGGTTTTTAAGGCAGGTGGTGAACAGGTGTATTCGCAGGGGAAGAGGTATTTTCATCATCTGGACTGGTAACCTGGTATTAAATGCCACAGGTTATTATATCCTGGTACATTACACTAATATCCATTATGTTATTGCTAAATTAATTACTTCACTTACGGTGATGCTTGCCTATAATTATCCGTTACAAAAAAAATATGTTTTTAAAAATACGTTAATAGTATAGCTTATATAAAGCCGGAAAAAAAACAACTGCTTCTTTTGTTTATGCTTGTGGCCAATGCTTTTATGCTGAATGCACAAACAACAGTTGTAAAAGGGTTTATCCGGGATGCGGTTACAAAGCGGCCAATGCCTTTTGTATCGGTTGTGTTTAAAGATGGCAAAGGTGTTTCAAGTGATGAAAACGGGGGTTATTCTATTGAAACAAAGAACCGTAAATTCAGCACCGTAATATTTTCTTATGTTGGATATGTTACTGTGACACAAAAAAATAAAACCAGGCGAAGAGCAGAGCATTGATATAGACCTTGAAATGAATTCTTCTTTGAAGGAAGTGGTAATTAAAAAAGGGCGGGGAAGATACCGGAATAAAAATAATCCTGCTGTTGAACTGATTGACAAAGTATTGGAGAATAAAGAGAAGAACCGTATTTCTGCTTATGATTATGTACAATACCAGCAGTATGAAAAAATAGGCCTTTCTCTGGCCAACACACCGGAAAAAATAATGAAGAACAAGCTCTTCAGAAGTTTTAAGTTCATAATGGAAAATGTGGATACCACCACTGTTCCCGGAAAATCATTGCTGCCGATTTATATTGAAGAAAGCCTTACTGAAAAATATTATCGTAAAGATCCGTCAGCAGAAAAGGAAAGAATATTAGGAGAGAAGAAAGTGAACTATGGAGATTTTATAGATAACGCCGGCATCAGTTCTTATATCAAATCGTTGTATGCTGATATAAATATTTACGATAATAATATTCCTTTATTGCAGCAACAGTTTTTAAGCCCTATTGCAGACATGGGCCCTGCGTTTTACCGTTATTATATCAGTGATACTACCGTGGTTGACAGTATAAAATTGATCCGTCTTTACTTTACTCCAAAAAATCCCAATGATCTTATTTTCCGTGGCACTATGTTTATAACCCTTGATGGAAATTATTCAATACAAAAAATTGAAATGACCATCAGTAAAAAAGCCAACGTAAACTGGACAAGGGAACTGCAGATAAAACAGGATTTTGAAAAAGGCCCTGATGGAAGATACCATGTTATCAAGAGTGATATGTTCACTGAGTTTGCATTAGTAAACAGCAGCAAGGGAAGTATGTATGGCGAAAGGCTGGTGTCGTTTAAGGATTTTAAAATTAATGAGCCTGCGCACGACAGTATTTACAAGGCAAAAGATGAAGTAAAACTTTTTGCTGAGAATACTGCACCAGTTGATGATAGTTTTTGGATTGCAAGCCGCCACACGCCGCTTTCAAATGTGGAGGCAAAAGCATATTATAATATTGACAGCCTTAAGAATACTAAGAAGTTTAAAACGTTCATGACTGTTATTACAGGCTTTGTTTACTGGCTATGTTGTACTGGTGATTATGAAATTGGCAATACCAATACTTTTTACAGTTTCAACCCGGTGGAAGGCTTCAGGCTAAGGTTGGGTGGCAGGACAACACCAAAATTCAGCCGCAATCTTTATTTTGATAATTATATTGCTTATGGCTTTAAAGATAAGCGATACAAATATGCTGTGGATGCTACTTATTCTTTCAATCACAAATCAATTTATTCCTTTCCACTGCATTATCTAAGAGTAGGATACCAGTATGACATGAAAATACCGGGACAGGAATTGCAATTTGTACAGGAAGACAATTTTCTTTTATCATTTAAGAGGGGCAAGAACGATAAGTGGTTTTACAACCGGTCTTTTAAAACAGATTATGTACAAGAGTTTGGAAAAAATATTACCACTACATTTGGGTTTAAGCATATGGAACAGGAACCGGCCGGTCCACCGAATGGCGCAATCAGTATATGTAAAACCCATGCAATATAAGTGATACTATACGGAGTATAACAACTACAGAATTATCAGGCTGAATTACGATGGGCTCCGGGTGAACAGTTTTACCAGGGAAAGAATTACCGCATACCTATCGTTAATAAATATCCCATTTTTAAACTGCGTTATATTACAGGTATCAAGGGGTTGTTTAATGGTGATTACAACTACCACAACTTTAATTTGTATGCTGAAAAAAGGTTTTATATGAGCCAGCTTGGTTTTACAGATGTAACAACTGGAAGGCGGTTATGTATTAGGCCAGTTACCTTTTTCATTGCTTACAGTACACCGGGCCAATCAAACCTTTGGTTACCAGCTAAATTCTTACAACCTGATGAACTTTCTTAGAGTTTGTAAGTGACAAGTACTATGCTGTTAATTTTGATGTGCATTTCAATGGTTTCTTTTTAAATAAAGTGCCGTTGTTGCGGAGGTTAAAATTGAGGGAAGTAGCCAGTGCAAAATTATTGTGGGGCAGTGTAAGGGATGAAAATAACCCGGCAAAAAATCCGAATGTATTTAAATTCCTTCCTGAAACGTATACACTTGATAATGGCCCTTATATAGAAGTGAGTGTGGGGTTGGCAAATATTTTTAAATTGATAAGGCTCGATTTAATAAAGCGGTTGACGTACCTTGACCACCCGGATATTACAACATGGGGATTGAGGACAAGAGTGAGGTTTGAATTTTAATTTTTTTGAAAAACCTGTTATTAACGATGGCAAAGGAGCGGCTGAGGGATAAGCTTCAGAAAATGATTTATAGTATTATCAATCCCCTTGTAAAGGGGTTGATAAAAATTGGGTTTACACCGAATCTTGTTACTATTACCGGATTGCTGTTAAATGTTGGGGTTGCCATTGTATTTATCGTTGGTGCAGAAGAAGGCAATCGTGGGGAATTAAGTTATGTAGGCTGGGCTGGCGCATTAATTTTATTTGCAGGTTTGTTCGATATGCTGGATGGGCAGGTGGCAAGGCTGGGTAATATGAGTTCAAAATTTGGTGCATTATTCGATTCGGTACTCGACAGGTACAGCGAACTCTTTATGTTTCTTGGCATTTGCTACTACCTTATATCACATCATTATTTTTTAAGTTCTTTGTTTGCATTTATTGCGATGATGGGAAGCATGATGGTAAGCTATACAAGAGCCCGGAGTGAAGGATTGGGTATAGAAAACAAGGGAGGTGTAATGCAGCGGCCTGAAAGGGTGGTGCTTACTGGCATTTCAGCTATTGCCTGCGGAGTTGCCAGCCATTTTATTGGTGGCGATTATAAGCTATATGTGCCTTTTTTCCGCTGGCATGTGTTTGAAACAATGACCATTTTTACATTGCCGCTTACCATTATGGCAGTTCTTACCAATATTACAGCTATTAAAAGGCTGCTCCATGCAAAGAACGAACTGGAAGGAAAATAAAATGCCAGTGCAAAATGCTAATCGTTGTAAATTTGCAATTGGCTGATAGCGATACAATCACATTTTATTGTTTTACATACAATGCCAAAGAATTACATATCTAATAGCGAAGAATCCACACGTTGTTTAAAAGCGGCTGGATGGAAATACTTTCAAAAGTTCATTACTCAGTTCCGCTGTTCATTTTTGTGCCTGTTATTGCTGTGTTCTGTTATCTTGCTTTTTCAAACGGGATAAGCATTGGCAGTTTTGCTTTGTACTTTGCCATTGGCCTTGCTGTGTGGACGGCTACTGAATATTTGCTGCACCGTTTTATTTTTCATTATCACCCAACAAGCGATTGGGGCAAGCGGATACATTTTATTTTTCATGGGGTACATCATGATTATCCACGGGATAAAAAAAGACTGGTGATGCCACCATCTGCAAGCATACCATTGGCAGCATTGTTTTACTTTTTGTTTTCATTAGTTTTTACACAAACAAACCTGTTTGCATTCTTTCCCGGTTTTTTATTGGGCTATTTAATATATGATATGCTTCATTATGCCATGCACCATTACAATTTTAAATCGGGCATTATGAAAAGGATAAAGCAGCACCACATGCTGCATCATTATCAAAACCCTGAGAAAGGTTTTGGGGTAAGTTCTTCTTTATGGGATGAAATTCTGCGTTCCCAATTTCCCAAAAAAGCTGAAACGATAAAAGCTGAAATGATTGATGAATAGCAGCAGCATACCTTTTTTTTATTCTCCCAAAAATATAATGGCGGCTGTTGTTGTTACCATTACTTACCTGCTGCTTTCTTACCTGCTGGTAGGTTTTAAAACAGACCAGTTGTTTTTGGCAGCGCTTTTCAATGTTTTATATTTTACTTCTTCTTCCACCAGGAAATTTATTCTTGGATTTTCCATCTTCATTGTGTATTGGATCATTTTCGATTACATGAAGGCTTTTCCCAATTATCAGTTCAATACAGTACATATAGCTGATTTGTATAGTGCTGAAAAATCTTTATTTGGCATGGCTGCAGCTGAAGGTACAGTAACACCCAACGAATTCTGGATTGCACATCAAAACGATTTTCTTGATGTCTTTGCGGCATATTTTATTTGTGCTGGATACCGGTGCCGCTTGCTTTTGCTGCCTGGTTGTTTTTCAAAAACAAAAGTTTGTTTCTCCAGTTCTCCACTCACATTTGTGCTGGTAAACTTTATCGGCTTTGTTATTTATTACACTTACCCTGCAGCACCACCATGGTATATACAGCAAAATGGTAATGGTTTTATAGCAGGTACACCGGGTAATACTGCAGGATTGATACGTTTCGATAATTTTTTTGGGATAAATATTTTTAAGAACCTGTATGCAAAAAGCTCCAATGTATTTGCAGCTATGCCTTCATTGCATTCTTCTTATCCATTAATTGTTTTTTATTATGGAATGAAGAAAAAGGTAGGGGTGCAATGAGTATCCTCTTTGTAACAGTGATGGCAGGTATCTGGTTTGCGGCAGTGTACACAAGCCATCATTATATACTGGATGTTTTAGCCGGTATCATTTGTGCCATTACTGGTATTATTTTATTTCAAGCTGTGTTGATGAGATCAAAAGCTTTCTCAAGCTTGCTTAACAAAATACCAGCAACTTATTTCATAAATATATGCAGCCTAAGGGTTTTATATTCGACATGAACGGAACCATCATTGATGATATGCCCTGGCATATTAAAATATGGAACCAGATGTTTAATGAATTGGGTGCAGCACATACACTGGAGCAAAGCAAAGAACAGTTGTATGGAAAGAATGGAGAAATATTGGAAAGGATCTTCCCCGGCAGGTTTACCAATGCAGAGAAAGATGCATTGGAAGTGGAGAAAGAAAAACGATACCAGCAATTGTATAAAAGTCGAAATGAAACTGATCAATGGGCTGGATTATTTTTTAGCAAGATCTGTTACAAGTAATATTGCTATTGGCCTTGGTACTGCGGCTATAAAATTTAATGTTGATTTTATTTTGGATGGATTGGACATCCGTAAATATTTTACTTCTATTGTAACTGCTGAAGATGTAACAGTCAGTAAACCTAACCCTGAAACATTTTTAAAATGTGCTTCGCTTTTGAATGCATCCCGCAAGATTGTGTTGTATTTGAAGATTCGCCAAAAGGAGTAGAGACAGCATTGAATGCAGGGATGCAATCTGTGGTGCTTACCACAATGCATACAGCGGAAGAATTTGAGCATTACCCCAATGTTATTTGTATTGTGAAAGATTATACAGACATACAACTGCAAAGATTTTTTATTTAAGATATTCTTTTCACCTTGTCAGAAAACTCTCCAAACAATGCATGTTTTCTTAAGCGTCGTACCGTTAACTCAATAATCAATAACGCCTGCTAATTGTTTTGCTGCATAGCATTGATCTGTTCTACTTTCATTGAGTAAAGTATATTTTTTCATTTATAATTTATCAGTCATGCAAAACAAAACATTTTTCTTCACAGCTATTTTATCGCTGTTTCTTTTTGCTTCCTGCAAAAAAGACAATGTTGCTAAACCGGCTATCTCTATTGAAGGAAACTGGGTAGGTAAATCATCAGTTCTCAGCGGCCCTTATGCAAATCATTTTAGTTTTAAAATAAAAGCAGGCGGTGTATTGGAACGTATTAATGAAAGTGGACAAAAAACCGGCGAAGGCACCTGGGCTTTTTATGCTAATAATACTGCCATCACCGGCACTTATACACTTTTACCACCTGCTACAGGTACTTTTTCTGTGATAGCCAACTTTGATAAGGCAATTGGTAAACTGGATGGCACCTGGGTAACTGGAACGAATGATTACAATGGTGGCTATTGGTTTATGAATAAGCAGGATTAGCTGCCAGCTATGTAATGGCAGGCTGCATTATGTCAAATAAAAATTTAATCAAATACAAAACTCCCGGGAAAAGAGGATATTCACCTGGAGTTTTGTGATTTTACTGATTAAATATACCCTTACCGCATCTTCACAATAAATCTCTTGCCCAGTTGCTGCTTACAACCCGGTGCAGCCATTGATTATTTTTAACCTGAATGCCTTATATTTGTTCACATCAACATTGATCCGCCACCTTATTTCTTTTTGAAAACTAAGCATATTCCAATACAACTTTACGATTGCCAATTGCCTGACTGATAAATTATTAACAGCAGATGAGAATTATTTTTTTTATTATAGGTGTATTTGGCCTGGCAGGCAATGTGCAGGCGCAGCATGCTTATGATTACTATATCAGTAATGCAGGTAATGATGCCGGCACAGGTACACAGTCTGCACCAAAGCGTACAATAGCTGGTGTAAACACTGCTGTATCCACTGCTTCCCTTTTACCGGGGCAGGTTTTAAAAATTGGATTCAGGAGTGGAGATGTGTTCAACGAAACTTTTTATCCTGGTTATCCGGTAAATGCGTCCACTTATTTTCCAAACGGTGGGAAAAATTTTGCCATATTAAAAGGCTCACAGGATTATAACAGCGGCTGGCAACCGCAAAGTAATAATGTGTACCGCCAGTTGATTACAGTAAATGGCTTCAGGGGATATGGCATTAATATAATTGGAGGATACAGCTATGTATATGTTTTTGAAATTGACCGGCAACTTGAAGCCACATCACCAATCACGGCGAGGCGTATGCTTAAGTTTGTGTCTTCGCCTGTTGCTTTGTCTTCCACCCCAGGCAGTTTTTATCAGCCACCGGTAACAAACCCTGATTCTGTAGAGGTTTTTATTCATACCACAGATGGTTTTTCACCTAATCAACATCCAAGGTACAGGTATGAAGTATGTACAAGGGATTGGGCCATTAACAGTACTTACCAGGAGAATAATTATTTCGAAAGGTTGTGGGTTACAGGCTACGGTGCAGGTAATGGGATGATACCGGCTGGTGCCAATTCAACTTTTAACAGGATGATATTCGGGCCAGGCGCAGGCATACATCATTTGGGGTTAAGGGGCGCCGTTATCAATAACTCACTTTTTTTGCCCGGCCCTGCCAATACCAATGGCCATGCTGTGGTATTTTATGATGTGGAAGGGTTCAGGCGTCATAATACTATTCGTAATTCCATCTTTCTGGATATTAAACATCCGGTGTACACTCATAAAAGCAATGGGTCAAATTTTGGTGCCCTTGAACTTGATAATATGATTGCTTTTGCTGATACAGCTGAAGCGGTATCTTTTATGGAAAGCCTTGATACAGATTCGGCTATTCTTACAAATGTGTACAGCGATAAATATCCTAATGGTTATAATTTCCCATGGGCAAGGTATGCGTCAATAAAAAATTGTGTATTTAAAGACGTAAGATTAGGCATAGGCTTTCCTGCTATTGATTTGTCAGCAACGGTTAACAATAATTATATCCGTGTAAGCAATATAAGAAACGGGCAGCGGGGCAATGGTATTTACATGTCAGAATCAAACAGGCTGATTGTATCCAACAATATTATTCATTATAAAAATCAGCATCCAATAACATCTTCTTCCTTTGCAGGCTACCTGTTTGCTGGCAGTGGCAGCAACAACAGTTATCTGAATGTTACGGGTAATATTTTTATATGCGATGTAGCTCCAGGTAATTATGTAGTGGCAGCAACAGCCAACACTGATAATGGAGCCGGTACAGGTGGGCATATTTGGCGAAACAATGTATATATACTTGTGAGAGGTGATGGGATGCAATGGATGGTAAGCAACAGAACCACCAACCATGGCCGTTTTGAGTTGGGTAGTTTTGAAGATTGGAAACTGCAGAGCGGTCAGGATAAGAACAGTTTATTTTTCGACCTGCGTAATGATGCCCGTGGCCTCAAAGCAATTTTTGTTGACCCTGATAATGGGGATTATACGTTGGCCAATACTATTGAAGGCAACAGTATAAAGAATATCAGGGCAGGTATGGTGAACCCGATTACCTGTTTTTTAAAAAAGCCCACTTATGAAGAAGCTGCCCGGATAATAATGAATGATGGGGTGCTTACTGCCGGTGCCTGCCGCAACCCCTGCAACCGCAGCAATATCCGTACAGCATATAAACTCAGCAGTAGTATCAACACAAATAAAAAAGTAGCTATTGATTGGCATATTGATGATGAATCTGCTGTAGATCGTTATGAGATAATGCGGTCGTTTGGCAACAGCGATTTTACAACCATTGCATCTATTCCGGCCACCGCTGATTTTAATTATGCTTATACAGATAATAGCGCAATGGCAGGCATTACTTACCGCTATAGTGTGGCTTTAATTACTAAGCTAAATGAAAAATGTTATTCGTCTGTAACTACTGTAAAAACGGATGACGGCAGGCCTGTTACTGTATATCCAAACCCTTCCACAGGCAGGATCATGCTTGGATTGAATGCTTATACCGGCCCCGTAAAAATCACTATACACAATGTAATGGGGATAAAAATCCTTAGCAAGGAGATCAATGCAGTTTACGGCTTACCGGTTTCGTTAGATCTTTCATCAGAAGCAAAAGGATTTTACTGGCTGCAGGTGCAAACAAATGATAATAGTACAAGGCATGGCTTTGTGCTGCAATAAACAGGATTTACCCTGCCACCACACTCACTTCCACATCAGGATTTTCGTTTAAGAACACCGCCATTTCATCATTCATCGTAAAGCCTTTGTCGATGGTGTAAAGTCCTACTTTATAGTTATTCCTGTTATCAATGATATTCATTTTTAATTATGTATTACCAGGATTTGCTTTCAAATTAGCTTCAATAAAATTTACAAAATCTTCATTGATAAATTGCGGCTGCACATCCACCGTTACCTGTTTTGTGAGCGTTGTTTTCACCGTATCCAGTAAATGGATTTTTGAAAGCCTGAATTCATACTGATCACTGTTGTACCTTGTTTTAAAAGCACCTTCCACCAATACGATCATTCCTTTTTCAAAATAATTATTATACTTCACATAATCTTCACTCCACAGCATAAATTCACTTTTGCCGCTGTAATCTTCAATGGTAAGCATACCAAATGGTTTTCCTGTTTTAGTAAGGCGGTGTTGTCCATCCACTACCAAACCTGCCACACGGAACTGATCTTGCCGGGATTAGGAAAAGTGTTTACCGCTGCTTTAAATTCATTGTAATCAGCCAGCGGAGTAATATTATAATGCTGCATTTCAAACTTAAAATTATCCAGCGGATGGCCGCTCATGTACATGCCTGTAACTTCTTTTTCATAATCCAGTTGCTGCTACTAATGGCCAGGGTGCACAGGGTAATAATTTTGGGTGGCACAATATCCGGCATTTGCAAATCGCCAAACAAAGTGTTACTGGTGTTGGCAGTCTGTGCCTGGTAAACATTGCCAAACTTTATGATTTTATCCAAGCGCCACTGCATCGCCGGGTGCCTGGTAAAAATATTGCGCCCTTGTATATTCTTTAAAGCAATCAAAAGCGCCAGAATAAATCAAACTCTCCAACGATTTTTTGCTCACCGCTCTTTGATTAACCCTTTTTACCAAATCAAAAATCGATTTATACAGTTCCATGTTTTGTTCTTTCTTCAATAATATTTTCAATGGCATTTTCGCCAACACCTTTTAATCCACTAAATCCAAAACGTATTTCGCCTTTTTGATTTACAGCAAAACCATTTTGCGATTCATTGATATCCGGCCCCAGCACTTTTAATCCCATGCGTTTACACTCTTCCATAAAGAAAGTGATCTTATCAATACTGCCGGCATGGTTCAGTACTGCCGCCATGTATTCACTTGGGTAATGTGCTTTTAAATAAGCTGTTTGATAAGCCACAAAAGCATAACAGGTGGAGTGCGATTTGTTGAAAGCGTATTGTGCAAATGCTTCCCAGTCGGTCCATATTTTTTCCAATTTATCTTTAGGGTGCCCTTTGGCGGTAGCACCTTCCACAAACTGCACTTTCATTTTATTCAGTACAGCAATTTGCTTTTTACCCATTGCTTTACGCAACACATCTGCATCTCCTTTACTAAAGCCTGCCAGCTTTTGACGAAAGCAACATTACCTGTTCCTGGTAAACCGTAATACCATAAGTTTCTTTCAAATGTTCTTCCATATCCGGCAGATCATATTCCACCTGTTTCTTGCCATGCTTACGGTCAATATAATCCGGTATATAAGCCATTGGCCCGGGACGGTACAAGGCGTTCATGGCAATCAGGTCATCAAACTTATCAGGCTTTAATTCCCGTAAATATTTTTGCATACCGGGGCTTTCAAACTGGAAAGTGCCATTGGTATCTCCCTGCTGGTATAGCTTGTAAGTTTTTTCATCATCTAATGGAATGTCATCAATTTCAATACTTACACCATGATTTTGTTTGATAAGCTGAAGAGCAGTTTTTAAAATGCTCAGTGTTTTTAAACCCAAAAAGTCCATTTTGATTACACCGGCTTCTTCAATAGAGCTACCTTCAATTTGTGTAAGCCAAAGTTCTGATTCTTTTGAAGTGGCAACGGGTAATAAATCTGTAAGATCTTTTGGTGCAATGATGATGGCAGATGCATGAATGCCGGTATTTCGTACAGAGCCTTCCAGTATTTCTGCTTCATGTAATATTTTGCTGTGCAGATCATTGCCTGTATATAATCTCCCGTAGTTTTTTTACATTTTCAATATCATCTGCCTGCAACTGTTCTTTTTCTTCTAATGATTTTTCTCCAGCCTTCTTGCTTCTTTAATAGTGAACGGTGCATGCAATAATCTTTTTAAATTAATGCCCGGCCTTTCAGGTACCAATTTAGAAATGGCCCTGCTTTCTGCCAATCGGCAAATCCATTACCCTGGCCACATCAGCAATACTTGATTTGGCAGCCATGGTACCATAAGTAATAATTTGTGCCACCTGGTTCTTGCCATATTTCTGCACTACATAATTCAATACTTTTTGCCTGCCTTCATCATCAAAATCCGTATCAATATCCGGCATGCTCTTACGTTCCGGGTTTAAAAACCTTTCAAACAGTAAATTGTATTTGATAGGATCAATATTGGTGATGCCAATGCAATAAGCCACTGCACTGCCTGCAGCAGAGCCACGGCCCGGGCCAATAAAAACACCCATATCCCTGCCTGCTTTTATAAAATCACTTACAATTAAAAAGTAACCGGCAAAGCCCATTTTTTTAATGATGCCCAATTCAAACTTTAAGCGTTCTTCGCTTTCAGGTGTCAGTATTTTATATCGTTCTTTTGCGCCAGCTCCATGTTAAATGTTCTAAGTAATCATCCTGTGTTTTAAAATTTGGCAGGCACTACAAAATGAGGTAGCAGTATTTCTCTTTTCAAATCCAGCAGATCAACTTTACCAACTATTTCATTGGTATTATCAATTGCTTCAGGAATATCTTCAAACACTTTTGTCATTTCCTCACCGTGTTCTTTAAATAAAACTGGTCGTTAGGAAATGCAAAGCGTTTTCCTTTGCAAATACATCATCATCACTAAATTCACGTAGGGCAGGAGTGGCTTGTTTTTCGCCGGTATTGATGCAAAGCAAAATATCGTGTGCATTAAAATCTTTCTGATCTACATAATGGCTGTCATTACTGGCAATAACTTTTACATTGTATTTTTTTGCAAACTTCAGCAACACTTCATTTACTTTATCCTGTTCAGGTATGCCATGCCGTTGCAATTCTACATAATAATCTTCCTGAAAAATATTCAGCCACCATTTAAATTCATTTTCACCTTCTTCTTCGCCTTTTTTTAAAATGGTTTGCGGTACCAATGCACCAAGGCAACAGGTAGTGGCAATTAATCCTTCATGGTATTTATGAATAAGTTCTTTATCAATACGTGGATATTTGCAGTACATGCCTTCAATATAACCAAGCGAAGTAAGCTTTACCAAGTTTTTATAACCCACTTCATTTTTTGCCAGTAATATCTGATGATGGCGGGGATCTTTTTCTTCTTTACTGAATGTTTTTCTGGTGCCTGTCTGTGGTAATATAAAATTCACAACCAACAATTGGTTTTACTTTTAAAGTGCCATCATCATTTTTATGGTTATATGCTTCTTTTACAAATTCAAATGCACCAAACATATTGCCATGGTCGCTGATGGCAAGTGCAGGCATTTCATCTGCAATGGCTTTTTTATATAAATTTTTGATAGAGGCAGCGCCATCTAGTAAAGAGAATTGTGTATGTACGTGGAGGTGTGAGAATTTCATATAAGGAACCTGTCTTGCAAAATTTCAGAACCTCAAATTTACACTTTAGGCAAAGGTTTTAAATGATATAATTGCAGAAATTATACACAAGCTTTTGTATAAATGCTGAATAAATAATTGCTGCATTTGCGAACCCTGAATTTGCGATTGATAACAGCGGCTTATAACATCTGAAAACCTACTTTTGATAGAAGCGGATAACAGTGGCAGAACAGAGGTTAAGAATATAGCTAACGGTTGCATATGAAACAGTGTAAGCATCCGTATTTATATAAAAGGAGTTGAGGTTAAGAGATAGCTAACGGTGCATAGAAATTAATTAAACAATAATTGCCTAACTCCTTCATTTTCAATCATAAAGATTTATAAAAAGATTGTAAAAGGCTTGCATAACCACAATTGTGGCTATATCTTTGCCCGCTACCGAAGAAACCTATTTTTTAAATTGTTTGTAGGACAAGATTGACAGAAGATCACAGCTAAGCATCACCATTGTAAGAAACAGGAGACGAGACAATAACACAAGACTAAGTCGTACATACTGTAAACACGTTTTACGTATGAAACACTTATTTGTTGTTGCTGTTGCCACTGGCATTTTTACAGGAACATCTTTCAGGGCAAATGCCCAAACCAATGTTAACCTTGAAAAGTTAGCGACGAAATCCAATACACAGGCTGAGCCAAAATTTATCAATAACATCGAGATCACTCCAAACAGTGCTCCCGGCGATGGTGATTATTACAGCAACGAGGAACGGAGCAATCGGGCGGCTATTTACCCATGCCTGTACCCAAAGCAGAAGCAGTGTCTTTAAAAACAAAAATAGCAGTTGCGACAACTGGTGGTACCAGTATTGAAAAATGCAGTGCATTGCAATTCAAATATGCCATGCTGATGGATGTGGAAGTGGAAACACTTACCAATTTTGCTTTACTGGATTTTATTGATGAATGGTGGGCCACCCGGTACCGTTACGGTGGCACAGGCAAAAGCGGAATTGATTGCAGTTCGTTCTCCGGTAAACTTGAGCAGGAAGTTTATAATAATACTTTGCCACGTACAGCAAGAGCCCAATATGAAGTGTGTGAAAAAATAACAGCAGAAAACTGAGCAAGGCGACCTGGTTTTCTTTAATACAACAGGCGGAGTGAGCCATGTGGGTGTATATCTTGGCAATAATTATTTTGTACACAGCAGTTGCAGTAACGGTGTTACCATCAGCAGCCTTAATGAAGATTATTACAACAGGAAATTTATCATCGGCGGAAGGATAGCCACATCAACAGCGAATAAATAATTTTTATTTACAATATTAAAAAGGAGAATTTATTCTCCTTTTTTTATGCCTGTCGTTTTAATACAGTATTCCAGACCGGCACTATGTCTGCTGATAAATTAAGCAGCAAAGTTCCTGAAATATATAACAGCAAAAAGGTTGTGCTTCTTATTACAATCCAGGCAAAGCCCTGGTATTTATCAAACAGTAAATAACAAATAACATAGCAAGCAATCCCCAGCAGGATGGTATAAACTGTATGTTTGGTAAAAGGCTGCAGATTGTATTTTGTTTTTAAAAACCAGTACCGGATACCATTGTAAACAGTAAAAGAAATAAGATTGGCAATGGCCGGCCCTAATATTCCGTAACTGTGTATTTGGTTAAAACATAATTGAGCGGCAATGTGATGGATAGTAAAATGATACCGGTAAAAAATTCAAACCGCCAGCGGGTGGAAGTGCCGATGATCTGGCTGTTTACACCAGTACCCATATCAACAATGCGGTAAAGCCCGATAAAAAAGAATATCCATCTTGCATCTACATATCCACTCTGCATTTTAAAAGTAAACACACCATCAGTAAAATTGAGCCATATCAATGCAAACATGCCTACAGCAAATATCAACTGGTTAATGGATGATTGTTTATAGATGCGTTGTATCCTTGCCATGTCCTTATCTTTCCATGCCTGTGATAAGGCAGCGATGGAAGAAGAGATAATACCTCTCTGCGGCGCCTGTATCAGGCTGGCAATATTTTGTGCCAGTGAATAAACAGCCACTGCCGCCAGCCCTTCTTTAACACAGAAGCAATCACTAAAGAATCAAACACCAGCGAAATATTATACACCAATGCACCGCCATACACAAAAGAAACAAACACCAATATTTTTTTAAAAAATTTTTTTGTAACCATGCTTATTTTAAAAGTGAGATGGATATACCCTTTTGCAAAAAGATATACCAGCAGCATAATAGCAATGGCCAGGTAGGTAAAGGAATAAATCTTGATAAACAGATCGAAACTGCTGAGCAGCCCTGCAAAGGTCAGTACGATTAAAATGGTGGTGAAAAGCCTGAACTGTATTTCACTTAAAAAATTAGTGAGTACGGATTTTTTTAGCTGCCAGGCATAACTTTCTAAAATGCTGTATAAGGTTAAGCCCAAGCCCAAAAGGAAATATCCAGTAATAATATTGTACCAGCTCAGGTGAATAACCAAACTTACGGATAACAATGTCCCTGAAATAAAATCCGCCCAGCGCCACAAAACAAAATCCAACCAATGAAACCACTAATGCCAGTGAAAGAATATCATTTCTTTTTTTGTCCAGGTTATCATTGTAGTAAGGATAAAATTTATAGATATAAGATGGCATTCCCAGGTTGGCAAAAGAAAACATGAGAGTGGCGATGGCAATAAAAATACCGGTAAGGCCATATTGCTCTTTGGTAAAGCCGCCTTCTTTTGTAAATAAGATAAGTATTGAAAAAGCCAAGGGCAAACCCAGCATAAACCATTACCGATGAAATAATACTTTGCCTTCTTATCTGGCTCATGCTGCTGTTTGCCGCTAAATTAATCTACCTTTTTTGTATTGATATAAAAATTTGGGTCAACAGAAAAACCGGACAGCACCTAAGTTCAATCAAAGTTTGCCATTTTTCAGTTGGCTTTATCCATTTGTCTCCTTTAAAATAAACTTTAAGCGGAAGATTAAAACCTTTGATGCAATTGGTATAGCGGTATCGCAGTTCACTTCCTGCAAGTTTATATTCAAGGGTTGGTATGTCTGTGTTTCTTAAATACTGGTCAAATACTTTACTGAAATCAATCTTGCTTTCCTTGCTGATATAATCTTCCACCTGTTTGGTGGTAACTGTTTGATGATAAAATGTTTTATTCAAGCCCTCTTAATATTTTCCTGAATAATGAATCATTATTTATCACCTGCCTGATGGTATGAATCATATTGGCGCCTTTAGGATACATATCGCCGCTGCCTTCTTTATTTACACCATAAATGCCGATGATCGGTTTCTCATTGCGAATCTCACTTCCCCATACCTCTTATATATTCATTAGCCGCTTCTTTGCCATAATAATATTCGGTAAACAATGTTTCGCTGTAACTGGTAAAGCTTTCATGCACCCACATATCAGCAGTATCTTTGCTGGTAATATTATTGGCAAACCATTCATGGCCGCTTTCATGCACAATAATATAATCCCATTTTAATCCCTAGCCTGTACCACTCCGGTCACTGCCCAGATACCCGTATTTGTATCCATTGCCATAAGCAATTGCACTCTGGTGTTCCATTCCCAAATGCGGTGCTTCCACCAATTTATATCCATCTTTATAAAAAGGATAAGGGCCAAACCAATATTCAAATGCTTTCATCATTAGTGGGGCATCTTTAAAATGTTCTTTTGCTTTTTCCAGATTATAATCAAGCACCCAGTAATCCATATCCAAATCACCTGCTTCGCCTTTATACATTTCACCAAAATGAACATACTTGCCAATGTAAGGAATGATGTTATAATTATTAATTGGTGATTCAACAGCCCAATCATAAGTAGCTGTACCATCGCCATTATTTGTTTTTCCCCTGAACCTTCCATTGCCAACACATTCAAGATCTATCGGGAATAGTAATATGCATTTCCGCACTGTCTGGTTCATCGCTTTGAATGTCTTTACAGGGATACCAAACACTGGCGCCCAATCCCTGGCAGGCAATGCTTACAAAAGGGTTTTTGTTTTTATCTTTTTTCCAGATAACGCCACCATCCCATGGTGGGCGGCGGGCAATGGTGGGTTTGCCGTGGTAGTAAATTGTAACTAAATTGTAAATCTGATTTCTTATTAATTGGCATCAATAAAATATGCATTCCCATCTTTTTTAATTTACTTCGTAATTAAATTGTTTATTCAATCTCATATTCCATTGTCATTAGATGTATCCCTAAGTATGCAATTAATACTATCAATAATCATTGGCTCTTGCAAATCAATTTGCATCAATAATCTCCTTTTTTTACAACTTTAAATTGAATAATATTCTATCCACTAATCGTACTATCCTTAATATTAAATTCACATGCAAATCATACTTCATCACATCCCACCAATCCCTTCCCGGGCCATTGCTTCCACGTAAAGTATCTGCATGGGTAAATTCTTCTTTTGAGTTTAATGGCTGTGCATTAGAAAAGGTAAAAGGCAAAAGGTAAAAAGTAAGAAGACAAACCACTTTATTAAACTGCTTCATCAATGAAATTTTAATTCGCTAATTTAGTTTCTTTTCACTCACATTATGAACCGCTCCTGTATTTATCTTTTGTCAATTTTTTACTGCTGTTTTATTGGCTGCAAAAATCACCAGCATCCTGATAAAAAAATATTTCATTACAACGAAACACACCGGCATTGCTTCCCTCGATCCTGCCTTTGCAAAAAACCAAAGCATTATGTGGGCGGTGCACCAATTATACAATACATTGGTGGAAGTGGATGATAACATGCAGTTAAAACCTTCACTGGCAAAAAGCTGGGATATTTCTGCTGATAACCTTTCTTTCATTTTTCATTTGCGTACCGATGTTTTTTTTCATGATGATGCAGCATTTGCAAATGGTAAAGGAAGAAAACTTACAGCTACAGATGTGTTGTATAGTTTCAACAGCATCATGGATAAAAATACTGCCAGCCCCGGTGCATGGATATTTAATAACAGGGTGGATTCAATACAACCATTTACAGCCATTAATGATTCTACTTTTCAATTAAAATTGCAAAGGCCATTTCAACCAATACTGGGCATATTAAGTATGCAGTATTGTTCGATCATTCCAAAAGAAGCAGTAGAAAAATATGGCAGCAATTTCCGCAGCCATCCTGTTGGCACCGGGCCTTTTGCATTTGTAGCCTGGGAAGAAGGGCAGGCATTGGTATTAAAAAAGAATGAACATTATTTTGAAAAAGATGAAAGCGGCCAACCGTTACCGTATTTGGATGGTATCAAAGTTTCTTTCTATGACAGTAAGGCAACAGAGTTCTTAGAATTTCAGCAACAGCGCCTTGATTTTATCAATGATATTGAAGCTTCTTTTAAAGATGAAATATTAACCAAAACAGGCAACCTTAAAAAAGAGTGGGAGGGAAAACTCATTCTGCAAAAACATCCTTATCTCAATATTGAATACTTCGGTATTTTGGTTGATAGTAATAATGCGTTGGTAAAACAATCACCCTTGCGTTTACAAAAAATAAGACAGGCAATCAATTATGGTTTTGACAGAAGAAAGATGATGCTGTATTTGCGTAACTCTATTGGCATTGCAGCAGAAAGTGGTTTTGTGCCGGCCGGGCTTCCTTCCTTTGATACGGCTGTTGTAAAAGGATATCATTACGATCCGGCAAAAGCAAAACAATTATTATCAGAAGCAGGTTTTCCCAATGGAAATAACTTGCCAATAATAAAACTCCTTACCATTCCCATCTATGCCGACCTGGCAGGTTATATTGCCAACGAACTGCAACAGGTTGGAATAAAAGTGCAGGTGGAAACCATACAAAAAAGTTTATTGCTGGAGCAAACTTCCAAATCGCAGGCATTGTTTTTTCGTGGAAGCTGGATAGCAGATTATCCCGATGCAGAAAATTATTTGAGTGTGTTTTATGGCAAAAACCCTGCACCACCCAACTATACCCGTTATAATAATGATGCGTATGATGTGCTGTATGAAAAAGCGGTAGCAGAAAAAAATGATTCACTCCGTTACAAACTCTACCAGCAAATGGATCAGTTGATAATGAATGATGCACCGGTTGTGCCGTTGTGGTATGATATGGCGATTCATTTAGTGCACACCAATATTGAAGGCTTTGTTCCGAATAGTTTGAATTTGCTGGAACTGAGAAGAACCAAAAAGAACCCCTAAATCCCCTAAAGGGGACTTAAAAGATTATTAAGGCTTAAACTCTTTTAAGTATGTAAGAATTTCTCTTTCCTCTTGTGAAAAGATCTTGGAATTTGTTGAGTCCAAAGTCTCCCCTTTAGGGGAGATTTAGAAGGGTTTCTTCAACTTATTCTTAAACACTTTCTGAAACTTCTCCACTTTGGGCCTTATCACAAACTGGCAATAACCTTGTCCTTTGTTATCGTTGTAATAATTCTGGTGATAATCTTCTGCAGGATAAAATTTAGTAAATGGTTCCAGAGTCGTCACAATTGGATTATCCCATGCACCGCTTTTATCCAGTTCCGCTTTATATTTTTCAGCCTTTGCTTTTTGTTCATCATTATGATAAAAGATAGCACTGCGGTATTGTGTTCCCACATCATTGCCCTGCCTGTTCAAAGTTGTGGGTCATGCACCTGCCAGAAAATTTCCAGCAATTCATCAAACGTAATTTTTGCCGGGTCATATACCATATTCAGGCATTCTGCATGGCCGGTAGTGCCAGTGCATACTTCTTTATAATTGGGGTTTTCAGTTTGTCCGCCGGCATAGCCGCTGGTTACTTTTAATACACCATCCACCTGTTGAAAAATAGCTTCGGTACACCAGAAACACCCGGTGCCAAAAGTGGCAGTGTCAGTCTTTGCACTTGTGTTTATTGTTGTGTTATTGTCCATACTTTTTATTTTAGCGTTGTTCGGTTGTTCGGCGCAGGAAATAAGGCCGGTTACAAGCCCCAATGCGGTAAGATAATCTTTTCATAATTTTTTTATTTGCACCAGCTACGCAAAACTAACTGGCCTGGTTCTAAAAACAATTTATCTTTAAATAAGTTTAACAGCATTTATAAGTAATACGTTTCTTTATCATAAACCTTACAAACCGCATATTTTATTTTGGGACAAACATTAGTACTTTCCTCATCATCGTTGCGTCGCACTCTTGTACCACATACCATTATGCAGCTTTTGGCTTTCTGCCTGTTACTGTATTCATTATCTTCATGTCACTCAAATAATTCAGCCGCCATGAACAATTGCAAAGCACATGCCTTCCGCCTGAAACCTGGGCAGGATCTTAAAAAAGAGATCCTGCAATATGTGAAAGAAAAGCAAATTAAAGCAGGTTGGATAAGTACTTGTGTCGGCAGCCTTACCAATTATAATATCCGTTTTGCCAACCAGCCGGAAGGCAACAGCGGTTCCGGCCATTTTGAAATTGTAAGCCTTACAGGAACAGTTTCTGTCAATGGTTCTCATCTCCACATCAGCATCAGCGACAGCACCGGCAAAACTATTGGCGGGCATTTACTGGATAGCAACCTTGTTTATACCACAGCAGAAATTGTTATCCTCAGCAGCGATGATTTTATTTTTAAAAGAGAGAAGGATGGAAGTACGGAGTGGGAGGAGTTGCAGGTGGAGGAAATAAATAAGAAATAATCTAATAGAAAAGTACATCTTGTTGGATATAACGTACATCAAAATAAATCCAGTCAGACTAAATATGTGTTCGTCATTATTCGATTAAGCATTTCAAAATTGCATTGCTTAATCGATATCTGCCATTTCAAAAGTGAATTTGTAAGATAAATTAACACTATCATTTTAACTACATTCTTTGGATCCAATGTACTCTCTATTTAAATTCATCAGTTGTAAAGAGTCAATTGGCTTAAAAAATCAACGGATGCGTTTTCAGTAAACTTTTTATGAGTTCTTCTTGTAAATATAATTGGCAGTCTGATCCATCTCGGTCACTATAGTCTATTCCTTGGTGAATTTCACTATTAATATTGGCATTAGATGTTGCTAACCGAGGTACAAGAATAAATTTGAATCTTTTTCAATAGATTGAACCAGATAATATTACCTCTTGTGTTTTATCTTGTCCCAATGAATTACAAACTATTATAGTATCAAGTATTAAGAAAAGTATCTTGTTTTTCATATTTAGTATCGTTGATTGCCTATTAAGGTAAGATTTCTTTTAAAAGATTATTACTGCTTGAAGTTAATTTTTTAACAGCTAAATATAAAATTTATCCAGACAATAACATGATACAGTTAAGTCCTATTTGTAATCTGAATACTGTCATTGCCCAATCAACGTACTTTTGCCGGAAATAAAAAATTACTTAACAACAGAAAACAAAATTCCCCTTTAGGGGTTAGGGGTACATGATCAGATTTTTTCCGGAATCCGCATTACAGCAATTGGAATTTGAAAAAGTAAAAACTTTACTGGCAGAATATTGCCGTGCCGAATACGCCAAACAAAAAGCAGCCAACTTACGCATCCATACCAAAAAAGAATTTATTGAAACCGAACTGCAGCAAACCAATGAATACAAATTGCTGCTGCAGGGCGGACAATATTTCCCCAATGATTTTGTACACAACATCAGCAAAGAATTAAAACTGCTTGTCTATTCCCGGTGCTGTATTAAGCGGTGAACAATTTTTATTTATAAAAAAACTGGCAGAGAATACCGGCAATATTTTCCGATGGTTTGATAATGAAAGAAGGATTGCTTATCCGGCACTGACAAAAGTGGTCGAAGATAGCTACTATGAAAAAACAATCGTTGAACTGATCAATGATGTGCTGGATGAAACCGGCAATGTAAAAGACAGCGCCAGTGAAGACATTGGCGAAATAAGAATGAGACTTTCCGCAAGCGGAATGAACTGCGGCGTGTGTTTGATAAGATCGTTGGCAAACTGAATAAGCAAGGTTACCTGGCAGACATTGAAGAAAGTTTTATGAATGGCCGCCGTGTGCTGGCAGTATTTGCAGAACAAAAGCGCATGATAAAAGGTGTGCTGCATGGCGAAAGCGACAGCCGCCGTACCACTTTTATTGAACCGGAAGAAACAACAGAACTCAACAATGAAATATTTTCTTTAGAACATGAAGAGAGCAGGGAAGTGTATAAAATACTGCGGAAGCTTACCGAACAGTTAAGCGTGTATTCGGCTTTGTTAAAAACATATTTTGATATTGCCGGTGAATTTGATTTTATTCATGCCAAAGCAAAACTGGCTGTTGCAGTTGGTGGTAATTATCCAATGCTGTTTGATAAGGCACATGTAAAACTCATCAATGCTTATCATCCTTTATTGTTGCTCTACAATCAAAATAATAACAAGCCAACTATTCCTGTCAATCTTTCTTTAGATGAAAAGAGCAGGATATTGGTTATCAGCGGCCCGAATGCCGGTGGTAAAACAGTTACTTTAAAAACAGTTGGTTTGTTGCAACTGATGTTGCAAAGTGGTTTGCTGGTGCCGGTTCATGCCAGATAGTGAAATGGGCATCTTTAAACAGATCATGATCCATATTGGTGATACACAGAGCCTGGAATTTGAACTGAGTACTTATTCATCGCATTTGAAGAACATGAAACATTTCATGGAAAATGCCAATGGAAGAACCTTGTTTTTTATTGATGAATTGGGCAGTGGCAGTGACCCAAATCTCGGTGGTGCTTTTGCAGAAGTGATAATGGAAGAACTGGCGCACAAACATTCTTTTGGTATTGTAACAACGCATTACCTCAACCTGAAAGTGATGGCGAACAAAGTGCCGGGCATCATCAACGGTGCCATGCAGTTTGATGAAAAGAATTTATTGCCGATGTATAAACTGATCGTTGGCAAACCCGGCAGCAGTTATACTTTTTCCATTGCAGAAAGAATTGGCCTTGGAAAAAAGATTGATCGACAAAGCAAGAAAGCTGGTGGATGATGATCATTTTACTTTGGATAAATTACTGAACCGTACCGAACAGGACTTGCAACAAATTGATATTGATAAAAAAGAACTGCAGCGTTTATTAAAAGAAAACGAACGGCTGAAAAAAGAAATGCTGCAGGTGATGGATAAAGAACGCCATCAACAGGAAGTGGAAAGATTAAAACACCAGAATAAAATTTCAGAAGACAAACTCATTTACCTGAAAGATATGGAACGCCGCCTGAAAGCAATGGTGATAGAATGGCGCAAGGCAGAAGACAAAGACAAAGTGGTGAAGATGATCCATGCATTGCTGTTTAACCAGAAAGAAAAAATGGTAACAGAAAAGCAGCAGAAAAAACTGAATGAAAAATTTATTGAGATCGGCTGGTGAAATAAAAGTGGGGGATAAGGTGAAAATGAAACAGAACCGGCAGGTGGGTGTGGTGAAAGAAATACGTGGAAAAAAGGCGATTGTGCAGTTGGGTGTAATTCCCATTACTGTTGAGATGAATGATTTAGTGCTGGTAAAGGATAAGCAAATGGAAGAAAACAATTGATTTCTCTCTTTTAAATAGATAATATTTTCCTGTAACCCTTTACAGGCAAGGGTTTACTGCTGCTGCTAAAATATTCCTTTAAGTTTTTTTGGCATTTACCTTTCAAGACTATTATTTTGCACCCGGAGAGCTGGCAGAGTGGTCGAACGCGGCGGTCTTGAAAACCGTTGACTGTAACAGGTCCGGGGGTTCGAATCCCTCGCTCTCCGCTTGTAATTTTTTAGGCATAAGCTTGCACTATTTGCAAGCTTATTTTTTTTGGGTAGGTAACAAAAAAGCAAACCTGATAATTATTAAGCTCCAGCATTCTTTATTGCAAAATGGTATAAGATCTAATTACCAGCAATGAGTGTGTACGCATATAAAGGCTTGCCAACCTGCCCGGAATCTGCGGCGATGATATAACCATCTTCCAGTGAACGCTTTTTTCTCTCCGGCGTCAACCTTTCGTCATCATCAAATAGCAGTTCGCCAGGCAGGTTAGGTATGATCTTGCCATCCTTCCAAATGCTGATGTGGATATGAGCAGGCAGGTCGGAGTTAGGGTAACCATGTGGTTGTATTGTTTCAAATTCAAATATTCCTTTTTCGTTTGTTTTAAAGTAAGCAAACAGGCGGGCATGGTTCATATCGCCGGAGTTCATATTCACATGTGCAGCAGAATCAGCATACCAGCCCTTATCGGAAGTTTGATACACATATACCAATGCAGCACCGATGGGTTCACCGGATTTTGTTTTTACCATTCCCTGCACGGTTATTTTTTTACCAGGCTCATTGGCTGTTATCATCGTAACTTTTTCAGCCTTTGCATGTTTCTTTATTATTTCCCTGAAAGGAGTTAATGAATGAAGTGATAAATAATTATCATCGCTTAGTACATTGCTGATGCTTTTTTGCTGTGCTGACAATGCAGCATCGATATCCTGTAATTGTTTATCCTTATCCTGTGCCGTGGAGATACAACTTGCAAAGAGGCAATAAAAGATGGCTGAATATTTTTTCATAAAATTTGTTTTACCACTAAGTCTTCTCTGCGCCTTAGCGTCTTTGCGGTTATATTAATTATTCAGTCCGTAAACTCTTAACAGGATTTGCCTTCACCGATTTCCATACCTGGAAGCCAATGGTAAGCAGTGTTACCAATAACAAACCTGCAATGCTGAAAGTAAATACCAGCGGGCTGATATTGGTTCGGTAAGTAAAATCTTCCAGCCATTTATAAGCTGCATACCAGGCCAATGGCATTGCAACTAAACAGGCAATACAAAATATTTTTATAAAGCTGCCCAGGAATAATGCTGCCACCTGTTTTTCACCGGCGCCTAATACTTTTCGTATGCCAACTTCTTTTGTTTTTTGTTCCGCAGTGTATGTCGCCAATCCAAATACACCCAGCACCGTTATTAAAATCGCCAGCACTGCAAATGCCTTTGACAAAGCTGACACTCTTTCTTCTGCTGCATACATGCGGTTGAACTCATCGCTTACAAACCAATGATCAAAACCGGTATTGGGATAAACAGCTTTCCATTTTCTCTCAACAGCGGCCATTTTTTCTGCAAATTTTCCGGCGGGCAATTTTACATACACGATCTTATCAATAAAATGCGGCCTTGTATTAAGCAGTAAGGGTTCAATTGGCTGGTGCATACTGCGGAAAGGAAAATCTTTTACCACGCCAATTATTTTATATATCCTGCCGCTGTCGAAAGCAATGGTGGCAGTGGTGCCTAATAGTTTTTCCATTGGCTGGTTGATAGATCTTACAGCCGCTTCATTCATAATGAGAGCATTGCTGTCGTTGATGTTACCTATTTCAAAATCTCTCCCGGTAATAAATTCAAGGTTGATATGTTTTCGGAAAATCATAATCCACATTCAGTTGGTTCCATTGCAATTCGTTATTGCCAAAGTCAGTGAACTTAACAGGCACACCAACCCATCCAAAATAATCCAGTCGTGGAAGATGGTTGCCCATGGTCACATTTTTTATTTCATGGTCTTCCAGCACAGAACGTTTAAATTCTTCATACCTTGCCTGATCGGCAATGCCGCCAAAGCGGATGGCCAATAACTGGCTGCCTGTTTCATTGAGTTTGGTGGTTTTTAATTTATCCATTTGCCTTATCACAATAAAAGTGCAGATGATCAACACCAGCGATACGATATATTGTATCGTCACTAATCCTTTCCTGAAAAAATCAGCAGCCTTTCCTTTTACAATGGCCCCTTTGAGTACCTGCACCGCCTGGAAACCAGACAGGTATAAAGCAGGATAAATGCCTGCGATAAAACCCATGAACAAAACGATGCCCAATATCACGGCCATCATTACGGGATTAAATACAGAGCCGAATGTGAATGTTTTATCCGCCAGGTGATTAAACGGATATAAAAAAATGAGCACCAATATCAATGCCATGATGAGTGAGCCGAATACCATTAAGAAAGATTCTAAAAAGAATTGTTTAGCAATGCCAAAGCGGTTGCTGCCAAGTGATTTTCGCAGGCCTACTTCTTTTGCCCTTTTTACAGAACGTGCCGTGGCCAGGTTCATATAATTGATACAGGCAATTAAAATAGTGAGTATGGCAATAATGCTGAAAATGGTGAGATAGGTTTTGTCGCCCCTGTTCTGTCCTTCCCACAAATTCTTTTTATCAAAATGCAGGTCGGCCATTTTCGTAGTGAAGGCTGTCATTTGCCAGCCGTTAGCCGCAGCTCTTGAATCTGAAGCGATCATCTGATTTGCAAGCGTATTTAATACCGTATTGATGGGTTTGATATCGCTGCCTTTTTTGAGCACCATATAATTTTCAAACCAAAAAGTGTGTTCGCCAAACCGGGTGCCATCCAGAAATTCATCAAAATGCTCCTCATGAATAGGCCGCAGTGCATTTACATTGATGATAAATTGCGGTTTAAAATGTGGAGTTGGATGGATACTCCTTGTACACGCCGGTAACCATCACATCGATTTCCCTGTCATGGGTGCCCCAAAAATGTTTAGCGTAATGGTTTGCCCGATTGGATCGTTAGATTTGCCAAATAATTTTCCTGCACCTTTTTCACTGATGACCATGGAAGCATAGTCTTCAAACATTTGTTGCCGGTTTCCTTGCAGCAATGTAAAATCAAGCACCTGGTCAAAGCCTGGTTCTGCCCAGCGGATCTCTTCGTAAGAATGATTTTATCTTTGGCCTTATAGTTTAGAGAAGTGGGGTAGCCGAAATAGCAAATGCGTATGGCATGTATCAATTTCGGTACGGTTGTCTTTAAAATACTTTACAAAATAACCAGGAGATTCAACATTATCGAAGACTACGGCCATCGCTATTTTTCCAGGTGTCACCAATACGCTAGGTATTCTTATAATGAGGATGCATGAAATCGTACCGGAGTTCATCGCTTACATATAAAAAAATAAATATGGCACTGGCAATCCCAATGCAAGCCCAAACATATTGAGCAACGTAAAAGATTACTGGTTTTTAAAATTACGCAGGGCAATGAGAAGATAATTACGAAACATGGCTATACTTTTTAGTAACAGTAAGATACAGTTCAGCATCACTCATTTTTCCTACCGATCCGCAAATTCCGGTACTAAACCCGTTGTTGGCGGTATTCTTTAACATTTCTTTCCTGTAGTCAGAAGGTGTTTTGCCAGTAAGTTTTTTAAATACCTCATTAAAAGTGGATAAAGAATTGAACCCGGCATCATAAGCAATGGATGCAATTTTATACATGCTGGTATTGTTGGTCATCTGTCAATAAATACTTTGGCTTCTTCCATGCGGAGACAATTGATATAATCATTATAAGATTTTTGCAGTTGATCATTAACTACCTGCGTCAAATGATGTTTGCTGCAACGGAGTTCATCAGCCAATTGGGTGATGGTTAGATTCAGCCTGCAGGTACAATTTTTTTTCCCTCATCAATTGCTGTAGCGATGCACAAAGCTGCAGGGCATCTTCTTCTGACAGTGTGGAGTTAGCGTATTTTTTATTTGGCCTGAAGATCTTTAAAAGTGGCACGGTAATATCTTTTTCTGTTTCGTCCGTTGCATGGCCTTTTATAACACTAAATACCACGGGCCTGGTAAGCGCTGTATAACTGAACCAGTAAATACACACACTTAGTATGATAAATGCATAACGGAATTCATGCCCACGGGGATATACCATATATAAAAGAAAGAGCGCTGCGATCACTATCAATGAACTTATCGCAGAAACAGCAATGAATTGTTTTATCCAACGTAGCTGCACCAGGATGTTGCCGGCAAAATATTGGGCAACGCTTTCCTTGTATTTTTTTAAGATGTAAAAAGCAGCCAGGTGATAAACGGCGGCGCTTGCTGTGAGTACAAATAAGCGGAAACCGGGGTTGAAGAAGATCATAGCCGCAGGGCGGGGGAGTGTGCCGGCTTCTGCAATTACCAGTAATATCATCACTGCCAGCGGCAATACAAAATGTGAGCTTACTTTATAACCAACCGTGCCGGGTAAAAGCAAATGTTTTACAAATAAAAAAATAAGTGGCCCGTATAATAATGGAAGCCAGTGAGAGAACATGTAGAACACAGGCCAGTTCTCCATCAGCCATAGTTTACTCATAACTTTTAAAGTGAGTTGCAGCAGCATGGTGCCCAGGTAGAGCAGCAAAAAAATATAAGCGCTGCGGTGTAGTTTTTTGTAGATGAAAAAAAGCATCAGCAAGGCTCCCTGTACGGAACCGAACAGTAAAATGAAGATCAATGGCTGCATGACTTATTTATATTTCTAAAAGGTCTGAAATTAAAATGGGGCAGGCAAATGATTTTGTATGAGTGGCACAATAGCAACACCAAAGCCGGTAATAAACAAATTTTCACGATGTTGCTATAGCCCTTCCATATCTATCTTTGCTTCTTTGTAAATCATGTACATGAAAAAAGTAAACTGGGGCATTATTGGTTGCGGCGATGTAACGGAAGTTAAAAGCGGCCCTGCCTTTAATAAAGTTTCTAACTCTTCATTGGTGGCGGTAATGCGGCGTGATGCAGCAAAAGCAGAGGATTATGCAAAGCGGCACAATGTACCACGCTGGTATAGCGATGCAGCTAAACTCATTAACGACCCGGAAGTAAATGCCATCTATATCGCCACGCCACCATCATCACATGCAGCCTATACATTAGCGGCTATCCGTGCAGGTAAGCCTGTATATGTAGAAAAGCCAATGGCACTCAATTTTGCAGAAGCACAACAAATGGCCAATGCCGCCGCAGCTGCTAACATAAAACTGGTGGTGGCGCATTACCGAAGGGAGTGGCCGCTATTTAAAAAAATAAAACAATTATTACAGGATATAGCAATTGGAGAAGTGCGGCTGGCCCGTCTTGAATTTTATAAAACACCCATGAGTTCCGAAGAGCTGTTGATTGAAAAAAATGCCTGGCGGGTGAACCCGGCAACAGCCGGCGGCGGTCTCTTTAATGATTTGGCACCGCACCAGCTTGACCTTATGTATCATTTTTTTGGCACTGCAAAAAACATAACCGGTATTGCTACCAACCAGGCAGGCCAGTATGCTGCTGATGATATGGTGGCCGGTAATATTTTATTTAACAGTGGCATTGCATTCAGCGGTGCATGGAGTTTTGCGGCTGCTGCCAACAGCGACCATTGCGATATCATTGGCAGCGAAGGAAAAATAAGTTTTAGCTTTTTTAGTAGCAATACAGTTGAACTTACTGTACATGATAAAACAACACACTTTGATTTTGCACCACTGCAGCATGTACAGCAGCCTATGATAGAACAAACAGTAAAATATTTTTTAGGTGAAGCACCAAACCCCTGCACAGGTAGTGAAGGAGTGGAGATCATGCGATGGATAGAAGCGTTTACTGCAAAGTAAAGAACGCCGCTCAACAGCATTTATGAACGCTTATAAAACTGCATATAACTCATGGTTACTCTTTGAGCAAATGATACGTTCTCCCTGAAAGCCATGAAAAATATGCGTTACAAGTATTTGTTGCTACTAGCAATTCCAATGTTATTGTTTGCCTGTAAAAAACAAACAGGAACATACATCCCACAAGTTCCGGAACCAACGGTTCCGCCGGTATTATTAAAAGATATAGTGATACCAAATCTCCCTTCGCCTTATTATCACTTTGAATACGATTCAACTGGTAAGGCCATCCTTGCATCTTTTGCCTCCGGGTTTACCAGTTATGATATTGAGTATAACGGGAACAGGATAAATGCAATGCAGAATAATATTATAGTAAATAAAGACAGGTTGCAATACCTCTGCCTTGGTTCGTAGCACAACCACGGCGGGGAGGAGTGTGGGAAGTTTTTTGGAACAGGCTGTTGCAGTTATGGGCAACATCGCCTGCCTGCGGGGAGGTAGGTTATGAACTTGTTATGTTATTCTTATTTTCATTGAAAGAAAAGAATAATTTCACTTGTACTGAATATCTTTATTTGGCTTTTGTTGATGCGGAGATGGCGCGTGGAGACAGGGCACCCGGGCGGCAAACAGTAAAATAAATAAACAGAAAATACTTTTTTATGAAATATAAAATTGGAACAAAGGAAAAACCTTTAGTATTAAAAACGCCGCCATTGTCATCTGACTATACAATGCACGTGGAAGAAAAAAACGGGAAAGATGTTTTGGTATGTACAGTTGGTAAAACTGTTTTGCACTATGATATTAATTGTATTGATGACCTGCATGCAATGCTGAAAAAACACGGCGACTGGATGGAACTTGGCAGTGCCGACGAACAGAAACCAGCGAAAGAAGGAACAGTGGAAGCCTGGGGCCGTTCAGAAAAAAATCCCGTTGGCGGTTGGTACGGACTTAAAAAAGGACTTCGTGGACGCTTTGGAATGTATATACCTCCATTAATGGAAGCACTTGGGCTTGCAGAAGTGACACATGATACCAAAGGAAATAAGATGAAAGCAATATAGCACAGGAGGCAACATTGGTTTTTATAGTTGGTTCTGTTCCGACGGTTTTTACATCCTGTAGCCTTGGTTCGTGGCACACGAACCTTTCCTTCCCCGTTGCCTAGGTTCGTGGCACACGAACCTTTCCTATTTTTAAAATCATGTTGTATATTGTTTTATGGAACCCTTACAACAACGAAAGTCACATACAACCTTGGTGAAATTTATTTTTGGACCGCCACTATTCATAAATGGCTTCACTTACTTGATAGTGACTCAAACAAACAACTCATTGTTGATTACCTGAAAAAGCTTTCTGATGAAGGTATGATTACAGTATATGCTTTTGTTATTATGCCAAATCATATTCATTTACTGTGGCAACAAAATAAGCTAAATGGAAAAGAAACACCCAAAGGAAGTTTGCTTAAATATACCGGGCATGAATTTTTAAAGTTGTTGAAAGCGGAAGGCAAATCAAATTTGTATGAAGTGAATG
Organism: uncultured Chitinophagaceae bacterium; assembly: GCA_963814445.1. Lineage (GTDB taxonomy): Bacteria > Bacteroidota > Bacteroidia > Chitinophagales > Chitinophagaceae > Ferruginibacter. Next base: position 153,674 of record CAWFCU010000007.1, read on the forward strand.
CTGCCAATAAAAAACATGAGATATGGCAACGGGATTCATTGGGGATAGAAATTTACAGCAGTAAAGCGGCAAAGCAAAAGCTTGATTACATACATAATAATCCTGTAAATGGAAAATGGCAATTAGCTAAGGATTATTTCAGCTATCATTATTCATCTGCCCGGTTTTATGAAACCGGCATTGATGAATTTTATTTTTTGAAAAACATATTTACGGTATTGTATGGAGATTGAATTTGGAGAAAGGTTCGTGTGCCACGAACCAAGGCGAGGGGGCGGAGAACAATAAAATAAGTAAACAGAAAATAAATTTTTATGAAATATAAAATTGGAACAAAAGAAAAGCCTTTGGTATTAAAAACGCCGCCATTGTCATCCGAATATACCATGCACGTGGAAGAAAAGAACGGGAAACAATGTGTTGGTATGCACGGTTGGTAAAACTGTTTTGCATTATGATACTAACTGTATTGATGACCTGCATGCAATGCTGAAAAAATACGGCGACTGGATGGAACTTGGCAGTGCCGACGAACAGAAACCAGCAAGGAAGGAACCGTGGAAGCCTGGGGCCGTTCAGAAAAAAATCCCGTTGGCGGTTGGTATGGACTTAAGAAAGGACTTCGTGGACGCTTTGGAATGTATATACCTCCATTAATGGAAGCACTTGGACTTGCAGAAGTGACACATGATACCAAAGGAAATAAGATGAAAGCAATATAGCACAGGAGGCAACATTGGTTTTTATAGTTGGTTCTGTTCCGATGGTTTGTCTATCCTGCTAGCCTTGGTTCGTGGCACACGAATCTTTCTTCCTTGCCGTAGGTTGTGGCACACAACCTTTCCGTTTTTAAAAGTAAATGGTATATTGTTTTATGGAACCATTACAACAACGAAAGTCTCATACATCCATAGGTGAAATTTATTTTTGGACTGCCACTATTCATAAATGGCTGCATTTGCTGGATAGCGATTCAAATAAACAACTGATTGTTGATTACCTGAAAAAATTTCTGATGAAGGTATGATTACAGTATATGCTTTTGTCATTATGCCAAACCATATTCATTTAATTTGGCAACAAAACAAACTCAATGGAAAAGAAACGCCAAAAGGAAGTTTGCTTAAATATACCGGGCATGAGTTTTTAAAGCTGTTAAAGGCTGAAGGCAAATCAAATTTATATGAAGTGAATGCTGCCAATAAAAAACATGAAATATGGCAACGGGATTCATTGGGTATAGAAATTTACAGCAGTAAAGTGGCAAGGCAAAAACTTGATTACATACATAATAATCCTGTGAATGGGAAATGGCAACTTGCAAAAGATTATTTTAGTTATCATTATTCCTCTGCAAGGTTTTATGAAACCGGAATTGATGAATTTGGTTTTTTGAAAAACATATTTACGTATTGTATGGAGATTGAGTGTGGAGAATGGTTCGTGTGCCACGAACCACGGCGGAGTGTTTCGTGTGCCACGAACCAAGGCGGAGGAGTCCTGCGCCAGATGGAGATTATTTAAAAACAATTGTGCTACATGTAAAAATTACTTATCTTTCCAAAAGCCAGCTAATTGATTTATCCCACAAATTAAGCTACAACCTACCCGACTTTATTTTGCATTGCTAAACAAAAAGAAATTTTTGTTGAATTTGTAATTTTTTAATTAAAGATTGTATTACACATTATTTTTTAAGGAAGAATTATAAATGCGTGCATTGCAAAAGATTGCTTGAACTGAAATAATATTAATCAAACTAAAATATAAATTATGAACGCAGTAATTATTGAAGCAATTAAGAATAAGAAAATAATCGAACTTGATTATGAAAACGAAAATCGTGTTGTAGAAGTTCATTGTTATGGAATAACTAGAAGGGCAACGAAGCAATAAGAGTTTTTCAAGTGGATGGGTATAGCTCTTCTGGAAAAATGGGTTGGAAGATGTATGATTTAGCAAAAGCTGAGAATATTACTCTACTGAATAAGAGTTTTGATATAAGGGACGACTATAAAAAAGGAGATAAAGGAATGAGTGAAATATTTAGCGAGCTATAATCATTATAATAAACTTATAATTTGTATGAAATTCGATAAAACTAAGGATGAATAAAAACATAGAAGTCTTGAAGAAAGAAATTAAAAAAATAAAAGACCCATATTCTAAAATACTAGCGGAATAACTTGTTTAGCATTAAATTCAGATGAATTCAGAAACGAATAAAACTAAAAGTATATCAATATATTATAAAATTAAAAAATAATGACAAAATATTTTATTAAATCAATATCTATTGAAGGATTTAGAGGTATAAATAACGAAGGGGCAGCTCTAATTATAACTTTAAACCAGATGGTGTTACATCGAATTTTTGGCGAAATGGGAAAGGAAAAGTTCTATTTTTGAAGCATTTCTTTTTACAATCTAGGGTAGAATTATTCGCTTTGATGAATACCATGGTGACATAAAGATAAAAAAACTATTAAAAATTTATTTCACTCTGGAGATGGGAATCATAACAATTGAATTTATTGATGAAGATCACAAAATATAACAGTATATTAGTGTTAAAATTAGATGCTAGATGGAGGGCAACGATCAATTAGTTCAACTTCAATATCCTTGATCCAGAAGCTTTTTTGGTTTCATTATGTAGTACTTTGAATTTTCTAGATTACAAATCATTTCAAAAAATAATGCTTACTAGTTCAAGAAATAGGCAAGCTTTTTTCAAACCTTGTTGGATTTGGAAGTTTCATTAATATCAAAGATAAATTTGATAAGATTTCTAGAACACAAAATATTAATAATGACTTTGGGAAACCACGCAAGGAAAATAGCATAAGAATAAATACCCAAAAGATTGCCGAATTAAATGCTGGAAATTCAGAGAAAGATTAAATGAAATAGTAACTATCGAGATTGAACCACAAACCAAAACAAAATATTTAAAAGCCCTTAAATCCTTTGTAAAAAGACAATATGGATAAAAGCTAAAAAGTATTATAAATAAATACTCAAATAGATTTTGATAAACTAGTAAAAGAAAAATAGGTACGTAGCATATGAAGAAAATGTTTCAAAAATGAAAGTCATCAAGATAATCTAAATGAAATTTTGCATTATTACATATAAAGCCATTAAAAGATTTAATGGAAAACTGATAATAGCCTTAAAAAGGAAACTTAAGAAGGCATATCACAAGAATATCAAAGATCATATTATTTTAGGAAGACTATATGATGATGCATATAAAAAGTTATGATGACAATAAATGAAATTAATAAAAATACTTGCATTCTGTGTAATACTGAATGAATTAGGGGATTTCGGAATACTTTTTATCGAACAAATTAATAAAAAAATAAAATCATATTAAAAATTTAAAATAAATATGAATTTTTTATCAATGATTATCTTCAAAATATAGAATCAAAAAAATAGCTGAAATTGAAAATAGGTATATATCTAGAAAAGAGAGATTTTTCTCCAATATTGGAAAAGGAAAAGATTATATTAAAAATGATTTTTTTGAAACTAATCAAAGTCGAGACATTATTACAGCATATAAGGAGAAAATTAAAAACTGATATAACTGAAATTAAGCATTCCGATAAAAAAATTAAAAATATTAATTCCTCCAAAAATTACAGAGTTAGTTGAAACTAACAATGTCTAAAATTTATTTTTAATTCCATTATTAAAATCAAATGACTAATAGAAGAAAATAATTATAATGCAGAAATTACTAACGTTGAACTATGAAAACTGGACTTCATTTATAATTCAAGTAAAAGAAGATTACGAAGAAGCATATAATGTATTAATGGATGAAATTGCATCACTGATAGGAGTGATACGAAATTATTCTTTAAGGAAATTATGGGAAATGTTGAAATTAGTCCTAAATTAAGAAGAATATAAAGGTCAAAAGCATAAATATCCTTTAAAAATTTCTATGGTAATAAAAGTGATTTCAAAGCCGTTCCCTTGCTCTCAGAGTCATATAGAAATGCACTTAGCCTTTCAATTTATTTTGCTACAGCGTTAAAAGTAAAAATCCAGGTAATTTTATTATTGTTGACGATATTACATCAAGTTTTGATAGTGGACATCAAGTATTTTTGTTGGAACTTATTAAAAAAAGCATTTCGATAAGTCCATCAAATAAAAAAGGGAAAGCAAATAGTTTTTTTAACCCACGATGGATTATTAAAAAAGCAACTAAATGAGAATGGAAATTTAGTGAAAAACTGGCAGCATTATACATTAAGTTCAAATAAGGAAAATGCATCTTTGAAGCCAATTACAAGTAACGATTTAAAAAATAATTTAGTTAAAGAAAATAAATAACAACGATTACGAAAGTAATGGGTTTACGAATTTATTATGAATCAGTTCTTCTTGAAATAATTGAAAAACTAAACTTAGAAATTCCATATTCCTTAATTTATAGTCACGAAGAGAAAATGGTTAATAAACTAATTTTTGCAATAAGTGAAATTGTAAAATATGAAAGTGGGGTTCAAAAAAATTAAAAGTAGTTTAGTGCCAACTAAAGCTAGATTTCAAAACATATATTCAACAATTGGGAAACAACCTATCCCATTGGGCTTCAGCTAAAGTAGAATCAAGCCTATCAAAAAGTGCCTTATTAAAAGCTATTGCAGAGATATTGATGACTATTAAACGGAAAGTTTCAATATAACTGTTCTTGTTAAAAAACGGGTGGCTTGATATACTACAAAGGGACTAGTGAAAAATCCTGTACAAAAAGGATGTACTTGCATAATTTAATTATATGACAACAATAAAAGTAAATCAACAACTAAAACGAATTGAAATAAAAGAATTTGAACTCGAAAATCAGATTGTATTCAATTATTTTAATAATCTTCCTGCAGATGAAAGAGATGAAAAATTCCTCCGTGCAATATACATAGGTGTATTGGCATTAATGGAAGATCGTATTTCGTCTTTTCTTTTGAAAACCTGTAATGAATTAGGAACCGAATTGGAAAGTTTAAGGATGATTTTTGAAATGAAAAACGAATTCTTTTATAGAATCCCCTATTAAGGGAACATTAGCGGAAGATGAAATTGCAGAATTTTTAAATAAATATTTTTTAGATAAAAAATTTAAAGGATCAGAGCATTTTTAACTGGTAATATAGAAGGTAATATTCTAAAAATAAAACTGGAGATATTATTTTGCGAAATAAATGGAATACCAGACTTTGAGGATAGTGATCGAATGTAAGTTTGATAAAAGTATTAGCTTAGGAGACATTGAAAGCAAAGATATCTTTCAATAAAAAATCTGATACAGCTTGTAGTGAATTAATAGAAGCGCAAGCTAATAGAGATTCTAGGGTTAGCTTGATTGTATTTGATATTTCATTTGTAGAAAATTCAGTATTGAAGAGTTTTGAAAATGTAGGCTATATTCCTACTATTGGTTTTATCGCAATCATAAATTCTCAAAAAGGAGATTATTACAAATTTGGCCATTGCATATATGTTTGCACGGGATATTGCTATAAATGCTAAAAAATAGATTTAGATAAAGATTTATTAAAATAATTGTAAATCGAATTATCAAAGATATAAATGAGATACTAACTATAAAGATCATTAGTATAAAGTAATATTGAAAATAATAAGACAATATTAAAACAATTGGAAAAATCCGTTTTATTAATGGAATTTAATCAAGAATATTTAAAGAGGTTTTTAATGATGGAATCCTAACAAAAAAAGACCTTCTTGATTTTTATTTGGGCGAAGAAATAAAGGAGAAATATCGTTTAATAGAAAGGGAGATAAACGAAATGTGAGTTTTGTTTGCTTCTGTCTCGATTGTTAATCTTTCACGTGCTTTCTGTATAAATAAAAGTTCCTCTGTGTTATGCCGTACAAGAGTGCGACGAAGACGCCGCCAGAAAACACTCTGCGATAACATCCAGCTTTTTACCCTTCCACCATTCATCCACTTTCAATTTCCCCAATCCCCTTATTCATTTTCTTTGGTTATCATTTAATCATAAAACCCTGCTTGACGAAGCTATTAATTTTCCTCTTGTTTTCTTGTATCCTGTTTTTAACCGCCTTACTTGCCCAACAACCTGCCGGCACTAAAATATCCGGTAATGTATTTGATAGATAAAAATAGCCCCGCAAGAAATGCCACCGTGTACCTGCTGCGGCAACAAGACAGCGCCACGGTAAAAATTGCTGTGCCGGATGACAATGGTTTGTTTGAATTTGTACGAACATCGCCCCCGGTAATTATATAGTGAACATAACACATACGGGCTATACAAATTATTACAGCGATGTTTTTTCATTAGATGAAAAACATAATAGCATAACCGTGCCGGGCATTATATTGCAAACAGCAGCAACAACACTGGCAGAAATAACCGTAGCAGCGAAAAAGCCCTTTATAGAAAGGAAGATAGACCGGCTGGTGGTGAACGTGGAGAGCAGTATTGTAAGCACGGGTTCAACGTTGCTGGAAGTGCTGGAAAGGTCGCCGGGTGTAATGGTAAACCAGGAAGCGGACTGAACCTGAAAGGAAAGTCAGGCGTTACCGTTATGATCGATGGAAAGCCCACGCCGCTGTCGGGTGCAGGACCTTATTATTTATTTAAAAGGCGTTCCTTCTTCCAGCATAGAAAGGATAGACATCATCACCAACCCTTCTGCAAAATATCGACGAGGCGTTGCGCCTCGACTCCCTCCCACGAGCACCGAGTAGACGTTCCTGCTCGTCGAGGTGTTCGGGCTCAGCTATCGGGAAGCCGCCGACGTGCTCGCGGTCGCACGGGAACGGTGAAAAGCCGCATGTTCCGGGCCCGCCAAGCGCTTGCGCGGCGATCGCCGAGGACGAGGTCCGTAGCGGGAGGTGCGGCGGAGGGACCCGGCCAAGGGTGGCGGCGATGAACTGCGATCGAGCGCAGCTCGTGCTGTCTGCCCGGATGGACGGCGAAGACGTCGGCGGGCGCCGGCGGATCGATGTCGACTCGCACGTCGAGGGTTGTGCGTGTGCCGGGCCTTCGCCGACGGCTCCGGCCCGCGACGCACCGCGGTGCGGATCCGCCCGGCCGATCCGGTGCCCGACCTGGTCGACCGCATCGTCGGCTTCGCTCGAACAGTCCCCTCCCCGCGAGCGGGCCGCGACCTCCCCCCCAGGCATCGGCGCCGCTGCGCCGCGCGATGCCCGTGGCGGCGGCGGTCGTCGCGGGCGCGGTGATCGGCAGCGTGATCGTGGGCGGACCGTTCCGCGGGCGCGACCATGAGGCGATCTCTGCCCAGGCCGTCGCCCAAGGCGTGCGCGCGGCCTCACCGGACCTCGACGTTCCAAGGCACATACGAGAATTCGTGGAGCGGGGCCTCTCCCCCGAAGTGCCCGAGCCACACCTGCAGATGCGCGTGGCGTTCCTTCGACCGCAGCGATTCCGCCTCGAGGTCGACGACCGCACCGCCTATCCCTCGCTGCGTGGACCCCCACCGACATCACGTACGTCGAGGACATGCCGGCGACCTACCTTCCGGGCCTACAGGGTGCCCGACCGGGCTGCCCGCCGACGCCTGCCCGACGACACGCGCGACGGTCATGACGACCTCGCCGTACTCGCCCGCGGCGCCGCTGCCCGCCGACCTCGTCTACCTCTTCGGCGACCGTCGGTCGGCCTATGGGCATCCGCGTGCTCGGCAGGGAGCAGGCCGGGGCGATCGCGAGGTCGTACACGTCGAGACGACGTTCGACCGGGCCGCGCCGATGTTCCCGTTCCTGCGGCCCGGCGGCACGTGGCGGCCGTTCTTCGACGGCGACCGGGTCGAGCTGCCCTGCCCGATGCGGAGTCTGGCTGCCCGTGCGCATCACGGTCTTCCCCGCCGACGGCGTACGGCGCCGCGACTGGGAGCTCCGTTTCGGGCTGCCGGTCGAGGCGCCGAACACGGTCATCTTGGACGTCCGAGCCACCTCGATCGAGGCGGGGGAGCCCGACCCGTCCCTGTTCGATAATCCCGGGGCTGCGAAGGGGAGACCCTCGACATCGCGTCGCTGGCCGGACGCCTCGGCTACCGGCCGGTGACCCCGCAATGTTCACCGGCGCCCTCGAGCTCGCCACGGCCGTGGCACCGCCCGAGGGCGTGGGTGCCGCTGAGGTCGCTGCTCGTCTACGTCGACGGCCTCGACTACCTGCGCGTGGGCGAGCGACCGGGTCGCCGCACCGGTCGCGCGTTCGGACCGGTAGGCCCCGACGCCACCCGCGTGACGTTGCCGGGCGGCGGCGTCGCATACTTCGAGCCCGCCGCCGACGGGCTCGGCGGCGGCTCGCGATCGTCGGTGACGACACGAACCTGTTCCTGGAGACGAACCTGCCACTGGGGGACCTGCTCGAAGATCGCGAGCTCGATTGCCCGTGCGAGGGCTCCCGGCGGTGGCGCCGTGAGGGGTGACGTGAGGGTCGCGCACGCAGCGGCGTGCGGCCCGGGGCGGCGGCGATCGCTGGTCTCGTCGTCGGCGCGGTGGTCACCGTGGCGCTGCAGGGCGGGACGACGCCGAGCGCCGGTGGGCGCGACGGCCCCGCACTGCCGGGCGCCCGGCCCCACGCCGCCCGAGACGTTCCTCGTCTGGGTGCCGCGGGGTCTGCCGGCGGGATTGACGACGCGGTCCGGTCCCTGCAGCTGACCGGACGGGTCACGACGGTCGCCCAGGACAATACCTGGCTCGCCCGTTCCTGGGATGCCGACGGCGAGGAATCGACCGACCGGCAGGCGGTCTGGATCTGCTCGACACGATCGCGGTCAATCCGGCGACGTTCGTGGCCTTCCTGCCGGCAGCCGACCGTCCGGTGACCGAGGCACTCGATCGCCGGCGAGGGGGTGCTCGGGGCCACGTCGGCGGTGGTGCGCGGACTGGGGCCTGGCGCCGCGTGCTCGGATTCCCGGGCGGCGAGCACGTGCGCATCGCGGCGGTGCTGCCAGACGAGGCCGTCGGCGCGGCCGAGCTGATGGTCTCCCGCGCAGACCGGCCGCCGCATCGGCGTACGGACCGACCGCTCGCTGCTGCTGCGGCCCGCGCCCGGCCGGGCACTCCGCACCGACGCCCTCCGCGTCGCCTTCGACCGACTGCTCCCCACGGAGCTCGGTCCCTACGGGCGGGTGCAGGTCCGCGCGCAGGGCGAGACCCCGTACTTCCGGCCGGGCGATGCGGTGCTGCCCACCGTCATGCTGAAGACGCTGTTCGGCGAGTTCGCAGCCCGTCCTGAGGCTGGTCGCCCGGGCTACCTCGACCTCTTCGTACCGACATGGACGAAGCGCAGATGGAGACCGCCCGCTTGCCAGTGTCGGCCTGGTCACGTGCCACGTCTCCGTGATGCCCCAGCTGCGTGGCGCCGTGAAGGAGCTGATGCGCCGGGGCCTCGGAGACCTGGTCGAGACCTACGACGGGTGCTTCGCGCCTCGGTTCATCGGGCGGGACCCCGCGGCGATGCTCTCGCACCACTCGTGGGGCATCGCGGTCGACCTGAATATCGCCGGCAACTACTACGGCGTGCCCCCCGATCAGGACCCGCGACTCGTTGCGGTGATGGAGCGATGGGGATTCGCTTGGGGCGGCCGCTTCATCGTGCCCGACGGCAACCACTTCGAGTACCACCGCGCCCCGGCCCCCTAGGCTTCACGGCGATGGGCGCCCCCACATCCGGGAACTCACCGAAGGGGCGGCCGGGACCCGCTTGCCGTCGCGGCGGTGGGTCTTCGTCGCCGTGGTGGCGGCGTTGGGCATCGCGGCGGTCGGGCTCACCCTGTCCGGTCCTCCGGAGGGTCGGTGCCGGCCGCGGCCCGGCCCGAGGACGCGCCGGCGGAGGTCGGGGGCACCGACCGTCGGCGCCGGGACGCCAGGAAACGCCCGCGCCCTCGAGGCGCCCGAACCCGCCGCCCCCGAGCCTCCCCCTACTTCCTGGCGTGGACGCCCGGCGGGCTGCCGCTCGACTTCCGGGCGCGGGTGCGGACGGTGCGTGGGCTCGGATCGGCCGTCGTCGTCGCCGGCGACACACGCTGGCTGACACGTTCCTCGGGGCAGATGGCGACGTATCGACGCCCCGAGCCGCCGTTCGCGATCCCGATCGACGCGTTCGCGGTGAACCCGCTCGAGCTCGCGCCCTTCCTTCCCGCGTGGGTCCGCGGCGACGTGGTCGATGCGCTCGCGCGGGGACAGGGGGTGCTCGGCACGCGCAGCGCCGTCGTGCGGAGGCTCGGGGTGGGCGGCACGCTCGAGTTCGGCGACCGTCGGTGCGGATCGGCGCCGTGGTCCCTGAGGAGCTGATCGGCTGGAGCGAGGTGCTCGTCTCCCGGGAGGTCGGCGTGCGGCTCGGGATCGTCGACGACCGATACCTCTGGGCGTTCCCCGAACGGCAGCCGCCTCGACGCCTTCGAGCGGCTGGTGCGCCCGCTGGTCCCCGCGAACGAGCCCATGTGGCTGGCGGATCAGTTTTCCGGTGGAGATCCGCACCGCCGCCGCCGACGACCTGTGGCTATCCACCGCGTCCGGCCGGAACACCGGGTATATCGCCGTGCACCGCTATTGGAAGGAAGATCACCTGCCCTACTTCCGAGCAGTCGATGAGTTGTTGCGCGGCTTCTCCGGACGACCCCACTGGGGCAAGATCCACTTCCAGGTCGCACCTTCCCTCGCCGAGGTCTATCCGCACTTCGGTGACTTCGTGGCGCTGCGTGATCGCCTGGATCCGGATCGGGTGTTCGCGAACGACTATCTGCGACGCGTCCTCGGGGACTAGCCCGGATGCCCACTAGGTCTATCTCCCGGGGCCCGAACGCGCTAAGTACAAACTCGCCGAGTCTTCGGTCTGGCCTGACCCGGGACACATCACAAGGAGAAACCATGAAGAAGCTCTTGCTGGTCCTCTTGGCCGCCGCCGGTGCCGCCGCCTTCGCGAAGAAAAAGAAAGCTCTACCAGGGCAAGGCCGAGCAGGCCCTGTGGGCCGAGGCCACGGACAACGTCGACAAGTCCTGAGCCATCTGACCTGACG
>CAWFCU010000008.1:0-94559 GCA_963814445.1 uncultured Chitinophagaceae bacterium
GTTTATCTGGTGGCTCTTGTTCTTGTGTTTGTTGTTGGCTTTGCATCATTAGCATTGCTGCATTTAAGAGCGACTGAACAAAATTAGGGTTGCTTGTTGCTAGTGCTTGAAAGTTATAATAACCATTTAAGTTACCCCTCTTTGGTCCAAGCATCCAAAAAGAGCTTGCCTTTGGCGCAAGGATGCAGCACTGTTTTTGTGTGGCAGCGTCCTTGTGCCTTTATACCCTTACTATTCAGCATTCTGCCAGCTTTATTATGCCGTCGTTGTTTGCATAGCCTTTTGCACTGCTATATATCCATTGCTCTGTCATATACAAAACCTGCAACAACAGGGTTTTGATGAATATACCAAACTGGTTCCGCATACATTTTATTACCGGTAATTTCAAGTGGCTGATTATATTGTTGCTAAAACTGCCAGTTACCGTTGTTGCCGTTTTTCTTTCCTCCTTTCCATCATCCATATCATCCATTCCCTCCTATTTTCCTGTGGATGCTCTTTTATCAATTTTCTCATTTGTTCTGAAGTATGCCTTTTCAAGTCTCTTACAATATCTTCAATGGCTTATCCTTACTGCTGATAATCATGTGTACATGGCTGGGCATTATGCACCATGCAAATATTTCAAGCCCTTTCTTTTCCTGGCAATATTGAAAACTTTTATCAATTCATCCTTGTATTCATTTCTTGTAAATACATCTATCCAATGTACCGTGGCAAAGCTGATGAAATACATTTTATTGCTGTCCCAAAATTTGTATTTGCGGCTCATGTTTTAAAGTTAGCAAAAAGCTGGATATAAAAGAGCATGAAGATTGTTAGTGCTGGAGTATGCGCGTTGCTTAGCGCTTTTTGTTGTATGGCACAAGTATTCTAGCACACATGCCTACCCGACATACTTGCGCCAAAGGCAAGAGCTTTTATAACGGCAACATACCTGCGCCAATACGGGGCTTTAATAAACCACAAGCCCGGCATTGCCGGGCTTTGGGTTTATTATCTTTTATTTAATTGCAAAGTTAATTTGATGCCGTGTTAACATGATATAGTAAAAGTATAACCAATGTTGATACAGTAGCAATAATGTATAAACCAACTATGCTGTTAATGGTTTTGTTACTTTTAAATTCACTGTACCTTTTAATGATTAAATCGTATCGCTTCCTATAGATAAGGAATAAAAAATTCATCAAGATTACACCTACAATAATTGACACTATAGTTAAAGCTTTTACTCCCTCAAAATTAATTAGCTTAAAGCCTGTTGATAATTCTAATAATAAAGACAAAATAACCAAATTACAAAACATCAATAAGCTTACCGCAAGCATCGAATTTAACACAGGTTGCTCGGAGTTAGGAGCTAATTTTTTATTCCATTGATAAATGGAATAGAATAGATATTGATAAAAATTAGGCATTCTTAGAACTTTTATTAACCTTAAGATTAAAATTTATTGACTGGCAACGTTTCGAATTGGGTTTTGACCAATTAGGGTGAACATCAACAGGCTTTAACCAACTCCAGCCCACAGTTTGGTCTACAATAAAATAAGCTACACTTATTCCAAACCCAATTGGTCCGGTAAAAGCCAACGCCCCCATTGCTAAATCTATTCCCGCTTTTGCTACGCCGCCTGCATCGCCATCTTTTGCAGCAAGCACACCTTCGGTTACACTAATACCTGCACCAATAACAAAAAGAACTTTGCCTGCTCCTTTAAAAACTCCTTTCGTGCCATTTAAAGCCCTTCAACTCTGCGGCTGCAAAGCCTGTTTTTGAAGATACCGCAGAAACTAATTCTTGAAAATTACCTGCAATTACATATTCCCCTACTTGGTATTGAATGCCGCCAAGATTAAGAACTTTGTTGTTTAAGTCGCTAAGAACCTCTCTTTCAGAATTATAGTTTTTCTTTTTTTCGTCAGTCGTACTATTTCCATTTGATTGCTTTTTCTTTTTCTTATCATCGCCATCTCCCTCGCCATCTTCGCCTTCCTTTTCATTTTCATTATTTGATTCACACATGCCCTTTATTTGACCCATTGCAGCCTCATTGCTTACTTCATTCCCATCTTCATCTACATATTTTCCTGTATTCCAATCATAAGTTAGCATTCCATCGGGGTCAACAAATCGTTGTGGATTATTGTATGCATAATTATAAGGGCTCCATCGTCTGGAAAATTCGCAAAGAGGGTCAATATGGTTCCACCTGCCTAATTGTCATCATACATCCTTGCTCCATAATCTGTCCACTCTAAACCAGAGCCGTCAGAAAATTCTTGGCTTTGGGTTTCCATTCCATTAAACTTCATTTTGTTTTCTACCATCCCAGCCGCCTTACTGCTTATGCCACTTAGCACCAACCCGAACGGATAATAATAAGTCTCCTCAAATAATTGTTGTTATCTGATTTTTTTAAATACAATCGTATCTGTAATAATTGGTTTTAACCAGCCGAGTGCTGTATCAGGATTTTTTTGTTCTAATAATACTTCAATTTTATCATATAAATATCTTGGGCATAATTGGGTTAAGCCATCCTTGCCAGGTCCGGCATTTGTAAAAACTCTGTTTGATGTATCTGATAAACCGAATGTAAATGTGAATTTTTCTAAATTGCTGTTTTTAACGGGAATTGAAAAATGGTAACCATAAGTTGTATCTAATATCCGCTTCCCATCTTTATAGGTAAAACTTGACTCTGTCCAGGCAGTATCTAACTGTATTTTTGTTCCGTCCAATAAAAGAAAATTATTTTTATTAGCTACGTACTCTTTAATAGTAGAGCCATTTGCTTTAGCCTCCTCCTTAGTTTTGCTATGACCGAATAAACCATCATTATTGCACCCTGTAAATAGCAATAAGGAGAAAAATATTGCTATATAAAATTGGTTTGGCATACTGTTTTATTTATAAATAGTTTTTAGAACCGAATTAAAGGTCCGACATCTTCGCCTGTCGGTAGGTATTCAGGTTTTGGTGGCGGTGTTGAATTATTTTTTAGTTGAATGTCAATATCTTTTCCTTTATTTTTCTTCTCAATTTCTCGTTGTTTTTCAGTTGGAAGATTATTTTTTTTGTCCGCAGCATAAGGCATTCCTGGATTTTTCTTGTATGCTCACCGTTTTGTAATCCTCCAGCATCAAGGGCTTCTTTGACAACGTGTGTACAATCCTGGAGTCCCGCTATATAAGAAATTCCTGCTTCTGTAGATGCAGCATTTTTCATCTTTGTATCTGTAGCTTCATCCGTAGTAATTCTAAAGCCATCTGTAAACCTTTGCTTAATATTTCCATTCTCATCTGCTTCAGATGTTGCAAGCCCCTGACCATCTCCATAATTTTCTTTAAAAGTATTGTATTCAGAATTTGCAAATTCGTCGACCGTTTTAAAAGGTTGACCGATTGTTGCACTGCCTTTACCACTTGGACCTGCCTTTCCTGTACTACTTAGAGCACCATCTTTTGAATAGAGAACCCATCCATTTTTATCATCTCCGATTAATACTGCTTGATGACCAGAACGGTGACCTTCAGTTGGTTGTTGAAGAAGTACTATTATGTCATCTACACCCATTCCATCAGGATCTATAAATCTTAGTGGATTATTTAAACAATAATTATAAGGACTCCATCTTCTGTATTCGTCTGCTTTGGGGTCAATGGTGTGCCATCTCCCCAACTGGTTATCATACATCCTCGCCCCGTAATCTAACCATTCAAGTCCGCTTCCATCAGAGAACTCTTCCCGCTGCTCCTCTTTACCGTTATATTTCATTTTATTCGGAGTAATTCCAGCCGCCTTAGAACTTATCCCACTTAGCACTAACCCGAACGGATAATAACGAATATACCTTTAAACCTATAACAGCAAACTGTTTCAAAGAGCCTTGTTGATAGATAAATATAGCATTATTTGCAGAAAACAGAGTAGTCTTACACTATTTATTGTGCATTGCAGCATGGTCTGTTTCAACCAGTTTTTTGTATGCCAATTTCACTTCCTGGTTTGTATAATCCTCTGCAATAGCAATATACCTGTAAAATTCTTTGCTGCCGGGGGCGTGGCCTGATATTTTCCTGACTACCAGTTCCGGCACTCCCATTATCAGTAATGTAGTAATAGCAGTGCGCCGCATGGTATGTGCAGTAATATGCTGGCTAAAACACCAGCTTTTACCATCAGTGTTTTTAATTTCAATAAAGTGCCCTTGTTTACTCATTACTTTAACCAGTGGATAATCCCATCCTGCTTTTTCAACCAACTTTTTTACCTGCCGGTTAAGATTGGTAATCGAAAGACGGGGCAATATATATTTACCAGCTTTTCTTTTATAGCAGTTAATAATATCAACTGCATAATCCGGCAACGGTATCTTTACTTCTGCACCTGTTTTTTGTGTAAACAATTTCAGGTACACTTCAGTGCCGGTATAGATGATGTGTTTTTTCTCCAGCTTCATTAAGTCGCCAACTCTTAATGCTACAGTACAGCCAAAAATAAAAATGTCTTTTGCCCGCCGCAGGTATTTATTAAGGCTTGCTTCAAATGCTTTGTTGCAGATAAGATATTGGAGTTGTTCTGGCTGTAATACTACCGGTGTGGCTTTTTGCAAAGGCACCCTAAAAGACTGGTGGTAGTTGCCAATGCTGTAGCCCTTTTCAACCTGCAGGTAATTAAAAAATGTTTTTATTATTTTAAAGATACCTGCTGCGTAATTATCATAGTAGCCTTTTGTACTGTATAGAAATTTTGAAAATTGTAAATAAAACCTTCTCCAGTAATTTTTTTCTTTTTGCAATATTCTAAAAGAAGACCTGTGTAACAATTGTATTCTTAATGCTATTCCCTGCCGGGCTTCAAATTCAAGCAGTAACCTTTGTGCATAGCGGTAGTTATTGATAGTGCCTGCTGTAATTCTTTTGTAAGATGCTGTTAACCTTTTGCCGGAAACAGAAGCCTTAATGAATAGCTGAAAGTATTCAGCTACTGATAGCTGGTGTGTAATTTTATTCATGTTGGTTGATTTTTTTGATAAGTGTAGGGCTCTAATATCTTTCTTCAATGTTGCGTTGGTTCTTTCATATAATTTCTCTACACCATAAATAAACAAAACAGGGGTCTCTTTGCCATGGCTATATGTGCCGGCAAGCAGGATTTGGCTGCTATTCAGCAGGGTGCATGAATTATTTACTGATTAAAAGAGTTACAACAGTTGAGAATCTACGCCGGATAGAAGCGGTTACCCCAGTGAAGGTTTGTATAGGGCAATGTGCCGGAGTAAAAGCGTATAGCCGGGCAAAGGTTGAACAGTGTATGGATGTTTACATAAAAAAGAGAAAGAATATTTATCAAACTATTTTGTTACAGCAGTAAATTATCAATAAGCCGTACTTCACCAATAAAAGCTGCTGCCAACGCAACCAATTTCGTTTTTCCATCCCATTCCTGTTGTAATGCAAGCGATGCTGCATTGGCTATTTCAATATAATCAACTTTAAAACCAGCCTCGGCCAATGTATTAACAGCTTGTTTTTTTATTGCAGCAATGTTGCCGGGTTGTATGTTTTGCTTTACATAATTAAGTGTTTGGTAAATCAGCGGCGCTTTTTTTCTGCCTGTTTCACTAAGCCGCATATTACGGCTGCTCATGGCAAGGCCATCTGCTTCTCTTTGTGTGGGGCAAATAATGATCTCAGTTTTTACCTGCATCAGTTCCACTAGCTTTTTCAGCACCATACATTGCTGGTAATCCTTTTGCCCAAGAAACAATTTATCAGGGTGTGTGATGGTCAATAATTTTTCAACCACCCGGCATACGCCCTGGAAATGGCCGGGACGGTAAGCGCCATCCAGCACTGTTTCCAGGTAACCAAGTTCGTACTGTTTGCTGCCGCTTAATCCTTCGGGGTACATTTCTTTAACGGAAGGCAGAAAGAGAATATCGCAGCCCGCCTTTTCCAGCATATCAATATCCTTTTCCAGGGTGATGGGGTATTTTTCAAAATCGTTTGGATCGTTGAATTGGGTTGGGTTTACAAAAATGCTGCTTACCACAACATCGCTTCTGTTGCCGGGCCTGTTCAATTAATGAAATATGCCCCTGGTGCAGTGCTCCCATGGTGGGTACAAAGCCTGTAACCTTGCCAGATTGCTGCAGCTATATGCAGTTGGTGGTGTATGTCACTTATGTGTTTAAATATTATCATTTTGGGCTGGCATTTTAGTTGAAATGCAGTTGAACGCTAATTTTTGGAGAAAATTACCGTACTTTTGCACACCCAAAGAAAATCCAGACTTACCATATAACCAAATACAGATGTCAACAAAGAAAAGAATTTTATTTATTGCCAACGAAATGTCGCCGTATGTGGAGCTTACGGAATTTGCAGATACGATAAATAAGCTGGCAGTAAAGTCCAACGATACCGGTATGGAAGTTAGGTGCATTATGCCGCGGTTTGGTGTGATAAATGAAAGAAGGCACCGCCTGCATGAAGTGGTTCGCTTATCAGGCATCAATGTTTCTGTTGGTGGGGATGATTATCCATTAATGATAAAAGTGGCATCATTGCCCAATGCAAGGTTGCAGGTGTATTTTTTGGACAACGAAGATTTCTTTAAACGCAAAACCGTGTTTACACGATGAGAGCTGATAAATGGTATGACGATAATGGGTTGAGGACGGCTGTATTTTGCAAAGGTGCATTGGAAACAGTGAAGAAATTTGGATGGCCTCCAGACATTATTCATTGCAGTGGCTGGATGACAGGGTTGATACCCATGTTTATTAAAGTGGCCTATAAAAAAGAACCGGTGTTTAATAATTGCAAAGTGGTATATACCATCGGGCAAAATACATTTAAAGAAAAACTGGGCGCCGACTTTTTAAAGCTGGCTGGCATTAATGATAATGTAACCAAAAAAGAACTGGACTTTTTTAAAGATACCAACAACGTTGCTATGTTCAGGGGCGGTGCAGCTTTTGCCGATGCAGTAACTTTTGGTGCTGCAAAACCAGATAAAAAATTGCTGGAAGAATTCAGTAAGATCAAAGGCAAAAAAACATTACCATTCAATGAAGAAAGTGATTTAACAGACTATTTACAATTATATGCCGACCTTGCTAAATAGTCAATCATTAACTCATTTTCCATTTTATTAATAACAAGCTGTGCAGAGAAATTTTAAAGGAACATCAGCGTTCTTCATTGCAATAATTTTATTTTTTAACTGGGGCTGTACCAAAATTGACACCACTACTTTAGGCGGCGACCTGATACCGGCAGTAGATAACGTACACACGTTTGCAGATACACTTCTCATTACTACCACACAAGGTTTTTTTGATGACACGTCAAGGGTTGTATATAATGAACTGCATCCGCTTGGCGCTATCACAAATGATCCTCTTTTTGGCACAACCAATGCAGACCTTTATGTGCAACTGAAGCCTGGCTTTTTTCCCTTATTTCTTTGGTGCTACAGGTGACACCATTAATCCTGCCCTGAACCCTAATACCGGTTTTGATTCTGCCGTACTTTGTTTATCATACAAAACTTTTTATGGTGATACGCTGATGCCGCAAACACTTACGTGTATGAAATAAACAGCAACACCAGCAATTTTAAAGATTCATCTTACCGGTTTGATTTTTTACCTGATGCCGGGTTGGGTGCAATGCTTGGACAGGTTACCATTTTACCAAACGATGTAAAAAAATATACTTTCTTCAAAGGCAGCAGGAAAGACTCAATCAATAATCAAATAAGGATACCATTAAATGAAGCGTTCCTGAATACGCTCACCTCACTTGCCAATTTAGATACATCATCCACAAGTACGGGTATTTATCGTTCTGATTCTTTGTTTAAAGTAAAAATGAAAGGTTTTGCTGTTAAAGCCAGCGGCGGCCAGGCAAACGGCTTGTTTTATGTTGACCTAACGGAAGCAGCCACACGACTTGAAGTGCATTACCGTAAACTGAGAAATAATGTAATTGATACCAACTTCTCAACTTTCAACTTTTCACTTGGTTTTCCAAACTCATTCTCAGCACAGGCAACCAATTTAAAAAGGGACTGGAATAACGCTGAAATTTTAAATCCTTCTCCTGATGCTTTGTATCTGCAAACCACACCGGGTACTTATGCCACGTTGACTATACCGGGTATAAATAATTATCGATAACCGCATTATTCACCGTGCCGAAATAGTGATTGAGAGGAATACCTGGCTCAAGTATAGTGGATGCTGCTATGTTGCCGCCTGCATACCTGTATCTCGACCTTATTGATACACCTGTTTCTGCCAACAGGTATAAGCCTGTTTACTTTGATCTTAATCCGGATGCTTTTTATAATCCTGACGACAGCATATACTTTTATCCAAGTGCAGGTGTAAGTTTTAGTTATTATGGTGGATTCCTGCGTAAGAAAACCGTAGGCGCTGTTACAAACTACTTTTACACCTTTAATGTGTCGAGGTACCTGCAGCATATTGTTACCAATCATTTATACAATTATCCTTTCCGCCTGTCGGCACCTAACAAACTCAGGTATTACCAGTATGCTGTTGCGTACAATAACCTGCTTGCCGATGGCCGGATAAAAATCGGGAATGGCACTCATCCCAACTATAAAATGTATATGAGGGTGGTGTATTCTAAACTATAATTTTAAATATTATTAATAAAAAGCCTTTGGCCCCGGCCAAAGGCTTTGTTTTTTAATACTGCACACATATCTTTGCACCTCAAAAAAAAATATCAATGCCTTATTTATTTACATCAGAGTCCGTAAGTGAAGGACACCCGGACAAAGTAGCTGACCAGATCAGCGATGCTTTAATTGACAACTTTTTAGCTTTTGACGCCAACAGTAAAGTTGCCTGCGAAACACTGGTAACAACCGGGCAGGTGGTATTGGCAGGTGAAGTAAAAAGTAAAGCTTACTTAGATGTGCAGGAAATTGCCCGTGGTGTTATCCGTAAGATCGGTTACACTAAAAGTGAATACATGTTTGAAGCTAATTCATGCGGTATCATTTCTGCTATTCATGAACAAGTCGGCTGATATTAACCAGGGTGTGGAAAGGAAGAAGAAAGAAGAACAGGGTGCTGGTGACCAGGGAATGATGTTTGGCTATGCTACCAACGAAACAGAGAATTACATGCCATTGGCATTAGACCTTGCTCATAATATTTTACTTGAACTGGCTGTTATCCGCAGGGAAAACAAGCAATAAATACCTTACCTGCGGCCGGATGCAAAAAGCCAGGTTACATTGGAATATGATGATAACAACAAGCCTGTTCGTATTGATGCCATCGTGGTATCTACACAGCATGATGATTTTGATGCAGAAGCAAAAATGCTGGCAAAAATTAAAAGAAGATATTATCAATATTTTGATACCAAGGGTAAAGTCAAAATACAAGCAATACGCCAATCTTTTTAACAACAATATTAAATACCATATCAATCCAACAGGTAAGTTTGTTATTGGTGGCCCACATGGCGATACAGGCTTAACAGGCCGTAAGATCATTGTAGATACTTATGGTGGTAAAGGTGCTCATGGTGGTGGTGCTTTCAGTGGTAAAGATCCAAGCAAGGTTGACCGTAGTGCTGCTTATGCTACAAGGCATATTGCTAAAAATTTAGTGGCAGCAGGGCTTTGCAGTGAAGTATTGGTACAGGTTTCTTATGCTATTGGTGTTGCACAACCAACCAGTATCAATGTAAATACTTATGGTACTGCTAAGGTAGAATTTAACTGATGGAGCAAATCAGTAAAATAGTGGAAAGCATTTTTGATATGCGTCCTTACTTTATTGAACAGCGTTTAAAATTGCGTACACCCATGTACAGCGAAACTGCAGCTTATGGCCACATGGGCCGCAAGAATGAAGTGGTTGAAAAAACATTTACAGTCCCTGATGGTAAAGCAAAGAAAATGAAAGTGGAATTGTTTACCTGGGAGAAACTGGATGATGTAACAAAAGTGAAAAAGGCATTTGGATTAAAATAAGTCAATTGTTATTGAATGATACTAAAAGCGGTTTCAAATTTTGAAACCGCTTTTTATTTGATAGTACGCTTTTAGTTTTGTTCTTTCATTCGTGATAATTTGTGTAATTCGTGGCTACAACTAAAATAATCCACACATTTGCAATATGAAAAATTTCAGGACCAGCGCAGCAGCAAAGGCCAAAGAAGAATACGCTTGATTATTGGCAGAGCAGCAGTAATTGCGGCAATGCAGAAGGAAAACAACTGGAGCGTATTTACCTGCAGGCAACAGTGCATGGCGAAGTGATCGATACCATAAGAACACTGGCAGAAAAAAATCTAGTTCCTATTAATAAAGTGCCGGTTGAAAAACTGAACAGCTTTAATGTAAGCAACCACGAAGGCTGTATAGCAGTTATCAGTAAAATACAATACCAAAACCTGCAGGATGTAATTTCATTTGTGGTGGAAAAAGGAGAAGTGCCATTGTTTGTGATATTGGATGGCATTACTGATATAAGGAATATTGGCGCCATTGCAAGAAGTGCTTTTTGTTTTGGTGTGCATGCTATCATTATTCCTGATAAAGGAGTAGGGGCATTGAATGAAGATGCGATATTGACTTCTGCCGGGGCATTGGAACAAATTGCGGTGTGCAGGGTGGGCAGTTTAATGAAAGCAGTGGATGAACTGCACCTGAATGGCATAAAGGTATTTGCCAGTGAAATGACAGCCACTAAAAAAATATTTGATATTGATTTTAAAGAACCCTGTGCTGTGGTATTGGGTGGAGAGGAACATGGTGTTTATCCTGCATTGTTGAAAATATGCGATGAACAATTTAACATACCCATGACCGGTGATTTTGAATCACTGAATGTATCGGTGGCAAATGGTGTTATTTTGTATGAAGCGATGAAGCAAAGGATATAGTAAAGCTAAAGCTGTACATTATTCCTTTCTTTGGCAACCACTACCACGCTCACTTTATTTTGCTCCGTTTTCTTTTTGTTATCCAGGAACTTCTTTACCATTACAAAGCAAACTATGGTTAACAGTAGCAAAAGAATAATAGTGATGTAGGTATAAGGCGAATCCTTCAGCCTGCGTTTTTCTTTTCGTTTTTTATTCTTTGCAATCTGCCTGTGCAGTTCATCATTCAACTGCTCCACGTAAGCATTGATGTCTTTATTGCCGGGCAATTGCTGCAGGCCTTCCACCGCATCATTCACAAAAGCATCATCCGCCATCGTTTTTTCCACCTCATGCTGTTGAGTTTGGTTCAATTGATTGCTCAGATAATCCATCAACTGCTGGTTATCTATGTCTTTGTTAGAGTTGCTTAATATGTCTTTCAGCTCATTGCTCATTTTTTGTTGAATATGGTTATTAGTTAATCGTTAATGGTTAAATACAAGCTATTAACGATTAGGGTTTACTAATAACTATTAACTAATCACTGTTTCCTTTCTTCTCCAGCATTATTTTTAAATTCCGTTTCCCGTTTTGTATATAACTTTTTACCTGTAATAAAGAAAAACTGGTTCCATCAGTAATTTCCTGGTAACTCTTTTTTTGCAGGTAAAACAAAGTTAAGCATTGCTGCTGTTCTTTATTAAGTTGCTGCATGGCCCATTCCATATCAGTAAGTGCCTGCTCTTTTTGAAGGTGCTGGTTTTTATTTTCCGTTTCTTCCGGTGCAGATAAATGTTGTTCATTTATTTCAACAGGAAACCTGTCTTTATGCCTTA
Source organism: uncultured Chitinophagaceae bacterium (assembly GCA_963814445.1). GTDB lineage: Bacteria > Bacteroidota > Bacteroidia > Chitinophagales > Chitinophagaceae > Ferruginibacter. The sequence continues at coordinate 11,775 of CAWFCU010000008.1, forward strand.
ATTTCATCAGGCAATGGTTTTTAGCCACCATGTAGATCCAGCTCTTAAAGTAATCTACTTTGTATTTGTGAAGTTCGGTAATGGCTTTTAAAAACACCTGCTGTACAGCATCTTTTGCTTCTTCCTCATTTTTTAAATATTTCATGCATACACCCAGCAGCAGGAGCGTATATCGTTGCAACAGTATGCCCAACCATTGGTTGTCTCTATCTGCATAAAAGTTTTGCAGCAGTTGGTTATCGTCGATATGTTTATACTTATCAGGGTTCAGCATTCTGTATCAGTGCAGCTAAGATGTAAACTTATGTAAATTCCATAAGGCAATAATTGAAAGTTGAAAATTGATAATTGAAAACTAATTTAACGCATGCGGTAAAATAAATTGAATACTGTTTGATTTTTTAAAAATTTTCCATTTTTCATTATCAATTTTCCATTTCTATTTAGTGGCATCATTTATCTCTATCCAGTAACCATCCGGGTCTTTAAAATAGATCTGCTGCACAGCATCCACTCTTTTTGTTACGGCATTTTTTTCGCCAGCCCAGTTTTCGTAGGCCACTTTGTTTTGTTTCAGTATGGTAATAAAATCATTTACAGACGCTACAGAAAAACAAACATGGCTGTTTTTATCGTGTGCTGTAATGGCCGCAGCGCCCTGTATCAAATGCAGATGGCTCTTGTCGCCAATACTAAACCAGGTATGTCTTCCATCATGGAAAGGCTCTGGTATGGTATCAAGTTGTACAATGTTGCTGTAGAAAGCGGTACTCACTTTGAGGTCTTTCACATACAACGCAATATGATTAAGCACCGGGTGTTGCTTTTGAGATATGACTACTGTATGAATACTGAAAAGCAGCGTAATTAAAACAACAATTTTTACTGTTTTTGTCATTGTAGTTATTTTCAGACAAGAATATTACCTGTTCAGCAAGATAAACTTTTTTGAAACCGCTGTTTTAAACTATGTTGCACGTGATTGTTAAGATTTGCACATTCTCACAGGATGGCACTTTTTTTGTCTTTCCGTCAAAGCCACCAATTATTTACTATATAAGCAATTTGTACCTGAACCTTTTTTATTAATTTAAAATTAAATTGTATGAAAACTATTTCCAGGATCTTTTCCTTCCCGGTATTATTACTAACTGTTATTATTGGCGCCGTTTCCTGCCAAAAAGAAAGTAACAGTAACGAAGTAATTCCAGCCAATCAAACCAAGTATTCTGTGTACCTCACTGACGACCCTTCGGATTATGAACATGTATTTGTTGATATTCAAAAGATAGAAGTTAAGTTAGATACCTGCCGTCGTAATGGCGATGATGACCATGACAGGCCGAGTTGTGATGATGACCGTGATAGTGCTGATGTTAACTGCAATGTGTGGCAAACACTAAACATCAATGCAGGTGTGTACGACCTGTTGCAGTTGCGGAATGGTGTTGATACCTTATTGGCAAGTGGTCTTGCATTGAATGGAAAAATTGAACGGATAAAAATTACTTTGGGCACCAACAACAGTGTGGTGGTTGATAGTACAACATATCCATTGCAACTTGTGAACAACCAGAATTTTGTGTATGTAAATATCAAAAGAGAACACCTTGATTCTGTTTCTTCAAACGACCTGCAGTTCTTCCTCGATTTCAGTCTTTCACATTCCATCAGGTTCTTTAATGGTACCTATTGGTTGAAACCTGTTATTAAACCATTTGGAAGGCATAGCACCGGTGAGATTGAAGGAAAAGTGAGGCCTGTTAATTCTCATGGATGGATAAAAGCATATAATGCAACAGATACATTTTCTGCAAGGTCATGGCATGAAGGTAAATTTAAGATCCGTGGGCTAAGGCCAGGTATTTATTCGGTTTCAATTGATGGCACCAATGGTTACCAGGATACGGTAATAAATAATGTAGAGGTAAGAAGAAATGATGATACTGATATTGGAACAATAGAATTGCATCAGTAAACTTATTTCTAATACCAATTTAGCCGGGCAAAATTTGCCCGGCTTTTTGTTACCCGCTAATTTCATTTACATTTGTCGTCATACAACTATGCCTGTTTCAGAATTAAGAACCGTTAATGTTACCCGTTATGTAACACCGTTACGTGAAGGTGGTTCATTGCCTGCTATTGCAGAAGCTGATGATGGTTTTTTGTATGTGCTTAAATTCCGTGGGGCAGGGCAGGGCGTTAAGGCATTGGTAGCAGAGATCATTGGAGGAGAAATGGCAAGATTGCTTGGCCTGAAAGTACCGGAAATTGTGTTTGCCGATCTTGATGCAGCTTTTGGCAGAACAGAACCTGATGAAGAGATACAGGATTTATTAAAGGCAAGTGTAGGTACCAATCTTGCGTTGCATTATCTTTCAGGCGCTATAAGTTTTGATCCGGCGGTTTCAAAAGTTGATCCTTTAATGGCTTCAAAAATTGTGTGGTTGGATGCGTTACTGATGAATGTGGACAGGACAGCCCGGAATACAAATATGCTGATATGGCAAAAAGAATTGTGGCTGATAGATCATGGTGCTGCATTGTACTTTCATCATTCGTGGAGCAATCCAACAGCGCAATCAAAAAAAACATTTACGCAGGTAAAAGATCATGTGTTGCTTCCTGCCGCTTCGTTACTGGATGAAGTAAATGAAATTTTTAAGGAGATACTAGCAAAAGATAAGATCGCAGCAATTATCAATCTTATACCCGATGATTTTTTAAACTGGAACGAAGGCCTGAGCCCACAACAAATAAGGGAAGGCTATATTGATTTTCTTTGTACAAGGTTTAACAACGCAACAGAATTTGTAAACGAAGCAAATAATGCAAGAACAACTGTTATATGAATATGCAGTGATACGGCTGGTGCCAAGAGTTGAGAGAGAGGAATTTCTCAACCTTGGTATTGTGTTCTTTTGCAAACAAACCGGTTTTCTTAAATGTGTTTATACAGTGAATGAAAATCGCATCGCATCTTTTTGCAGTGAAGTTGATATTGTACACCTTCAATCAAACCTTGAATCATTTTGTAAAATTGCAGCAGGTAATGAAGATGCAGGGCCTATAGCAAAATTGGATACTCCATCCCGGTTCCGCTGGCTTACTGCGGTAAGGAGTACCATCATCCAAACTTCAAAAACACATCCCGGGCTTTGCACTAACGAGGAAGAAAAACTGCAGGAGTTGTATCAAGAAACTGGTGCTGGACTAATATGAATTAAACTTCTTGTTATTTTGTTTCCGGGATATATGTGTTTAAAAAATAATGGTCGATTTTGTATGTGCAATACTTTTTCTTTACCATTGCACATTAAAAACCTTAAACTGTAAAAAATTATGGAACAGCAAACACCCCAAGCACCACCGTCAACCCTGCACAAAACTTTTGGTATCATAAGCCTTGTATTAGGTATCCTGGCTTTTTTGTTTTCATTTATTCCATGTCTTGGCGCTTATGCAATTTTCCCGGGCATATTAGGATTAATAATGGGTGTGGTGGCATTTATTATGGCTGGTAAAGTAAATGCTCCCAAAGGAATGATCATTGCTGGTGTTATACTATCTGTACTTGCTACAGGAGTGGCAGCATGGCAATATAGCAAACTTAAAGAAGTAGATAAAGCATTGCAGGAATTTAAAAACGATCCTTCAAAAATGAAAGATCTTAAAAATTCAATAGATTCACTTAAAGAATCTATAGAGTCATTAGATTCAGCTAATCACCAATAAGAAAAGCTTTTGAACAGTAAAACTTATTTTTGGTTTAACTGCATTTGGGCCGGCATAATTACAGCAATGTTGTTTTATGCCGGTTTTTTTGCGTACAGCAGCCATGCTGTGCAATGTGTTTATAAAGATGCTACAGGAATTGATTGCGCCACCTGCGGTATTACAAGAGGCTTCCATCATGTTTTGGTTGGTAATTTTAAAACAGCTTATCAATTAAATCCATTGTCGCTGCAACTGTTTTTGTTTTTTGCAATACAATTGATAATGAGATTGTGTTTTATGTTTCTTCCCTCTTTAAGAAATAATACGAGTAAAAGTTATACGGTGGGATATAATTATAACGCTGTTGTTATTTGCAGTTTGCTTCTTTCCTTTAATAACCCAACTTTTCAAAAGTTGATATCATTCTTCTTTTTCAAAAGGCTTTAAGCCGCTTTCTTTTTTGTACTTAAAGAAAATGACGATCATGTCTAATTCTTTTTCTGTAACCGTTTCTGTGCTAAGTTCGGTTTTATGCTGGTTATTAGTAAATCTTACTTTGTAAGTATCAGCCTGTTCAAATGAAATATCTGGTATCAGCTCTTTCCCATCCACTGTCTTGTTGTGGCACTTTGCGCAATGGGTGAGGTATGCTGTTTTGCCTGCTGCAAATTCCTGCAGTAACTGTTTCCTCCGCTCTGTAGAAAAACCTTCAGGCATATCAATACCCAGTTTCTTTTCGTATGAGCAGGCAATAAACATGCACAGCAGCAAGAATGATACAATGAAAGCGAGGCGTTTCATACTTTAATACTCACCACCAACTTTGCGGCGGTTAAGTGTTTTGTCTTTTGACAAAGGTAAGTTTTGCGGCGGCGTATCAAAAGGTATATTTTCAGTCAATGAATTGATGAAAGCAACAAGTTGTATTTTTTCTTCTTTTGTTAAATGCAATGAGTCGGATGCCAATGTCTGGTTGTCTACTTGTATTCCCTTGCCTGCACCGCCACCAGCATCATAAAAATCAATTACTTCTTCTAATGTTTTGTAAACCCCATTGTGCATGTATGGTTTGGTAAATGCTGCATTTCTTATTGTTGGTGTACGGAAAGCATTTTTTGTTTCATTAGCTACATGTACTTTATACCTTCCGTAATCATCACTTATATTTTTGGCCAATGGGTTAGCAGGCACACCAATTACCTCAAACTCATTGCCGATATATGGAGGTTTAATACCATTGAACTGCGGCGCAAAATGACAGGTACCACATTGTGCTTTGCTCATAAAAATATTAAAGCCTTTTACTACATCATCATTTAATTGTTTTTTATTATTGATGGCTTCATCAAAAGGGGAGTAGTAGTTGCTGTATTTGCCATAGAAGTAGGTGATGGCGCTTGAAATATGTTTTATTGAGATCTTTTCTTTTTCATTGATGTAAGAAGCAAACTTAGTAAGGTGTTTTTTGTAAGCAGGCGTATTCATCACTTTTTCTATCACCACTTCTTCACTGCTGCCCATTTCTTCGGGGTTGCTGATAACATCTTTTACCTGGTCAAGCAAGGTCAGGTCTTTCCCATCAGCCATCAGTAAATGGTTATATACTGAATTGATAAGCGTAGGCTGGTTCCGTTTGAGTACATCTTTCCTGTTAAACTGCAATGCTGTAGCAGATGAAGTGTCGGCAAGATAATTATCCAGTTTATGACAGGAAGCACAGCTACGCATGTTATTGCCGGATAAGATCGGGTCATAAAAAAGGAGTTTGCCAATGCTGTCTATTTCAGCTAATATTTTTTCATCCGTTATTTTATTATAGATACCTTTTGCTGTTTTGTGCTTTGTATAAATTTTTATCAAAGATGGATTGTGCATCATCATTCAATGAATAATCCATCATGCTTTTGCTTTGCACTTTATAATCAGCAATGTATTGCTGGTTCAATTTGAACAATGGATTTACATAATCACGGATAAAAGCAAAATGATTGAATTCCTCAAAATTGGTTGGCTGTTTTTTTACAAAGTTGATAGCGTTATTGTACAGATGCTAAATAATCATCCTGCAAAGCATGCGAAGGAAAATCATGATTGTAAGATTGATAAATGGCAGCAGTATTTTGCAGCATACTGTTTAGTTCAGGAATAATTTCTTTTGTATCCGGGCATTCAAAACCTGTTGTATAAATAGTGGCAAGGTCAAGAAGAAATAAACGGTTGCACAAAAAGAAATGATGATAACTATCGAGTTGGGATGTAATGCTGTCAGCCAGGTATGTTTTTAATGATTGGTTGGAAGCATCGATCAGTTGCAGCAATGAATCTTTAGAAGGGTTTTCTGATTCTAAATATTGGTAAGCCAGTGTTAATCCTGCGCCTTCTCTTTTGTATGGCGCTTCATATTTTTCAAATACTTCAGTTTCCCATTCTACCGGCAAGGGGCCATTTATTTTTTTGTAGGCAACAGGTTCCAGATACCGCAACCAGAAATCGCAGGCTTTTAATTGTATGCGGCTGCTGTTGAGGGCTGATAATAATTTTTCTTTTTGTATTTGTTGGTCGATGTCTGCGGATGAAGCTTCTTTGTATAACTTATCTAAGGCTGTATTTAGAGAGCTGATGTTGTTTTTGTAAAGACCGAAATAGTAACCGCTGTTGTTTTTGAATGAAGAAGACAGCATAAGGAACAGCAGCCCGGTAAAGAATATTGGTATGATTATTTTCCTGCTCATGTCTTCATCAATGCAATAAGTTTTTTGTTTTTTCGTTGCCGGCCTTCCGGCGCAGCATTTTCCTTCTTTTTAAACTGATTATTCTCCCTCTTTATTGCATTAACGGCGCTTATTGTAGCTCATATTCCCAAAAAAGAAAACGGGAGCCGCTTGCGGCTCCCGTTTCAGATATAAAAAAACGTTTATTTCAATCCCAGCACCTCAACTCCCTGCTCAAAAATTATATCAACAGGAATGCCTTTTTGCTGCAATTTGTCCAGGTCATGTTGCAGTTCGGGCATTACTTTAGCTTTTTCCTTTTGTAGGGCTTCCACTTTTGCTTTATCACCATCTCCCTGTAAAGTGAGGATAAGGTTGCTCAGGTCATTCATGGCAATTTTAAACTTGTCAAAATTCACTTTGTAATGACCGGCAGCAGTTTTTTCAAACGCACCTTTTTCCTGGAAGAAATTAAAGGCAAGTATGTTTGCCTTGCCGTGTGATTCGCCTGCACCAAAACGTACAGAACGGATGATGCCAGCCATAAAGGTGGTGTAATAATTTTCGATCGGGCCTGGTAGTTCACCTTTCTCTACCAGTTTGGTTACCATGTATAAACCAAGTATATCAGCCTTGGCTTCTTCCAGCCAACTGCTTTGTTCCTGCAATGCTTTTCTAACGGTGCCTTTGCCGTTAACGGTATTTTTTATACCAAGGCCATGCGCCACTTCATGAAACATTACATCGGCAAAAAATGCATCAAACTGCACCATTGATAATTGCGAAGGATCAATAAACTCTTTTGCAATTGGCGTCATTATCTTATCAAACTTTGCCTGCATCGCATTCTTTAATTGTAACCTTCTTGTGCCTTTTGTTTTTTGCAGCTCTTCATCATTAGGAAGGTTAACAGCAATGGTTTTACCACCGCTGTTGCATTGGCCTGAATAGTAAACAACATTGTAAGCATTCAGGTCTGATGAGGTGCCAGGTTTTTCTGTTTTATATTTTGCATCCACCGGAATTCCCTGTTGTAATTCAGGAAGCATGGCCACATATTTTGCCAGGCGCTGGCTCCATTCCTTATCTTTTATCAATACATACGCCTGGTAAGCATTGCGATAATTGTATAAGCCATCTTCATAATCTTCAATGGCACCAATTACAATATCAATAGTATTATTTTTCATGTCGAGCCATACGGCATCACTTGGGTTATAGTTGTCCGTTACCAATGCATCAGCACGGGAAAACAAATGTTTTTTCAGTCCTGCATCATCAGCAAATGCAGCAGCCTGTTTTAATAAACCGGCAGCTTTTTCCAAAGGCTCTTTGTATGCAACATGATAAGGAACAGAAAATAATTTTCCTACGCTGTCTCTTTTAATGATGGAATAATGCCCGTGTTTATCTGTAGCCGATGAAAGATCTAATTCTTCTTTCGACATGTCAGCAGGGTAGAAGCCAGCACCCAATGGCTTTGCACCAACGCCTGCTACAAACGGCGTATCGCTGTTGAGTTTATCCCATGGGCCATAGTTAAGATTGATAAATGCTTTTGTATCTGCATCCTTTGCACTGTTGAGCAAGCTGTCTTTATTTTTTCCATAACATTGCTGCCAGTACAATTCATTCATTATATCTGCAGCCTGTATCAGCAATGGCAACATTTTCTTTTCATTTTCAGTAAGGTGTTGAAAGGTCTGCTGTGAGCCTTACTTTGGCATAGCCCGCCAGCCGCTGGCTTGCATAAGATTGGGCAGAATCTTTTTTTGTGTCTTCTTCTTTTGTACTGCTGCTGTTATTGCAGGAAGTGATTATTAATACACTCATGGGAATCAATAATTTTTTCATATAGCGGTAAAATTTTGTGGTGTGAATATAGGAAGAAAGTTTATTGGCTATTATTTTAAAAAAGTAAGCAGAAATGGTTCAGGTCGCTTTAGCGTCCCGACCCCTATCAAAAAAGGTTACAGCTTTCGCCATAACCCCTTTTTGTTTCTACCCTCATAATAAAAACATCTTAAATATCTGTTGCTTCGCCGTAAGCCATCGCAGTAGCTTCTTTCACCGCTTCACTCATGGTTGGGTGAGGATGTACGGCAGTTAATATTTCATGTGCCGTGGTTTCCAGTTTACGGGCTGTTACCACTTCAGCGATCATTTCTGTTACGTTCATGCCGATCATATGGCAGCCGAGAAACTCACCATATTTGGCATCAAATATCACTTTTACAAAACCTTCTGTGGCGCCGGCAGCACTTGCTTTACCGCTGGCCATAAAAGGAAATTTTCCCACTTTTATTTCATAACCAGCATCTTTAGCCGCTTTTTCTGTGTAACCAACAGAAGCAATTTCCGGTGAGCAATAAGTGCAACCAGGAATGTTGTTGTAATCAACCGCATCAGGATGATGGCCTGCTAAATGTTCTGCAGCATTGATACCTTCTCTTGAGGCAACATGTGCCAAAGCTTGTCCCGGTGTGCAATCACCAATGGCATAAATGCCCGGTACATTTGTTAGCTGGTGAGCATCTACAATAATTTTTCCTTTATCAGTTTTAATACCCAATGCTTCCAAACCAATATTTTCAATATTTGCAACAACACCCACAGCACTCAATAAAATATCAGCTTCCAGTGTTATTTCACCGGTTGGTGTTTTTACTTTTGCTTTTACGCCGGCACCGCTTGAATCCACACTCAACACTTCGCTGCTGGTCATTATTTCGATGCCCTGTTTTTTAAATTGCTTTTCCAGTTCTTTGCTGATGTCATCATCTTCCACCGGTACTATCTTAGGCATAAACTCCACGATGGTAATTTTGCAACCCATACTGTTGTAGAAATAAGCAAACTCACTACCAATGGCACCGCTTCCACAAACGATCATGCTCTTAGGCATTGTTGGCAACACCATTGCTTCACGGTAACCAATTATTTTTTTACCATCTATCGGCATGCTTGGTAATTGCCTTGCCCTGCCACCTGTAGCGATAACGATGTTCTTTGCTTCTTCCACTTTTTTGCTGCCATCAGCTGCAGTTATTTCCAGTTTGCCCGGGGCAATTAATTTACCCGTACCCATTATCACATCGATCTTATTTTTCTTCATCAGGAAAGTAACGCCCTTGCTCATTTTATCAGCCACACCACGGCTGCGTTTTACCACGCCGCCAAAATCAGCCGTTGGGTTCTGTAAATTGATGCCATAATCAGCTGCATGTTTTGCATATTCATATACCTGGGCGCTTTTAAGCAAGGCCTTGGTAGGGATACAGCCCCAGTTAAGGCATATACCGCCTAAACTTTCTTTCTCAACTATTGCCACTTTTTTACCTAACTGACTTGCCCTGATTGCAGCAGGATAACCGCCCGGGCCACTGCCTAAAACAATTACATCGTATGCCATAATGATTTGGAGATTTTAGTTTTACTATTTCGGTTGCGAAGGTACTTGAAACGGGGTAAAATACAAACCACAAAAATGTACTGCCACAGATTACACAGATAGACACAGATAATTAAATAATTCCGTGTTTCCGTGGCAATTAATAGGTTTACCACGGAAACACGGATCGATATAAATAGTGAAATAATCCCGGTTTCTTTGACATCTTTAACCTTTACATCAAATACTGCTGCTATAAAACAATTAATTTTGTAGAATAGTTGAGTGTGGGACAAACATTGTGGCTATGGTCATCATCGTTGTGTCACTCTCTTGTACTGAATACCAATAGGCGGCTTTTCCACTTTGCATTCCATAAATAAATAAAATGAAAAGGATTCTTACAATCGCAATAGTCTTGTCACTTGCTTTATCAACCAAAGCACAAACAATTCCTTCCTGGAAAATAACCGATGTTGTAAACTATTACAGCCAGAAAACAGATTCTGTTTACGTCATCAATTTTTGGGCTACCTGGTGCAGGCCTTGTGTGGAGGAGTTGCCATATATACAAAGCATCACAAAAAAATATGCGGATAAAAAAGTGAAATTGCTTTTAGTCAGCCTCGACCTTGCGTCTTTCTTTCCAACCAAAATTCAGTCATTTGCCAAAAAGCAAAATATCAATGCTGATATAGTTTGGCTTAATGAAACCGATGCAGATTATTTCTGCAATGTGATTGATAAAAAATGGAGTGGTTCAATACCGGCTACTGTTATTGTAAATGCGGCAAATGGATATAAGGAGTTTTATGAGCAGCAGTTTAAAGAGAAAGAATTTGAAAGAGAATTATTGAAGGCAATAACTACACAAAAACATCCGAAGTTTTAAAAACTTCGGATGTTTCAATGTCTTTCCCACTAACCATTTCCCACTAGCTTTTTCTCTTTATCCCACACCCAACACTTTTTGTTTCGCTTGTACTAACAGCCTTACCTTCTAAAGTTTCATCAATAGCAATTTGTAAATGTTTACGGGTTATGCTGCCTGCATCAGAAGGGTTGTTATCAATGGCGCCGTGATAAATTAATTTCAAATTTCTATCAAATAAAAAACATTCCGGTGTACGGTTGGCACCAAATGCGTTTGCTATTTCACTATCCGTATCCAATAAATAATTCCACTTGTAGTTTTGTTCTCTTGCATAGCGCTGCATATCGGCGTAGCTGTCCACATTGCTGCGGTATGCTTCGTTGCTGTTCAGTATTGCCACGCCAAAATCTTTGCTCATTGCGTACTCACTTATCTCTTTGGTACGTTCCTGGTTCTTTACCACAAAGGGGCAGGTATTGCAACTGAACATTACCAGCAGGCCATTTTCTTGTTTGGCATCTTTCAGGCTTATTTCTTTGCCGCATACATCTTTCAATTTTACATCAGCCTTTGGCAATGCACTTCCTATTGTCAACGGATCGAACGATAATAATGTAAAAGAAGAAATAATCAAGGCTGCAAGTACGGCAGCAGGTGCAATTATTTTTTTCATAAAATTAAATTTTTATTCAAATTAAAAGGAGATATTGGTTTTTGCAAACCACCTATGTAATTTTTGCTTCGGCTGCTTTTGCTTCTTCATCTGCCTTTCGGCCTTCAGCAATGGCTTTCAGCGATTTGATACTTACATTTAGTTCAAAGCCAATAAGCAACACAAGAGAATTAATATATACCAGGGCCATCAACATAATGATAGTACCGATAGAACCATACAAAGCGTTGTACCTGCCGAAATTGCTCACAAAAAATGAAAAGCCCAACGTGGCAAGAATACTGAGTGAGGTGGCAAGGATAGTGCCCGGACTTACCATTTTCCATCGCTTTTGTACAGCCGGGGCATATTTATAAATAAACGCAATAGAGTAAAAAATGAGGCTGATAATAAATACCCATCTTATATAAAATACAACTTCCCTTAAGGTGGCGCTCTTAATACCCATCCATTTTAAAACAGCCGATTGTGTTATAAGCAAAATGAGATATGCCAACACCAATAAAAATATTAATGCCGTTAACCGCAGTGCAACGACCCTGTTGTGAAAACCTTTTCGTTTTGCAAAACCTATATAATTTTTATTAAACGACCGCATTAAACCCATCATGGCATTGGACGCAAAGAACAATGCCAGCACCAAACCAAATGATAACAAGCCAATTCTTGAATTATCAATAAATGAGTCTATGAAGCTGATGAGGTTTCTATTGTGTACGCTGTCTGTTATAATATCTTTTATCAACGCATGTAACTCTTTTTTTAGGGCTGCTTTTTTTATTAATGGAAGGCTTGGTATTAATGTAAACAGGAAAAGGAAAGCAGGCGGTATTGCCATGATAAAATTGTAAGCAACCGCCGAAGCCCTTTCTGTAAGGCCAACCGTTTTTAATTGTTTGTAAAAGAAGTTCAAAACATCAAATAATGGAACGCCTTCAAAACCAGGCAGGTACATTTTCTTGGTTTTCCTGATAAGAAAAGCAATGGGCGGAGTTGTTACTATGATGCGTTCTATTTTAAGCAAACCGGATGGAGATTTCTTTTAATGATGATTTCTTTTTGATTGATATGATTTGTATGATTGCCTGTTTTGCTTTCTTGCCCTTTGCTTATTGCCATCTTGTTTCACTGTCTTCCTTCTGCCTTTCTTCTCATCATTGTATCTAATGCCTGTTGATATGCTTTTGCATAACGAAGATGCTCCTCGTATGTTGCTGCAAAATTGGAATAGCCATCAAACTCCGGTTTTGCTACAAAGAATAAATAATGGGTTGCCGGCGCATTTAAAACAGCATCCAATGTGTTTATTGTAACACTGCAAATAGGCCCCGGTGGCAATCCTTTATTTTGATAAGTATTGTATGGCGATTGCACAAACAAATGCTTTTCATAAATACGGCGAAGATCAAAGTTTTTTAAAGCAAATTTTATAGTTGGGTCAGCACCTAATTTCATGCCTGTATTAAGCCTGTTAAGATATACACTTGCAATTTTGCCTTTGTCTTCTTCTTTATTTGTTTCTTCTTCTACAATACTTGCCAATGTATAAACCTGCTCCGTTGTTAAGCCGAGGCCTGCTGCTTTTTGCTTTCGGTCTTCCGTCCAGAATTTTTCTTTTTCATCGTACAGCCGTTTAAAAATTTCATTGAAAGATGCTGTCCATAAAAAGCTGTAGGATGCAGGGATGACAGTTGACATTACTGTGTTGGTATCAAGCCTGTATTTTATCAATGAATCATTGGAGTTTAAAAACCTTGCAATGATCACAGAGTCACATTCAAAATTGGATGATATTTTGTTGATCAGTTCTTCTCTTGTGTGCAGCTTGCCAATTACCAGGTTAATGGGTGTCTGTGCGCCGGATTTTAACAACTGAATAATGCTGTAAACACTGCTGCCACTTTCAATTACATAACGGCCGGGTTTTATATTTTCATCGTAGCCATAAAACATTGCCAACCGTTTAAAAACACGGGGATGCGTAACAAAGCCGCCTCTGTCAACCAAACCCTGCACTTTTGAAAAGTTACTGCCGGTTTTTATATACAATATTTTTTTGTCGCCTTCAAAATGGGTTGTGCTGCCAAAAGTGCGCCATGCAAAAAAAGCACTGGTTGCAAATACACCAATAAGGCACAACTGGATTATCCTTTTTCCTGCAGTCATAAATGGGTTGATGAATATTTGATAAATGTAAAATAAAAAACCCCGCCGGTAAAAAGGCAGGGCTTAAATATTTTATTAAAAACTTTTAAGGCGTTTTGTTTGTGTCTGGCGCTAAGGCTCCTGGCAATGTTGCCGGCGGAGTTGTGTTTTGTTTAACCGGTGCAGTAGCAGGCGCATTGTCTAAAATTTGTGAACCTTTTGAAGAGGAAGCTTCCGCATTTTTAGGAATGAACAATGGCGAAAGTATACATAATACTGCCATTACACCCGCAAATATCCATGTACCTTTTTCTAATACATCGGTGGTTTGCTTTACGCCCATTAACTGGTTGCCAACGCCACCAAAGGTGCCGGAAAGACCACCGCCTTTTGGGTTTTGAACCAATACGATCAGGCCTAATATTAATGCCGCAAGGATGAGTACTATTACAAATATCAACATATCACTTTTCTTTTATCTGGTTTATTTTGGCGGCAAAGTAAGCGCTTTTACCGGGATTGAGCAAACTTAATTTTTCCAGTATTTCAATGGCTTTGCCCTGCCTGCCCTGCTGAAGCAGCACATCTGCCATCGCTTCTGTGATCACATCATTCTCTTCGTTTGATTTTTCAGCGAGGTTTTGAATGCTGTTTTCTGTGTTGTTGGCCTCTACCTGGGCGGCATTAGATGTTTGCGCCAATTGTGCTGCATGAACTTTCTTCATGGACTTTAACCACTCTGTAAAACTTTTCAATTGCTTGCCCAGTGATCCGGATGTTCTTTCTTCTTCGCTTAATTTAATGCCCACGCTGGCAAAATAATCTGTAGTGTGGAGCGGCTCAAAAAGTAAAGGCTCGTTTACCGGCTCTGTCTTAACCTCGACACTTGCGGACGCTGGTTCAATTACAGGTTCTTCTATTGGTTGTGTTGTTTCCTCTATTATTGTCACAGTATCTTCAACCACAGGGACAATTATTTCTTCTTCAACCGGGATAATTATTTCTTCGGCCGACTCAGCAATCGGTTCTTCAATTGGTTGTGGTGTTTTTTCCTCCATTGCTGTAACAATATCTTCAACAACAGGGATCTTTATTTCTTCTGTAACCGGAATAATTATTTCTTCAGTTGGTTCAGCAACCGGTTCTTCTATCGGTTGTGGTGTTTCTTCCGTTGCTGTAACAGTATCCTCAACTACAGAGATATTTATTTCTTCTGCAACGGGAACAATTACTTCTTCTGCCGGTTCAATTACAGGTTCTTCAATTGGCTGTGGCTCTTCTTCAATCACCGGTATCGCTTGTTTCACCATAGCAGTGTTTACTTCCTCAACAGGTTGTTCAACTAAAGTTTGTTCGTTTGGCTGTTGCTCTTGTTCGATCACAGGCACTGCTTCTTCAACAACAGGTATATTTATTTCCTCAACAGCTTTTTCAATTGTAATTTCCTGCCAGTTAAACGGAGCTTTTTCTTCAATTGGTTCAATGGCCGGCTGCTCATCTACACCTGCTGAAATATTTTCTTCGGGTGAGGGGGCTGTTATTGTTTCATGGTATTGTTCTTCTGATAACACTTTATCGTAAGTATTACCAAAAACAGGTTGCTCCTGAGCAGCAGTTCTTTCAACGGCAGGGGATTGGTTATTATAACCTGCTTCCAGCAATTGAAAATTAAGCCAGTGATTATTATTGAACAGTACAGATGTTTTTTTTGCCTGCGCTTTATAACCGTTTATATCTTTTTGGGAAAGGCTCAGCAGGTAAAATTGTGCAATAGAAAAGTAGGGATGTTCTTTTGTAATATTTTTAAGATAGCCTGCAGTACTGTCGTCTGTAAGTTTTCTTTTAAAAACAGATTCAAAAAGCTGCCCGTATTTTTCCATCGTTCAAAACTATGTTTTATAAAACAAACAATAAATTTTTACACTTACCAGTTTGAGAATATTTTATTAAAAACAGCATCCACAATATTTTTTACAATTTCATCATTCCTTTCTGCTTCTGCCTGCGAAAGGCTTTGGTTTGAACTAAAATCGAAAGTGCTGGTAACATCTGATTCAAAATTTTTCTTTTCATCCAATGTATTTTTAAAAACTAACATGAAAAGAAACCGTTAACCTGTTGGTGCTTGATGTGCCATTGGTAATACCGGTGGTGGTAACAGAATAATCAGACACATAACCACTCACATCATAATGGGCATTGTCATCATTGGTTTGCTGTAAGCCTTGTGGTACCGATGATTTTTTGCTTTAACCTTTCTGTTAGTTGAGGGCTTAATTGTGGATTAATATACCTTGCTTTGTTCTCCAGGTAATTCACCCTGAAAGTTTTTACTTCTACAGGAATGGAAACATCATTGAAAGAATATTTGCAGGTGGCGCAACCGGAGAGGAAGACAACAGCAACAGGCAATAGGCTAAGCAATGGACGACTGACAATTGACGACCGACGTTGACGCTTTTGACCATTGACCATTAACCATTCACCATTAACCATTTTATTCCTCAATATCATATTCTTTCAGTTTTCTATACAGTGTCCTTTCACTAATACCCAGATCAGATGCTGCATCTTTTCTTTTGCTCCGGTGTTTTTTTAATGCCTTAATGATCAATTCTTTTTCTTTATCCATGATGCTCAATGATTCTTCCACTGCTTCGTGGTGATGAACATCATCGCCATTCTGATTAAGCAAAACGGGCTGGTTGTTTTGGATATAATTACCCGGAACAACAGCAGGCTTCATATCATTCATCATGTTGCCGTTTTCATTATACACAGGAATATGCTGGGCCATACCTGGATTTTGCAACACATCAAAAAACATTTTCTTCAGTTCTGTAACATCTTTCTTCATGTCGAAGAAAAGCTTGTACAGTATATCTCTTTCGCTTGCAAATTCCTGGCTGCCGCCTTTTGCAGCTAATACCGGCAACCTGTTAAAATTATTATCGGGTAAAAATTGCTGTAGTTCTTGTGCAGTTACATTTTTATCTTTTGACAGTACAGAAATCTGTTCTGCAATATTTTTCAACTCTCTCACATTGCCCGGCCAGGTATAATTCATCAAACTGTTTTTGGCTTCTTCATTTAGTTGAACAGGCGTTGTTTTATACCTGTCTGCAAAGTCAGCAGCAAATTTTCTAAAGAGGAGTGGAACGTCTTCTTTTCTTTCCCTTAAAGATGGCACCCTGATGGGTACTGTATTTAAACGATAATACAGATCTTCCCTGAACCTGCCTGTTTGTGCATGTTCCAGTAACTCTTTATTGGTTGCGGCAATAACACGTACATCTGTCTTTTGCACTTTGCTGCTGCCTACACGGATGTATTCACCTGTTTCCAGTACACGCAGTAAACGTGCCTGTGTGCCCAAGGGTAATTCACCAATTTCATCCAGGAAAATAGTGCCGCCATTCACTGTTTCAAAATATCCTTTGCGGCTGTCAACTGCGCCGGTAAAAGAACCTTTTTCGTGGCCAAATAATTCTGAATCTATAGTGCCTTCGGGAATAGCGCCGCAGTTTACTGCTATAAATGGATTGTGCTTTCTTGCACTCAATGCATGAATGATCTGTGAGAACACTTCTTTACCTACACCACTTTCTCCATTGATCAACACACTCAGGTCGGTATTAGCAACCTGCACAGCAATGTTGAGGGCATGGTTAAGCCCAGGCGAATTGCCTATTATTCCGAAACGATTTTTTATTGCTTGTAAATCCATAGTACGTTCAAAATTTTATTCGCTCCCCTTTAAAAGAGGAACTTTGTTTAAAATTTTTTAAATATCTTTTCAATTCTTGTCAGTAGTCGGTCTCAAGAATATGCCTGATGATAATCTTCTTTATCCGTAAACCGGATATACTTTTAATCCTATCTGCTCTTCCAAATCTTCTCCTATAATTCAATTCATCATTTACGTTTTGACATCTGCAAATTATGAATACTGCCATCAAATTCAAGTAATGAATTTCTTTTGAATGCAATATAAATCTGCAATGTAATTGGATATTGGATGTTGTCTTCTGAATTTGTAAAGTCAGGAATAATTATTCTTTTAATCTTCCCTATAAATATCTATTTCAGTTCGGCTGTAACATTAACTTTCTCAATTTTTTGCTGAATCAAAAATCATTGGTCGTTGCACCGTAACAGAACATCGACTTCAATCCGAAGAGCTTCGGCACTGCCGTCTGCCTCTTTCTAAAGTGGTAACCTGGAACTCTAATCAGTTTCAAGTGTATTCAATCTTCTTTTTCAGCATTTTCAAAGTTATGCTTTTACAATATTACTTGAAAGGTCTTTAAAGTATTATACTCATTCTTAGTTCCACTTTAGGGGGCGGAGGGGTATTGCTTCCAATTAATGTACCCGATGTACAACTGTTTACATTCACATGTTACATAATCTCCTTTCTTATAATGCTCCTTAGGAAAAATAATCACTTTGTTCTGGTCATTCCTTCCGTACAATTCATTTTCATTTTTCTTTGATGAACCTTCCACCAATACTTTAAATGTTTTTCCTACATCTTTCTGCATACTTGCAAATGAATTGCCACGGTGCAGATCAATCACTTCCTGCAATCTTCTTTTCTTTACTTCTTCCGGTATATCATCTTTAAATCTTCTTGCAGCAAGCGTTCCGGGCCTTTCGCTGTAGAAATACATGTATGCCAAGTCAAACTGGCAATATTTTACCAGGCTCATGGTATCCTGGTGGTCTTCTTCTGTTTCGGTGCAAAAGCCGGTGATAATATCAGTAGATAAACCACAATCAGGAATGATTTCCTTGATGCGGTTTACTTTAGCTAAATACCATTCTCTTGTATAAGTACGGTTCATCAACTGCAACATTCTTGTACTGCCACTTTGCACAGGCAAATGAATGTAGTTGCAAATGTTATCATACTTAACAATAGTGTATAATACTTCGTCGGTAATATCTTTTGGATGAGAAGTGGAGAAACGAACTCTTAATAAAGGATTAATTAATGCAACCTTTTCTAACAACATGGCAAATGTTACCACTTCATTTTTTTGTTCATCAATAAAATGATAGCTGTCCACATTTTGCCCAAGCAGGGTTACTTCTTTATAGCCATTGTCAAACAGATCCTGGCATTCTGCAATAATACTTTGTGCATCACGGCTTCTTTCTCTTCCTCTTGTAAAAGGAACAACACAGAACGAACACATATTGTTGCAGCCTCTCATAATGCTTACAAAAGCATTTACACCATTGCTGTTTAAACGGATAGGAGAGATGTCGGCATAGGTTTCTTCACGGCTTAATAAAACGTTTACTGCTTTTTGGCCTGTCTCTGCTTCCTGTATCAATTGTGGCAAAGTGCGGTATGCATCAGGGCCAATTACTATGTCAACTAGTTTTTCTTCCTGTAAAAATTTTTCTTTCAAGCGCTCTGCCATGCAGCCCAGTACTCCCACTAACATGGAGGGATTATTTTTTTTCAGCCTTTTAAATTCGGTCAGGCGTTTTCTTACTGTTAGCTCTGCCTTTTCACGGATGGAACAGGTGTTTACAAAAATGAGATCAGCTTCTTCTACATTTTTTGTGGCGCCAAACCCATTGCTTTGAAGGATCGACGCCACTACTTCGCTGTCAGCAAAGTTCATGGCACAGCCATAACTCTCTATATAGAAATGCTTTTTGAAAATGCTTTCGCCTGCAATCACGGGTGAAAATGCTTCGCCCTGCCTGCTTTCATCATGTGCTTTTGTATTGATACCCTCTAACAGTTCCATTGTAAAAATTGGAGGGCAAAAATAAGCATAAATAGTGGTATCATGCCAGAGTGGCAGCAATGAAATATGTGTTAATTTATCCTGATGAGCCTCAGGTGGATTATTCGCTTACATATTCTAAAATTTCACCAGGCTGGCAATCTAATACTTTGCATATTGTTTCCAGCGTACTAAAGCGGATAGCTTTTGCTTTTCCTGTTTTCAAAATGGAGAGGTTCGACAGTGTTAAACCTACTTTTTCGGAAAGTTCATTCAGCGACATCTTTCTCTTTGCCATCATTACATCCAGGTTTACTATTATGGGCATAAGCTATATAGTTAGGTTGTTTTCATTTTGAATTTCTATTCCTCTTTTTACAACCTGTACAATTACAAAAAGTATTACAGCCATAAAAAGCCACACATCAGCTCCTGCCATGTGCAATATTTGCAAATCAATTGGTTTGGCACCCTGATTGGTTAGCCACAAAGAAAATTTAAATGCACAATGAGAGAACAGGCCAATGCCCAAGGCCAAATAGGATTGCTTTAAAATAAAACGGCTTAATTCGGAACTAAAAGGTTGGGAGATGTTCACCTTTTTTTCAGTAAATAGTTTTACAATAAAGTAAAACATAATTGCCTTCAATACCGCTACTATTATCATTGTGAGGGTAATGACAAAAAAATGGCCACGGTCAAAATGGTGAAGGCTAGATAAATAATCAGCTCCTTCCCAAAAATTTTTAACACCGGTTGGATTTATAAACAGTGTAATAATTGTATTGATAACAATGGCACCGGCTTCAACACATAGCCCAATAAAAATGATCCAGGAAAGTACCTGTAATACTTTTAAAACCTGGTTGGTTGTGATCTTAATTTCCATAATTTACTATTATTTTAAAATTATGGAGCAAATATCAGTAAAAAATTATTGATAAACAATAAAAATGTATCGATAAAAGAAAAATATAGTGAGAATAGGAGGCATCGAAGGATTATTGGATAAATCCTCTCAGGCAGTTTTTTCTTTCTTGATTAAAGCAGCCTTCGCATTTGTATTTTTATCAAAAAATATCATTTTAACAGCCACCAAGATCATCAGCACCGCAAATACTTTCTTCACTGTTTCCTGTGGCAGCGATACGGCAATTTTACTGCCCCAGTAACTACCGGCTACAAATCCAATTGCTATCAGGCCAATCACTTTAAAATCTATGGGCTCACCTGCTGTTTTGCAGGAATTGTAATAATGAATAAAGCCGAGTATGCCTACGGGCAGCAATATCAATCCCAGCGATGTGCCTTGTGCCGTATGCTGGCTAAAACCTAAAAAATACACCAGTGCCGGTACTATTATAATACCTCCACCAACACCTACCATTCCACCCAAAATACCTGCAGCCAGCCCTGTTATTACAAGGATGATAATTGTTTGTAAATCCATGTTCAGTTTTTTAATCATGATTGTTTGGGAAACTTTTCAGTATAAAACTTAATGGCTTTTTCTATAATGCCATACGCAGCCTGTTTATCCTGGAACTCATCAATTTCCACCACTTTATTTTCCAGTACTTTATAATTTTCAAAATAATTTCTCAGCACTGCAATAAAATGTTTTGGTAATTCATTTACATTGGTAAAATGATTTACCGTTGGGTCTTTGGTGGCCACGGCAATTATCTTATCATCTTTTTCGCCGTTATCAATCATTTGCATATTACCAATAACAGTGGCTTCCACCAGGCACAATGGCTGAATGCTTTCGCCGCAGATCACCAAAATATCAAGTGGGTCTCCATCCTCACCCAATGTTTGTGGAATAAATCCATAGTTTACCGGGTAATGAAAGGAAGAATAAACCACCCTGTCTAATTTAAGAAGGCCGGTGGTTTTATCAATTTCATATTTTGCCCTTGAGCCTTGTGGTATTTCAATTAATGCGTTTACAGTTTCAGGAGATTTTTTTCCATAATGGGCGCCATGCCAGGGATGTAATACGTACATGAGTTAGTTATTTGTTATTAGTTAATTGTTTTAAACCCCAGCCATGCTGCCGCAATGCCCAATACCACACTGCTCACAATATACAACAGGCTCAACAATACTTTTCCATTTTGCAACAGTAATAAATTTTCGTATGTGAAAGCAGAGAATGTAGTGAAACCGCCGCAGATACCGGTGGCTAAAAATAATTTCCAGTTAGCTGATGATTCATTTTTTAAGCTATATCCAATCACTAATCCAATTACAAAACTGCCAATGATGTTGATGAGAAATGTTGTAAGCGGAAATGATTTGTGATTGATATAAAATATTACCTGCATAGCGAAGCATGCTACCCAATGCACCGCCAGCACCAACCAATAAAAATTCTTTTATCATCATTTTTGCGTACTGTCAGTTTGTGGGATGGTGTATTTAATATCAACCAGCCATTGATTGTTCTTGCGGACTAATTTCAGATCTGTTTTTTCTTCTTTATTAAAACTGCCGGAGTAGTTGATGATATGAACCGAATCGTTGAGGTTCTTTAATATCATTGATAATAAAGTCTGCATTTTTGTATTTGTCTAATTCTTCTTTTGGCTTTGCTCTCATGTATTGTTCAAACCGGCTGAACACCTGGTTATTGGTTTCATCTTTCAACAATAATTTTTCTGCTTTATCAAAATCCAGCTTCCAGATATTTTGCATAAAAGCCCCTGCAATTTCAATATCTGTTGCAGGTGTTTTTTCTCCGCTGTTGCAGGAAAATAAAATACTGCAGATACTGATAAAGAATAATTTTTTATGTTTCATGATTGTAAAGTTGCGTTATGTTCTTTATTGCTTGTTTGCTTTTTCTGCCGCCTCCTGCAATTTTTTTAATTGTTCAGTACTTTGATCCAGTATTTTTGTCAATGAATCTGTATTAATACCTTTCAGTTTTTCCATTGCTTTTGCAAGAGAATCTTTCATGCCCCGTCATATCTTTCATGCCTTTCTGCACATTTCTTCATTTCTTTATCCATTTCCGCTTTCGTCATCCCGGATGCCCTCATGCCGGTTGACATCAATGATATTTTCCATTGGCCGTCTTCTTTTTTGAGGGCAAAGGGCAGCGTTTCAGTTTCGCCTTCTTTTGTTGTGGTTACATCCACTGTGGCTTCATCACCATTTATTTTTTCATTACCTATATCTATTTTCACACCTTCGGTCTTTTTCTTAAAATCCTCAGCCATCTTTTCCTTCATGCCATTCGTCTGCGATGAATCAAGATTCTTCATAAAATTTTCGCCCAATGTAAAAAGTGCGGCATCCTGGCTGGTTATGTATTTTTTCAATGCATCAATATCACCTTTTTTAGATGCTTCCATAAAAGCATTTACCACTCCTGCAGGTGTGTTGGTGGAGGAAGACGATGAACAATAAGCGAAGAATATGGAAATGGCGGCAATGAAAAATAATTTTCTCATCAGTTATTTTTTTGATGGTGAATTGTAAAGGTAGGTATCCATAGAGTAATGCAAAAAAATAAGAGGTAGCATATAGCTACCTCTTCAGCGGGATTAACATAGAATACATATCTTATCTTCTTTCTTTCGTTGTCCGTGCTGGTCTTCTCTCTACTTTTTCTTTATCGTATGCCCTTATAATTGATTTCACCAATTTGTGCCTTACTACGTCTTCTTCATCCAGTTCTATGTGAGAAATACCATCAACATTTCTTAAAATACGAATCGCCTTATCCAATCCGCTTTTCATATTCTTTGGCAGATCGATCTGCGTAGGGTCGCCTGTAATAATGGCTTTTGCATTGGCACCAATACGTGTTAAGAACATTTTCAATTGTCCGTCATTAGTATTTTGTGCTTCATCCAGAATGATAAATGCATTGTCTAAAGTACGGCCCCTCATGTAGGCCAGTGGTGCTACTTCAATAGTACGGGTGGTCATATAATATCCCAGCTTATCAGCCGGTATCATATCATCCAGTGCATCATACAATGGGCGTAAATACGGATCAATTTTTTCTTTAAGATCGCCGGGTAAAAAGCCAAGGTTTTCACCAGCTTCCACTGCAGGCCTTGTTAAAATGATCTTCTTTACAGATTTGTTTTTTAAAGCTCTTACAGCCAATGCTACTGCTGTATAAGTTTTACCGGTACCAGCCGGGCCAATAGCAAATACAATGTCATTTTTATCCACTGCATGTACCATTCTTTTCTGGTTTGCTGTTCTGGCTCTTACTGTTTTTCCATTAGGGCCAAATACCAGTACTTCGTTAGGGTTTCGCTCCACAAAATTGTCAACTACCTGCTGGTCGTCGCCGCCAAGTATCTGCTCAAAGTAGTTCTCACTCATGTGCCCGTTACGTTCAATGTACTGCACAATAAGATCGATCTTTTCCTTAGCATCTACTATTTGCTCGGGTGAACCACTTAGTTTTACCTGTGTGCCCCTGCTCAGGATTTTCAACAAGGGAAATTTTTTCTTGAGGATGTCGAGCTTTCCGTTATTAACGCCAAAAAACTCAATCGGGTTAACCGACTCCAGGTTGATAATGGTTTCTGTCAATGTACTACGGTTTTAGTTTTACAAATGTGGTGCGGTACTTACTATATCAACATTCATTAAACCAAATTTAATGTATTGATACTGATAAGTTAGCTTTCTATTTATACACACCATGTTAAAAAGATAACAATTATAATCGCCGGTAGTTTCGTAAGTCACTCTTGTATGATAACGTTTATTTTTATCATTTGTGTATGCAGGTCGCTGCAAAGCATTGTTTAAATGAGCAGTTTATTTATGGTTTATGCAGCTAATGAATTAGTTGTGTTATCAAATAAATATCTTTATCCGCCTGATTTTTTAAAATTATAACATGACGAAAACCGTATTGCCACTATTAATGCTGCTGTTATGTATGCAGGCAATACCTGTTTTTTGTCAACCGCCAGGTACCGATACTTTTTTTCTTGTAAAAAAGAAAGGCCTGTTAGGCAGGCTTGGTAAGAGTATTTCCACAAGCGATACACAGGATAGTATGCCGGTTATAAAAGCAAATCCATATGTAAAACATATTGGCAAAGTAATACGGCAAATAAAAATTGTACGCCTCGGTTTTGAAAGGGATATTAATGATACCATCCGGTACAACAATAACTTTGGTGCTATTGCGGCCAACGCATTTCATAAAAAAACCACCGCTAATGTTATAGGGAACAATTTGTTTTTTGATGCAGGTGACAGGCTTAATCCTTACCTGATGGCAGACAACGAAAAGTTTTTACGTGATCAGCCTTACCTGCAGGATGCTTTAATACAGGTTGATGCCGTACCTGATAATAAATACATGGTGGATGTACTGGTAATGGTGAAAGATGTGTTTTCTCTTGGTGGCAGTGCAGATATCAGAAGTACCAAACTTATGCGTATTGATGTAAAAGAAGAGAACCTTAAAGGCACAGGCTCAAGATTATTGATAACTACATTGTATGATTCAGAAAGAAAACCACGACTTTGGTTTTGGTGCAGAGTTTTTGAAGAGGAATATTAAGGGGACATTTATAAATTTTATTGCCGGTTTCAAAAGTTTTAATAATGCCATCACCAGCGGGACGAAGTGAAGAATCTGCTTTTTAATATTAGTTTTGATAAACCATTTATTACACCTTATATGCTGCTGGTGGGCGGGTTAGATTTATCAATCAATAAAACAAAAAACAATTTTGAAGCAGATTCTTTATATCAACGGGAGTTTAAATACAGTTATCAAAAAGCAGATGGCTGGTTAGGATACAGTTTTGGTGGCAACAAACAAAAATGGAAAAAGCAGGATGGAAGAACAAGGGCCTTTGCAGCAGTAAGGGGGCTTTACCAGCATTTTAATCAGCTGCCCGGGAAAGCATTGGATACTTTTAATTATCGCTTAAGTAATGTAAATGCGTTGCTTGGTTCCATCAGTATGTTCAGGCAAAATTTTACCCGTACAAATTTCATATATGGTTTTGGCCGCAATGAAGATGTGCCGGAAGGTTTTGATATATCATTAATTGGAGGATGGGTGAATAGAAAAGACAGTATTGGAGAGGGTTTTATAAGAAGGCCTTATTATGCAATTGACGGGCAACGCACTCATTTGAATGCAAAGGGTTTTTTCAGCAGCTAT
Organism: uncultured Chitinophagaceae bacterium; assembly: GCA_963814445.1. Lineage (GTDB taxonomy): Bacteria > Bacteroidota > Bacteroidia > Chitinophagales > Chitinophagaceae > Ferruginibacter. Next base: position 37,199 of record CAWFCU010000008.1, read on the forward strand.
ACTTTGCGTATTGGTGGCTACAGGCGCAATGGTGGTTGGGAAGATGTGGGTATACTGGCTGGGATAGAACATTTTACCCGAAAAAAAAGATTGCGGCCTGAATGGTATTACAGGCAGTTTTACAGTTTTTATTTAACAAGGCAGCTTAACACCACGCCTTCCCAGCAACCGCTTTTTTTAAGCAGTGCATTTGGCCTGCCATATTTTGGTAACGGAGATATCGCAGCCGATCTACGGGCTACTGCAAAAACAGAAGCAGTGTTTTATAACCTGCATAAGTTTTGGGGCTTCAGGCTGGCACCATTTGTATTTACTGATATGTGTGTTGTAAAACAGGTGGGCGCTTCATTAAGCAAAAGTGATCTGTACACTGCTATTGGTGCTGGTATACGTACCCGTAATGAAAGCCTTGTGTTTGGAACGCTTGAGTTAAAAGCGTTTTATTTTCCAAGAACATTACCCGGGCATGTCGAATTTTAGCGCCCAGGTGGGTAGCAACATACGGTTCAGGTACAATAATGTGTTGGTTAAAAAGCCTGATTTTATATTGGCTAACTAAAATGATTTTTAGAGAGAAATAAAAAAGTGGAAGAAAATGATTTCAGATCAAAAAAATTGCTTTTACTTTGGCACACAAAAAAAATTGTCCCCCTGTAGAGAACAGGAGGACTTTAACGATTGCTTGCCATATGAAAATTCTTGAATCTCTTTTTTAACTGGTTATCCAGTTTATATATGAAGCATTTAAAAATGCTGATTTACCGATTGCCTGCTTTATTTAACGATTGCTTGCTTATGAATTTGCTGCCACATCGTATTTGATAACAAAAATAGGATGTGGCAGTTTTAAATTTTAACCAATTTATGAAGGGTTTAATTATGCTTAACAGGTATGGTATGTGCTGAAACCCTTTGTGATAGCGGATTACAGTAAAACAGATTAATGATGCCCAGTCGGTTTACAGATACATTATTTCAATTGGTAAAGTCGCTTGAAAAGGCGGAAAAACGGAATTTTAAGTTGTATATAAAACGAAGTTCTGCCAATGAGGACCTTAAAATAATAGAATTGTTTGATGCCCTTGATAAGTTGGTTGAGTATGATGAACAGACTTTATTAAAAAAATTGCCTTCAATAAAAAAGCCACAGCTTGCCAATATAAAAGTGCATTTATACAAGCAGTTGCTGGCCAGCCTTCGTCTTATTAAAAGTGCCGACAGTATAGATATGCAGCTTAACGAGCAGCTTGATTATGCCCGTATCCTTTACAATAAAGGCCTTTACCTGCAGAGTTTAAAAATATTGGAGAAACTTACTGAAATAGCAAAGGAACATTACAAGTATAATTTTTTACGCAGGTTATTGCCTGGGAAAAAAAAATTGAAAGCCTGCATATAACAAGAAGCATGAGTGACAGGGCCGAATTCCTGGCCCATGAAACCATTGAAGTAAATACAAGGGTATCAATGGTATCAAGGATGAGCAGCCTTGCCCTGCAGATGTACAGCCTGTATATTAAAAATGGCCATGCCCGTAATGAAAAGGATGAAGCATCAATCATTAAGTTTTTCACTTTTAACCTGCCTTCCAACTCCCATAAGCAAACTGGTTTTTACGAAAGGCTTTATCTCTATCAAAGCTATTGCTGGTATGCATTTATACGCCAGGATTTTTTGCAGTATTACCGCTATGCTCAAAAATGGATTGATATTTTTCATGAGGAGCCGCTGATGATAAAAGTGGAAACAGGCTATTACATAAAAGGCCTGCACAACCTGCTGAATGCACATTTTGACCTGCGTAATTTTGAAGGATTTGATGTGGCCCTGCGGCAGTTTAAAGAATTTGCAACATCTGATTTAGCTAATAAGAATGATAACCACCGGGTACAATCATTTGTGTATATCAGCAGCGCTACACTTAACCAGGCATTTTATGGAGGGCACTTTTGAAAAGGGGCTTGCCATAATACCAGAACTGGAAGCAAAAGCTGGAAGAGTATGCCCTTTTCTTAGATAATCACCGGTTACTCGTATTTAATTACAAAATTGCCAATCTCTATTTTGGTAGCGGTAAATACGATATTGCCATTGATTACCTGCAAAGGATCATCAATGTAAATCCAGATCTGCGTAACGACCTGCAATGCTATGCCCGCCTGCTGCACCTGATGGCTCATTATGAGTTGGGCAATTTTGAGATCATGGAATCCCTGATACGATCGGTGTACAGGTTTATGGCCAAAATGGAAAACCTGACCGTAGTGGAAGAGGAGATGTTTAAATTCCTCCGCAATTCCTTCCTTTTATCAAGAACGCAATTAAAACTGGCATTTGAGAACTTTTTGATTTCGCTGAAGAAATTAGAGAACGACCGTTTCCAGACAAGGTCATTTGCTTATCTCGATATCATTTCATGGGTGGAAAGCAAGGTGAATGAAAAACCATTAAGCAAAGTAATACAGGAGAAATACCTGGCTCGTAAAAAGAGGCATTACAGCAAATAGCAACTTCTAAAGTGATCAAATACAGCCCAGATTTATCCGGGCTTTTTTGTTGCCATGCCCTTAATAGAAGAGGCCCCTGTAATAATGGCATCTTTAAGCATTTGACTTTGCGGAAAGGGGAGCATGAGTTTTTAGAGACTGAAGTTGAAATTTTTAAAAACCAGGCGATTTTATGGCTAATCAAATTAGCATTGGAGTAAAATCGACATAAAAAAACATAGCTACTAAATTTAGTTTTTATTAATAATTATTAATTAATTGATTTTCATAATTTAATACTACAATTTGGAATTTTAAAAGCTGAATATACTGACCATTTTTGTTTTTTAAGTAAGAAATTTAACCATACTTTATTTTAATGGCTTAAGTATTATTATTTGTTTAATTTATTGATTTTAATATAATTATATAATTTTAATTGTTTTTTATTTTATTAAAATTTGAACTCACTTTTTTAATGCAATGTGTTGCCGGCTAATTTTTCATCCGGCTAGAGTTATTATACCAAAGACTCTCTGTACCAATTCTCTTTTCTAACTAAAAATGAAGTGTCGGCAAAAATGACAGTAGCTAAATTTTAAGAAGCGATCTTCTAAAAGTTGCCTTCATACTAGTTTAGGCACAGCTTTGGGCTAATACTTTCATAATCCCAACAATAGCACTGTTTTTCTCCCTTTTCAGGACATTTCTTCCGAAAAATAGAAAAAATAGCAGGTCAATAAATTATACTATTATGAAAATCAATTACTTACCTCATTGGCACAGTATGGGATACTATAATGGTACAGCAGAAATGTGAAAAAGGACAAAAAAGATAAATACAAATAATTATACAGGGTTTCTTCAGTGTTAAAGTTGCCGTTTGAGTTGGCCTGGATCTCCACCTTAAACGGCTTCTTCTTTAAAGTAAGAGCGGTTGTTTTTAAAAGTCAACCATCATTTTATAAGTACCAGTTTTGAAAACTAAAATCATTTGGGATGAAAAAATTACTAAAACAAATTTTAAATGGCGCAAAGGCTGATGCTCACAAACCCGGGGTATATAACCGGAACCCTAAAGGAAGGGCAGCAAGGCTTAGCCCGGTTCCTTCTTACTGGGCGCTCATTCCTGTAAAGCCCCAAAATTTGTTTTCATCAAAAAGACAGAGGCCTTATAACGGGGAGTAATGAATGTTTTCTAAATAAATTATGGCATTAACAAAATAACGTTAAACAAACAACGTTTATAATACTGCCCCATAGATATAGCGCTTGTGCTTGGTAAACAAGATGTTTTCTTTGGGGGTTACAGAACCGAATTAGGTTCGTAAACAAAGGCCCAATTTCTATTGGGCCTTTTACTTTTTTCACCAGGGCCCATGCCTATCTTCGCCGGTAATTACTGACATTATCATTGTTTAGGCTGCAAGTTTGTTTATAGCAGCATCTTCAACCACCTGTTTTTCGTTACTTTTACGTTTTATCTAGTTTATGAAGAGGATACTCCTGTTTTTATTCCTGCTTATCGCTTCTGCTTGTTCATTTGCACAGGATTTTTCAAATAAAGGGAAAGATTTTTGGTTGGGTTATGGCTATCATGTCCGTTATGTTACGGGTGGTGGGGGAGGTATAAATGGCCAGCAAATGGTGCTCTATTTTGCCACAGAAAATGTAGCCGGGAGGTCAACGAATATAAGAATTGAAATACCAGCTTTAGGGTATGTTCAAAACATTAATAACGTTGCGCCTGGTTCCATAGTAACTTCTGCAACAATTCCTAAAGGAGCAGGTGGGCAAGGCGATGCTAGGCTTACAACCGAAGGGCTTTTTAGTACCGGCATTCATGTAACTGCCGACAGGCCGGTGGTGGCTTATGCACATATATACAATGGCAATGTTTCGGGTGCCACGCTGCTTTTTCCAACCAATACATTAGGTAAGGAATATTACTCTATCAACTATGAGCAGCGCTCAAACGAAGACCCTGGTAACTGTTTTTTCTTTGTAGTAGCCACTGATACCGGCACCACTACTGTTGAAATAACCCCAACGGCACAAACTTTAACGCATCCTGCAAATGTACCCTTTACTGTTACCCTCAACCAGGGAGAAATTTACAATGTTATGGGACAGTTAACCGGTGGCAGCCCGGGAGATTTTAATGGTGTTGACCTTACAGGTTCAAGGATACGATCTATAAGTGCCGGGGGAATCGGGTGTAAGAAAATTGCTGTTTTTTCAGGTTCGGGCAAGATAAAGATAGGATGTAATGGTGATGATGGTCAGAATAGTGCCGATAACCTTATTGCCCAGGCTTTTCCAAAAAGTGCCTGGGGAAAGAAATTTTTAACTGCACCAACGCAGAATATGCCCTTCAATCCTTTCAGAATAGCTGTAAGCAATCCCTTAGCTGTGGTAAAAGTAAATGGTGTGGTGCAAAATGGGATCATCAATAGTTTTTATTATGATCTGCCTGTAACAAATCAACCCCTTTCAATAGAATCGGATGAACCTATAATGGTAGCTCAATACATTACCACAAGAGGAGCCTGCGGCAATGATTTTATTGGACTATTAGGTGACCCTGAAATGATTTACCTGAGCCCCATAGAACAAACCATTGACGAAGTAATATTAAACTCAACGGGCAATGCTGTAATAACCCAGCACTGGATAAATGTTGTAATTAAAACTGTAGCCGTGCCTTCTTTTTCTATTACAGGAGCATCAGGTGCCGTATTTTTTAATCAGCATCCACAAGACCCTGCATACAGCTATGCACAGATAAGTGTTAATGCAGGTGCACATACCGTTACTGCAGACAGTGGCTTTAATGCCATTGCGTATGGCTATGGTAATGCAGAAAGTTATGGTTACAATGCAGGTACCAATCTTAAAGACCTGTACAATGTAATATCACCGCTTAACCCACTTAATATTACAGGCACCAACTCTGCTTGTGCCTGTACACCTTTTTATTATACTATTACGTATCCTTATCAACCACTGTCATTGGCCTGGGATTTTAAAGGGTTTCAGCCGAATGTTACAATTAACAGCCCTGTTCCTGACAGTACTTACTTAGTAAATGGTAAACAGGTATGGCGTTATAAATTACCCACAGCTTACACGTACTGTCCTGCTGGTAATTACCCGCTTTCTATTACTGCAGGCACAGCCGGCACTGACGGCTGCGGAAATACGCAAATAAAAGATGATACGCTGTTTGTGAGAAATACACCAACACCAGATTTTAGCTGGGTTAATAACGGATGCGTTACCGACCCCGTTCGTTTTAGTGATATTTCTGTTTATGACGAGGGTGTTTATTCATACCAATGGTCGTGGGATTTTGGTGATGGCAACACCAGCACAGAACATGAGCCGGTACATCAATATGATGCACCAGGTGATTATACAGTTACTTTCAGGCTTATTACAAATATTGGTTGTATCAGTACAGTGCGGTCAAAGCAGGTAATAGTTACCGATATACCTGTTGCAAAATTTGGCTATTCTAATCCACTTTGTTTAAATAAAGATGTTGTGTTCTCTGATACTTCAACAGTGTCGTCTCCGGGAACTATACAATTCTGGCATTGGGATTTTGGCGATGGCAGTTTTGTAGATGCCACCACCAATGCCAATCAACTGCATCCATACAGCACTACCGGCCCCAAAACAATTGGCCTGCAAATAGAAACTGCCAGCGGTTGCAAAAGTGCTATACTCAATAAAACTTTTACCATTAACCCCAACCCGGTAGTTGATTTTACCATGCCTGCAAAAGTGTGCCTGCCTTACGACATAGCAAGCTTTACGGATGTAAGTACTATTGCAGATGGTTCAGGAGCAAGTTTTACCTGGAAATGGAAATTTGGTGAGCCATCAAGCGGTGTAAATGATAGTGCCATTACAAAAAATGCAACACATTTATACAGTACGGGTGGGCCGTTTAATGTTACACTAACTGTTACCAGTGCAGCCGGCTGTGTGGAAGACAGTACAAAAATTTTCAACAATGTTTTTGCAAAAGCTACTGGCGGCTTTACTGTAAATCCTGAAAATTGTTTGAATACAGCAACCAGCCTAAGCAGTACAAGTAACGGGCAGGGTAATGCCATTACAGACTGGTACTGGAATTTTGATGATGCCAGCAGTGGTACCGGCCAAACTGTTTCTCACACTTATTCTGTGGCTGATACTTTTGCCATTAAACATTGGGTACTTACAGATAAAGGTTGCTACAGCGATACGGTGATACAAAGAGTGTAATTGTAAATCCATTGCCTTCACCCAATTTTAATTTCAGTGCATTGGCTTGCGAAAAAAATAATATCACCATCACTGATATTTCAACACCTGGTGCAGGAAACATTACCAGGTGGACATGGAATTTTGGTAATGGAAGGCCAGATTCGATCATTACCAATAATCTTCCCTTTTTATACAGGTATGATACAACAGGTAATTATACAGTTAGTTTACACCTGCTTACGGATAAAGGTTGTTCAACAGCAACAGCATTTACAAAAAAAATTACTGTTAACCCACTACCAAAGCCCGGCTTTATTTCACCTGAAGTTTGTTTAACAGATGCATCAGCAATATTTGTTGATACATCTTCCATTGCTGCACCAGCTACCATTACCAGTTGGCGCTGGAATTTTGGAGACCCGGCTTCTGGAGCAAATAATATTTTTAATGGATTGAACGCAGCTCACCGGTATAATGCAATAGGTTTATACACGACTGTATTAACTGTTACCAGCAATAATGGATGTGTTGATTCAGTACTTCAATCATTTACTGTAAATGGTGATGTGCCCAAAGCGAATTTTATTCCGCAGTCATCAGCTTTTTTATGTGCTAATGATTCTGTAGCTATCCAGGACAGTTCCACTGTAAACTTTGGTAGTGTAACAAAAGTTGAAATTTACTGGGATGTTACCAGGGACTATTCAGTAAAAGATGTTGATGATCTCCCTGCTTTTGGCAAACAGTACAAACATCTCTATCCTGATTTTCAAAATCCGTTGACCAAAGATTTCTTTGTAAGATATAAATCTTATTCTGGCGCAAGCTGTGTGGATTCTGTTACAAAACGTGTTACCGTAAATGCGTCACCAAAAGTTCAATTCAATAATATTATACCAGTTTGTCTTGATGCTGCTAATTATCAAATTACAGAAGCATCAGAAGTTGGTGGGGTGCCGGGCACTGGAGTATTTACAGGGCCGGGTGTTAGCAATACAGGTTTGTTTACACCATCTGTAACAGGTGTGGGTATTTTCCCGATCTTATATACTTTTACATCAGCATTTGGTTGTGTTGATACCATGTCAAATACCATTACTGTATTGGCACCTGCAGTTGCTAATTTTGGTTTCAGCAAACCTTATTGTGAAAAAAATAGGATCACTTTTACAGATTCTTCTTCTATACCAATTGCCAGCGGCACTATAGCAAACTGGAGCTGGAACTTTGGTGATGGTACTGCAGCAGTTAATAACAATACTGCTGCACTTGTTGATCATGTGTATGCTGCTGCAGGCAATTATACTGCAACACTTACTATCACTACCAGCAATGGTTGTAAAGTAAACAAGCAAAAAACAGTAACAGTTAAGCCTTTGCCAAAGCCGGCATTTACATATCCTGCAAGTGTTTGTCTTCCTAATGCTTCTGTTGACTTTACTGATGCAAGCACTATTGCAGACGGAACACAAAATACATTTACTTATCAATGGAGGTTTGGTGATGATGCAAGTGGTGGGGCAAATACATCTGTTTCAAAAAATCCAACACATATTTATACAACGGATGGCATTTACAGCGTAACATTGATTGCAACAAGTGGTAATGGATGTAAAGATTCTGTTACAACGCCAATTGATATTTTACATCCGCAACCAACTGCTGATTTTACTTCAGACAGTGTAAGTATTTGTGAAACACAGGCTGTAAAATTCAGCGATAACAGCACAGGCGCTGACGGTGTTGTAAATAAATGGACATGGGATTTTGGCAATGGCAGCACCAGTATACTGCAGTTCCCGGCATCACAAACATATAATACAGCCAGGGTTTATAATGTACAGCTGGAAGTTGAAAATACATTTGGCTGTAAAGCCACTAAAGTGAAACAGTTTACGGTGTATGCTAATCCAATTATAAGTGCAGGCGGTGATACAGTATTACTTGAGGGAGGAGAAATAACGTTGAATGCAACTGCAATTGGTAATGGCTTACAGTATTTATGGACACCCAACATGTATTTGAACAATAACAGGATACTGAGGCCAACTATAAAAGGTATGACCGATGACATGACATACACACTACTGGTAGTAGCGCAGGGTGGTTGCTGGAAAACGGAAGACATATTTGTGAAGTTGCTGAAAGCACCGGTCATTCCCAACACATTTACTCCCAATGGAGATGGTAAAAATGATAACTGGACAATACTCTATTTAGAATCTTATCCTGATTGCAGGATAAAAGTATTTAACAGGGATGGACAGGCCGTGTATGAATCACTTGGTTATAAAGTACCGGGCTGGGATGGCAAATACAATGGCAAGTCTTTACCATTTGGAACTTACTATTATATTATAGAGCCTGGTAGCGGCAGAAAGCCAATAACCGGTTACGTTACACTTATCTATTAAGTTATGACTTTAGAACATGCAGCTATCTGGACAAATGACCTGGAAAAGCTGAAAGACTATTATTGTACTTACTTCGGTGGTATTGCCAATAATAAATACAGCAATCCTGAAAAAAAATTCAGCAGTTACTTTCTCAGTTTTAAAGGCGGTGCAAGGTTGGAAATAATGAGCATGGATGATGTGCCGCCAAATACAAATGATACAATACAGGCACAACACTTAGGTTTGATACATCTTGCTTTTGGCGTAGATACTATGGAAGAAGTGGAAGCAAATGCAACAGAACTGAAAGCAGCAGGCTTCCCCATATTAAGCGGCCCAAGAAAAACAGGCGATGGTTATTATGAATTTGAAACGCTTGATCCTGATAATAACAGGCTGGAAGTTACTGCAAGGCTGTAAGTGGAATGTATTAAGCGGTTGTTCTTTTCTTTGCCACTATTTTCTTTGATACAGCTTTGGCTTTCTTAGTTTTTGCAACCTCTTTCACTTTTTTGTTGAGAATGATCAATGGTTTTACTGTGGCATTACCATTGTCGTTGTTCAATTCAACAATATAAGTTTTCTTATCCTTTGCTCCGGATTGTTCTTCCTCTATTTGCATGAAGACCCTGTTCCCTGTTTGCTCAATTTCTGTATTAGCAACCTGTATAGCTATATTCTGCAACTCTAATGCTTTATTCTGTTGCAGTAATTCATCATTGATCACTGCGGTGTTGTATTCAACTTCTTCAGGTTTTTCAACGATCGTTACAACAGCTTTTTTAACCGGTGCTTTTTTTACTTTTACAACTTTTACCTGTAAGGGTTCATCATCAATTATAATAGATAACTTCTTGTTTTCGCTATATGTATTAGTATTTACAGATGCAAAAAGGACAGGAGAGGAGTTTACCTTATTCTCTGTTACAACTGTTTTACTATCTGCCACCGGCAACACAAAAAACACAATTAATAATATTGTAAGTGAAGCAGAAACCAATTTAACCTTTTGTAAAAAATTAAAGTTCACTTTTGGTTCATCAGCAAATAATCTTTTTATCCTATTCAGTAAATTCTTTTTCCCATTAGTAGCGGCCAACGCAAACTGCAATGAGGCAAAACGGTTTTGTTCTAATATCAATAATGCTGAGGCATAATCATGTTTGTTGTACCGGTAATTCAATACCCAGTCATCACAGCAGTTTTCTCTTTCTTTTCTTGCAGCGTTGCCAAGTAACTTTGCAAACGGGTTAAAAAACAATACCAGTTCAATAATGCTTTGTAAAAAATTTACGAGATAATCATTTCGTTTTATATGCGCCAGCTCATGCAGTATCACCGCTTGGGCTTGTTCTGTTGTAAGATTGTTGAGTGCAGTTACAGGAAGCAATATCACTGGTTTAAAAAAACCGATCACAGAGGGAACAGCAGCCTTTTCACTCAGCCAGATATTTACTTTCTTTTGTATACCCAAATGAAAAGCGGTTTGTTCTGTAAATAATCTTATATCAACCGGTGCTTTTATAAAGCTGCTGCTCTTTAATGCAAACACACTATTTAGTTTTTTTACAAACAATAATAACTGTACAGCTAAAACAATAAAATAAGCAACAGACAACCATTGCAGCGAATCAATAAAATTTTGAGAAACATTCAACCAGTTAAGTGCGGCCGCCTGTGTACCTGCATTCTGTATAGCAAAATAGTTTTGCAATACAGTAGACGCAAACCAGGCAAATGATGCAAACAGCATCATCAAGCTAAAATGGTATTTGAAAATGGCTGAAAGCCTGTTGCCGGAAATAGTTACTGCTTTATAAATGATCCACAGCAGTGCAGCCTGCCACAAGCTGTTGGCTATTCCCCAGCCAAGCGATTGTAAAAAAAATATCTCTCAAAAACAGTAAGCAGCATAGCAATTACTTATTGATGCTTTTTAAATAGTTGGTTATTTCGTCAAGCTCTTCTTTAGAAGCTTTATGGTGGCCCAGCGCCTGCATTACTAACTGTGCCGATGAGCCGCTGAATAAGGAGTCGATCATTTTATTTACCAAAAAGCTTTGTGTTTTTTCCCTTGTCACGGCCGGTTGGTAAATATGTGTCTTGCTGCTGCTGTCTCTTGTTACCAATCCTTTTTCAAACATTATCTGCATCAGTTTAAGGGTGGTGGTGTAGCCTGCTTCCTTGTACTTCAGCAGTTCTTCATGCACATCTCTTACTGTTGCTGATTGCTTATTCCACAGCACCTGCAGTATTTCCAGTTCACCTTCTGTAGGCTTTAATTGTTTTGTTATGCTCATAGTACGACTGTTTTCGTACGCTAATGTAGGAGATAATTTCTTAAAACAAACTAAAAGTTTCGTAGAACGGCAATATTAATTGATAATTGAAAATTGATAATGGAGAACGACTGCAATATTCGGCTTTGCCCATTGCTTATTGCCTATTGGTAATTGCTTCCTTCCTTAACTCCGCTGTCGTCTTACTGCTTCCATCATGGCTCCAGCCGGGAGATTTTAAAAAGTACTTGATGCCATTTATAAATGAGCCGGATGTAAATGCTTTTTTCAGCAGTTGCCCCCATGTTATCAAAGCCACTTTTGCCGGGTTAAATGATTCAATATTTCTTGTGAGCCCGTATGTTGGCCTTTCTTCTTCAGGTTGAAAACTGCCAAACATCCTGTCCCAGATAATTAAAATACCAGCATGGTTTTTATCCAGGTATTTTAAGTCACTGCCATGATGTACACGATGATGTGAAGGTGTATTGAGAATAAATTCCAGTGGCTTCGGAAGCTTATTGATTGTTTCTGTATGTATCCAGAATTGATAGATAAGGCTTAATTGCTGCATAAATAATATCCAGATGGGATGCAGTCCGACCAATGGCATCCATGCCCAAAACAGGAAGGCGCCTGTTAAATTGCCAGTCCAGGTTTGCCTTAATGCAGCAGCTAAATTATAACGCTGCGATGAATGGTGTACCACATGGCTTGCCCAGAAATAATTTACATAATGGCTGGTGCGGTGAAACCAGTAATAAGAAAAATCATCAGCAAAAAACAAGAGCACCCAATACCACCATTTACTTTCATCTAATGTAAACAGCCGGTGATTATAAATGAAAAGGAACAACCAGAATATGAGTGCCTTTGTGATAAAGCCTGTGAGCACATTGCCAATACCGAGGCCAAGACTGGTAAAAGTGTCTTTGGTTTCGTAGAGCTGTTTATTCTCTTTGTAACTGAACCATGCTTCTATTGAAAGCAGCAGCACAAAAAAAGGAATGGCATAATATAAAATGGCAGGCGGCATCGGTGCAATTTAGGGAGATTTTGGATATTGGCACGCTGAGGGGCAGAGGCCGCAGAGAAGAAATCTACGCTTCAATAAAGCTCAATGCAATTCTGTTTTTCAATGGAGCGTTGCCAATGAAGTCCAACCAAGGAACTCTAATCTGTCACAAAACCTCTTCGTTCTCTGCCTCTCTGCGTGGGATAACCTTCTCCTTCTGCCAATTTTTCACAAAACCCCCCATGGCATAATGATTGACAATGAAGTTTGAACAAAAAAATCAATATATCATGGGAAAAATAATAGGTATAGACTTAGGAACAACCAACAGTTGCGTTTCGGTAATGGAAGGCAACGAACCGGTGGTGATAGCAAACGATGAAGGCAGGCGTACAACCCCGTCCATCGTGGCTTTTCTTAAAAATGGCGAACGTAAAGTAGGAGATCCTGCCAAAAGACAGGCCATTACCAACCGCCACAATACCATCAGCAGTGTGAAGCGTTTTATGGGCCGCCGCTTTGATGAAGTAACCGAAGAAATAAGCCACTGGAGCTATAAAGTAGTAAAGGGTGACAATAATACCGTTCGTATTGACATAGATGGCAGGCTGTATACACCACAGGAAATAAGTGCGATGGTATTGCAGAAAATGAAAAAAACGGCGGAAGATTACCTTGGCCAGGAAGTAACAGAAGCGGTGATTACCGTGCCTGCTTACTTTAACGATAGCCAACGGCAGGCAACAAAAGAAGCTGGTGAAATTGCCGGGCTTAAAGTGCGCCGTATTGTAAACGAACCTACTGCCGCAGCATTAGCTTATGGCTTGGATAAAAAACATGCGGATCAAAAGATTGCCGTGTTTGATCTGGGTGGTGGTACATTTGATATTTCTGTATTGGATCTGGGCGAAGGCGTGTTTGAAGTAAAATCAACTAACGGTGATACACACTTAGGTGGTGATGACTTTGATAAAGTGATCATGGACTGGCTGGCTGATGAATTTAAAAGCCAGGAAGCAATTGACCTGCGTAAAGACCCAATGGCTTTACAACGTTTGAAAGAAGCTTCTGAAAAAGCAAAAGTTGAATTGTCTTCTTCTTCAGAAACAGAAATTAATCTTCCATATATCACAGCAGTGGATGGTGTGCCTAAGCATTTAGTGTTGAAACTAACAAGGGCAAAATTTGAACAACTGGCAGATAAATTATTTGAGCGTTGCTTAAAACCTTGTGAAGCTGCATTGAAAGATGCCGGCTACAGCACATCACAAATTGATGAAGTGATATTGGTAGGTGGTAGTACCCGTATCCCTAAAGTGCAGGAAATAGTAGAAAAATTCTTTGGCAAAAAACCAAACCGTAGTGTAAACCCTGATGAAGTGGTTGCCATTGGTGCAGCTATACAAGGTGGCGTATTAACCGGTGAAGTAAAAGATGTGTTATTGCTTGATGTTACTCCATTAACTCTCGGTATTGAAACAATGGGTGGTGTAATGACAAGGCTGATTGAAAGCAACACTACCATCCCTACAAAAAAATCAGAAACATTCAGTACGGCCAGCGATAACCAGCCGGGTGTGCAGATACATATATTGCAGGGTGAAAGGCCAATGGCTAACCAGAACAAGAGCCTTGGTATGTTCAACCTCGATAATATTCCACCGGCGCCACGTGGTGTACCGCAGATAGAAGTGACATTTGATATTGATGCCAACGGTATCCTGCATGTAACTGCAAAAGATAAAGGCACTGGCAAAGAACAACGCATTACTGTACAGGGTGGCAGTGGTTTGAATAAAGAAGAAGTTGAAAAAATGAAAGCCGAAGCCAAAGCACATGAAGCAGAAGATAAAGAGGCGAAAGAAAAAGTAGAAAAAATAAACCAGGCAGACAGCTTGATATTCCAGACAGAAAAACAACTGAAGGAATATGGCGAAAAAATTCCTGCTGATAAAAAAGCACCGATCGAAGCTGCATTGAATAAACTGAAAGATGCACACAAAGCACAGGACATTGCAGCCATTGATGCACGCCATGGCAGAAATGAATACTGCATGGACAGCAGCCAGTGAAGAAATTTACAAAGCACAGGCTGAAGGTGCACGAGCTGCTGGCGGGCACAGCAAGGCCCAACAGGTGGTGAGCAACAATCACAACCTACGGGAGGAGGAGCTGACCATGTGGAAGATGCACAGTTTGAAGAAGTGAAATAAAGAGATTTAAAATAAAATCCCTCACAGAAATGTGGGGGATTTGTTTTTGATACAGGCATTGGTTCTTTGTGGACATCGTTGTGTCACTCACTTGTACTAATGATTATTATGGCAATCTTTATAAACTATTTAGTATTGTCGGAAATGTGGAAACTGTTCGCCTCTATTAGGATTATTTGTAAGTCTTGTTAACTCGGTACCATCAGCGTTTATTGTATAAATTTCTCCCTGATTGTTCATATCGTCTTTATTCGAAGTAAAAACAATTTTGCTACCATCGGGCGACCATGAAGAATTGCCTGTGTAAACCCCAATTGGCGCAAGGTTATCTTAAAAAATAAAAATTACTTGACGCAAGCGTCCGCTTGTGTCTCTAAAAGGTTGCAATAGAAGACAGCCATTCCATACCTTTTTATACTCTTTCATTAAAAGCACAAGGCCCCCAATTGGCGCAAGCTTATCTTAAAAAATAAAAGAAGTTACTTGGCGCAAGCGTCCGCTTGTGCCTCTAAAAGAATTGCAATAGAAGACAGCCACTCCATACCTTTTATACTCTTTCAATAAAAGCAAAAGGCACAAGCGGACGCTTGCCCCCCAATTGGCGCAAGGTTATCTTAAAAAATAAAAATTACTTGGCGCAAGGGTCCGCTTGTGTCTCTAAAAGAGTTGCAATAGAAGACAGCCATTCCATACCTTTTTATACTCTTTCATTAAAAGCACAAGGCACAAGCGGACGCTTGCGCCAAAAGAAGTGTATCTTTCTTTCATGAGCCGTAAATATAAATTCTGGGATAATGAACGGATGTACTTCATCAGCTTTGCAACAGTAAACTGGATAGATGTATTTACAAGAAACGAGTACAAGGACGAGATAATAAAAAGCTGGCAATATTGCCAGGAAAAGAAAGGGCTTAATATTTTTGCATGGTGCATAATGCCAAGCCACGTACACCTGCTTATAGGAAGTCATGATAAACCTTTGGAAGATATAGTAAGAGATATGAAAAGCCATACCTCAACACAAATGCGGAAGATGATAAAAGAACACCCGAAGGAAAGCAGGCGTGAATGGTTGCTTTGGATGTTTGAAAGAGCAGGGAAGAAGAATAGCAACAATACTGACTGGCAGTTTTGGCAACAACATAATAAGCCACTGGAAATAATAAATGAAAAGATGTACAACGAAACAGTTTGGTATATACATCAAAATCCTGTTGTAAGTGGTTTTGTGTACACAGCAGAGCAATGGGTTTACAGTAGCGCTAAAGATTACGCAGAAAATAAAGGCATTATAAAGCTTGCGGAATGCTGAGTTGTAAGAGTATAAGGCACAAGCGGACGCTTGCGCCAAAAAAGGGGTTGCAATAGAAGACAGCCATTCCATACCTTTTATAATCTTTCAATAAAAGCAAAAGGCACAAGCGGACGCTTGCCCCCCAATTGGCGCAAGGTTATCTTAAAAAATAAAAATTACTTGGCGCAAGCGTCCGCTTGTGTCTCTAAAAGAGTTGCAATAGAAGACAGCCATTCCATACCTTTTTATACTCTTTCATTAAAAGCACAAGGCACAAGCGGACGCTTGCGCCAAAAGAAGGGTCTTTTTCAAATCTGGCAGCAATGGTCAGGCTTCATCTTATGACATACATTGATTTGTTCAGTTTTTTAAAATCTCCGGAAAAAGTATTGTTTAATGCATTCAAAAAATCAAAACCATACTACCATAATCAACTTCTGTTGATCACATAGATAGCCTGCTAACAAAATTTTTAAGAAATAAATGAGGTAATGCAATGTGCATCTAGAATCAAACAGCAAGCTTGTTTTTTACCGGACAGTAATAGTTGCAAACTCAGGATTAGTTGTCTTAGTACTTTATGTAACTTTAAAAACATTTTTTACAATGGCAAAAAGAAAATCCAGGAAGTTATATATAAATCTGCCGAGGCAGCCGGTAGTCAATCAGCGCCCTTGGTTTATTGCCGGCTTGTTCATTGCATTCATTGTGCTTCTTGTGGCAGTGTACATTTATTTTACTTCTAATTAACTCATTCCCGGCAACGTTTCTCAATGAGCAATGAGTAGAGTAGAGGGTGTTGCGTTTTGTAAGTAAAAGATGTTTGCATAATCATAATCCAACTCCGGCAACCTTGCAGCTGTCCGTATTGTGCAATAAAAATGAAAGGCAAATTGCTGTCCTGTGACTAACGACTTGTTCCTATACAATCTGCATGTCTCGTCCATCATACATGACAAACATCATATCTGCCTGTAATAAAAGTTACAAAGCCTAGCTATCAGTAGTCTTCTTCACAGCTATCCTTAGTCTTCCAAAAGAATCGAAAGCTATTTAGTGCTGTCCTGAGTTTGCAATTATTACTGTCCGGTTAAAAAGTTCTTTTGCTAAAAAAAAGGAGGCCGAATGACCTCCCATTATTGGTAGTTTTGAGTTACCACACAAAAAAACACCAATGAACAAAAGTACTTTTTTTAGCAGACAGCCAATCTTTACACAACTGCTAAAATTTATTTCAAAGGATTCTGTATTTCGTATCGCACAACAATTTGCAGCCGACAGATATTCCAAAAGATTCAGTACCTACGAGCATTTAGTTACATTACTTTATTCAATTTTCAATAACTGCAATTCATTAAGAGAAGTTGCCACAGGTATGCTTGCTTCAGAGCAGCGCTTAAATCATCTTGGTATCCGCTACCATCCAAGACGAAGTACTATATCGGATGCAAACAACCGGAGACAAGCTGATGTGTTTGCTGAGATTTATTACAACCTTTATAATCAATATGCTTCATTTTTATCGGACAGCCGAAAAAACAGTAAGGAATCAAAACTCTACATCTTTGATGCAACCACCATTTCTTTATTTCAGGAAGTATTGCGTACATCTGGTAAAAATCCGTCTGGCAGTGTTGTAAACTGTGAATTATACAAATTTGATGCGGAATAGTAATACTGTACAATTTTGTAATGGTAATGTCGTGAGTTAGCAAATTGCTCTCAATCTTCTTTCCAGCGGCTTTTTTCCCTTGTGCTGGATTGCGGTTTACAACTGCTGCCATTTTATTGGTCAATCAGGCCGGCACCTGCGGAAATTAAGATGTGCAAAAAAAGCCCTTGCAATCGGTGAAATTGCTGTCTAATTTAGTTACCCGTTTTTTAATATCCTGCCGGGTATTATTGCACGGAGTACGGTAACAATTTTTTTCACCTTAAATCTTTTATTATGTACGCACTTGTTCATCACCAGATCAGTGATCCGGAAAATTTTTTAGCTATTACTCAGTCCGGCGCAAAATTTCCTGCCGGATTTGAAGTACTTGCTTTTTTGCCTGATGTTACACACAAGTCAGCCACCTGCATTTGGGAAGCTCCTGACACAGCGGCTCTTAAAAATTTGCTTGAGCCATTGTTAGGCAACACTTCTGTCAACAGTTATCATGAAATTGATGAAAGTATTGCCCAGGGTTTGTCAAAACTTAAAGAAGCAGAGATGCATGCTTAATGTTTTGAAGGCAAGCGGGGTAGGGTTGCCTTTTTATTTTAGTTAACAGCAACAGTTTCCCGGCCAGCGCCGGTCTCCCCTCCGCACAAATCTCTTTGAGAAATAAAAATTAAAATGGGTAAGCTGAAAACCAATTAGAGTAGGCAATAACGATATATATATATATATAATGAAAAATTTATTGATTCTTCTTTCTTGTATAGTGCTTATTTGTTCAAACATAAACGCACAAAATTCTGATTGCCACCCAGAAAGATGTCATTGTGCAAAATTCAAGGATTATCATAAAGCAGAACACAAGAATAAAATAATTTATCATGGAGAAATTGATATGGGTAAACAATCAGGTGGTGACCATGTTAGAGGGATTGAAATGTGTTTCCCACAATTTTCTAGTTTAGATACTATTATAGCCATACGATTATATAGCACATCTAACCCTCATGTTAAATTTAAAATATATGAAACAATAGTAAATCAAGGTGTTTATCCAGGTAAAACTCAAGTTGCCATTTACGCCCAGAATATCGATTCCGGGGTTCCAGTCGATGATTGCATTGTATTAAAATATAGATTAATTGTTACAAAATAATTACTCCAAGAATTCGGCCTTGATTCGTGTCTTACTGAACCAAGGCAATTAGAAATTTTTTTAGCTATTAGCATTTTCGGTGCAGAATTTCCACCCGGCTTTGAAGTACTTGCTTTTTTGCCTGATGTTACAAACAAGTCAGCCACCTGCATTTGGGAAGCTCCCGACACAGCGGCTCTTAAAAATTTGCTTGAGCCATTGTTAGGCAACACTTCTGTCAACAATTATCATGAAATTGATGAAAGTATTGCCCAGGGTTTGTCAAAACTTAAAGAAGCAGAGATGCATGCTTAGCACATTGAAGGCAACTTTCATGGTTGCCTTTTTATTAGCTTTGCCTTTGTTGGTATGTCATTAATTCATAGGCTATTCCGTAAACGCCGCTGTTGTGTATTTAACAATAGCCGAAGTATCATCCATCAATCTTCCTGCAAAAATGTTTTGTGCAATCAAAAATGTTGGCCATAGAAGCCAACATAAGTATATAAAAAATAAAGTTCCTGTTACCCGTGAGTACTAAGTGGTGGAATTTGTATTGACCTGTACAAATCAACTTTTTCAAGGTAAATACCTTTGTAACGGTTAGCAGAAGTATTAGGCACATGAACTTCAAAATTAACACGCCCTCTCAATTCGTTGTTATCTACATAAAAGCTAATGCTATCCTGCCCGGGGGTAAACCTCACATTTACTACCCGGTCGCCAGCAGTAATACGCACTCTTGGAATTTCACTCAGCAATATGAATTTAAAGGTAACCAGCGCATGGCTAACAATGGCGCCATCTGGTATTCTTGCATCAGTAAGCTCGCCCATGAAAACATTAAAGGCGATATAATTGGCAGCGGTTAAATGCCAGCCTGGAAAATCAATTAAATTAATCCTTGCATCGGTTAATAAAAACCTGCCAAAGCGTGGGGAATATCCAGAGCCATATTGTTTATCAAAAGTGTCAATTAGTGTATCACCAAGAAAATGGGGGCTTAGTAAGCCAGCTGCTTTACTGTTTGTAAACTTTGCTGATTCAAGCAAGCCTGTTGTGGATGTTTTTGATTTGCTTAGAGAAAGGAGAACAATATTTTTTGAAGCATCAACATCTTCTTTTACATCATGCTTATGAATGTCGAACTGCCTGTCGTTGATAATTATTTTGCCGGCAGCTTTTGTTTTTTTTGAAAGGCTTTTTTTACTTTTCATATAAATAAAATTTATAAACTAAAAGTACTGCTATCAATTTTAAAAAAGAAAAAATTATGCGAATAATTTTCTTACTGCCCTGCTTGTGTTGTACAGTAAATAAAGCCAGGCAATAATATTACCTGGCCGTTTTTAATTAAAAACTTTTTATCAGGAAACAATTATCACATATAAGCACAAAGCACTCCACCCATCAGTGCCATCGTAAGCATCCAGTAGCCAGTATGTATGGCAACGTATTTAAAGCCTTTTCTTTCAAACAATGCGGCAGTGCCTAATATCGGCATGGCAATAAACAAACCCGAAATGGTGCCATGCAGAGCGCCATGCTTAAAAGTGCGGAAACGGGTGCCATAGGTTTCAAAAAAGTTCTTCATGTAAGTTGCTGTTTCAGGTGTGGCATCTCCCTGTAGCACAGAATTAAAGCCCATCTGGTGTATCACAATCGTCATTAGAGCAGAAGCCAGCAGAACGCCGAATAAATAACATAGCCCAAAGATCAAGGGCATATTAGCGCCTTTCATTTTTTCTTCATCAAGGCCGGCAGATTTTAGCCAGGCAGTACCAAATATTTTTGGGTTGTACCAGATAAACCCGGTTACCAACGGAATAAGGCCGGCAACAAGAATAAGCCAGAAGTTTAATTGCATAAAATTAGTTTAGGTTTAATTATTCAGGATAATAACAAAGGTGAAAATAAAAAAAATTGTGCAGGGAACTACATAAAATTTAAAAACATTGTTACTGGTTAATGTATCCTGCAAGCAGAGGATTTATGTAACAACCTGTTCATTAATGAATTTTACGGTAGTTACAAACGCCGGCAGCAACAGTAACTGTTCCATCGTAAGTTGTGCATCCCCCAAGAGTTGTAACAGTATAAGTGTAGGTACCGGCAGGCAATGAAAAAACACCACCAAATTGGTTTGCACAATTTGAAGGGGCAGATGAGTAATAATTTACAATAGTTGATTGCTGGCCTGTGTTTAACGTAACTAACAGGGTAGGGCCACAGGTAGTAAAGTCGGTGGGTTCTTTTGTATAGATCAAGAGGCTGCCATTGGTGGCAGGCGTTGGTATGATAATGTTGTTGTTTTCCTTTTTACAGCCATAGAGGCTTATTAAAAATACGGCTGTTAAAATTAAAGGCAATGATTGGGGTTTCATATTGTTTTTTTCTTCGCTTGTTTTTTTGCTCTTACAAAATATCAACGTATAAATAAAGCTTAAGGTAGCCAGTACATTTTAATTAAGCGAATAAAAAATGCTGTTGCAAGGTTAATAATAATATTAAAACGTAAACCTTGCCGACAATCCAATGCCCGAAGATTCAAAAGAAATTCTGCTGATGAGGTTTAGTTCAGGTTTCCAGTCTAATGAAAGGTTGAGTGGTATCTCTTCAAATTTATAATCAAGCCCAACGATACCTGCACCACCAATAAAAGCGCTGCTGTTGCGGAAGGCTACATAACCACCAGCACCGGCAAACCATGACAGGTGGCTTACTGCATCAATAGGAAAATGCAATTCGTACAAACCACAAATACCAATGCCATTGTTGATGCCGATAATACCTTCTACGGCAGCCTTTTCATTTAAAAAATATTTTCCTGTAAAGCCGGCAGTAACATTGGCAGAGTTGGGGCCCAGGCGGATACCAATAGCTTTTTTATACTCCTGTGCGGAAGCAGTGAGTGAAATCATTGCAACAAGGCAACTGAATACAATAATCTTTTTCATTGTGAATTTATTATGGGGTTGTAAACTATTGCGAAAATAAGTGATGCTTTGTAAATGGATTACAATTTGAGTTAAAGTAATATTAAGAAGGTTCCACACAAAGCGTAAATATATCCCACGCAGAGAAGCAGAGAACGCTGAGTAAATAACTTTCGTGAAACTCTGCGGTCTCAGCGTGCTAAATCCTTCCTCCATTATTCAAAAAGCTCCAGCTTGTTCTTTGGCCGCCTTGCATCCTGCCATATAAACTGCGATAGTCTTTTTTCGCCTTCCGGTATCTGGTTCATGGGATATAAAGCGCCATCCACATCATTTACAAATTTTACTTTGTTCACTGTTTTATCTAGCAAAATAAATATCTATCACATCTCCTTTGCAGCGGTTCATGCCGGTATAGGCACTGTCATCATCCTGCGGATAAAAAACACTTTCTGCAGGCGAGCCTTTTGCCCTCATATAATCCAGTTCACCATTTTTAAAATAACCATTGAGAGTGCGGCCACCAACCTGGTTATACATATTGTTGCCTAATGAGTTTATAATAATACCCTTGTCGAACACAAACACACGGTGGGCTTTTTTATTTTTTGTGTAGAGAAAAATGGTATCACCTGCTATCTGCGATTTATTGCTGAATACAAGTGGCTCGGTGTACATCCTGAAAACAGAATCTTCCGAAGTGTAAAACAAACTATCGCATACCGCCTGTATGGAATCACTGAATATGCGTACATGATGAAATGCCTGGAAGTACCTGATCACGGTATCTTTTGAAATATTGATGGTAGTGTCTTTATGCAGCAGTCCATCTTCTTTTGCAATGGGTTGATTATCGCTTGTGTCTTTTGCTACTATTGTGGCGGTATCAAATTGAAATGGCAGATCTGCTTTAGCAATGGAGCTGTTTGCTTTTTTTACCACTGGTATCAGTTGCTGCAGGAATCATTATTCACAACATTATTTACAGAGTCAGTTATTGGTCAGCAGCGCTGTTTTTATTGCTCTGCAACAATCTGTTTTCCAAATGTTTTGTTATTAACAGTACTGTCTTTTATTGCTGCAGCAGTGAATCTGTATTTACAACCGTTGTTTGTTTTAGTGTATCTGTTTTCAGCAATTGTTTTTTGCCGGCGCTGTCTTTTTTTATTATACCTGAGAATAAAGTATCTGCGGAAACATACGTACTGTCGTTGCCGTCTCCTTTAAATATTAATACAGGTTTTCTTGTGGCCAGGAAAGAACCATCATTTTTCTGTACGAAAATTTGACCGCCTAAAATTGTATAGCCATTTACACTGTCTCTTATTACAGCATTGCCTTCTAATTGTGCTGTTTGGCTTTTTTCATCTATTGCTATATTATCGGCAACATATATGCGGTTGCTGTCTTTAAATATGGTACGGTTACCAAAAAAAGCAGTACCGTTTTTCAGATCATATGTGCCGCTGCTGGTATAAATATCGCTGCCGTCTTTGCTTACAATATGTGTTTTTGTAATAAATGTTACCACCTGCGATTGCGTATTGTATAAAAGGCTGTCCGTGGTAATATTATATTTCGGGTCAACCAGGTGAACATTCTTTTTAAAGTAAACATCTTTTGTATCTGCGTAATAAGTACCTTCTTCACTGGTGAGAACTGTTTTGCCATTTACAACCCTGCCGCCTTTTTTATAATTGCCAATATTTGTTGTGAGGTCGTATTCCAGTTCATCTGTGTATAGTGTTCCTTTTTTATCAGTAAGGCGTACATTTTTTTTAAGATAAGCCTGCCGTTCTTTACCAATGTATTTGAGGTATTGTGAGTAAGTATGTATGCTGTCTTGCTGGTTAATGTGGATGTTGCCAAAAGCTTCCATCACGTTGGTGGTTTTATTAATGGCAGCACTGTCGCAGGTAAATAACGTAAGTGATTCTCTCAGCCTTACATCACCTGCAATGGTTTGATAAGAAATGGTATCAATCCTTTTTTCCCGTAGGCTGTTACCCTTTAATATCTGCACCAGCCTTGTGGTATCATCATTGGCAGGAGGGGAGACGGTAAACTGTGCCGCAGATTGTTTTGCACAACAAAATAGCAGGAAAAAAAATAAAAGCCTGTAAGTAGCAGTTGATATCAATACAAGTGTGTTTAAAGCCGCTGCAATTTCCGGTATTTTTAATGAATGGAAATCATAATTTTAATTAACAGCGTAGCCAGGTTAATTACTTAGGCAAATAAGGCGCATTCACAGTATCAGGCAGTGGTGTCATCAGCGGCCTGGTTTTATCTTTTTTACCGAATACGGATACGTTTACATAACGCTTAGGGTGCAGGCGAAGATCATCCAGCAACAGGTTAAGTTTATTAGAAGTTGCATTAAGATTGTTGTACAATTTAGGATCGTTCATTAATAAACCCAACGTGCCTTTATCGCTGTTGGCTTTTACCAATATTGTTTTTAATTCAGAAACGGTGCCATTCAAATTGGTAAGTGTGCTTTCCAGATCAAGCTTTGCAAATTTGCCGGTGGCTGTTTCCACATTGGCCATAGTGTTAGTAAGCTTTTCGTTATTGTCCTTTAAGGCACCAGTAAATGAATTGAGATTATCAACTGTTTTTGCAATAGAGCCTGTTTGCTGGTTCAGCATTGCTTGCAATGATGCAGAAGAAACAGCCAGCGCAGCAGTGGTTTTGTTCAGGTTCTCCATTGTTGCCTTGATGTTGTGTTTTGTATTGGGGTCAAATACACTATTCACCGTTCCAAGTAAAGTGTCAAGCGTTTTTACAGCATGGGTTACCTGGTACAAAACAGGATCTAATTTTTTCATAGCATCACCAATCATATCACTGGTAGCCATGGTTTGAATATTTGCGCCGTCTTTTTTATTGGCTTTGCTGTTGCCCAATTTTATTTCTAACTGTACAGCACCCAGAAATGATTTTGTAATGACTGCATAGGAATCATCCGGGATGTTTACATCATCTTTCATATTGATGGTAACTTTCAACTGCTTCATTTCTTTACCACCATCTATATCATATATATTACCAGTTTCCTTGCCATTAATTACAACAGGATTGCCTCTTGTAAGTCCTTGTATATCGCTGAAAGTGGCTAAATACTGGGTGTTCTTTCCACCCATACTTTTGCCTTTTAAAAAATTGAAACCTAAAATAAGCAATACAATTGCAATTGCAGTAAGAGAACCAACTTTAGTTTCATTAGAAATGGTCATGGGCATGTAATTAGATACGGGGTAAAATTAAGGATTAATAAACAAGGAAAGGCAAATGGGCAATATGCAAAAAGGCAAGAAAGCAAATGAACCAATATTAAATCTTAAATATTAATTATAAAATAATCACTTGCGGTTTGATGCGGTAACCTTACTCCCTTTGGCTTCTCTCAATACTCTTGCTTCTTCTTTTTTTGTACTGTCGCCGGTAGCTGAAGGTGCAGTAAGGTTTCCTTTTTCCAATTGTACTTTGTATTGTTTTACGGCCTTGGTTATACATTCTGCAATTTCCTGCTGCCCTTTATCGCTGTTAAGGTAGCGTTCATCATCATAGTTGGTGATAAAGCCTGTTTCTACCAATACCGCAGGCATATTGGTTGCCTGCAATACCCAAATACCTTTAGCTCTTTGATTCTTACCCAAAGCAGGCCTGTCTGTTTCTGTAATTTCATCGTTGATAAGGTCAGCCAGCTTAACACTTTTTTCAAAGAAACGCTTAGCATGTACCTGTGCCATCATCCTATATTCAGGGCCGCTAAAATCAATTTCATTCAGTGCACTGTCGGCACCTGAGCCTACTTCAATTTCTTCTTCCACATTGGCGGCTTCATTTTTAAGAATGGCATCTGTTTTAGAACCGGCCTTATGTGCAGCAAACAACCATACACTGGTGCCGGTGCGTTTGCTTGGTATTTTATAATATTGATAAACAGGTACTGTAACCGTATAAGGTGTTTTCTTTTTCTTTTTCTTTTTACCGGTTACTTTATACCTTGTTTCCTGCCTGGTGCCTATTTGCCTGCGGCCTGTTTGCAAAGCCACCGCATCAGCATGTATGCAAATAAAGAGGTCTCCTTTATTATTATTGGCTATGTCTGCTTTTTCCGGGGGGGATTGATATATATCTGTTGTACGGGTGGGTACAACTTTTACTTCAGGAAGTTGCCTTCGTAACTCTGCCACTAATTTATTACTGATAGCAAGTGTTACATTTTTTTCATAAGAATTAAGGCCGCCTTCATAACCGCCATGTGCGCCATAATCTTTACCGCCATGGCCTGCATCTACAATAATTGTTTTGAGAGACTTTGGAGTTTGTGCAATAGCAGTGCCTGCCATGAAAACAACAAGGGATAACAGGATCTTTACGTCATAATAAAAAATGGTTTACCAGGGGGTTAGTAATTTTTATAAGATTTCATTCACACCATCTTGCTGCTAATATATTTACATTTGCTGCAACTGCAATGATGAATATCCACAAAGTTAAGCTAAAATATATTTCAGCGCCTGTAGCCTTCGTTGCCTTTTTACTGGTAACGGTACTGGCTGGCAGCAAATTGCATGCACAGCCCAAACCGTCTGCCGGTAAAAACGTAAAACAAAAACCTGCAAAAAAAGATACTGCCACTATCACCGATACTACAATAAAATTTGCACTCAACCAACAGCATACTTCTGAAAGACAGCAGCAGTATCAACCTGGTTCAAAAAAAAGACACGCCTGTTATTACAATTGATACCTTCACTGTAAAATATTCCAAAGACTCTTTGAATGCACCTATTTTTTACCATGCAGATGATTCAATGGTAATGGATGTGCCTGCAAAAAAAATTATGCTGTATGGCAAAAAAACAAATGCCAAATATGAAGACAACTGAATTAGTGGCGCCCGGTATCACGTATGACCAAAAGAACAACATGATAACTGCCGTACATTTAAAAAAGACAGTACGGGCAAGGTAATTGCCTCACCGGCATTTAAACAGGGCAGATCTTTTAACAGTGAGCGACAGTATTGCGTTTAATCCAAAAACAGGCAAGGGGCTTAGCAAAGGCACGTATACCAAACAGGATGAAATGTATGTGTATGGAGAGAGAATAAAAAAAATAGACTCCAGTTCTTTCTTTGCATTTAAAGCAAGGATAACTACCTGTAACCTTGATACGCCGCATTTTGCATTTGTAAGCAAGAAGATAAAATTCATCAATAAAAAGTTTGCCGTTACCGGCCCGGTACATCCCGAGTTTGAAGGCGTACCGTTGCCCATCATACTTCCCTTTGGTATTTATCCTATGTTCCAGGGCAGGCATTCCGGTTTAATGATGCCAACTTTTACTGCTAATGATCAGTACGGCATTGCATTGGAAAACCTGGGTTATTATAAAGTAATAAGCGACAACTGGGATGTAGTGGCAAGGGGCACTTTTTATTCGTACGGAGGATGGACACTAAGTGTAAGCCCACGCTATTACCGGCGATACCGGTACACCGGTAATTTTAACCTGGATATACAGCACCTGAAAATTGGTTTTGATAACAAAGACCCTGACTATGCTGTAAACAAAAGTTTTAAAATAAGATGGACACATAGTATGGACAGCAAGGCAAGGCCGGGTGTTACATTCAGCGCTAATGTGGATGCAGGCAGCACCAGCTTTGATGCTAACACCCCTAATAATCCCAACAGGAATTTCAACAATATACTTACCTCTTCCATCAACTATGCAAAAGTGTGGAAAGACAAACCATTTAATGTAAGCCTGCAGGCAAACCATAATCAAAACAGTACTACCAAGCAAGTAAGCATCACACTACCCTCTATGAATTTTAATATGAACACAATTTATCCATTGAGGAGAAAGGAAGCAGTCGGCAGCTTGAAGTGGTATGAAAATATCGGCGTTGCTTTAAACACAGTACTTCTTAACCAAACCAACTTTTATGATGATACAGCCAATGCCCGTAGCGACAAGCGGCCTGTGTTTACACAAATAACAAAAAATATGACATGGGGTGCAAGGCATAGCGTACCCATTACTTTGGCGTTGCCTTCGTTGGGTGTGGTGCAGGTATCGCCAGGTGTATCTTATACCGAAACATGGTACCAGCGAAAAGTTGGTTATCAATGGAACGAAGGCGAAAAGAAAGTGGATACGGCTATTAAAAAAGGTTTTTATACAGCAAGGGAAATGTCTTACAGCCTTAGTGCTTCTACCAGGATATTTGGTATGTATGGTTTTAGTAAAAACTCCAAAGTTAAAGCCATCAGGCATGAGATAAGGCCCAGTTTCGGCATCAGTTATAAGCCTGATATGAATGGGCAATATTACCGTACAGTACAAACAGACAGCCTTCTTAATTTCAGGACTTATAACGCCTATGAAGGTAACATTAACTCACCCTACGGTGCCGGAAGCTTTGGTGGCATCAGCTTTAGCCTTGATAACAATGTACAAATGAAAGTGCGGAACAAAAAAGATACTACTGAAGCCGCTGATAAAAAAATAAGCCTGCTCGACGGGCTTAGTATAAACGGTTCGTACAATTTTTTAGCTGATTCCTTCCAGCTATCAAACCTCAGCCTTACGGCAAGAACAAATTTGTTTGATAAGATCAATATTACATTTGGCGGAACACTCGATCCCTATCAATACGATACCACCGGCAGAAGGATAAAAAACCTGGTGTGGAAAGATAAAATATTCACTCTCGGAAGATTGGCAAGTGGCAATGTATCTATGTCAACCAGTTTTAGAGGCGGTGATGAAAAAGCACAAACACAAAAAAAGCAATCCCTTAATAATGCAGTAAACCCTATCACCGGCATGCCATTAACAGAAGAGCAGCAGGAGGCAGCTTATATCAGTAATAACCCGGCAGATTATACCGACTTCAGTATTCCCTGGTCGTTGCAGTTTGGGTATTCATTGCGTTTTTCAAGCAGGTACGACCGCATAACGAAAGGGTTTAAAAACACTTTTAGTTCAGACGGCAATTTTAGCGGAAGCCTTGCCCTTACCCCTAAATGGCAAATTTCGCTAAGCGGTACTTATAATTTTACTACAAAACAGTTGGGTGTTATTTCCTTAAGCATAGCAAGGGAAATGCATTGCTGGCAAATGTCTATCACAGCATCACCAGTGGGGAGATACAAATTTTTCTCTATCATTATCAGTCCCAAATCGAACTTGCTGAGAGATATAAAAGTGAACAGGACGAGGTATTTTTATGATTTGTAATTAAGGGTGCAATAACTAATAGCAGCACCTTGCAACAAACTGATTTTGCTGATACTCTTTACATATTGGTTGTGATATAAATTAATGAAAGCTAATCTTGTTCTATTATACTCCTTAGCCGGTATTAATTATCTACGTAATGTAAAAATTGCTGACTCATTTTGAGACAACCCTTTTAATCATTTATTTGAAATACCATTTAAGCCTCCTATAGCAGGCTTTTTATTTTGAAATAGTGAAAGTACCAAAATCAGTAGGAGTGGTTAGATTCGTGAAAGACCCACTAATAGTGTTTCCCCCCATTAAGCAACTTGCCTTCTAAAAGATAATAACTATTGTTGCCATGATAATAAGACGAAATAAAGACACTGTCGCAGGTATTACGATAACCCCCCAATGTAGTAATAGGGCCTCCAACAACCTCATGACCAGTAGTAAAATTGTTGTCGTTAAAATCATAAACCAATGTTGAATTAGGTCCAACGGATGGTGTAGATGTACCGGAGTAAGAACCAGTTATTTTGCAAACAGGAGGGCAAACTGTGACAGTGTCTGTTACGGTTACAGTTACAGTTTCTTTTCTTGCAGCTGCTGTTTGTCGTAAGCGCTACGGCTAAAATTCCAATACTGATGATAAATACAGGAAACTTCATAATTGTAATTATTAAGGTTATTAAAGAAGACAATGATACTATTTTTATATGAATTGTCGATTATTTTATTTTAGTCATTTTTCATTAGTTTATGAAGAAATCTTCTTTTTTAAATTATCTATAGGCAAAAATCTGGTTAATAATTCTCAAAAGCCAACGCTATCTTCTTTGGTAATAAATGCATTTCTAAATTTCCAGGGCAAGGTATTCACTACATAGCTCTGCATTTTGACTTAGCATCTTGCTGAAGCTGATAGTAAGAAGAAATGATCTTCAAAAAACAGCAGCACCCAGCACGAACATTTGAGTGCCTTATTATTAAGCCGGTTAGTAATCAAAAAATCAATTTCATATTTAAAAACCCTGAATAGCTTTTACCAAAATCAACTACTTTTGCCGCTATTGTAAACGTTATTTAACAGCCAATGAAAGTTGTAATTTTTGCAGGAGGGCTTGGCACAAGGATATCAGAAGAAACAGATATAAGGCCAAAGCCAATGGTGGAAATAGGGGGCAAGCCTGTGCTTTGGCATATCATGAAAATCTATAGCCACTATGGCTTACAATGATTTTATTGTGTGCCTTGGTTACAAAGGATATGTGATAAAGGAATATTTTATGAATTACTTTTTGCACAATGCTGATATTACGGTTGATCTTTCTAGTAATAAAATGGAAGTGCATGGTGCCAACTCAGAAGCATTTAAAGTAACCCTGGTGGAAACAGGCTCCAATACAAAAACAGCAGGCCGTTTACAACAGGTAAAAAAATATATAGGTGATGAAGATTTTATGTTGACTTATGGTGATGGGGTAGGCGATATAGATATTAAAGCATTGGTGGAACATCATAAAAAAAGTAATAAAATAGCAACCGTTACTGCTGTACAACTGGATGCAAGATTTGGCGGTATGGATTTGAATGAAGATGGAGCGGTAACTTCTTTCCGTGAAAAAGCAAAGGACGAAAGCAAATGGATCAACGGTGGTTTTTTTGTGTTGAAACCTGCTGTGTTCAAATACCTGGAAACAGACATGAGTAATATGATGTGGGAAGATGAACCATTGGAAAAGCTGGCAGAAGATGGGCAGTTGGCTGCTTACCGCCATACAGGTTTTTGGAAACCAATGGATGCATTGAGAGATAAAATTGAACTGGAACAGCTTTGGCAAACTGGCAAAGCAAAATGGAAAACCTGGTAATGAAAGAGTATTTCTCCAACTATTATAAAGGCAAAAAAGTTTTTGTAACTGGCCACACTGGGTTTAAAGGTGCATGGTTTATTACATGGTTGCATTTATTGGGTGCAAATGTAAAAGGTTTTGCTTTGGCACCGGAAGATGAAAATGGTTTGTTCAATATTGTAAAGGATAAATTTTTTTTTCAGCATGTTGATTGGTGATATAAGAAATAAGGAGTTGCTGGAAAAAGAGATAGTTGATTTTAAACCTGATCTTATTTTTCATTTGGCAGCACAGGCGTTGGTAAGAAAGAGTTATCAAATTCCATCAGAAACATTTGAAGTGAATGCGGTTGGTACGGCCAATGTGCTGGAGGCAGTAATTAAACTGGAAAAGAAATGCACCGTAGTTGTTATCACAACAGACAAAGTGTATGAAAATACAGAAGCTGACTATTTATACAGAGAAGATGACAGGTTGGGTGGTTATGACCCCTACAGTGCCAGCAAGGCGGCAACAGAAATTGTGATCAGTTCTTTCCGCAATTCTTTTTTTAATATCAAAGAATACAGCAAGCATCAAAAGGCAATCATTAGCGCAAGGGCTGGCAATGTAATTGGTGGGGGTGACTGGAGCAACGACAGGATAATCCCGGATATTGTGAGAGCATTGAAAAGCGGCGAAAAAATATTTGTAAGAAATCCTCATGCAGTGCGTCCATGGCAACATGTGCTGGAGCCATTGAGTGGATATTTGTTGGTTGGAATGTTGGCAGATAAAGATGCTGTTGCTTTTTCCGGTGCCTATAATTTTGGCCCATTGGCCAATGACCATGTGCTGGTGAAAGAATTAGTGGAAACAGCCATCAATTGCTGGGGAAGCGGCAACTGGATCGATGGATATGATGCAGCACAACCACATGAAGCCGGCTTGCTGAAACTATCTATTGAAAAAGCAATAAAGGTTTTAGGATGGCAACCAAAGCTGAACAGCAAAGAAGCAATTGAATGGGCAATTAACTGGTATAAGCAATCACCAGTTGCTGTGTATGATTTTACATTGCAGCAAATAAATAATTACCAGCAATGACGTTTACAGAAACAGCACTAAAAGGAAGTTATATCATTTCATTAAAGCCGTTTAGTGATGAACGTGGATGGTTTGCAAGAACATACTGCAAAAATGAGTTTGCTGCAATTGGTCATGATAAAGAATGGGTGCAGCTGAATCATTCTTTTACAAAGGAAAAAGGAACGGTGAGAGGAATGCATTTTCAGCATCCACCATTCAGTGAAATAAAAATGGTGCGTTGTATTGCAGGAGCAGTATTGGATGTAATTGTTGATATACGCAAAGGGTCACCAACTTTTTTGCAGCATGTGGTTGCGGAATTGTCAGCAGCCAATAAACAAATGATCTATATACCTGAAGGCTTTGCCCATGGGTTTCAAACATTGGAAGAAAATACAGAATTGATCTATCATCATTCGGAATTTTATCAGCCCGGAGTAGAAGGAGGATTCAGATACAATGATGAAATATTAAATATTCAATGGCCGTTGCCGGTGATAAATGTTTCAGAAAGAGATAATAACCATCCGTTACTGGATGCAAATTTCAATGGACTATAATTATGCAATGCAGATTTTGTAAAACAGCACTTACACATGATTTTATTGACCTGGTGAATTCGCCGGCGTCAAATTCTTTTTTAACTGCCGAACAGTTAAATGAACCGGAAACATTTTATCCGCTGAAAGTTTATACCTGCCATAAATGTTTTTTGGTGCAGGTGGATGAATATAAAAAATCGGATGCCATTTTCGACAGCAACTATCTTTATTTTTCATCATACAGCACAAGCTGGCTGAAACATGCGAAAGCTTACACCGGGATGATGACCAACCGTTTTGGCTATACAAAAGATTCATTGGTAATTGAAGTGGCATCCAATGATGGTTATTTATTGCAATACTTCCACCAGGATAATATTCCTGTTTTAGGCATTGAACCAACAGCTAATACTGCTGAAGCTGCAAAAGAAAAAGGGGTTGATTCGGTGGTTGATTTTTTTGGAGTTCGATTGGCAAAGGAATTAGTTGCAAAAAATATTAAGGCTGATTTGTTATTGGGCAATAATGTACTGGCACATGTACCGGATATTGTTGACTTTGTTGGTGGCATGAAAGTTATCCTGAAAGAAAATGGTGTGGTTACGATGGAGTTCCCTCACCTGATGCAGTTGGTAGATAACAACCAGTTTGATACTATCTATCATGAACATTTTTCTTACCTCTCTTTTACTACAGTAAAACAAATTTTTGAATCACAAGGATTGGAGATGTTTGATGTTGATCAGGTGCCAACACATGGAGGTTCATTAAGGATTTATGCAAAGCATAAAGAAGATGCTACAAAAGGAATAAGCCCGAATGTAAAATCGGTGCTTGAACTGGAAGCATCAAAAGGCATGAATGGCCTGGCTTATTACAACGGTTTCCAGGAAAAAGCAATGAGGGTAAAATTAGATTTGCTTTCTTTCTTAATTAAGCAAAAAAATGCAGGCAAAAAAGTTGCAGCTTATGGTGCTGCTGCCAAAGGAAATACGTTATTGAATTTTTGTGGCGTAAAGAATGATTTGATAGACTTTGTAGTAGATGCCAATCCTCACAAGCAAAATAAATTTTTACCTGCCAGTCATATCCCTGTGATGAATGAGCAATATTTAAAAGATGCAAAACCTGATTATGTAATTATTCTTCCGTGGAATTTAAAGGATGAAATAACACAACAGTTGAGTTATATAAGAGAGTGGGGTGGACAATTTGTAGTTCCTATACCAGCAGTACAAAGTTTTTAAGATGCAACAGAAAGTATTAGTAACAGGTGCTACTGGTTTTATCGGCAACTATGTTGTACAGGAATTGTTGGATAAAGGGCTCACTGTTATTACTACATCATCATCAGAAGAAAAAGCTAAAACTGCTGTATGGTACAATGCTGTAACTTATATTCCTTTCAACTTTGATGCATTTGACAACAGCATAAATTATTTCAATCTTTTTCAGCAACCTAATTTGGTTATTCATTTAGCATGGGAAGGTTTGCCAAACTATAAAGATGATTTTCACATCACTAAAAACCTTCCTTTGCAAAAGGCTTTTCTGTACAACCTGTTGCAAAACGGGTTGACAGATTTAACTGTGACAGGTACCTGTTTTGAATATGGTATGAAAGAGGGTTGTCTTATTGAAACTATGGAATGTGAGCCTGCCAATCCTTATGCCATTGCAAAGAATGAATTGCGGATTGAATTAGAAAAGCTCACTGCTGCTCATAAGTGCAGTTTTAAATGGATTAGGTTGTTTTATATGTATGGCAAAGGCCAAAGCCCAAAATCCTTAATTTCGCAACTCGATAAAGCGTTGGAGAAAGATGACACAGATTTTAAAATGAGTGGCGGAGAACAGGTAAGAGATTTTTTGCCAATTGAAAAAGTAGCGGCTTATCTTGTAACCATAGCAGTTCAGCAAAGCGTTACAGGTATCATCAATTGTTGTAGCGGCCAGCCTGTGAGTGTAAAAGATTTTGTAAAAGCATATCTTAAAGCAAAAGGGAAAAGCATCCAGTTATTGCTTGGGGCTTATCCCTATACTGATTATGAGCCGATGCATTTTTGGGGTGGAACAGATAAATTAAACAGTGCACTTAATAATAAATAAACAAGGTTTATGCATATTAGAAAACGGACTACCTGCAGGGTTTGTGGTTCATCTTCATTAACTCCTGTAATTGACCTGGGGCCGCAATATTTACAAGGGTCATTTGTAAAGCCTGGGAAAGAAATGCCTTCTCAGCGGAAAATAAACTGTTCGCTGGTAAGGTGTAATCCGCAATTAGATGAAAATGCATGTGGCCTGCTGCAAATGGAACATAGTGTACCGCCAGAAATTCTCTATGCGGCATATTGGTATCGTAGCGGCACCAATGCAACAATGCGTAACCATCTTAAGAATATTGTTGATGGTGCCATGTCGTTGCTGAA
Organism: uncultured Chitinophagaceae bacterium; assembly: GCA_963814445.1. GTDB lineage: Bacteria > Bacteroidota > Bacteroidia > Chitinophagales > Chitinophagaceae > Ferruginibacter. Next base: position 72,016 of record CAWFCU010000008.1, read on the forward strand.
TAAAAATAATTGCAACGTATTGGATATTGGTTGTAATGACGGCACCTTATTAAATTATTACCCTGAAAGCTTTACAAAATTTGGTTGCGACCCAAGTGATGTTGCCCAGGAAGTAAAAGGTGCCACCGTTGTACAGGATATTTTTCCTTCTGCTGAATTGAGTAATTTGATCGGGGAAACGAAATTTGACTTTATCACCTCCATCGCTATGTTTTATGACCTGGAAAACCCTGTTGAATTTGCAAGGAACATAAAGAAGTTTTTATCTCCTGAAGGCATTTGGATCTTTGAGATGAGCTATATGCCACATATGCTTCAACTCGACAGTTATGATACCATATGCCATGAGCATCTTGAATTTTACAGTCTCGCTGTTTTGGAAAAAATTGCAAGCCTGGCCGGGATTAAAATATTTAAAATAGAATTCAATGATATAAATGGCGGCAGCATTCGTTGCTTTGCCACACATAAAGAAAGCGGCCTGTATTATAATAACGAAGATCACAGGATAATGAATGAAGTGCGGCAGAAGGAATTTGACCTGGAACTGGATACAGACAAGCCTTATGTAGCTTTCCAGTACCGCATCGAAAAAGTTAAGAATGAATTACACAACTTACTGGTGAAACTGAAGAACGAAGGTAAACGGGTTCACATCTACGGTGCATCTACAAAAGGCAATACAATTTTGCAATGGTGTGAGATTAATAGTATGCTGGTGGATTACGCAGCAGAAAGAAATCCTGATAAGTATGGAGCCTATACTTTAGGAACCAATATTCCTATTATAAGTGAACAGGAAAGCAGGGCAATGAATCCTGATTACTATCTTGTTTTGCCATGGCATTTTAAACAGGAATTTTTAGAACGGGAAAAAGAGGCGCTTGATAAAGGAACAGGTTTTATTTTCCCCATACCAGTAATTGATATTTATAAAAAATAACCCATGTTACGAAACATAGTAAGGAATTTTTTGCACCGGTACAACTATGAAATAATCAAAATTGATTGGAAGCATCCTGATAAATTTAAAGTTACTTCTGACATAGCAAATACTGAATTGTTTGATACGCCACTTGGCAAATTTTATTTGCCTGATTTTTTGCAGGGCGACATTGTATCAAGAGCAATAAGAAGGGGAGAAGTATTCGATGAAAATATCATGAATATAGCAAAGCAGTATTTGAAGAAAGGCGATGCTGTACTTGATCTCGGTGCCAATTACGGGCAAATGAGTGTGGGCTTATCTAAAATAGTAGGCCCCGAAGGAAAAGTGTATGCATTTGAGGCAGAACCTTATGTGTATTCAATATTGCAGCATAATATCAAAGCAAATAACTGCACTAATATAGTGCCCGTATTTGGGGCAGTGCATTATGAAAATGATGTAGAGTTGATCTTTCCAGAACCCGATTTTGATAAGTTTAAGACGTATGGTTCTTATGGCCTGGATATGAAAGCCAAGGAAGGCAGAAAAGTAAAAACCTTAACCATCGATAGTTTGGCAATTCCGGAAAAGATCGGGTTTATGAAAATAGATGTGCAGGGTGCCGACCTGTTTGCAATGCAGGGGGCAAGAGAAACAATTCTTAAAAACAAGATGCCAATTATATTTGAATTTGAGCAACAGTTCCAGGATAATTTTGGCACTACCTTCCAGGATTATGTTGCTTTTGCACAAAGCATCAATTATAAGTTTGCTGCCACGGTTGACGATATTAACTTTTTAATTGTACCTAATTCCTGAATCAGTAAGAATAAATAAAATGAACTTAAAAAGATTTTTGGGCAAGTGTAAAAAGGCCTGGCATGTAATAACCTTGAATGCAAAAGCATCGTATGCCCAAAACGGCGAAGACCTTATTGTGCAATATCTTTTGGATAGTTTGAAAATTACAAAACCCACTTACCTGGAAATTGGTACCAACCAGCCAATTGGTTGTAACAATACTTATAACTACTACCTGAAAGGTTGCTATGGTGTATGTATTGAACCAGATAAGAATATGGTTGATATTATTAAAGCCAAACGCCCACGTGATATTGTGTTAAACATTGGCATTGGTGCCGGGGAAGCTTCGGCAGCAGCAGCTTTTTATTTATTTCCCAAAGATGTAAATGGATGGAGTACTTTTTCTAAAGAAGAAGCATTGATAAGAGAGAAGGAAACAAACATAGGTTTTGAAACAATGCAGGTTCCACTGGTGCCGATCAATAACATCATCAGCGAATATTTTAAACCGCATCCTAATTTTATTTCAATAGATGTGGAGGGCCTGGACCTGGAAATTTTACAATCGCTGGATTTTGAAAAGTATAAACCCGAAGTTATTTGCGTGGAAACCATAACATTTGGTTATTTAAACAATACAGAAGAGAAGATATCCGGTATAAGTGAGTTTATGCATTCAAAAGGTTACTTCACTTATGCCGACACTCACATCAATACTATTTACTGCAGAAAAGATGCTTTTAAATAACCTCATCAAATGACTGTAATAATATTCGGGGCAGGTGGACAGGATGGTTTTTATTTGAACAAACTGTTAACCGGTTTACAAATTGAAGTAATTACTATTTCAAGAAAGTCGGCTCTTATTACAGGAGATGTTTCCAATTACCAGTTTGTTGAATCAGTAATAAAAAAATACCAGCCTGCTTTTGTTTTTCATTTTGCTGCTAATTCCACCACACAGCATTTTGCATTGTTTGAAAATCATGAATCAATAAGCACCGGTACAATTAATATTTTGGAAAGTGTAAGATTGTATAGCCCAACCACAAAAGTATTTTTGTCTGGCAGTGCCATGCAGTTTAAAAATACGGGTAAACCAATTGATGAATCAAGCCCGTTTAAAGCAAGCAGCCCATACGCTGTTGCAAGAATTCAGTCTGTGTATGCAGCCAGGTATTACCGGAGCAAATTTGATATGAAAGTGTATGTTGGTTATTTTTTTAACCACGACAGTCCCTTAAGAACAGAAAAACATGTGAACCAAAAAATTGTAAAAGCTGTACTACGTATTGCACAGGGCAGCGAAGAGAAATTGCTGTTAGGAAATATCGGCGTTAAGAAAGAATTCAATTATGCAGGTGATGTGGTGGAAGCAATATGGCAGTTGATGAAACAGCAGGAAGTATTTGAAGCCGTTATTGGCAGCGGGCAGGCTTATTCAATAGAGGAGTGGCTTACCTACTGTTTTAGTTTGCATAAAATGGACTGGAAGAATTATGTAGTTTTGGAAAAAGGATTTATTCCTGAGTATGATATTTTAGTTAGCAACCCGGCATTAATTAAAAGCTTGGGATGGACACCCCAGGTTGACTTTTACCAATTGGCTAATATTATGATGAATGAATAAGAAAGAAAGTGTACTGATAATATTTGATGGGTCTCACCTGGCATACTCACCAACAACGCTGCAGCTTTACGAAGAGTTTTCAAAGAAATACAACGTATCCATTATAGCACAACATCCTGAGGGATATAATGGCCAGGAGGCGCCTATTGAAAACATATTGTACCACAGGGTTTATAAAAGAAAAGACAGGTATGTTTTTCTTGCATTGTTCCAGGTAATGCTGCTGCTCAGTAAAACAGCCAGGGCTTTCAAAAAAAATAAACTCAATTACAAAGATTACTTTTTCAGGTATTTTTTTATAAAAAAAACGATCCGCAACAATAATTTTAAAAGGATTATTTGTGTTGATAACAGGTATCTTTTCTTTTGCTCGATGCTGGGCGTAAAGGTTGATTTTGTTTCTTTGGAATTATGTTCCAATGAGCATTTAATTCCCCTTGTTAACAGGTCTGTTATCAATTGTGTTATCATACAGAGCGAAGAAAGATATAAATATCTATTTGGTGAGGAGAAGCTGAAATTATTCTATATACAAAATGCGCCACCTTATGAAGAACGTATTCCTAAAAAGGAAAGGAAGTCTTTGATATATGCCGGTTCAACGATCAAAATACTTGGTTTTTATCATTGTCTTGATTTTCTTGTTAAGTATCCTGGTGAAAAACTAACGGTATTAGGGGCTTTTTTTGATGCGGATAAAGAAAGGGTGAATAAAGAATACCAGGAGTTGTTACAAAACAACAGGCTGGTGATCAACAGTAAATATCTTGAGAACAACGAAGTGGTAGAATTTCTTTCTGACCATGAAATAGGTTTTTGTTTTTATTACTTTGATGATGCTTTTATGCAGGAGCATTATTTCAATTATATGTCTGCCCCTTCGGGGAAAATGTTTAAATACCTTGCTGCCGGCGTGCCTGTTGTTTGCAGTAATATTTCCGGGTTTTCTTTTGTAAAAGAATTTAACTGCGGTATTTTGATTGATGACCTTAGTGCTGATTCAATAAAGCAGGCCATACAAACAATAAGGGCTGATTATGATATGTATGTTCAGCAATCCCTGAAGGCTGCTGAATATTTCGCCTTTGACCGGGCTATCATTCCATATCTTACATTTATAGGTGAATAAGTTTTCAGTTATATTACCTGTACGCAATGGCGGCGAATACATAAAGGAATGTGTAAACAGCATCCTCTCTCAAACTGAACAGGATTTTAATTTAATTATACTCGACAACTGCAGCACAGATGGAACAAGAGAGTGGCTGACATCTCTTAATAATGATAAAATAGTTATTTACCCATCTGATAAACCTTTGACGATAGAGGAGAATTGGTCAAGAATAACCACCGTTCCCAAAAATGAATTCATTACTTTAACCGGCCATGATGATCTTTTTTACCCGGATTTTTTGAAGCATATCAATAGTTTGATCCGGCAGTATCCCAATGCAGGATTGTACCACACCCATTTTAATTTTATAGATGCAGGTGGTAAAATTATAAGGCAATGTAAACTCATGCCATCGTTTTTATCATTCACAGATCTGCTGGAAGGTTTTTTAAAACAGTCGGTTGATTCAATGGGCACAGGCTATGTAATGAGGGCAGCTGATTATGATGCAACCGGCGGCATACCGGTAAAATATCCAAATTTGTTGTTTGCAGATTTTGAGTTGTGGTTATCATTGAGCAGGAAAGGAGGAATGGCCATTGCTGCAGATAATTTATTTGCTTTCAGGGTGCATAAAAGTACCACCGGAACCTCACAGGATAGTAAGCTGCATGCCGGCCTTGAATTATACGTGGATCAGCTTTTACAACTTAAAAAGGAAAATGAAACGGCGGCTGCCATTATTAATAAGCATGCTGCAGCACTTCTGCTTTTTTATTGCAAAGGATTTACTCACCGCCTGCTTCGTTCGTCATTAGAAAAAAGAAATGGAATAACCGTATCGGCTTTTATTGATACCACTAAAAAGTTAGCCACAAAACTGGGTGTAGAAAGCGGTTATAAACCTGAAAGCATATTCTCAATCAAACTGGCAAAATTTATAGACAGCAATACGTTGTTAAGAATGCTTTTCCTGTGGTTTAAAAAAATATTTCCGAAGCCTGTGTATTAAAATAGAAGCTTTACAGGCTGCTATAACTTACAGCAATACCTGCACCTGCTTTTGCATTATGTAATATCAATGCAATATTTGCTTCCAGGCTTTCGCCTTGTGTATATTCCGCAATGTATTTTAATAAAAAAGGTGTTACTTCTTTTCCCTTGATATTACTGGCTGCTGCTGCTGTCAATGCTTTTTGAATGTGATCTTCCATATCATCCCTGTTTACTTCAAACTCCGAAGGAACAGGATTAGCAATTAAAACAGAGCCAGTTAACCCTAATTGCCATTTTGTATAAAGCATAAGGGCAATCTCAGCAGTGGTATCGAGCCGTAAAGGAGATTTAAAACCACTTTTACTGGAATAGAAACTTGGGAATTCATCCTGTGCAAGTGTTACTACAGGGATGCCTTTTGTTTCTAAATATTCCAAGGTCAATTCAATATCCAAAATGGATTTTACACCGGCAGACACAACAGCTACTGAAGTTTGTGCCATCTCTGTAAGGTCAGCTGAAATATCCATACTGTTTTCAGCGCCACGATGTACACCGCCAATACCGCCTGTTACAAAAACTTTTATACCGGCCATACTTGCAATACGCATGGTGGAAGCAACTGTAGTGGCACCATATAATTTTTTAGTAAGCACATAAGGTATGTCACGCAGGCTTACTTTCCACACATCTTTTGCTTTGCCAAAATATTCTATTTGCGTCTGCTGATAATCCAACATAGCATTTGCCATCCATAATGGCAATAGTGGCAGGTACAGCGCCATTATCCCTTACTGCTTTTTCTACTGCCAGTGCTGTTTCCACATTTTTGGGGTAGGGCATACCGTGGGATATGATGGTTGACTCCAGTGCCACAACAGGTTTTCCTTCCTGCAATGCCTGTTCCACTTCCGGCAATATGGTAAGTAGGTTGTTGCTCATTATTCTTCGTAATATTTTGAAACGGAGTTCAATAATTTTTCCTGGTTAAGGTGTGTGGCAATAGCGCCATGCACCTGTAATATTTCTGCTGATAGAGTATGTGCTGTTCGCAGACTGTTTAAATTATCCTTGCCAAAATATTTTGACAGGATAAAACCAGATACGGAACCATCACCTGCACCGGTGCAGTCCACCACGTTAGCTGCAGGTGCATTTAGTTGCAGCGTTTCTGTTTTTTTATATAATGCGGAGCCTTGTTTCCCTTTGTGCAGCCAAACATATTGAATGCCTTTGTCTAGTAATTCCTGTACCTGTTCTTCAGTTGTTGTGGCATTTTCTGAACATAGTGCAGGCAATTCATCTTCATTGGGTGTGATAAGATATAGCCCTTCAAAATTACAGGCAGCAATTTTTTTAGCTGGTGGAACCGATACCGGTTCTAATATCATTCTTATTTTATTCAGATTGGTAAACCTTATCAGCCAGTTCATACTTTCCACACTGATGTTGGCATCAACCAATACATAAGCGGCTGTGCCTAACAGCTGTTCATGCTTTTGCAGGTATTCCGGTGTAACAAGATGAAGCGCTGCATTGGTAAGCAAAGCTGTAAACATACTGCCATCTTTATCAATAAGTGCAGTGTATTTTCCAGTTACAGGTGCGTTAATAATAGAAGCATCTAATTTTATCCCTGCAGTTGGTGCAAACCTGTTTCAGCCAATCTCCATCAGTATCTTTTCCAAATACACTTATTAATTGAACGGGGATATCAAGCAGGCTTAATTGGTGTGCAATATTTCTTGCCACGCCGCCTGCAGTACGGGTTTGGGTTACTTCGTTGGTGGTGTGCATCATCATCGGCTCCTCAGCATGATAAAGATCATCAACAAGGGCAGCGCCAATGCATATTACTGGTTTTTGCATGGGGCCAAAAGTAAGGAAACTTATTTTGGCAGAGCAATGCGTAGCAATCAATAAAATAATAACGGGGAATAAATGTTAGTTATTTTTTGCAATGATTATTATAAGTGCAGCAGCAACCAGTACAAAAGAAAAAAGGTAAGGTGAAGTAAGCTTATAATGGTTTTTTATCCAGAAGAAAATGGATACTACCGGGAGAACAAACAGCAATAACAACATTGGCAGCCATAATATTTCAAAAATGGCACCCACAAAATTGCTTGAATAGATATTAATGAAATTACCAGTGATCCAATAGGCCGCTACAATAAAACTTAAGGCCAATATTATTTGGGGTGACAAAAAATTTTGTATTGCAGGCTTGTTGAACATATTACCATTTGTATTCAATACAGTGCTGTTTAATTCTTCTTTTTATTTTCAGCCTTTTCCTCCACAGGTGTATTGTCTTTCAAATTTTCTTCAATGGTTTTTCCCTGTGCATCTTTTACAGGCATGGGTATTGGTTCTTTTCCCAATTCGGTTACCTGGTTAAATACTTTTTCTACATGTACCCATTTGCCATTTTTCCATTTAAAGCCTTCGTAGTCGCCATCAGGAATATAAGTCCATTTTTTTAGTGGTTCGCCGGTTTCTGATACAAGGTGTTCCAATATTATCATGTCCATTTCATCATCGTATGTAAGCCTTGCACCTGCGGTTTTTTTATATTCCATTACATAGCGGCTGGTTGATGATTTAAAAACACTGTCTTCTTCATAACTGAAAAACCTGCCGCCAAACATAGGTTCGTCGTTTTGAAAACTAAGTACCTCAATAATTTTCCTGTTGCTTTTTAAATTGTTTTCATCATACCCAAGCAGTGTATAATAGTTTTGGTTGCTGCTTCTTTTTTCAATTATCCTGTAATACACAGCACCTATCCACCCTTTGTTGTTTCCTGCCGTATCAATTATACCGGTTGTAACGTCTGATTTATCAATTAAAGGGAAGAGTTTTAATGAGCCATCAGGTGTACGCATTTGTATTGCTCCATGCTGCCTTGTAAGATTTTCACTTACCACCATTTGCCATGTAAATATGCGGAAACTGCTATCTGGTGCACACAATTTTGAAATGGTTTGTAAAGAATCAAAAGGATAATAGAATGAATAAGGTGTAGTTAGTGCTTTTACAAATCCTCTCGTAAATACACTGTCATTATAAAAACGAATTGGCATGCTTTGCCCGGTTACAATTTTATCTGCATAAACCTTTATTAAATCTTCTTTTTGTTGCAACCCTTTTAAATCACTGTTGCTGATATGGCTGGGCAAATGCAGTTGCACATAAAATACTGGAAATAAAAAAGAGGCTGATCTTACTCATGCAATAAAATTAAATGAATGGCTTAGTAAATAGAACAGGGTAAATCAAATTAACGAAAATATTAACGAAGGCTTTGCAATGCTGTAGCAAAATCTTCTAAGGAATTATACACAGCATCAATGCGGCTATCCTCTTTATCAACCGAAGGGTTGGTGGTGGTAACAAAAACTGTAACAGCGCCAATGTTTCTTCCAAATTCCATATCGCTCATGCTGTTGCCCACCATGATGGACTTATTAAAGTCAACATCAGGAAAATCTTTTTGTGCCTGTAAAGCCATGCCGGGATTGGGTTTCCTGTTGGGGCTTTCCAGTTCGGTACAATAATAAATGCCATCAATTCTTCCGCCGGCCTGTTCAATAATTTTGTGCATGTTGTGATGAATCTGCTGTAACTTTTCTTCTGTCATCAATCCTTTTCCAACGCCACGCTGGTTTGTTACAATAAAAATGTATTTGAACTGAGATGCAAAAAACTTCATGGCTTTTAAAACCCCATCATAAAAAATAAATTCGTCCCAGGTAAAAATATAGCTGCCTTCTTTTTGGTGATTGAGTACACCATCCCGGTCGAGGAAAAGCGTCCAGCTTTTATCAATATATTTCAGTTTATCTTTCAATGGAGTTATTACATTTTTAATTCAGCAAATTCTTTTTGTGCCCTTTCAAAATCTTCCGGTATGCCAATGTCAATAAAGTATTCATCCTGCTCAAGGCCGTAAAATTTTTTCTTATTCACCATCGCTTCCAGATAATCTTTCTCAAAAGAAAATTTTTCAGGAAATGAATGGGATAAAAATTTATCCCTGTTAATTGCATAAACACCGCCATTGATCAAACCTTCATCATAATATTTTTTCTCCTGGAAAGAGTTGATGCAATTGTTTGCATCCAGCTTAACTACGCCATACCTGTCAAACTGCTGCATTGGTTTTAATGCAAGAGAGCACTCAGATTTTTTATCAATATGGAAACTCAACAAAGCATTTATATCTGCGGTAAATAAAGTATCTCCATTCAGCGCCAGTACATTTTCTGCAGTGGCTTTTTTACAGGCAAAGTGTATCGCTCCGCCTGTACCTAAAGGTTCTTCTTCAATTGATAATTGATAATTTAACAAAGGATAATTATCTGCCAGGAAATTTTCTATCGCTTCACTTAAATAGCCAATGGAAAATATGAAATTATCAACGCCTTTTTTTTGTAAATGATTTATTACATAATAAAGGAAAGGCTTGCCAGCCACAGGTGCCATACATTTAGGAAGATCGCTGACAACAGAACGCAATCTTGTACCTAATCCGCCTGCAAGAATGATTGCTTCTTTTTGCATTGTCAGGCTTTAAAAAGATTTTCTTCCACCAACTGGCAAATGATATGACCAACCAGCATATGGCATTCCTGTATCCTTGGTGTATCTGTAGAAGGAACATTGAGCAGATGATCAGAAATCGCTTTCATACCACCACCGGTTGCACCCGTAAAACCAATTGTTATCATTTCTTTTTGCTTAGCTACTTCAAATGCCTGGATGATATTCTTGCTGTTGCCTGATGTACTTAAACCAATTAATACATCGCCTTTATTGCCGATGCCTTGCAGCAATCTTGCATAAATTAAATCATAGCTGTAATCATTTGCAACAGCAGTTAAGTAGGAGGTATTGCAATGCAATGCTTCTGCAGGCAGGGCAGGACGGTCAATATAAAAACGACCGCTGAATTCTGCTGCTAAATGTTGTGCATCTGCTGCACTGCCACCATTGCCACAGAACAAAACTTTGTTGCCGTTTTTAAAAGCCTGTATGATGATGTTGATGCTTTCATTAATCAATGCCATTAGTTTTTTATCAGCAAGTAATTGCTGCTTAACTGAAATGGATGAATTGATCAGGTTATGTATTTTGGTACTCATTGTTAGCAAACTTGAAAAGCGGTAAATAAATAATTGTTGGAAGCAGCTATAGGCTTCAGATTGATATAATACGATTCAGTAAAATTCTTTACGGCCAAAAACTCATGCGTAGGTACACAATATTCATCAAAGAAAATAATATCACCTTTTTTAAGATAAGGCGCAAACGAGGTAAGCGTATATAATGTGGATGAATACAGGTCCGCATCCATGTGTATCACTGTAAGCGTATCATTTTTATATGCTTTTAAAAAACCGGGTAATGTTTGCTGAAAAAGCCCTTGATAAAAAACAGCTCGTTTATCATCTGTCTTCAACACATCGTTTCCATTATTCATTTCTCCTTTTTTAAAATGCCCCCAATCTTCGGGCAGGCCACTAAAAGTATCAAAGCCATGAAATTTGGAAGCAGGGTTCTTATGATTTTCCAGCCACCAGTAAAAAGAACCACCATTTGCCACACCAAACTCTAAGTAATTGATAGGAACATCTTTAATATATTCTTTATTGAGATAAGCGTACAAACCAAACCTTTTATCCCTGTTCCTGTTCCAGGTAAAAAAATCATTATAGCCAAGATTTTTATGCTGGCTTATCCATTTTGACTGCATCGATAAATAAGAGAGGTTACGGAAAAAACCTACAAAGGGGCCAAAGATCACATGCAGCTTTAAAAAAGCAAACAGAGCTTTGGTATTCTGAATAAAAAAGTATTTTAAATACATCCTTCCTTGTTTAAAGTTGGCGCAAATGTATCAATAAATTATGTTGGTACTGCATTCTGTCAGGGAGCTTGTTCAATAGCCGATCTTGTAGGTGGATGACCAAATATAAAACTCCACAGCTTATAAGGCTATGGGGCATTTAACACTAAAATTATATTACCTTTTACAACTTGCTTGGTATCATTCCCCTTATTCCCATATCAACCACCGCATCGTTGTTAGGAGGCAAAGGGTTATATTGATTATTGCCGTCTGTTTCACTCCATTCAAAGCTTTTATTGGTAGATAAAGACACCTGGATATTGATATCGCTTGTTTCGCTACCGGTAATTACTAACGGTGTGGCAAAACCGCCTGTAACTAAGCAGGAACCGGCCGGAATAGGAGAGGTGGCAAATAATGGATTGGGTACAGTAGTGGCACCTTCAGGAGCCTGTCCGGTTTGTAAAGTACCAAAACCAGAAGCACTGGCTTCTACTGCCCAATAGCCTTGTTTCTTATTTGCATTTACCAACACTGTGGAATCTTTTACCTTAAAGTTTGTGATGTAGGTATTGAAACCGATAAAAGAAGCAACAGTGGCATCAACAGTTGCAAGAGGGCTATATACATACACATTGTAATTCTGGTAAGCCAGCGACACTCTTAAATAATTGTAAGTACCTGCTGCCAGTTGGCTTAATGGTACACTCAAAAATATTTGGTTGTTGCCTGCAAATTTTGCTTTTGAAAAATCAATGGCATTGGGGCCGCCGGTGGTTGTTTCTTCTGCCCTGTACAATACGGCTCCATCGCCAGGCAGTGTAATAGCGGTTGGGGTCAGTTCCAGGTAATGAGCACTCATTGTATTAAATCTTGGTGATTGTGCCCCATGCCCTGCAGGTACCACAACAGGATTTCCCTGGCCATTGAGCCTTACCTGTGTACTATCAAATTTAAAAATGAAATTGACTTTTACTGTGCTGGGGTTATTATTTTCTTCTTTTTTACAGGAAATAAAAAAGAGGGATGCAGTAACGGTTGCTGCAATAAGATTGAATTTCATGTGAAGGATTTTGGTTAATAGATTGGTTTAAAATAGTGGCTATTGATTTTTACGAAAAATAATGCCGCAAGTGGTTTTTAGATGTAATGTCAAGTTGCTCAAAAATTATTGGTCTGACCATCGTAATTTAGTTCATCATCAACACATTCACACTTCGCTGCAAAATATTAAATGCAATTTCTGCCATCAGGTTTTCTTTATCCAATGTTGGGTTCACTTCTGTTATTTCAAAACAACATATTTTCCTGTTCTGCATAAACTTACTTATCAGATCCTCTGCTTCTCTTTCTTTTAATCCATTACTTACCGGTGTGCCTGTGCCTTTTGAAATGGAGGAATCAAGACTGTCTACATCAAAGCTTACATAAATATCTGTGCAATCGCCAAGATACCGGAGCACTTTGCGGCTGATGCTTTCTGCCCCATTACGCCTTACTTCGTTGGTGGTGATTACTTTGATGCCATGCTTTTCCACCAGCGACCTTTCTTCAGCCTCATAGTCCCGTAAAGAAATAATCACCACATCTTCAGGCAATACTTTAGGAAATATTTTTCCAAGATGTTTTAACTGTTCCCATTGCTTATGTGTTTTTTCATCAAGATCATGCACTTTCATTTCTTCATTGTCTTCCCCAATAGCAGTAGCCAGGCTCATGCCATGCATATTGCCTGATGGAGTAGTGTAGGGTGTATGCAGGTCGGCGTGAGCATCGATCCAGATAACACCGAGTTTGCTTTTTGGCTTTGCCATTTTAATGCCGGCAATAGTGCCGCCTGCAGTACCATGGTCGCCGCTTAATACTACAGGAAAGAAATGGCTTTTGATAGTCTCACATACTGCCTTGCTCACTCTCTCATACATCGTAACCATGCCATTAATTCTTTTGGCGTATGGCGACTGGATCGGTTCAAATAATAATTGGTTTTCCACTTCAATTTTTTCAGAAGGGAAGTGAACAAAAAAGTTGCTCATAAAATCAAGCGCTGCAATTTTTATTGCATCAACACCCAAACTTGCACCACGGGTGCCAGCACCAATTTCGCTTGGCACTTCAATAAGTTTAATATTCTTCATACAAGTATTTAATACCGCAACAGGGGAAGGGTTAGTTTAGCATGTAAGCATGGCCCTGTAAAGCAGAATGAATGACAACAATCGTTTGTGCTGCAAATCTAAAGAATTCCCTCCAAAGGAGTAATTCCACGGATAGTACCGGTTATTTTCAGTGGTTTAAAGCGTACGAACATATCCTCACTGTACCAGTTTTCCTGGCGTGTTTTTCGTATTACTTCCGCATGCTCTTTCATTTGGTAAGCAAAGGCTTTCATACTGTCTTTATTTTGCCAGATGCTGAATGTTGCCTGTTTTATGTAGGGCATTTCACCAATGCCAATAGAGGTAACCAGGCCTTTTGCTGTTGCCATTTGATCAGCTACACTGCCAACATTTTTCCAGAAGGCGGATAGTTGAGAGAGCCTGATAGTTGCTCTTGTCAATATGGCTATCGGTCCATCATAACCTGTTTGTTTTGTAAGGTTGCCAAAACATTCTTTGCCATCCCATTTGCCATGCCCTTCTATTGGTTCAAGATAAAAAGTACAAACTTCACAACGGAATAATTTTAGCCAGCCGTTGATAAAACTTCCATATAGATCTTTCAATGATGAATTTTGTGTAACTAGTTGTTCAGGATGTGCGGCTACTATGCCCCATTGCTGCCAGTCGGGATTTTTATCAAATGTGCCATTTTTACCACAACCAAGCAATTTGTAAAATGTTGCTTTGGGATTAAACCAAAAAGGTATGTGATGCAGCGCCATCGCCAGCAATGCAAATGGTATGTATCTTTTTTTATAGCGGATGATAGTGAGTGTTGCCAGCATATTGCAACAATACAGTATTCTCAATAATTTGTTCGTGAGCAATTATAAATGCTTGAATTATTTCTAACGAATAGATTTTTTTTATAAAGAACTTCTACCCATTCTTTAAATTTCTTCCGTTTGAAGCAATAAAACTGCTTGTTTTCTTTTACTTTTGCAGCGCTAAAAACAAATACCCAATGCAATTATCTTCTTTATTAGACCGCTTTGCTGAACCTGAAACATTGAAAATGGCCAAACTGGGCCGTGAGCTCCGTGCCAAAGGAGTGGATGTGATTGACCTTAGTTTGGGTGAACCAGACTTTGATACACCGCAGCATATTAAAGATGCCGCTATTAAAGCCATTAATGATAACTGGAGTCACTATACACCAGTACCTGGTTTCCTTGATCTGAGGGAAGCAGTTTGTACCAAATTGAAAAGAGACAATAACCTTGATTATAAACCTGAGAATATTGTAACCTCCACAGGTGCCAAGCAAAGTTTGGCAAATGTTATTTTGGCTTTGGCTGATGATGGGGACGAAGTAATTATTCCAACACCTTACTGGGTTACTTACTGCTGAGCTGGTAAAAATTGCCAGGGCAAAAGTGGTGGAGATCCGTTCTACTTTGGAAAGTGGATTTAAAATAACACCTGCTGAACTGGAAGCGGCTATTACACCGAAGACAAAAGTGTTCATGTTCTCTTCTCCCTGCAATCCATCCGGTGCTGTATACAGCAAAGCAGAGTTGGAAGGCCTGGTGGAAGTATTCAGAAAGTATCCCAACATTTATATTCTTGCTGATGAAATTTATGAGTACATCAATTTTGTTGGCAAACATGAAAGCATTGCGCAATTCAGTGATATTAAAGACAGGGTCATTGTCGTGAATGGTTTAAGTAAAGGTTTTGCCATGACCGGCTGGAGGCTTGGTTATATTGCTGCTAATGTTGAAATAGCAAAAGCCTGTGAAAAATTACAGGGCCAGTTTACCAGTGCCACCTGTTCTATTGCACAAAAGGCAGGCGTTGTGGCCTTGACAACTGATTTGAAACCTTCCATGGAAATGGCGGAAGAGTTTACAAGAAGAAGGGCAAGAGTGCTGGAATTGATAAAAGATATTCCGGGTATAAAATGTTTTGCACCCGAAGGTGCTTTTTATATTTTTCCTGATGTGAGTTATTATTATGGAAAGAGCGATGGCGAAAACAAGATCACCAACTCTGCGGATTTCTCTATGTATTTATTGAATACAGCGCATGTGTCTTCTGTAATGGGAGAGGCGTTTGGTGAACCAAACTGTGTTCGTTTTTCTTTTGCTAACAGTATGGCGAATATTGAAAGAGCCTGGGAGAGGATTAAAGGAGCATTAGCAAAATTGAAATAAGTTTTATGCAGAAATGGCCAATAGCAAAAATTCTTCTCACATGGTCACTCATATTGTTCTTAATTCCTCTTATTGATTCTTTTGCAACAGGGTTACGGGAGGAACAAAAATCTTTGAGTCATTTTAATTGGGAATTCTTCCAGGCAAGGGTTCAAGGTTATATTCCATTACACTCAACGATAATACTTCATTCAGAGTATACGGAAGTACTTTTACATTATTAAATGGAGTTGATTCATGTATCGTTTATTCAACTTCTTTATTGGGTAAGATTAAAAAAATATCCTTTGATAAGGATGAATACAGGTATACAGCCAAAACAGGTTTTTTCAAT
The DNA here is from genome assembly GCA_963814445.1 of uncultured Chitinophagaceae bacterium. Taxonomy (GTDB): domain Bacteria; phylum Bacteroidota; class Bacteroidia; order Chitinophagales; family Chitinophagaceae; genus Ferruginibacter. The sequence continues at coordinate 87,994 of CAWFCU010000008.1, forward strand.
ACCGGAGGTATATCTCCTTTGATTATTTGTTCATTATTTTTCCTGCTTAGCATCCTTCTATTATTTACAAAAAAGCTTGATAACTTACAGTTGTCAGTTTTCGGGCCGTATTTAATTTTTGCTTTTCAAATGTTGTATTTTTTCTTTTATATGACCACCGACTAAGTGTATTCCTGTTTTTAAGCTGTCTTCATTTCAATGCGTTTTATTTTATCTACTAAAGTTTAAAGGGTTGTTATAATCCCTCTTCTTAATAAACTGTCATTTCCTTTAACAGAAACCTAACATTTTCTTTTGTGGACTTGGTTGAGGTTTGTATCTCAAACCTTTCAAACCAACCACTGTATGAACTCCCGTATTGCCACTTACGCAAAAGCAAAACGCTTTGCCTTATTTGTCTTTTTCTGGCTGCCAGTAATCTTTTTCAGTCTCTTGCTTATTTACAACACCATTCCATACTTCAGTTTTAAAACGGACTTTTCTTTTATACAGGAAAGAGCCGTGTTGTTTTTGCAACCGGTTTATAAAGTAAGTTTCTATGTTCACATTTTTGCAGGCATGTTTTGCATTGGTGCTGCCTTACTGCAGTTTTCATCTTCTATACTAAAGAAAAGAAAACCTATACATGTCTGGAGTGGGCGCATTTATGTAGCAGTTGTTTTACTACTCGGTGCACCTACCGGTTTGTACATGAGTTTTTTTGCCAAAGGCACAGGTGCCGAGAGAGGCTTGTTTATGTTCATGGCTATTGCCTGGTTTTTCTTTACGCTTAAAGGGTTTACGGCTATTCTGAAAAAGAATGTGTTAGCACATAAAGTGTGGATGATAAGAAGCTATACCATGGCATTGACGGCCGTTACATTCCGTGTGTATTATTTGATCCTGTATTTATTTGATGTGGAACTCACAAAAAATTATGAAGTGAGCTTATGGGTAAGTGTGGTGGGCAATTTACTAGCAGCCGAAATTTTGATATTTTATAAAACAAAACACTACTTAAAAACCTTCACCGCTTAATCACCAAACAACAATAAAGTATGAAAGCAATTACCACAACGATTTATGTATGCGGCAGCCTGATGGTAGCCGCCACTATTATGGGCGCCATTGATTATGCATCTGCCAGCCGCAAAGGCACACTTGAAAAATTATACAAGGAAGAAAAGCCTTTAGTAAAAGCGCCGGAAGCGCTAAAAGAAATTGATATGGAAGATTACAGCAGGGGAGAGATCAACCGGCCAGTGGAAACGACTGAAGTAAAAACAGTAAAAAAAGCAATGGCAAAGAAAACAGTTGCTAAGGTTGCTAAGAAGAAAAGAAAAATTAATTATAACGACTTTTCGAGGAAGGCGATTGTTGAAAGGATGCCCATGGCTGATACTACCGTGGTGAAGAAATGATCTGCCTGAAGACGGCATCCAGTTGCAGCACCTGTGGTATCAACAGTTGTTGTTCATCATTTGTAATAACGTAGTCGCAGAGCCGCATTTTTATTTCTTCGTTTATCTGTTTATTCATGCGGCTGATGACTTCGTTACGGCTTACGTTATCTCTTTGCATTACCCGGTTTATACGAACAGTGGAAGGAGCATACACACCAATCACTTTGTCTAAGTGTTCCTGTGAACCACTTTCGAAAATGAGAGCTGCTTCTTTAATAGCATAAGGAGCTGTTTGTTTTTTCATCCAGTCTTCAGCATCTTTTATAGTGGCAGGATGAACAATGGAATTGAGTAAAGCTAATTTTTCAGGGTTATTAAAAACCAACGAGGAGAGCTGTTTGCGGTTTAGTTTTCCATCTGTGTATGTTGCTGAACCAAAGTTGTTTTTAATAGCCTTCTTTAATTCTTCATTTTCATTCATCAATTTTTTAGAAGCATCGTCTGCATAATACACAGGTATGCCCAGCGTTTCAAAAATTTTAGCAACAGTACTTTTGCCACTGCCTATGCCGCCTGTTAATCCAATTCTTAACATTGATTATTAATTATTCAATTATTTATTATTGATTGGTAATTACAGTTTTAAAATTACATAAAACAAAAACCCAAAAGCAATTTACTGCTTTTGGGTTTTTAAAATTACTTATTGCCTATTGCCTATTCACCATTGACCATTCACTACTTCGTTTCCACCACCGCCTTATTCAAACTTGCACTCATCTCCATACTGATTGTACTTTTCTCAATCTTTAAATAACTGCCGGGGCTTACTTCAAGACTGATAGTTCCATCTTCATTCACTTTATTGATAACGCCGTGTATGCCTGCAATGGTAACTACTTTATCACCTTTCTTCAGATCGTTGATAAATGTTTTTTGCTGTTTTGCTTTTTTAGCCTGCGGACGGATCATGAACAGCCAGAACACCAGCACCATCAATCCCATAAAAATTAGTGTAAAACTGCTGCTCTGTGCCTGTGCCTGTAATAAAATTCCTAAAAGTTTCATTTGTTATTGTATTGATTATTAAAAATTGATTATTGATTTATTGCCTTTTTGCCAACTTGCCTGTTGCTAATTGATAGTTTGCCTATTGCCCTTTTGCCACAGTTCCTTTCAGCTTCAATTTCCCAAATTCAGGATGGGCATTTGATGTAACAGTAATATCTTTTTCCTGGTGCCCTCCACCTTTGCCCTTTGTATCAAATACCACTTTTATCACTCCTGTTTCCCCGGGCTTAATGGGTTGCTCTGGTTTTTCCGGTACAGTGCACCCACAACTTGCATGTGCAGCCTGCACCACTAAAGCTTTTGTGCCGGTATTCTTAAAACTAAAACTATGCTGCACTAATTCGCCATCTTTTACAGTTCCAAAATCATACACACTGTCTATTAACTGCACAGTAGTTGAATCTTTTAAAGCAGCATCCACTCTTTCTTTTAATTCCTTTTTCTGTTTTTCTTCCCTTACAAGCGAATCGTCCATTATCTTATCGCTTCTTCTTACATCGCAGCTAATGAAAACTATTGCCGTAGCAAAAAACAATAAATACTTTTTCATAAACTAAACTTCTAAACTTCTAAACTTACTAAACTCTAAACCTACACTTTACAGCGTACTATTTTTAAAATTTTTCTTATGTATTTTATTCTGTACCGTTAATTCTTTATGAATATTATCCAAAATACCATTGATAAACTGGCCACTTTGCGGTGTGCTGTATTCTTTAGCCAGGTCAATATATTCGTTGATGGTAACTTTTGTTGGTATGGTTTCAAAAAACAAAAATTCACAAATACCCATTTGAATAATGATAAGGTCAAGCGCCGCAATACGTTCTGCATCCCAGTTTTTTAATTTTGGTTTCAGCAGTTCCAGGCTCACTTCTTTCTTTTCTATCACGGTTTCCAAAAGGCTGTTGGCAAACTCCAGTTTGTCTTTACTCACCATTTCATTAAAGTTCATATGGTGAGGTTTCTGAAGGCAGTTCAGCATCAGCACATTCATCATTTCTCCATCATCATCCCAATTGATAAAATGTTCTTCAATATGGCTGGTAAAATCTTCGTTAGGCAACATCAGGTTAGTGAAAATAAATTCCAGTATTTCCTTTTCTGATTTTTTATCTCTTGCTAATACGGTGATATAATCTTTGTATTCTTCTGATGCTGCCAATGCCTCGTAAATTTTTTTCAGCAGGTTTGCATCCATTAAATGCTGTGGTTTTATTTCTGCACAGGCAGCTTTAAAACTGGGTTCTTCCAATATTTTCCACAACAATTCATTGCCAGCAATTTTGGTATTGATGCTTAGATCGGCTGCAGATGGTAAATGCTTACCGGCTTTTTTGTCAGCGTCGGTTTCTGCATAACGGGCCGTTTCGGTAAGAAAGTAGATGAGGTATAAAAACAATTGCCTTGTTTGCTCAAATTGCTTTTTCAACAATTTATTGGCGTCCGCCACGCTGATATCCTTGCTGATACTGTCTGATGTGTAAAGTGTCTGCATCACTTTAACCCTTATATTTCTTCTGCTGATCATCTTTATTCTTTAAACAGGCTGCAAATGTAGGGATAGTTAGGTTAATGGTTAATAGTTATTGGTTAATAGGCGGGGAGGTGAAAATTTGTCGCAGTCCTGACTTAAACTGCCAATCTAAAACGAATTTACTGACAAGAATTCCCGATTACGAGGCTGGTATGATATTCGTTGGGTGCAGATGCCTACATTTGCAGGCTCAAATCAAAAATCAAAACAAAAAAAATCAATACGATTATGGCAAAAAAAGTAAGCATTACCCCTTTACATGACAGGGTAATTGTGAAAGCGGCTGCTGCCGAAGAAAAATCTGCTGGTGGTATCATTATCCCGGACACTGCAAAAGAAAAACCACAGCGTGGTGTAGTAATAGCTGCCGGCCCTGGTAAAAAAGACGAGCCGGTAACCGTAAAAGCTGGCGATACCGTTTTGTATGGTAAATATGCAGGAACAGAAATCCAGATTGAAGGAAGCGAGTACCTTATCATGAGGGAAAGCGATATACTGGCAATCGTTTAAACCCCCTTCGCCCCCTAAAGGGGGGAACTAAGCAAGCTCTTTTAAATTTATAATGTATAATTAAATAAAAACTGTTTGCCCCAGCAGGTTCTAAAGCCCCTTTAGGGGTTTGGGGTAATTAATATTATGGCAAAACTGATATACTTCGATATCGAAGCAAGAAATAAAATGAAAAAAGGCGTGGACACTTTGGCCAACGCTGTAAAAGTAACCCTCGGTCCAAAAGGCCGTAACGTGGTTATTGAGAAAAAATTTGGTGCACCACAGGTAACTAAAGATGGTGTAACTGTTGCAAAAGAAATTGAACTGGAAGATGCTATTGAAAACATGGGCGCTCAAATGGTGAAAGAAGTAGCTTCTAAAACTGCAGACATTGCAGGTGATGGAACTACTACTGCAACTGTATTGGCTCAATCAATCATTAGCGAAGGTTTGAAAATGGTGGCTGCAGGTGCAAACCCAATGGATCTGAAACGTGGTATTGACAAAGCGGTTACTATTGTTGTTGAAAACTTAAAAGCACAATCTCAAACTGTTGGAAACGACAGCAAAAAAATTCAGCAGGTAGCAACTATCTCTGCTAACAATGACGAAACAATTGGTAAATTGATTGCTGAAGCATTTATAAAAGTTGGTAAAGAAGGTGTTATCACTGTAGAAGAAGCAAAAGGAACTGATACAACTGTTGATATTGTAGAAGGTATGCAGTTTGACCGTGGTTATGTGTCTCCATACTTTGTAACCAACAGCGAAAAAATGCAGGCTGAATTGCAGAACCCATACATTCTTATTTATGATAAGAAGATTTCTGCAATGAAAGATATTCTTCATATTCTTGAGAAAGTTGCTCAAAGCGGCCGTCCGTTGTTGATCATTGCTGAAGACCTTGAAGGTGAAGCATTGGCAACATTGTTGTAAATAAATTACGTGGCACTATTAAAGTAGCTGCTGTAAAAGCTCCGGGCTTTGGTGACCGCAGAAAAGAAATGCTGACTGACATTGCCATCTTAACTGCTGGTACTGTTATCAGCGAAGAACTAGGTCATAAATTAGAAGGTGCTGACCTTACTACTTTAGGACAGGCTGCTTCTGTAACTATCGACAAAGACAACACAACTATCGTTGGTGGCAAAGGCGCTAAAAAAGATATCGTTGCACGAGTAAATCAAATTAAAGCACAGGTAGAAAACACAACATCTGATTACGATAAAGAAAAACTACAGGAGCGTTTGGCTAAATTAGCTGGCGGTGTTGCAGTATTGTATGTTGGTGCTGCTACTGAAGTGGAAATGAAAGAAAAGAAAGACCGTGTTGATGATGCATTGCATGCAACAAGGGCTGCTGTTGAAGAAGGTATTGTACCTGGTGGTGGTGTTGCTTATATCCGTGCTATTGAAGCGTTGGAACCAAAAGTAAAAGGCCAGATAGCTGATGAGCAAACCGGTATGCAGATCGTTCGCCGTGCTTTGGAAGAACCACTGCGTTGCTTAACTTCTAATGCAGGTATCGACGGTTCTATCGTGGTACAAAAAATTAAAGAAGGCAAAGGTGACTTTGGTTTTAATGCAAGGACTGAAGTGTACGAAAACTTATTTAAGGCTGGTGTAATTGACCCAACTAAAGTGAGCCGTGTAGCGTTGGAAAATGCAGCTTCTATTGCAGGTATGTTGTTGACTACCGAAGCAGTAATTGCTGACAAGCCAAAAGAAGAAGCAGCACATTCACATGGCGCTCCTGATATGGGTGGCATGGGTGGATATTAATTCCGCAGCCTGAAAGGGCTTTAAAAAATAACAAAGCCCTGAGCATTATGTTCGGGGCTTTGTGTTTGACAAAACTTCCGAAGTCTTAAAGACTTCGGAAGTTTGGGTAAGAGCTTTTGTATTCAACTATTCACTTAACAATTAAAAATGAAAACGCTTATGAAAGTAAGATTGAAACATTGGTATTGTTACCTGAAAAGAGTAATGGGTTTGGATAAGGATAAGGACAATGATGTGTTTGGCAATAACCCATTTGTGATTTTGTAAAAGACTTCCGAAGTTTTTAAAACTTCGGAAGTCTAA